>NZ_JAALGE010000009.1 GCF_011057645.1 Marisediminicola senii | reverse complement strand
GGGCGCGGGAGCCGAGCCCGCGCCCCGCCCGGGCGCCGACCGGCACCTCGCCTGGGTGCAGTCGCTCGACGGGGCACGCGGGCTGCTCCCCCGCGCGAGCGAAGCCCCGGCCGGCCTGTGGCGCCGGTTCGTGGCCGGCCCGGCGACGCCGTCCATCGACATCGTCGACGGACACCTGCTCGGTGCCCGGCAGCACCGCGCGACCCTCGTCTCGGTCGAGCAGGCGATCGACCGCCTCGCCGCCGCGATGGCCGCCATCGGCTGATCGCCGCCGCGCGATATCGCCGCCGCGCGCCCCGGTGGCGACGGTCGGCAGCGCCGGACTATATCCTGAGAGCCTCGCGCCGTTACGGCGACGACGGGTTGGGGCACCCGAGCGAAAGGTAGAACTATGACGCGTCGCGTCGGTTACGCCGCAGGAGCATTCGACCTGTTCCATGTCGGCCACCTGAACATCCTCCGGCATGCCAAGAGCCAGTGCGACTACCTGATCGCCGGCGTGGTCTCCGACGAGATGCTCGTCCTCAACAAGGGCATCACCCCGGTCGTGCCGCTCGCCGAGCGCCTCGAGATCGTGAGCCACATCGGCTTCGTCGACGAGGCCATTGCCGAGACGCTGCCCGACAAGATGGACACTTGGCGCGAGGTGCGCTTCGACGTGTTCTTCAAGGGTGACGACTGGCGCGGCACCGAGAAGGGTCGGCGACTCGAGGAACAGTTCGCGGCCGTCGGCGTCGAGGTCGTCTACTTTCCGTACACCGTCCACACTTCGAGCACCGCGCTGCGCCGTGCCCTCGACCTGCTCTCGCATCCCGCGACGATGGCGCAGGCCGAGCGGATCATCGCCGAGGAGGTCTGACCCTCCGCCTGCCGTACGGCAGTTCGCCCACCGTCTCGCCCCGGCGCACCAGCAGCAGGCCGAATAGCAGGATGAGTAGCGGCACCGACCCGTACAGCGGGCCGAACAGCAGGTTCCACCCGCCCCGCACGGCGAGGTAGAGCACCAGCGCGCTGATCACGCTCGAGGGGATGCCACGGGCCAGGGTCACGCCGATGAGCACGAGCATCACGGCCGCGAAGGCCAGGCCCGGAATGCCGAAGTTGGCCCACAGGTCACCGATGACCGAGTGCAGCTCGAACCGGTAGCCGAACATGTAGCCCTCGACGTAGCCGTTGTTGGGGGCATACCCGATCGCGGCCATGCCGGTCTTCGCCGCGGTGATGTCGCTGAGCGTGGGCACGATCCCTGCCCCGAAGCCCCACGGCTGGTAGAGCATCAGGGCCACGGTCGCCGCAAGTTCGGGCCTCCCCCCGAGGATGAGCGACCCCGAGGCGTCGATCTGCTCGACGGAACGCTCGCGGGCGGCATCCCCCAGGTATCCGTCGAGGATCAACGCCTGCCCGACGTTGTAGACGATGATCACGACCACCGCCGCCGAGAGCACGAACCAGATCGCCGAGACGCGGCGCGACGGGCGAGACGGGCGCAGTTGCCAGACGGTGAGCACGAGGGCGAGCACCAGGATCGCGAACGAGGAGCGGGCGTCGGAGACGGCGGATGCCGCGATCAGCACGACCAGGGCGGCGATCTCGAGCCAGCGGCTGCCCCTCGCCTGCGCGATGCCCAGCAGTACGACGGTGGCCCCGGTGGAGAACCCGAACTTCCACGGGCTCTCGGCGTAGAGGGCAGCGTCGGCGTTGACCCCGAGGAGCAGGCCGACGCCGAACCAGATGGCGATGCGCGCGTCGGACATCAGCTGCCGCGCCCACAGGATCAGGCCGACCCCGGAGAGCAGCTCGACGATGAGGAAGATGTTGCCGATGAGCAGGCTCGTGGTGACGGTGTGGTCGACCGACGACAGCTCGGTGAGCCACACCCCGGAGAGCATCGCGAGCAGCCCCGCGGCCATGAAGATGCGCGCGCCCCTGAACCGCGCGAGCACGGGGAGCCAGGCCGGCGCCGCAGCCATGGCCGCGACGGTGCCGACCTTGAGGCCGAGGGCGATCTCGATGCGCATGCCGACGAGCAGCAGGGCGATGCCCACCGCGACGAGCAGCACGGTGCGGCGCGGGTCGGAGGTGGTGCGGCCCCGGGTGGGTGAGGTCTGGGTGGGTGCGGTCTGGGCAGCATCCGGGCGGCCGCGGAGAGCGCGGCGGGTGTCGCGGGTGTCGCGGCGCAGCGCGTCGAGTCGGTCTGACGTCGTCATCGCTCGAACACCCCGTTCCCCGTTCTCATGCGCCATCGCGCTGCTGGACTGCCGCGCTGCTACACCCTAGAGAATGCCACCCTAGGAGACTGCGCCGCTCGGCGCCCGGTGCGGTGCGACCTCGAGGAACAATCGTGCGTCATAGGCGGGCGCGGCGAACACGGAGGTCGCGGCGTACGTACCAGTAGCACGGCAGCACCTGGAAGAGGAACGTGGAGATGGTCGCTGCGATGACGGGGCCGGCCGCACCGAGCGTGCCGATGAGCGACCACGACAGAGTGATGTTCACGGGCAGCATGAGAAGGATCGGCAGCACCTGGAACTTGAGGCCGCGGGCATCCGTCATGTACATGCCCAGCGGGTACTTCGCCGCCTGCACGCCGACATAGGCGACGAAACCGAGAACCAGGGCGAGGTCGAGGCGGAGCTTTCCGTCGGACACGAACTGCACGAGCCATGGAGAGAGCAGCGCCATGGTGCCCCCCAGCGCGAGGCCCGCCGCGAGGAACACGAGAGCCGGCCCCACGGGAGACTTAACTTCGGCCTGCGCCCTCGCTCGCGCGTAGATCGGCCACAGCGCGACCCCGGCGGCGGTGATGGTCTGCAGGGCGATGCCGAACAGCTGGAAGGCGAGGTTGTACTGGGCGAGCTCATCACCTGTCGTGAGGTGGCTGAGCAGCAGCCTGTCGGTCTGCAACGCGAGCGGCAGGATGAGCATCTGCGCCAGCATCGGGCCGGCGAGCGCAATGACGGGCACACCCCTGACCGAGCGCAGCCGTGGAATGTCCCGCACGGCAAGCCCGACCTGGGGGCGGATGATGCGGGATGCGATGGTCAGGCACAGCACTGACACGAGCGCCGCAGCGACATAGGACAGCACGGCGAGGTAGCCGCCCGCGGGAACCCCGAAGGCGACGAGAAGGCTGACGCTGATCAGGATGAACGGTGCGACGATGGTCTGCGTGGCGATCTGCGTCACCGTGCGGCTCGACCCCACGAGAATGCGTTGCCCGACCGTCAACGGCAGGGCGAGGCCGAAGATCACCGCGCAGACCAGCGCCGTGGTCTCGCCGCCCGCAATCAGGCCGTTACCGAGCAGGGTCGGCCACAGCCCGAGCAGCGAGATCACGACGGCCACCAGCACGATCACCGGTCCCGATACCAGCAGGATGCGAAAGGCCGTCGTGATTGTGCGACGCACGTTCTCATCGCGACGGGGATCGTCCGACCCGGCAATCGCATTCAGAACCACCGCCGCGATACCCAGGTCGGCGAACGGCAGCAGCGCGGGGAGGCTCGCCAGCAGGCCGTACTGCGCGTAGGCCTCGACGCCGAAGTTCTGCAGGATCATGCGGCTGGTGATGATCCCGAGGAGGCCGGACAGTCCCATCACGAACACCTTGATGATCGCGGTGTTGCCGACGCCCTTCCACATGCCGCCGGGTGCCCCCACCCCCGTGCGCGCCATCAGTGGGGAACTGCCTGGACTGTGCGCACCGCGCAATTCTACGGTCACCCGACGCGCCGCAGCCCGCCCCGGATCGCAGCGCGTGCCCCCGGTAGGGGAGAATCGACAGGGATATGGCCACCGCCGACCACGGGGGCTGGGAAGGCAGGGCGCGTGCTCCGTCGAACCTTCCTCGCCACCGGGGTCTCGGCCGCCACCCTCGCCGCGCTGGCCGCCTGCACGCCGACCACGCCGACGCCGCAACCGACACCCAGCGACTCCCCCACCCCCGAGCCCACCGACATCCCGGAGTCCGAGACCGTTCCGGCCCCGGCCGGGGTCTCCCGCTCGGCGTGGTCGAGCGACCCGTACGCACTCGGCGCGTTCAGCTTCCTCGGGGTGGGCGCGCGCCCCGAGCATCGCGACATCCTGGCCCAGCCCGTCGACGGGCGACTGTTCTTCGCCGGCGAGGCCACGTCGTCGCTGTCGCCCGGCACGGTGTCCGGCGCGAGGACGAGCGGAATCCGGGCGGCGACCGAGCTGATGGATGCCGCGGCCGAGGGCGACCGCGTCGCAATCATCGGTGCCGGCATGGCGGGTGCCGCAGCCGCACGCATGCTCGTCGACGCGGGCTTCGAGGTGACGGTGCTCGAGGCCCGCGAGCGCGTGGGCGGCCGCATCGACACCCGCGACGACCCGGACTGGAAGATCCCCGTCGAACTCGGCGCCGCGAGCTTCGACAGCGTGACCGACCCGGCTCTCGCGCAGCAGTTCGAGGCCCTCGACATCCTGACGCTGTCGACCGTGGGCGAGATGACCGCGCGCACCCCGACCGGCGCGGAGGTGCCACTGTCTGACGAGGGCGAGGAGGCCGTGCGGGCGGCGGTCGCGCAGTGGTCCGATCGGCCGCGCGATGCATCCATCGCCCATGCCGTCTTCGAGGCATACCCGCAACTGGCGGTCACCGCGGGTGGCTCGTCACCAGTCGACGCGGCCGACGTGACGCTCGGCGACCGGGTCGACGGGTACCTGCGCGACACCGTCGGCGTGGACTACGGTGCCGACGCCGGCGACATCTCGGCCTTCTTCGGGCTCGGCGAGGAGGGCGGCCGCGGTGGCGACCGCATCGTCGCCGGCGGCTACCAGCGGGTCATCGAGAGCGAGCTCGACGGCGTCGACGTGTGGCCGACGAACGCGGTGTCAGAGATCGCGCATTCCGAGCAGGGCGTGAACCTGCGCTTCGCCACGGGGGAATCACTGACCGTGGATCGCGCCATCGTGACCGTGCCGCTCGGGGTGCTCAAGGCCCGCGACATCACGTTCGACCCCGCGCTGCCGCTGGAGAAGACCCTCGCGATCGTGGCTCTCGAGATGGGCACCGTCGACGCGATCTGGATGCGGTTCGACGACGCGTTCTGGAACACCGACGCCGTGCACTGGAGCGTGCTCGGCGGCGACCTCGACATCACCCGGTGGATCAACCTCCAGCCGGCGACCGGGTCACCGATCGTGGTGGGGCTCGTGGGTGGCGAGCGCGCCATCGCCCTCGCCGACCTCAGCGACGACGAAGTCGTGCTGCGCGCCCGGCTCAGCCTCGAGCCGTTCGTCGCCGTCGACCCCCGCTAGCGCTGCCGTTCGCTGGGGTGCGGTCCCGCGCCGTGGTGGTCGTTCGCCAACGCCGCTATCGCTGCGCCCGCGCCCGCCCGGCCGCCCGTCGCCGTCTTCCGCGTACCGGGGCAGCACGCGGCTGGCCGCCACGAGCAGAGCGCCGACGCCGACGATGAACGCGAGCACGATGGCGCAGTAGCCGGTGAACTCCCACGGCCAGCTGACCTGGAACGGGTCGAGGAAGAAGTACGGGTACCAGCCGACCATCGACCCGCGAACCAGCGTGTACCCGCCCCAGACCAGCGGGAACACCAGCACCGTGCGCAGGCTCCGCCAGCGGATGTGGCCTCGCCCCGGTGACCCCAGCCAGTCGAGGAGCGCAAATGCCGGCATCCAGTAATGCAGCACCTGGCTCGAGGGGGGAACCTGGATCGACAGCCCCCGGGAGACGGATTCGAGCACGATGATCGTGTAGACGATGCCGGAGACCACCTGGTACGTGGTCACCAGCAGGCGGCACGACGCGAGCCACTCGGGGTCGGTGGCGCGGCGGAGGGCGAGCACCCCGCCGATGGCCCAGAGCAGCACGGCGAGGATGGCGCTCTGCATGGTGAAGTAGCTGAAGAAGTTGGGCAGCGCCGAACCGCCCGAGCCGAGGCTGTAGACGAGGTGTGCGGCGAGCGCGCAAATACCGACGACGGCGGCGACCAGGCGACCCACACCGGATGCCACGCGCATGCGCTGCCTCCCTCGTGTCACGCCGCCGCCCACCTAACGCATACGCCCCGGAGAGCCTGACTCCCGGGGCGAATCCGACAATCCTACCGACCGTCGCGGCACGCGAGGCCGCTGGCGCTCCCTCCCCGGCCTGACCCCCGTTAACCCGGCGTCAACCTCGAGGACACCTCGCCTCCATACCGTCGGGATCCCACCCCCTCAGCAAAGGACTACAACAGTGTTGTCGACAAGACCCCGCGCCACGCGCGCAATTGCTGCCGTCGTCGGAGGTGCATTCCTCGTCGCGGGAACATCCTTCTCGGCCATGGCCCAGATCGTGCCGGAGCCGATCGTGCTCGACGCTGCCGACGCCGCGCTCACCCTCGAGCCGCTCGGCACCTACGACACCGGAGTGTTCGACCAGAGCGCAGCCGAGATCGTGGCGCACTACCCGGCCGAGCAGCGCCTGCTGGTGGTCAATGCCGCCGCGGCCCGCGTCGAGGTGCTGTCGGTCGCCGACGCATCCACCCCCACCAAGCTGTTCGACCTGCAGACCACCGGCATCGTCGCCGCCGACGGCTCGACCATTCCCGACGCGGCCGTCGCCAACTCGGTTGCCGTGCGCGCCGACGGCCTCGGTGCCGTCGCGGTCGAATCCGACCCGAAGACCGACAACGGCTGGATCGTGTTCTTCGACGCGGCCGGCGACGGCGCGGCGCTCGGCGCGGTCAGCGTCGGCGCCCTGCCCGATATGGTCACCTTCTCGCCCGACGGCACCCGCGTCGTCGTCGCGAACGAGGGTGAACCCGACACCGACTACGCCGCAGACCCCGAGGGCACCATCTCGGTGATCGACGTTCCGGCCACGGTCGCGCTGCCGACGCAGGACGACGTCGCTACCGCCGACTTCCGCGCGTTCGAGGCCGAGGGAACCGCGACCCTGCCCGAGGGCGTGCGCATCTTCGGCGGCCGCGAGGATGCCGGAACCGGCACTCCCGAATTCCCCGTCTCGGAGAACCTCGAGCCGGAGTACGCGACCGTCTCCCCTGACTCCGCGACCGCGTGGGTGACGCTGCAGGAGGCCAACGCGATCGCCGAGGTCGACCTCGCCACCGCGACGGTCACCGCGATCCGCGACCTCGGGACTGTCGACCGCATGGAGGTGCCGCTCGACGCGTCGGACCGCGACGATGCCATCGACATCCGCACCTGGCCGGTACTCGGGTTCCCCATGCCCGACACCATCGAGTCGTACGAGGCCGCCGGCCAGACCTACCTGGTGACCGCCAACGAGGGCGACTCGCGCGACTGGGACGCCTACTCCGAGGTCTCCCGGGTGGCTGACCTGGCCGAGGACGGCCCAGGCCCGGTATGCGCCGACGCGTTCGCCGACGTCTACGGGGTCGACGGCCTGCCGAGCGACCTCGACGGCTTCCTCGCCGACGAGGCGCTGGGCCGCCTCAACGTCACCACCGCCGACGGGTTCGACGAGACCGCCGGATGCTTCACCGAGCTGTACACCTTCGGGTCGCGCTCGTTCAGCATCTGGAACACCGACGGCACCCAGGTGTGGGACTCCGCCGACGCGTTCGAGCAGCTCACCGCCGAGGCGAGCCCCGAGTTCTTCAACTCGAACCACACCGAGTCGAACCTCGAGGGTCGCAGCGACGACAAGGGCCCGGAGCCCGAAGCGGTCGCCGTCGGCGAGATCGACGGCCGTAGCTACGCGTTCGTCGGCTTCGAGCGCATCGGGGGCATCGCGGTGTTCGACATCACCACCCCCGCCGACAGCACCTTCGTGAGCTACGTCAACAACCGCGACTTCTCCGTCTCCGCGGAAGAGCAGGGACTGGCCGGAGCGGGCGACCTCGGTACCGAGGGCATCCGCTTCATCACCGCGGAGGACTCCCCCACCGGGGCGCCGATGCTCGCCGTCGCGAACGAGGTGTCGGGTTCCACCACGACGTATTCGATCACGACGGATGCCGCACCGGTCGTTCCCGCCGAACCGACGACCCCCACCCCGACGCCCGCACCCCCGGTCACCGCACCGGGTACGGGTTCCGGGTCGGGTACCGGGTCCGGTTCGGGTACCGGGTCCGGGTCGGGTTCGGGCGGCGGCGAGCTCGCCGCGACCGGCTAGGGCCCAGGCCTCGAGCCGGCTCAGGCTCAGGGCTCGGGCTGGCTCAGGTCTCGAGCCGGCTCAGGCCACCGGAACGGGTGGTACGGAGAACGCGTCAAACGCCCTCCGTGCCCCCGCACCACCACGCAGGGCATCGGCCATCGCGTCCAGTCGGGCGCGGTGGCCGTTCTCCATTTCCAGGAGCCTCTCGGCCGCGGCACGCAGCTGCGGCACGGTCACCGTGTTCGGGTCGAACGATTCAGCGAACCCGGCGTCGTCGAGGGCCGCGGCGCCCGCGAACTGGTCGGTGGAGAACGGCAGCACGACCAGGGGCACGCCCTCGGTCATCGCCTCGGTGACGCTGTTGTTTCCGCCGTGCGTCACCCCGAGGTCGGCGGCCGCGAGCAGCCGCACCTGGGGCAGGAACGCGCGCACGAGCCATCCATCCGGAATGTCGCCGAGATCGGCGGGGTCGGTCGACCCGGTCGCCATCGCGACGCGCACCGGCAGGCCGGAGACCTGCACCCCCCGCAGCGCCTCGGCGACAAGGGCGAGCACGTCACCGCGCACCGAGAGAAAGCTGCCGAAGCTCACGTACACGATCGGCAGCTCGCTCGACGCGATCCAGCGCTCGACGTCGGCGTCGACGGCCTCCGCGCGCACCGCCGACCCGAGGAACGCGTGCGTCGGCAGCAGGGCGGTGCGGGCGGGTGGATGCAGCTCCGCCGGGTAGTTGAGCAGCAGGATGTCGCCCGACTCGCCGAACGCGTCTGAACTCAGCGGCGCTGCGGGGTCGAGCTCCGCGAGCGCGGCGTTCCACGAGGCGGTGAAGTCATCGCGCACGGCATCGCAGAGTTCGCGCAGGCGTGCGAGTTCAGCGGCATCCGGGGTGAACGCGGCCGGCCAAGCGGGCGGAAACCCGTACACCTCGTCGCCCACGGGCAGCGCGGACGGGTGGCCGAGCACCACGTCGGCGTGCCGGATGCCCCCGGCAATGAGCGCGAGGCGCGCGCTGAACGCGAGGTGGTCGACGATCACGGCGGTGGGCTGTACCTCGGCGACGATGCGCTGCACCTCGCGGGCGATCTCGACCGGGTTCCACAGCAGGTCGCCGAGGCGGGCCTGCGCCTGGAACGCGAGGGTCTCGACCATGCCGCGCCGGGTGGCGTCGAAGAACCCGCGCAGGGTGTCGTCTTCGCCCTTCGGCTGGTCCTCGGCCCGGATCACCCCTGGGTTCGAGCCGCGGCCGAGCCGCAGGTCGATACGCTCGAAGCCGAACTCTTCGACGATGCCGGCGGTGGCGGGACCGCTCGCCACCACGACGCGCTCCCCACGCTCGCGCCACGGGGCGCCGAGGGTGGCCAGCGGATAGAGGTGCGATGCGTAGTCGGGGCCGATGATCAGCAGGGTCATGAGTCGCTCAGCGCCCATGATGACGAAGTGGATGCCGCGGCAGGCGAACCGGCCGTCGTGGGCAGCCCGGCGAACGGTGCGGACTGGGCCACCTCACCGTAGATGCCGGCCAGCGTGTCGGCCATTGTCTGGATGGCGAAGCGCCGTGCCACCATCGCCGACGCCGCCTCGGCGGCGTCGAACCCGCCCGCGCCCGCCGCGAGGTCGAGCGCCCTGCCGATGCCGGTGGCGAGTGCCGCGCGGTCGGTGGTGTCGACCAGGTAGCCGGTCACGCCGTCGTCGACGTACCCGGAGGGCCCGCCCTCGATGGGCGCGACGACGGTGAGTCCCGTCGCCATCGCCTCGAGCACGGCGATGCCGAACTCCTCCTTCACGCTTGCGCACACGTAGACGCCGTGCGGTGCGGCGACGCCGGGGCGGCCGTACCGGGTGGCGGCCAGCCAGCGCCCGACCGTGTCGTTGCCGCGGTGCCCGGCGAGGACGAGCCCGGCCGCCGCGGCGTCGGCGGGGTCGACGATGAGCGCGATGCGGTCGAGCTGGTCGCGTTCGCTCGTGTTCGGGTTCTCGAGGTCGCCGCCGACGATGAGCAGGTTGCACCGCTCGCGCAGCTGCGGGTCGCCGTGCCACGCCTCGACCAGGGCGGCCATGCCCTTGACGGTGTGCATGCGCCCGACCGTGATCGCGATCGGCAGGTGCCGGCGGTGCTCGGGCAGTGCGCCCATGGCGGTGTCGAGGCTGGCGAAGGCGGAGCATGAGCCGTCAGTGGCGGTCGGGTCGACGACCGCGGTCATGGCGTCGACGCGCGACTTCTCGATCACCGTGAGGTCGATGCCCTCCGGGACGACCGAGTGGCGTTCCGGGTGTGCGGTGATGTCGATGCCGACCAGGTCGCGCATGGTCTCGCGCAGGTCGGGGCGGGGAAAGAGCACGCTGTGGCCGGAGTCGGCGGCGAGCCGCTGCACGAGGCGCACCCGGAACCAGAAGTGCTCCGTCTCGTCGGTGGGCCCGAAGTTCTCCCGCGTGAGCGTTCCGGCTCCGTCGAGCGTGCGGATCAGCGCGTGCGGGTCGGGGGCGACCGTGAACACGGTGGGGATCCCGAGTTCGCTGGCGACGGCGCTCGCCGCGAGGCTGCCGACGTCGGCCATGCGCAGGTGGATGGCGTCGACCCGGCCGGCGTAGCGCAGCACCCGTCGGATGCCGCGCTGGGCGGCGACGCGGCGGGTCCAGGCGTCGGCCATCGACGGCGCGGCGCCGAGGAACGGCACGGTGGAGAGGATGTGGCCGGCCGCGGTGGAGCCGACCGCGGGCAGTGCCTCCAGGGCGGCCTCGTGGTCGCCCCGCGACATGGTCAGCACCCGGCCGACACGGTCGTGCGGGCCGCCGGCGTCGACGAGCGCGTCGCCGAGCCGCAGTAGCAGGGTCGCGATGCCGCCGTTGTCCCCGGCACCCACCTGCGACAGCTCCCGGTCGATGTCGGCGTGCAGGAAGAGCTGGGCGACCGTGAGGCCGCTGGTCCAGCGCGCGGTCGGCGACGGCTGCACCGTGAGGTCGAGCAGGGCGAGGCGAGCGACGGCAGCGAGCGGGCCGGATGCGGAGGCGAGCTGGGTCGCGATGGCGATCGCGGCGTCATCCGGTTCCCTGTCGCCGATGCTCGCGATCGCGGCCGCCCGCGTGTCGTCGTGTTCTGCGGGGTCGAGGGCGATGCGGCGGATGACGCGGGTGGCGATGCGCGCCGGGATGAGCCCGGTGATCTCAACGAGGCGTTCGCGCACGGCCGGGTCGGTGGCCGCGGCGAGCATGCCCTCCAGGCTGAGCGCGACGTGGTCGGGAGCCGAACGACCCCACCGCTCGAGCGTGCGCCCGGCGAGCATGCCCGCGAACCCGCCTTTCGCCGTCATGGATGCGAGGCCGGCGATCGCGTCGAACCGTGGCAGGCGACTGCCGAACGCCCAGGCCGCGTGCTCGCGCACGTAGGCCGCGTCGTGTTCGAGCAGGTCGGTGAGCGCGGCATCCGCATTCTCGTCGAAGACCTGTGCCAGGGCGTGGACCGCGGCGATGGATGCCACGGTGTCGCTGCCATCGCGGGCGGCATCGGCGAGCAGGCGAACGGCGCGGGTGCCGCCGTCGCGACTGGCGGCGACGGCTAGCTCGTCGGCGAGGTGGATGCCGTGCAGGATCGATGGGGCGCGGCGGATGTCGTCCAGCGATGTATGGGTTCCCATGATGTCTCCTCGCGCTGCGGCGGTGTTCTGGGCTGCGGCTGGTGCTGTGCGGCCACATTCTTCTCGCCCCGGGGGCGAGAAACCTGAGCGCCGCATGCGCACAATCGGGGATGAATCCCGGTCGCGGGGCATTCTCATGCAAACGCACACGATATTATCGCGTTACGGTCATGTTTCGTACTACCCCCGATGGGGGCGCGCAGCTTAGCTTTGAGCAAACACCACTCGAACATTGGTCTGCATACATGAAGCAACGGCGCACAATCCTCGGCACCTTCGGTGTCGCCACGATCTTCCTCGGAACGGCGGTTGCGGGGAGCGCAGCCGCCGCCGATCCCGACACCCTCGCCGAGGCGGTGACCGTCGAAGGCATCACGCAGCACCTCGAGGCCTTCCAGGACATCGCCGACGCGAATGGCGGAAACCGCGCAGTGGGCACCCCCGGGTACGAGGCCAGCGCCGCGTACATCGAGTCGGTGCTCGCCGAAGCGGGGTACACGACCTCCCGCCAGGCGTTCGACGTCGTCATTCGCGACGTCGACTTCGACTTCACCGTCACGGGACAGGACGGCATCGTCGGAATCCCGATGTCGAACACGCCAGTCACCGGTCCCACCCCGATCACCGCCGAACTCGTGGCACCGACCGACCCGCTCGGCTGCGACGCCGCCGCGTGGGCCGGGGCCGACGCCGTCGGCAAGATCGCGGTCGTCAGCCGCGGCACCTGCAGCTTCGGCGAGAAGTCCATCGCCGCCGGAGCCGCCGGGGCCATCGGCGCCGTCATCTACAACAATGAGCCAGCGGAGCTGAACGGAACGCTCGGCGACATCGGCCCCGCGTACGTTCCCACGATCGGGATCACGCAGGCCGCGGGAGCCGCGATCATCGCAGACCTCGTGAACGCGCCGGAGGCTACCCTCCGTATCGAGGAGGAGGTCGAGACCATCCCCACGTTCAACGTGATCGCCGAGACGACCACCGGACGCGACGACAACACCGTCATGCTCGGCGCTCACCTCGACGGCGTGCCGGAAGGCGCGGGCATCAACGATAACGGCAGCGGTTCCGCCGCCATCCTCGAGACGGCAGTACAACTGGCGGAACAGGGCGAGCTCAACAACCAGGTGCGCTTCGCCTGGTGGGCAGCGGAGGAGATCGGACTCCTCGGGTCGGCGCACTACGTCGATGACCTGCTGGCCAACGACCCCGAGGAGATCGATCAGATCGCGACCTACCTCAACTTCGACATGGTGGCGTCACCCAACTATGTGATCAGCGTCTACGACGCCGACCAGTCGACCTATGAGGCTCCCGTCGTCGTTCCCGAGGGATCGACCGCGACCGAGGACGTCTTCACCGACTACTTCGACTCGGTCGAGCAGCCCTGGATCGACACCGCGTTCGATGGCCGAAGCGACTACGACGCATTCATCGCGAATGATATTCCTGCATCGGGCCTGTTCACCGGAGCCGACGACATCAAGACCGCCGATGAGGCCGCACTGTTCGGCGGTGTCGTGGGCGAGCAGCACGACCAGAACTACCACACGGCCGGTGATGACATCTCGAACATCAACACGGAGGCGCTCGACATCATGTCGAACGCCATCGCGTACGCCACGGCATCGCTCGCGAACGACACGTCCGCGGTCAATGGTGTCGCAGCCCCGGTGGAGCCGGCTGCTCCCGCGCCGACGGTTCCGGTCGCCCCTGCCCCGACGGTTCCGGTCGCTCCCGCGCCCGGTGCAGCACCGGCCAACGAGCTCGCCGCGACGGGTACGGAGACCTCCGACCTGCTGCTCGCGCTCGGCAGCGGAGTGCTGGCACTCGGAGCCGCAGCACTCGTGATCGGACGCCGACGCGAGGCCGCGCACCAGAAGTAACCCCGAGGGCGAACCAACGCCCGCACGACCGGACGGCGGCACCCTCGGGTGCCGCCGTTCTCGCGTTGCCGCGCTACTGCCGGGTGACGCGGTCCGGATCGCCGGGTCGGACGCGGCGGGCCCTTCAGAATTCAGGAACGCGCGGCTGATCTCTTTCAGAATTCAGGAACGGGCGGCTGATCTCTTTCAGAATTCAGGAACGGGCGGCTGAACGCTTTCAGAATTCAGGAGCTTCGGGTGCTGCGCGATGCAAAGGCGGGTGGATGCTGCGCTCAAGGGCCGTTTCGCGCTCGAACCGTGCCACCGCGGCATCCGACGTCCTGAATATTGACAGCACCCCGCGGCCCTGGCCCCACGCCCCCGCACGGCCAGCACCCCACGGCCCGGGTCCCCACGCCCTCACGACAGAACGGCGGCACCCTCGCGGGTGCCGCCGTTCTCGTACTACCGGTGACTACCGGTGACTACCGGGTGACGCGGGTCAGATCGCCGGGTCGGAGGCAGCGGGTGCGCTGT
Organism: Marisediminicola senii; assembly: GCF_011057645.1. Taxonomy (GTDB): domain Bacteria; phylum Actinomycetota; class Actinomycetes; order Actinomycetales; family Microbacteriaceae; genus Marisediminicola; species Marisediminicola senii. The sequence goes on along the minus strand of NZ_JAALGE010000009.1, from coordinate 52,879 downwards.
TCGCGATCGCCTTGCCCGCGGCGTCCCCGGTCGCCCGTCCGGTGACGATCTCGGCGATGTCGATGCCGACGAGGTCCTTGACGATCTGGGTCGAGGTCGCGAGCTGCGCGGCAACGCTCTGGCCGACCTTCTCGGCTCCCCCGCCGTCGGTCGAGATGACCGTCATGTTCGCGATCGCGGCGAGCGGCTCGGCCGCGGCGCGCACGATGTCGGGCAGCTGCGCGATGATCTGCTGGCGCAGCAAATCGTCGGCGCGCTCGTCGAGGGCGTCGGCCTTGGCGCGGGTCGCCTCGGCCTCGGCAGCACCCTTCACGCGGATGGTGTTGGCCTCGGCCTCGCCCTCGGTGCGCAGTGCCTCGGCCGCGGCGATACGACGGTCGCGGTCGGCGTTCGCCGCGGCGACGCTGGCCGATGCCGATGCCTGCGCACCCTTCTCGACCGAGTACGCCTCGGCGTCGGCGACGGCGCGGATGTCGGCGTCGAGCTCCTGCTTGCGCAGTCCGACGCGCTTTCCCGCGGTGATCTCCTGCTGCGAGATGACTTCCTGCTGCGCAATGGCGTCGGCGAGGGGCTTGGATGCCGCGGCCTCGGCCCGCGCGCGGTCGGTCTCCTTCTGGATCTCGGCGTTGCGCAGGTCGAGCTTGCGCTGCTGCTCGGCGACGGCCTGCTCCGCGCTGATGCGCGCTTCTTCGGATGCCTGGCGGGAGACGGATTCCGCGACCTCGGCGACCTGCTTGACGCGGGCGGCTTCACCACGACCGAGGTCGCGGATGTAGCCGTGGTCGTCGTCGATCTCCTTGATCTGGAGCGTATCGATCTGGAGTCCCTGCACGTCGAGCGACTCGCGCACGGCCTCGAGCACCTGGCCCTGGAGGGCCGACCGGTTCGTGATGATCTCGGTCACGGTGAGCTGTCCGACGATGGACCGCACCGAACCGCTCAGCACCTCTTCGGTCGAGGTCTCGATCTGGTCCTGCTGGTTGAGGAACCGCTGGGCGGCGGCGCGCACCATCGACTCGGAGCCGCCGACCTTGACGACGGCGACCGCGTTCACCTTGATGGTGATCGCGTCGCGGGTCTGGGCGGTGGCCTGCACGTTCAGCTGGCGCGAACGCAGGCTGAGCTTGAAGTGCGCCTCGACGATCGGCTTGACGAACACCCGGGATCCGAAGACCACTCGCTGCCCGGCGTTCTCGGTCTCGATGTCACCGGCCTTGGTCACCCGCTGGCGGGAGGTGACGATGATCGCCTCATCCGGTTTCGCCACCTTGATGCCCCGCACCAGCACAAAGAGCACGATGAGCACCACCAGGAGCAGCACGGCGATGCCGACGACGGCGAGGGGGAATTCCAACATGAGTGCCTTTCGGGCAGAAGTGAGTGGTTTTCCTCTCCACACTATGGCAGTGGTGCTCTCCGTCGTCAGACCCCGCTCGGGGGCGCGCACCTCGCGACGGTCGCCCGCCCGGGGGCGCGCGCTACAGCGGCCGGATGCCGAACGCCCGCGCGAGCGAGTCGATGCGTTGTGCACGACCCAGCCTCGGCAGGTCGCTGCCGTCGTGGATGACGCGGCCGCGCGCCTCGAAGCTGTCGAGAAAGTCCCTCGCCCAGGTCGCGTCCGACGGGGTCGGGCTGATGACCTCGTTGATCACCGAGAGCTGCTCGACGTCGAGGCAGAGCTTGCCGGTGAGCCCGAGGGCAACCGACATCGCCGACTGCTCGCGCAGCACGGGGTGGCTGCTGCTCACGGTCGGCCCGTCGATGGGGCCGGGCAGTCCGCCGATGCGGCTGGCGATCACGAGGCGTGACCGCGGGTACGACATGGCGAGGTCGTCGGCGCTGGTTCCGGTGTCGCGGCGGTAGTCGCCGGATCCGAAGGCGAGCCGGAACGCTCCCCTGGCGCGCGCGATCGACGGCGCGTCTTCGATGCCGAGTGCCGATTCGATGAGCGCGAGCACCGGGGTGGTTCCACCGAGCCGGTCGAACGTCTCGGTCACCTGCTCCGGCGACTCGGTCTTGGCCAGCATCACGCCGGTGAGGCCTGGCAGGCCCTTGAGGGCGTCGACGTCGTCGGACCAGAACGGCGTGGTGCGGTCGTTGATGCGCACCCACGCGGTGCCGGTTCCGGTGAGCCAGTCCACGACGTCGCTGCGGGCCTGCGGCTTGAGCTTGGGGTCGACGGCGTCCTCGATGTCGAGCACCATCTGGTCGGCACGCGATGCGCGCTTGGCGTCGAACTGTTCGGGGCGGGTCGCCGCGACGAGCAGCCATGACCTCGAGATGTCGGCGGGAATCACGCGCTTCTGCGGGCGGTCGCTCGCGCGGTCGTCGTCCTGGGTGGTGTTCTCGAGCACGGGTTCCTCTTTATCTGTCGACGGCCACGTCCCATTGAAGTGCATGCGTCGGCCGCGCCCCAATCGAGGGGTGCTCGCAAGCGCACGGCGAGCGGGCTGGACCGCAGCTACCGGGCGCACACCAGTGCGCGGCGGGCATCCCCGTACGATCGGGATCATGAGAATTCTGGTCATCGGCGCCGGGGCGGTCGGCGGGTACTTCGGAGCCAGGCTCGCCCAGGCCGGTCGCGACGTCACCTTTCTGGTGCGCCCAGCGCGCGCGGCCCTGCTTGCCGAGACCGGGCTGGTGGTACGCAGCGCCCACGGCGACGTGACCCTGCCGGTCGGCACCGTCACGGCCGACCGGCTCGATACGCCCTTCGATCTCGTGGTGATGGCGGTCAAGGCCTACGGGCTCGAGGCGGCGATGGATGACGCGGCGCCCGCCATCGGCCCGAACACCGTCGTGCTTCCCCTCCTCAACGGCATGCGGCACCTCGACGTGCTCGCCGAGCGGTTCGGGCGGCAGCGCATCGTCGGCGGACTGTGCGTCGTCGCGGCGCAGGTCGATGCAGACGGCGGCATCCACCAGCTGATGGGCGCGGCGAGCGTCACCTACGGCGAATTCGGTGGTGCGGATACCGGCCGCATCCGGGCGATCGACGCGCAGTTCACCGGCGACGGGGGTGAGCCCCTCACGGGGTTCGGCGCGGCCCTGTCGCCGCGCATCGAGCAGGACATGTGGGAGAAATGGGTGTTCCTCGCGACGCTCGGGGCGATCGGCACCCTGCTGCGTGGCAGCGTCGGTGCGGTCGCGGCGGTGCCGGGGGGAACGGATGTCGCGCGCGAACTGTTCGACGAGTGCGCCAGCGTCGCCGCCGCGCACGGTTTCGCGCCCCGCGCCGACTTCGTGGAGCGGTCGATGGGCACCCTGACCGCGGCGGGGTCGCCATTCACCTCGTCGATGTACCGCGACCTGCTCGATGGCAAGCCGGTCGAGGCCGAGCAGGTGATCGGCGACCTGTTTGAACGCGGGCGCGGCTTCGGGCTCGAGCTGCCGCTGCTGCGCCTGACCCGCATGAGTCTGAGGATCTACGAGAACGGCATCGCGGGCGACTGAACCGACCAGGCCCCGGTGTCAGGCGGCAGGGCGGGAGGGCGGGAGGGCTCGGCAGGGTTCCGCCTCCGCGGTGCGGGGGCCATAGTGGACACCATGGTCGACGGATATTCAGCAGCACAGGTGCGGGAGGCCGAGGCCCCCTTCCTCGCTGCGGGCGAACCGCTCATGCAGCGGGCGGCGGCTGGCCTGGCCGAGGAGATCGGGCGACTGCTGGACTCCGGGGTCCCGGGTCGGAGCGCCGGGGCGGAGACCGAGTCGATGCCAGACAGCCTGGCCGCAGAGACGGTCGTCAGTGTCGCTCCCGTCGCCGGCTCCGCACCGCAGGTGCTGCTGCTCGTCGGCACAGGCAACAACGGGGGCGATGCGCTCTTCGCCGGTGAGGCGCTGGCCGCGGAGGGCATCAGCGTGGTCATCGTGCCGACGGGCGGGCGCATGCACGAGGAGGGACTCGCCGCCGCCCTCGCTGCGGGTGCCCGGATCGAGGCGCCGGGGGATCCCGTCGACGCGGAAGCCATGCGCGGGCTCGCGGCGACCTCCGACCTGGTGGTCGACGGCATCCTCGGAACCGGGTCGGGGGCCAGGCCGGCGCTGCGCGGAACGGCCCGTGACGTGGTGGCGGCAGTGCTTCCCGTCGTCGTCGCACCCGAAGGCCCGACCGTGGTCGCCGTCGACCTGCCCAGCGGCATCGACCCCGACGATGGCAGCGTCGCCGACCCGTTGGTGCTCCCCGCCGACGTGACGGTCACGTTCGGGGCGCTCAAGGCCGGGCTGCTGCTCGCGCCCGCATCGGGGGTGGCCGGCGAGGTGCGCCTCGTCGACATCGGGTTGCTCGAGGAGTTGTCGACGGTGACTCCGCTGGTCAGCATCCAGGGCTCCACGCGCTCCTGACCGGTGTGTACGAGAAAAGTTCACCACAACACCAATCCGTTGGGACGGGGGTGTCGAACCCCTTGAGATGCCGGGTCATACCCTTGGGCTGGCATCGACCGCGAACCCGAATCGCGGAGGCCCGAGACGTCACCCGCGTCGACGGCCCAGCTCGGCGTCCTAGCCGCCGGGCCGTCACGCTGTGCTGCTCACCGCGACGTGCGTCGCACAGCGTGACTCCGGGGGACCGTTTGCCGCGGCATCCACCCCTCTCTCGTCGACGCGCGCCAGCGGTCAGTTCAGGTACGCCGAAACGAACAGGTGCCCGCGCACGTCACCCAGCCGGTCGACGACGCGGTCGACGAGCGCACCGGAGACGCCGGACGCCGTGATGTCCCACGGTCCGATCGGCTGCAGTTTGCCGCAGCGGATGCGGATGACCTCCCAGCCGACCTGCCGCAGCAGCCTGTCTTTGCGCTTGTCGATGTCTTCGCGCTGGCCGACGTGCTCGAGGCCGTCGCGTCCGGTGGTGTCGTATTCGATCGCGACGGCGAGTTCGCCGATCACGAAGTCGGGCCAGACCTCGAGGTGCGCGAAGAACGGCTGCGCGACCCGCACGGCGTTGGGCGCGAGGTCGACGGCGAGCCGGGCGCGCAGTCGCTCGCGCAGGTCGGCTTCGGCGCGCGATGCGGGCACCGGAGCGCTGGGGCTGACGAACGCGGTGCCGGGCTTGAGGGTGGCGGTTCCGCCGCGTGCGTTGGTACAGACGCGGCAGGTCGGGGCACCGCCCCCGCGCGGTCGCCGGGCCATGGCGACCGGGTGCCCGCAGGCGAGCGGCTGTGGGCGGCGCGGCACCGTGGCATCCCTGGGCGCCGGGGTCGACCGGCGACGCACCGCCCCTGCCGCGCATTCCGGGCACCACGTCGACCGGCGGCGGGAACCGTCGGGACGCTGGCGCTGCTCCCCCGGCGTCGCGACGAAGTGGTGGCCGGCGTCGCACTGCCAGTGCAGATAGACATCGGCGGCGGGCGGGATCTGCGTGAGGGTGATGCCGTGGTTCAGGTCGGGATGGAACTGCCGCACCAGCACCGGGTAGCGCTCCCAGTCGGTGCGGTATCGCCCCACTGGATACGGGGTGTCGGTGTTCTTGGAACGCTGCCGCCGCGCCCACCACGCCTGCACGTTCTCCGGCACCGCACACCTCCCGGATGCACGCTACGACACGGCACCGACACCGCCCGCACGCCGCCCCACGCGGCCCCGGCCGCAGCCCGGCCGCCCCCGCCCCGCGGGTACCCGCTTTCATCATTCAGGAACCGGTGGCTGCCGGCTCTCATCATTCAGGAACCGGTCGCGGCTGGCTTTCATCATTCAGGAACCAATTGCCGGTTGCTCTCATCATTCAGGAACTCTGGCCAGGCATAGGGGTGGATGCTGCGCACGGCGCCATCGCGCGCGCCGGAGCCGCAGCATCCACGCCCGTCTTCGTCCCTGGCTCCTGAATGATGAAAGCCCTATGCGCGCCGGCGCTCGAGGCGTAGAACTGGACCATGAGCGATGCGATGACGCCGAAGCAATTCAGGGACGCCGACGGAACCGGGGACTGGCGGGTGGTCGGCGATGGCGCCCGCGCGGTGTTCGTCACCGGGTCCTTCAGTGCCGGCGCGGCCTTCGTCGGAGCCATCGCCCAGGTTGCCGACACACTCGACCACCATCCCGATGTCGATCTGCGGCCGACCCTCATCGCAGTGCGCCTCGTCAGTCGTGATGTCGGCGACCTGAGCGAGCGCGACGCGGTGCTGGCCCGCGTGATCTCGGCGGCGGCGCGCGAGCTCGACATCGTCGCCGACCCGTCGCAGGTGCAGAGCCTCCAGGTGGCGATCGACGCCGTGGACGTCGATGCGGTCCGCGCGTTCTGGAACGCCGTTCTCGGCTACGGCTCGGTGTACGACGCAGACCTGCGCGATCCGCTCGACGTCGGACCGAACGTCTGGATCCAGCAGATCGACGCCGCGCGCCCCGAGCGCAACACCATCCACCTCGACCTGTACGTGCCGCGCGACCAGGTCGAGGCCCGGTTGGCCGCCGCGCTCGCAGCGGGTGGGCGCATCGCCAACGACGCGTTCGCCCCCGACTGGTGGACACTGGCCGACCCCGAGGGCAACGAGGTGGACCTCGCCCCCTGGCGCGACGACAGCGACGACCTCGACTGACCCGCGCTCGGGCCCGCGACCCGCACACGAACCCACCGCACGGCCACCGCACGCGCCACCGCCTACGATCGTCAGGTGCTCTATTCCAGACCGTCGTCGCGCCGCAGCATCCCGCGACGGCGCTCGGACCCGCGGCCGCACTCCGCGCACCCGACCATCTCGGTGGTCATCCCCGTCAAGGACGACGACCGCGAACTCGCCGCCTGCCTCGCCTCGCTCGCCGCGCAGTGGACGCCGCCGACCGAGATCATCGTCGTCGATAACGGCAGCTCCGACCACAGCGCCGCCGTCGCCCGCGGCTTCGACGCGACGCTCGTCACCGAGACGCGCCCCGGGATCGCCGCGGCGGCCGCCACCGGATACGACCATGCCACCGGCGACATCATCGCCCGCCTGGACGCCGACTGCGTCGCCCCGCTCGGCTGGACCGACCGCATCTCGTCTGCCTTCGCCGACGACCGCGACCTCACCGGCATCACAGGTGGCGCCGTCTTTCACGACGGCCCGCGCAGCCTGCGTCGCATCGGGCCGGTGCTCTACCTCGGCGCGTATTTCGTGTCGATGAGCGCGGCACTCGGGCACGTTCCGCTGTTCGGATCCAATTGCGCATTCCGCCGTTCGGACTGGCTGGCCGTGCGCGACGACGTGCACCGCTCCGATCTGCTCGTGCACGACGACGTCGACCTTGCTGTGCACCTCGGGCCGCACCGCCGCATCCGTTTCGATCCAAAACTGCGCATGGAGATCTCGTCACGCCCCCTGTCGGAGGGTTTCGAGGGTACCGTGCTGCGCGCCCGCCGCGGGGTGCACTCCCTCACCATCCATTGGCCGGATGCCGCGCCGCACCGTCGCCTGATCGAACGCATCCGCAGCCGCTGATGCGCGGCGCACGTTGTGCGGTCGCAGCGAGCACCCCCGAACGCGACACCCCGCAGCGCGCATCGATAACGCTGCGCAGCCTCACCGGTCGCGCTGCAGGTAGTCCCGCCACCCGCCGAACTCGGTGATCTCGGTCGCGCCATGGACCGCGACCTGCTCCACGACGAATCCCCGCACCATCGCGCCATCGGCCAGTTCGACCTGGCCTATCGCCATCGGCTGCGGAAGGTGCGCCACGAAGTCACCGAACGACGCAGCTTCCATTCGCCATACCTCGACCGCGAGTGCGCTCCCGCCGGTCTCGACCCGCACCACCCCGGGCTTCGGCGGCACCGTGTCGAGCGCGTACAAGGTGTACCGGGGCGCGAGCGTCGTCGCCTCGACGAGCACACCGCCGCGGTCGGTCAGCTGCGGGTTGAGCGGCTGCCCGCTGAGGTGCGCGCCCGCGACCGCGAGCAGCACGTCGGCGTAGCCGCCCGACACGCCAGCGCCTGCCTCTCCCCCGCCTACTCCTCCAGCGCCTGCTTCTCCCGCACTCACGCCGACACCTCCAGCACGTCGCGCGCGAGGTCGGCGAGCCGGCCATCGGAAAACGCCGGCCCGACGAGCTGCACGCCGAATGGCAGCCCGTCGACGATTCCGGCGGGAATGGCCAGCGCGGCGAGGTCGAGCAGGTTCGCGAAGTTGGTGAACCGGCCGAGCGTTCCGTTGACGCCGAGCGGGTCGGCTGCGACGGCGGCGAGGGTCGGATGCTGCACCGTCGTCGGCAGCAGCAACGCGTCGACCCCGCTGAAGACCCCGGCCGCGACGAGTACGTATCCTTCGAGCCGCTCGAGATCGCGGTACAGACGGTGCGCGGGAATCTCCCTGGCCCCGCCGATGATCGCCTGGACGGTCGGGTCGACCTCGCCGGGATGCGCGTCGATGAACTCACCGACGGCCGCGTAACGCTCCGCGACGAATGCGCCCTCGTAGAGCATGCGCGCGGTGTCGAGGAACGGCTGCACGTCGACCTCGACGATCTCGTGCCCGGCCCGCCGGTGCCGCTCGACGGCCGCGTCGAACGCGGCGGCCCAGCCGGGGGCGAGCTCACCGAGCTGCCCGGGCAGCGGAACCCCGATGCGCGCGGGCCTGGAGCCACAACCGCCACCGACTCCGGGAGCGTCCCCGGCGGGCGCAGCCCGTGACAGCGGGTCCCCCGCGTCGACCCCGGCCATGATGCCCACGACCAGCGACGCCATGTCCAGCGACGCCGACATGACCGACACCACGTCTTGCGTGCGGCAGGCGGGCACCACGCCGGTGGCGGGCACCCAGCCCTTGGTCGGCTTCAGCCCGACCAGGCCGTGGAATGCGGCGGGCACACGCCCAGAGCCCGCGGTATCGGTGCCGAGTGCGAAGTCGGCGAACCCGGTGGCGACCGCGACGGCCGATCCGCTGCTCGAGCCGCCCGAGATGCGGGTCGGGTCGGTCGCGTGTCGCATGGCGCCGTATGGGCTGCGGGTGCCGACGAGTCCGGTGGCGAACTGGTCGAGGTTGGTGCTGCCGAGCACCACGGCGCCGGCCGCGCGCAGGCGGGCGACGACGGTCGCATCGGCGGCCGGACTGTAGGCGAAGGCCGGGCACCCCGCGGTGGTGTCGATCCCGGCGATATCGATGTTGCCCTTCACGGCGAAGAGCAGCCCGGCGAGCGGCAGCGGCTCCCCTGCACGGCGTCGCGCGAGCACGGCGTTCAGCTCGAGCGCGACATCAGCCTCGGGCCGCAGCGTGATGAACGCTTCGGCGCGGTCGACGGCCGCGAACCGGGCGTACCTGCTGGCGACGTGCGCCGCGGCATCCACGGGCACCTCGAATGTGAGCGAATCAGTGTCGGTCATGCCGCCTTCTCCAGTTCGATAATCACGAGCACGGTGCCGGGGCCGACCTGCGCCCCGAGGGTGGTGACGACGTCGACGACGGTTCCGCTGGCGGTGGCGACGACGGATGCCTCCATCTTCATGGCCTCGACGGCGACGAGTGTCTGCCCCTCGGCGACCACGTCCCCAACGGCCACGTCGATGCGGAACACGTTCGCCGCGAACTGCGCCTCGACGCCCTCGCAGCCGTCGGGCACAACGACCGCCGATGTCGCGATCGCAGGCGGTTCGGCATCGGCGCGCTCGAACTCGCCCGACTCCTCCCACGCCTGCCGTTCCGCGGCGAACGCGGTCGCCTGCGTCGCGCGGAAGGCCGCGATCGACTCGTCGTTCTCGGCGAGGAACGCCTCGTAGTCGGCCATGCCGAAGTCGCCGTCCTCGATGCGGATCGGCAACCGGCCGGCGGCCATGTCGGCGCGCATCGCGAGCAGCTCGTCGGGGTCGACGGGGTACCAGGTGATGCGGTCGAAGAACCGCAGCAGCCACGGCACGCCGTTCTCGAACGGTCCGCGCTGGCGCAGCGTCGACCAGACCTGCACGGTGCGGCCGACGAACTGGTAGCCGCCCGGCCCCTCCATGCCGTAGATGCACAGGTAGGCGCCGCCGATACCGACCGCGTTCTGCGGCGTCCAGGTGCGGGCCGGGTTGTACTTGGTGGTGACGAGCCGGTGCCGCGGGTCGAGCGGGGTCGCAACCGGCGCCCCGAGGTACACGTCGCCGAGCCCGAGCACGAGGTACTGGGCGTCGAACACGGTGCGATACACGTCGTCGACGCTGTCGAGGCCGTTGATGCGGCGGATGAACTCGATGTTCCACGGCGTCCACGGGGCGTCGTCGCGCACGCCGTTCATGTAGCGGCGGATCGCCTCGCGGGTCGACGGGTCGTCCCACGACAGCGGCAGGTGCACGGTGCGGCTTGGCACGCGAAGGTCGGCGGTCGCGGGCAGCTCGGACTCGAGGTCGCGCACCGCGGCGGCGAGCTCGGCGACGCTGGTGACCGCCGGGTCGAGGTGCAGTTGCAGGGAACGGATGCCGGGCGTCAGCTCTACGACGCCGGCGAGCTCCCCGCCGTCGATGCGCTGCTGCACGGCCTCCATGAGCGCGTGCACCCGCATGCGGGACGCGAGCTCGAGAACCATCTCGCCGTACTCGGCGAGTAGGTTCGCGTCGCCGCTGCGGCGCAGCACGAACGACGGCGAGCGGTCGGTCGCGGGCACCGAGTGCAGCACGCCGCCGTCGACCACCGCGGCACGGTCGGGTTCGGCGGCCGCCAGCGGGTCGCCGAGCAGTGTCACCGCCTGCTCCGCGCCGACAGGCACGAAGCGCACGGTGTCGCCTGGCCGCAGCTGCCCGAGCTTCCACAGGTGCCCGGTCGCGACGGTCGCCGGGCAGGTGAACCCGCCGAGGCTGGGGCCGTCGGGACCGAGCAGGATGGGCAGGTCGCCGGTGTAGTCGACGGCGCCGACCGCGTATGGCGTGTCGTGGATGTTCGATGGATGCAGCCCCGCCTCGCCCCCGTCGGTGCGGGCCCACTGCGGGCGCGGCCCCACCAGGCGCACGCCCGTGCGTGCGGAGTTGAAGTGCACCTCCCACTCGGTCGCGTAGAAGGTCTCCATGTCGGCGGGCGTGAAGAAGTCCGGTGCAGCGTGCGGGCCCTCGAGGGCCGCGAGGCGCCAGGCGGACTCGAACACCGGGCGCTCGGCTCCAGACACGGCACGGGCCCCAGCCGCACTCTCGGGTGCGGCATGCACCGCGAGGATGTCCCCGGTGCGGATCGCCCGTCCGGCGGCTCCGCCGATCTCCCCGAGGTCGAAGGTGCTGGCCGACCCGAGCACGTCGGGCACGTCGAGTCCGCCGGCGACTAGCAGGTACGAGCGCATGCCGGTGGTCGCGGTGCCGATGGCGAGCACTCCCCCGGCCGGAACGGCGAGTGGATGCCACTGCTCCACTGGCTGGTCGTCGAGCGTCACCGCGACCGGCGCGCCCGTGACCATGACCGTGGTAGCCGTGTGGAACCGCAGCGTCGGCCCGGTCATGGTGGTTTCGAGCCCGGGGGCGCCCTCCGCGTTGCCGAGCGCGCGGTTGCCGAGGCGCAGCGACAGCGAGTCCATCGGGCCCGACGGCGGAATGCCGACCGGCCAGTAGCCGACCCGGCCCGGCCAGTCCTGCACGGTGGTGAGCATGCCGGGCTTGACCACCTCGATGCGCGGGGTGGTGTCGACGACGCGCTCGAGCGTGCTGGTCGAGTGCCGTGCCTCGAGCACCTCCGGCTCTGCCGCGATGCAGCGCAGCATGCCGAGGTTGGTGGCGATGCCGTCGACGCGGGTGCCGTCGAGGGCGGAGCGGAGGGCGGCCCAGGCGGCGTCGCGGTCGGCGGCGTGCACGATGATCTTGCCGAGCAACGGGTCGTAGTTCGTGCTGACCTCGGTGCCGACCTCCAGCCAGGTGTCGACCCTGGCCGCGTCGTCGAACACGAGGTTGGTGATGGTGCCGGAGCTCGGCAGGTTACCGAGGTCGGTGTTCTCGGCGTAGAGGCGCGCTTCGACCGCGGCGCCAGCGGCATGGAGGGGAGATGCGGTGACATCGGTATCGCCCTGCGCGAGGCGCAGCATCCATTCGACGAGGTCGATGCCGAAGATGGCCTCGGTCACCGGGTGCTCGACCTGCAGGCGTGTATTCACCTCGAGGAAGGCGGCCTCCTGGCGGATCGGGTCGTAGATGTACTCGACGGTGCCGGCGGAGCGGTAGTCGACCGATTCGCACAGGGCGCGGGCGGCGTCGGTGATCTGCTGGCGCACGGCGTCGGGCAGGTCGGGCGACGGGGTCTCTTCGATGACCTTCTGGTTGCGGCGCTGGAGGGAGCAGTCGCGGTCGCCGATGGTGGCGACGACACCCCGGCCGTTGCCGAACACCTGCACCTCGACGTGGCGGGCGTTCACGACGAGGCGCTCGAGGAACACGCCGGAAGAGGAGAAGCTCGCGCCGGCGACGCGGCGCACGTTGTCCCACGCGGCGGTCAGCTCGGTGGGGTCGTGGCAGGCCTGCATGCCGATGCCACCTCCGCCCGCGGTGGCCTTGAGCATGACGGGGTATTCGATGATGTCGGCGGCGGCGAGCGCGTCGTCGAGGGTGTCGAGGAGCCCGGTGCCCGCCAGGAGCGGCACCCCGGCGGCCTCGGCGGCCTGCCGGGCGGTGTGCTTCGATCCGAACACGTCGAGGTGCTCGGGTGTCGGGCCGACGAAGACGATGCCGGCGCTCTCGCAGGCGCGCGCGAAGTCGGCGTTTTCGGAGAGGAATCCGTATCCGGGGTGGATGGCGCCTGCGCCGGTCTCGAGGGCGGCGGCGATGATCGCGTCGCCGCGCAGGTAGCTCTCGCTCGCGGGTGCCGGGCCGATGAACACGGCCTGGTCGGCGAGTTCGACGTGGGCGGCGCCACGGTCGGCCTCGGAGAACACGGCGATCGTGCGGATGCCCATGGCGCGGGCGGTGCGGATGATGCGCACCGCGATCTCGCCGCGGTTCGCGATGAGCAGGGTGTCGAACGGGGTCGCGCCGACCGGGGTGCCGGTGCCGGCAATGGTGCCGTCTGCGGTCACGAGGCGCTACCCGTGCCGGCGTGGATGATCATCTCGGCGCGCGTCGGGTTGAAGCCGTTGCACGGGTTGTTCACCTGCGGGCAGTTCGATACGACGACGAGGGTGTCGCGTTCGGCGCGGATGCTGACGCTCAGGCCGGGCGACGAGATGCCGTCGACGATGCCGAGCGCGCCGTCGGGGTCGACCGGCACGTTCATGAACCAGTTGACGTTCGACACCTGGTCGCGCTTGCCCATGCCGTAGCGCGAGAGCTCATTGAGGAAATTGTCGGCGCAGCCGTGCTGCGACCAGGTGTGGAACCCGTAGCGCAGCGTGTTCGACTCCTTCGAGCATGCGCCGCCCAGGGTGTCGTGCCGGTCGACGTCGGTCGCGACGATGGTGAGCAGAGGCTCGTACTCCGAGCTGCGCAGCACCGACCCGGTGGTGAGGTAGACGGAATCCTGCCCCTGCAGGGTGGCCTGCGCGCTGTAGGCGATCCCGGTATCGGCGGCGTCGTAGGCGAGGAAGTCGACGGCCTGATTGCCGTCGACGTCGACGATGGTGAGCACCTGCCCGGCGAGCAGGGTAGTCGACCACGGAGCCCGGTCGGCGACCATCTCGCGGCGCAGCTCGGGGCCGAAGTCGGTGGGTGTGGCGGTGTTCGAGCTCATGACAGGCCCCTCGCGGTGAGGTAGTCGGCAGTATTCAGGAACGCGCGCTCGCCCTCGGGGGTCGAGCTCCACAGTGGGTCGTCGGGCGTGGTCGGCGCGTCTCTCCAGGCGACGACGTCGAGCTCGCCGCAGTGGTACTCCTCGCGGGGGTCGAGTGGATGCGCCGCATTCGCGATCAGCACGATCACGGGCAGCTCGGTGCGAATGGTCACCGATGCCCCGGCACCGGCAGAGCCGAGGTACTCGGGGCTGCCGTCATCGCGAATTCGCACGCCCTGAAAGAACGAGACGCTCGGCGCGATGTCGCGCGGCAGCAGTCCGTGCTTCGCGCCGGCGAGCTTCAGCAGCTCGCGGCCCGCGGGAGACGGCCCCTGCGGGGACCCGTCGCCGTAGCGCTCGACGTTGCGCAGCAGCGCGGAGGTGCCGAAGATGCTGTCGTGGTGCCCCGAGGTGTCGTCCTCGATGCTCGCGAGCACGCGGGCCTGGTCGGAGAGCAGCAGCTGCCCCGGCCCGCTGTACACCTGCCACTGCACCTTCACGGTGTCGGCGACGTTGAGCCGCTCGAAGGCCTGGTCGGCGTTGTACAGCAGGATCGACGCGCACGCGTCGCCGGTGACGTCGGTGAGGCGCAGCACGGTGCCGCGCGCGAGCACCTTGTGGGTGTAGTTGCCACCGGCGACCCGTTCCGCCCACACCATGCGTGAGGGGTCCACACCGTCGGGTGCGGCAGCCGAAGACGCCGGCAGGGTGGGCTGCGCGGCGACGCGAGTGCTTCCCTGCGCCCGGGCATGCTCCCGCGCACCGGCGGTCGTCGACGTCGCGGATGCCGCGGGTTCGGGGGCCGAGGCATCCATGATCTGGTCTGTGCTGTCGTTCGTACTGTCGCCGGTCATCGTCGCACCACATTTCTGTTCTTCGATAGAAACCAGTGAAACCGATGGCCGTGACGGGCAGGTGTACCCCACGTTTCGGCCGTGTTACCGACGGGAAGGCCGGGTGATACCGTGGCTGCATCATGGCGCGCACCAGCGGACGACCCCGTGCGGCCGGACCCTCCCCCACCGGACTGGGCACGCGAAACGACATCCTGCACGCGGCCGCCCACCTGTTCTGCACCGTGGGCTACGGCAGCACGAGCACCCACTCCCTCGCGGCCACCGCGGGCATTCGGCAGGCCAGCGTCTACCACTACTTCAGCGGGAAGCACGAGATCCTCCTCGAGCTGCTGCTCGGCACCGTGCGGCCGTCGCTCGACGTCGCCCGTCGCCTGCTCGACGGCCCGGAACCGGCCGAATCGCGGCTGTGGGCGCTGTGCGTCGCCGATGCCCGGCTGCTCTCCGGCGGCGAAACGAACATCGGATCGCTGTACCTGATCCCCGAGCTCGCCGACGAGCGGTTCGCGCCGTTCCATGCGCTGCGGGCCGAGCTCGAGGCGGCCTACGAGACCCTCGTGGTGGCCTGCGGGGTGCCTGCGACCGAGGGCAGGGCTGCGAGCATCCTCGTGCTCGGACTCGTCGAGAGCGTCATCCTGCAACGTCGCCGCGAACCGGAGACGATCGACGAGCTCACCGCGCCGTCGATCGCGGATGCGGCGCTGAAAGTGATCGACGTGGCATCCACCGCCATCGCGGCCGCCCGCCTGCACTCGACGGCACTGCTCGCGGCACGGTAGCCCACGCCCCGTTCCGGGTGAATGCCGCAGGTGACGGGTTACGCGTCGGCGGGGATGCGCACGGTCAGGGCGCCGGGGTCGATGAAGGAGTTGAACGCGGTCGCCGTGCCGAAGGTGTCGCCGTCGAGTTCGATGACCTCGGGGCGCGACAGGCGGGCGACGAACTTCTTGCCGGTCTCGTAGTGCAGGTCGCCGTCGTTGCGGCGTTCCCCGGCGATGGCGGCACCGGTCTTGGTGCGGCGCAGCACGCCATTGGTCCAGGCGATCTTGGTCCACACCCGGATCCAGCCGAGCACGCCGCCCGGGCGCATCAGCATCAGGTCGAACAGTCCGTCGTCGATCACGGCGTCGGGCATCAGCAGCACGTTGGCGGGCAATGATCCACAATTACCGAGGATGACCGTGTGCGCCGTCGCGCGGCGGCGGGGGCCCCCATCGAGCTGGAAGCGCAGGTGCAGTTCGTTTCTGTCGCGCAGCGACGCGGCGATCGCCTTGACGTAGGCGACCCAGCCCGCCTTCGCCTTGAGGTCGTCGTCGGTGTTCTCGATCATCTTCGCGTCGAGGCCCATGCCCGCCATGACGACATAGACGTGGCGGTCGCGGCTCTTGTCTTCGCGCTCGATGTCGATCACGCCGAGGTCGATGTCGCGGTCGACACCGGTGAAGGCGACCTTCACGGAGGTCGGCATGTTGTCGAGGGTGAGCTTGAGGTTGCGGGCGAGCAGGTTGCCGGTTCCCGATGGCAGCAGCGCGACGGGAACGCCGGAGCCGCGCACGGCCTCGGCGACGGCACGCACGGTGCCGTCCCCGCCCGCGGCGATCACGAGGTCGACCTTGTCGGCCAGTGCCTCGCCGGTCGCGCCCTGTCCCTCGTCCTCGACCGAGGTGGGGTACCAGCGCGTCTCGCCCCAGCCCGCGGCATCCGCCTCGGTCGTGATGGCCTCGCGCAGGGCATCGAGGTCGACCTTGATCGGGTTGTAGATGACGGCGGCGATCTTCATAGGCTGGTCGGGCATGGGGTGTCCTCGGTGAGTGGATGGTGGAATCGTGAGTCGAAATGCCGGGCACAGCTGCGGCCAGCAGGAATCCAGTGTGAAGGCGCCCGGAGGCAAGCCGCTACGGGGTGCTGCCCATCGCACGCCGAATGGCTGGATGTGCTAGGGCGGGCGTAAGGTTTGGCAATGTCGAAGACCAAGGGAAAGAAGAGCGGCACGCAGGGCCCAGCGGAGCAGGACCCGAAATTGCAGGCACCCCCCAAGCGCGTACCGAAGAAGCCCTACGAGTCAGAGCTCGAGCGACTGCAGGTCGAACTGGTGACCATGCAGCGCTGGGTGGTCGACACTGGCGCGCGGCTGGTCGTCATCTTCGAGGGCAGGGACGCCGCGGGCAAGGGCGGCGCGATCAAACGCATCATGCAGTACCTGAACCCCCGATCGGCGCGGGTCGTCGCTCTGCCGACGCCGAGCGAGCGGGAGAAGGGGCAGTGGTACTTCCAGCGCTACGTCGAGCACCTCCCCACAAAGGGCGAGATCGTGCTCATGGACCGCTCCTGGTACAACCGCGCGGGCGTGGAACGCGTCATGGAGTACTGCACCGCCGAGCAGTACCAGCTGTTCCTGCAGCAGGCGCCGCTGTTCGAGAAGATGCTCGTCGACGACGGCATCATCCTCATCAAGTACTGGTTCTCGGTATCCGACGACGTGCAGGAGCAGCGCTTCCATTCACGGCTCGGCGACCCGATGCGTCGATGGAAGCTCTCCGACACCGACGTGCTGTCGATCAGCCGTTGGGAGGACTACTCGCGGGCCAAGGACGCCATGTTCGAGGCGACCGACACCGTCGACGCCCCGTGGTGGACCATCGAGAGCGACGACAAGCGCTCGTCGCGGCTCAACGCGATCAATCACCTGCTGTCGCAGGTGCCGTACGAGCACCGCGATCCCGACGAGATCCAGATCCCCGCGCGGCCGAAATCTAGCGACTACGAACGACCGGCCAAGGAACTGCACAAGCACGTCCCCGACCACGCCGGCTCGCTGGCCGAGAAGTGACCAGCGGCACCCTCCTGGTGCCGCACTCCAGCTCTAACTTCCGCACTCCTTCCCCTTCCGCACTATTTCGCAGCCCGAGAGGCCTCCCCATGTTTTTGATCTTCGGCAACTCGATCAGCGAATCCCTCATCAACGTCGTCGCGTTCATCTGCCACTTCTGCGGCCAGAACGTGCCGCAGAACGTGATGAAGCGCTCGAACCGCATCAGCCTGTTCTTCATCCCCCTCATTCCGCTATCGACGAAGTACCACAACCGCTGCACGAACTGCGGCGGCGTCACCCCCCTCACCGCCGAGCAGGCGAAGAACTCGCTGGCGTGGTCGGAGTCCCGCCGCTGATCCCGCGCGCTCCGTACCGGTAACCCGTTCAGCTGCCGGGTGCCGGGCCGTTCGGCGCGCCCGCTGCCGGGTTACCCCGCCTGCCCGGGCGGTTCGGCGCGCCATTTAACACGATCGACTCATGCCCGAAAGCGGCCGACAACGTGCGAGGCGCATAAAGGTACTTATCGATCGACAGAAACCCGGTCGCGCTCGCTTTCCCCCCGTCACGGCCTATCTGGGAGCAGTCATGATCATCATCGGAGTGGGTATCACCGTCCTCGCGGTCCTCATCGTGGGCATCGTCGTCGCCCGCAAGGTCGACGGCGACAGCGCCAACTTTCTCGTCGCCGGCCGACAACTCGGGGTGCCCCTGGTCGCCGTGTCGCTCACCGCCGCCGCCGTCGATTCCAACGCCACCGTCGGCAACACCGACCTCACCTCGCAGTTCGGGTTCTGGTCGGGGGCATCGCTCGCGCTGGGCCTCGCCCTCTGCCTGCTGCTGACCGGCCTCTTTCTCGCCAAGCCGATGAACGCCATGAAGCTGCTCACCCTCGCGGACTTCTTTCGCATCCGCTACAACCGGCCCACCGAGGTCGTCGCGTCGGTGATCATGATCCTGGCCTTCATCACCCTCCTCGCCGGCAACCTGGTCGCCTGCGGCTTTTTGCTCGAGCGGTTCGCGAACATTCCATACACCTGGGGCGTCGTTCTCGCCGTCGCGCTGGTGCTCGCGTACACGATCGGCGGTGGACTCTTCTCCGACGCCTACACCGCCGCCATCCAGACCGCGATCACGGTCGTCGCCTCGATCGCGCTGCTGGCGTGGGTGGCGCTCTCCTACGGCATCGTCATCCCCGAGGGCATGGGGCCGTTCGACCTCGGACAGCTCACCGACTCCGCGCAGGGCGCCCCGATCAACTGGGCGACACTCATCGCGCTCGGCATCGGAGACATCGTCGCAATCGACTTCATGCAGCGCATCTTCGGAGCCAAGTCGCCCAAGGTGGCCCAGCAGGCGTGCTTCATCGGCGCCGCAGCGACCGCCGGCATCGGCACGATCTTCGCCCTCGTCGCGCTGACCGCCTCCGCCGTCCTCGGCATCACCGTCGACGACGGCCCCATCCTGTTCACCCTGCTCGACGAGTACGCCCCACCGCTACTCGCCATCCTGGTGCTGTCGGGGATCGTCGCCGCGTCGTTCTCCACCGCGTCCGGTGCGATCCTCGCCACCTCGGCCATCGCAGTGCGCAACATCTTCAACGTGCGTCGCTCGGTCACCACCGGCGCCGACCCGCTGCTGCGCTGGACCCGCATCGCCATGGTGCCGATCGTCATCACCGCCGTGTTCCTCGCCATGCGGGTGAGCCAGACCGGCATCCTGCTGACCCTCGCGTTCGACCTGATGCTGGCGTGCCTCGCCGCCCCGTTCATCCTCGGTGTGTTCTGGCGGCGCCCGGGCGTCTCGGCGGCCCTTGCGGCCGCCGGCGTCGGCTTCGTCGTGCGCATGACGCTGCTCGCCCTGACCCCGACCCTCTACGGGGTGCCGAACGACATCCTCTACATCGAGAACTCGATCGTCGGCGCCGGGTTCGACGGCTGGGCGACGCTGGTCTCGGGGGTCATCGGCTTCGGCACCTACGCCATCGTCGGCGTCGTGCACCGCCGCTCGGAGCGCGAGATCACCGCATCCGAAAGGCAGACCGAGCAGCTCGCGGCCGAGCAGCGTTCACTAGAGGCGGCCGAAGTGCCCGCGCGGTGACGCCCGAAGCAGCGGTCCGGCAGGCAGCGTCCGGTCATGCACCGGTCGGGTACGCGGCACTTCCGGTCGGGCACACTGTGGTGATGGATGCTGCCGCGCTCGTCATCGCGAGGGACGACCCCCGGCGGGCCGACATCCACCAGCTGCTCGACGAGCACCTGGCCGACATGTTCGCCACGTCGCCCGCCGAGAGCGTGCACGCCCTTGACCACGCCGCGCTGCTCGGCGCCGACATCGCGTTCTGGTCGGTGCGCGAGAACGGCGACCTGCTGGCCTGCGGTGCGCTGCGCGAGATCGACCCGCGGTGGGCCGAGCTCAAGTCGATGCGCACGACGCCGGCCGCGCGGGGCCGGGGCGTGGCCACCGCGCTGCTCGACGCGCTCATCGCCGATGCGCGGCGCCGCGGCATCCAGCTGCTCAGCCTGGAGACCGGGGCGGAGGAGTACTTCGCCCGGGCGCGGCGGTTGTATGCGCGGGCCGGTTTCGTGCGGTGCCCGCCGTTTGCCGACTACACCGACGACCCGCACAGCGAGTACTTCGAGCTGCGACTCGATTGAGCGGCGCCGTGCATTGCGGCGGGCACCACGACCGCGCGGGAGGTGTCAGGACCGCACCCCGGGAATCACTGCCTCGCGGCAGGCGTCACCGGCGGCGGCCGGCCCATTCGAGCAGGCGCTCCACCGGCCAGGACGTGATGATGCGGTCGACGGGCACCCCGGCCCGGTCGGCACGCTCGGCGCCGTAGGCGAGGAAGTCGAGCTGTCCAGGCGCGTGCGCGTCGGTGTCGATACTGAACAGGCACCCGGCGTCGAGGGCGAGCGTGATGAGGTCGTCCGGCGGGTCCTGGCGCTCCGGACGGCTGTTGATCTCGACGGCGACGTCGTGCTCGGCGCAGGCGGCGAACACGGCTTCGGCGTCGAAGTCGGAGGGCGGGCGGGTGCCGCGCGACCCGGAGAGCAGCCGCCCCGTGCAGTGCCCGAGCACCGTGGTGTGCGGATCGCGGATACCGCCCAGCATGCGCTCGGTCATGGTGGCCGAATCGGCCCGCAGCTTGGAGTGCACGCTCGCCACCACGATGTCGAGGCGGTCGAGCATCTCGCGCGTCTGGTCGAGGGTTCCGTCCTCGAGGATGTCGACCTCGATTCCGGTGAGGAGCCGGAAGTCGCCTGCCGCGCCAGCGTCGCCGTCGCTGGCGTCGCCTTCGCCGGTGTCGCCGTCGCCGTCGCTGGAGCCCGCACCCCCGGTGGCCAGGCCGTCGATCACGTCGAGCTGCTCCGCGAGTCGTTCTGCGGTGAGCCCGCTCGCGACCTTCAGCGACGGCGAGTGGTCGGTGAGGGCGAGGTATTCACGGCCGAGTGAGCGGGCCGCGGCGACCATCTGCTCGATCGTCGACCCGCCGTCCGACCACTCGCTGTGGCTGTGCAGGTCGCCCCGCAGCTGCGCCAGCAGGTCGGTACCCCCGTCGGCGAGGGGTTTCGCGCCCGTGGTGCGCAGGTTCTCGAGGTAGTCGGGTACCGCGCCATCCACTGCCTGGCTGATCACCTCGAAGGTGCGAGCACCGATCCCCTTGGTCTTCGTGAGCCGCCCGTCGGCGGCCCGGGCGGCGATCTCGTCGGTCGACAGTGAACCGACGATCTCGGCCGCCGAGCGGAACGCCTTGACCTTGAAGGTCGGGGCGAGCTCGCGCTCGAGCCAGAAAGCGATCTCGTTGAGGGCGGCGACGGGGTGCATGCCCCCATCCTGCCGTGCCGCGGTGACCGGTCAGCCGACCGGGCCGGCCTTGCGGCCGCGGCGGGCGAGGGGAAGCGAGATGCCGAAGGTCGTGCCGGATCCCTCGACGCTCGAGACGGTCAGGTCGCCGCGGTGCGCGACCACGATGGCCTTGGTGATGGTCAGCCCGAGTCCGACCCCCGGCACCGCGTTGCGGGTCGCCGTGCTGGCGCGGAAGAACCGGGAGAACAGCTTGTCGAGCTCCTCGGCCGCGATACCGAACCCGGTGTCGCTCACCGAGATCACCGCGCGCCGGCCCTCCCGGGCGAGCGAGACCGTCACCGACCCACCCGCTGGCGTGAACTTGATGGCGTTCGACACCAGGTTGTCGACGGCCTGCCCGAGTCGCACCGGATCCCCGTCGACGGTCACGCCGACGCTAATGCCCTCGGCGACCAGGGTGATACCCGCCCTGGCGACGGCGGGCTGCGCGGACTCGACCGAGGCAGCGACGATGGATGCCACGTCCAGGGGCGCCACCTCGAGGGTGAACGCCCCCGACTCGACCTGTGCGGTGAACAGCAGGTCACCGACGAGCCGCAGCAGCCGGTGGGCGTTGCGTTCCGCGATGCCGAGGTACTGCAGCTGGTCCTCGGTGAGGTCGGAGACCTCCTCGTCGCGAATGAGTTCGAGGTAACCGACGATCGAGCTGAGCGGGGTGCGCAGCTCGTGCGAGATCAGGCCGACGAAGTTGTCCTTGAGCTTGGCGACCTCCCGTGCCTCGGTCATGTCGTTGGCCACGAAGAGGTAGCCGACGATGTCGCCGTCATCGCTCAGCCGCGGGGTGACGCTGACCTGCACGGGGAATTCCTCGTCGTCGCCGCGCACCCAGGTCCAGTCGCGCACGTCGGCGACGCCGTCCTTCGCGGCGTGCACGAGTGCCCGGAACCGCGGCGGCATTCCGTTAGACCGGGAGTCGGGGCCGAGCTCGTTCACCCGTTCGTCGAGCTCGCGGGTCACGTGCAGCGACGTGATGTGCCGGATGCCCTCGGCCTGCGCGGCGGTGACGCCGAGCATCTTCTCCGCGCCGGGATTCCAGCTGTCGATGAGCCCGTCGAGGGTGGTTCCAATGGCTGCCTGCTCGGTGACGGCCGACCACAGGCCACGCAGCCGCTCCTCGGCGGCGTGGCGCTGCGCGTTGCTCTCTTCGAGCATGGTGATCTGCACCATGCTCTCCTGCAGCAACTCGTCGCGAAACTCCGCGAGCTCCCGCGTCTCGACGGTCTGCACGCGGAAAGCGTTGGTCACCTCGTTGAAGATGGCGGCGACACAGATCAGCACCAGGGTGGCGAACAGCCCGGCCCACAACTGCACGTCGCTGTCGCCGTGCGGGTCGACGAGGATCGGGCCGACCAGGGCGACCAGCGTGCCGACGCCCGCGATCAGCACGTTGTGGCGGCCCCGTTCCCCCGCAAAGAAGAGCACGGGCAGTACGGCGAGGTAGACCAGCGGGGAGTTCGTGGAATCGGTTCCCAGCCGCAGGAAGCCCAGCGAGACGAAGTCGACGATGCCCACTACCCAGCCGAAGTGCCACCACGAGGATCGCGTGCTGAGGATGACGGCGGCGACCGTCGCGGCGACGAGGGCGACGCATCCGATCATGAACCACGACGGGTGACGCACTTCGACGTCGGCGAACACGAGGCACAGGGCGATGGCGGCACCGAACAGCAGGGTCGTCGGCGCCTGCTTGACGATGGGCGACGGGTCGTGAACCGTTCCGAAGCGTTCGACGGCCTGCTCGCGGATGCGCTGCGAGGCCGCGGGCGCCCCGGACGGCGGCGGTTTCGCGCGGCCGGACGTGCGCGAGCGCAGTGTCGTAGTGATGGCGAGCCCCCCAGGTCGTTGTTCCGACCGTACGTCATCTGTCCCCCGGCCGACAGCACGGTCGTACCCCCCAAGCGAGTCGCGCACGGCCCGGCCGACTGATCGCCGGACCGCGCGCGGATTGTCAGGCAGACACGCTCGTCAGGATTGAGTCGATCTGGCCGAGGGCTTCGCGCATTCCCTCTTCCATGCCCATCTCGACCATCTCGTCGAGCTGCTTCTGGCTCGTGAAGAAGGAGACGATGGTCATCCTGGTCTTGTCACCGACTGCCTCGAGGGTCACGACTCCGTGGGTGGAATCGATGTCGGTGTTCTTACTGCCGTCGTCGTTGGCGAAACCGTCGTCGAACTCGTACCGCAATAGCTCCTCGATCGCCGTGGTCTCCCACCAGCCCCACATCTTCTCGCCCTCGGGCGACGTCATGTAGTACAGGGACCTTCCACCGACCGTGAAGTCGTGCGAGTCGAAGGTGGCGGGATAGGTCGGCGGGCCCCACCACCGCTCGAGCTGGCGCGGGTCCTTCCACAACTGCCACACCTGGTCGACTGCGGCGTCGAATTCGGTGACGAAGGTGAGGGTCAGTGCGTTCGGGTCTTTCACGGTGCTCACGACAGTCATAATGGCTCCCTTGTCTGGTTTTGCGTCCTTGCTACTCCCGTCACGACGATGGGGCAAGGCCCCCGGCACAAACCTGCCGCCTTTTTTCGCCTGATACCGTGGCGCTTGGCCCACTCCCCCGATCACCCCCGTTCTGCGGGTGGTCAGTTGCGGCCACAACCCATTACCCCCGCTCAGCGGAGCAATAGGAGAACCATGCTTACCGTCAACGCATACGCGGCACCGTCCGCCACCGAACCCCTCGTTCCCACGACCATCGAGCGCCGCGATGTCGGCGCGAAGGACGTGCTCATCGAGATCGCCTACGCCGGCATCTGCCACTCCGACATCCACACCGTGCGCGGCGACTGGGGACCGGTCGCCTACCCGCTCACCGTCGGCCACGAGATCGTCGGTGTCGTCACCGAGGTCGGATCCGACGTCACCTTGCACAACGTCGGCGACCGCGTCGGCGTCGGCTGCATGGTCAACTCCTGCCGTGAGTGCGTCAACTGCCTCTCCGGCGACGAGAACTACTGCCTCAAGGGCAACACCGGCACCTACGCGTCGGTCGACCGCGACGGCACCATCACCCAGGGCGGATACTCCACCCACGTCGTCGTCGTCGAGGACTTCGTGCTCAAGGTTCCGGAGAGCATCCCGTACGAGGCCGCTGCTCCCCTGCTGTGCGCCGGCATCACCACCTACTCGCCGCTCCACCACTGGAAGGCCGGCCCCGGTTCCAAGGTCGCCGTCGTCGGTATGGGCGGCCTCGGCCACATGGCCGTCAAGATCGCCCACGCCATGGGTGCCGAGGTCACCGTGCTCTCGCGCACGCTGAGCAAGAAGGAGGACGGACTGCGCCTCGGCGCCGACCACTACTACGCGACCGGCGACGAGGCCACCTTCGAGACCCTCGCCAACGAGTTCGACCTCATCATCAACACCGTGAGCGCCGAGATCGACATGAACGCGCACCTGTCGCTGCTCGCCCTGAACGGCACGTTGGTCAACGTCGGCGCACCCTCCGAGCCGCTGCCCGTGCAGGCGTTCTCGCTCATCGGCGGACGTCGCTCGTTCGCGGGCTCGGGTATCGGCAGCATCGGCGAGACGCAGGAGATGCTCGACTTCTGCGCCGAGCACGGAATCGCGCCCGAGATCGAGCTGGTGAACGCCGACGGCATCAACGACGCCTACGAGCGCGTGCTGTCGTCTGACGTGCGCTACCGCTTCGTGATCGACGCGTCGACCTTCGCCTGACCAGATCGTTGTCGACGCCCTGACGCGCTGACGTCCTAACACCACAGACCCCGGCTGCACTGGATTCCTCCAGTGCAGCCGGGGTCTGTGCGTTACGGCAGAAGCGGACGTTACGCGTCGCGACGCTTGATGAGCACCGCGGCCGTGGCGAAAGCGACGGCCACCCAGGCGAACAGCCAGAGCGCTGCCTGCCACGGCTCGAGCGCGACGATACCGTCGGGCACGGGGCCGGTGTCCTGCGGGTAGGCGTACAGCACGTTGCCGAGGGCGCTCGGGAGGAACTGGCTGAGGTTCTGCAGCCACTCGGTGCTCGTGATCGCGGCGATGAGCGAGAGCACACCCGGCACGACCAGCAGCAGGCCGAGCGATGCGGCAATTCCCCCCGCGCTGTTGCGCACGATGGTGCCGATCGAGAGCGACAGCACGGCGATCAGCGCGAGGTACAGCGCGCCGCCCGCGAATGCCGCGTATGCAGCGGGGTCCGCGAAATCGGGCTCCGCCCCGTTGCCGGCCAGAATGCCGGCGGGGAGGAACGCGGCGGCGAGCACCGAGACCAGCCCGACGACGAAGGTCGCCACGCCGATGACGATGGCCTTCGCGGCGAGGGCGGGAATGCGACGCGGTACCGCGGTGAGCGTCGAGCGGATCATGCCAGTGCTATATTCACCCGTGATGACGAGGGCACCGAGAACGGCGACGACGAGCTGGCTGAACGTGATGCCGAGCGTTCCCACCTGCACCCACACCGCCTGCACCCCGTCGTCGGGGAGGGGCGCCGGAGTGAAGAAGGTAGCGGCGAGCAAGAATGCCAGCCCGACCGTGACGAGCACGATGATGGCAAAGCACCAGACGGTGGAGCGCAGGGTGGTGAGCTTGATCGCCTCGGAGCGCAGCACTCCCCCGAAGGACAGGCCGGAGCGTTCGGCGGTAGCGGGGCCGGTGGGTGCGGTGGTGGTGGTTGTCATCGGGTGCCTCCCGTGGCCGAGGTCGGCGCGGTCATCGTGGCGGACGGTGCGGTCGGGAAGGATCCGTCGGGCGATGGGGGAAGCGCGCCCGCGTGGTACTCGACCTCGCCCTGGGTCAGCGCGAGGTACGCGTCTTCGAGTGATCCCTCCAGCGGGGTGAGTTCGTGCAGGACGAGGCCGGTGGATGCCGCGAGCTCGCCGATGCGCGGTGCGGTGATTCCCGTGACCCGCAACCTCCCGCCATCGTCTGCCGTCACGTCGACGCCGTCGCCGCGCAGCAGCTCCGCCAGCGCTTCGGAGCGGGGTGCGCGCACGCGCACGGCCGTGCCCTTCGCCATTTCGAGGATCTGGTGCACCGGGGCGTCGGCGACGACCTTTCCGCGGCCGAGCACGATGATGTGGTCGGCGGTTTGCGCCATCTCCGACATCAGGTGCGATGACAGGAAGACCGTGCGTCCCTCCGAGGCGAGGTGGCGGGCGAGGGTACGAACCCAGATGACGCCCTCGGGGTCGAGTCCGTTCACGGGTTCGTCGAGGATGAGGGTGGCGGGGTCGCCGAGCAGCGCCGCCGCGATTCCGAGGCGCTGCCCCATACCGAGCGAGAAGCCGCCGACACGCTTGCGGGCGACGGACTCGAGCCCGGTCAGGGCGATGACCTCGTCGACCCTGGCCTTCGCGATGCCGTGCGTCGCGGCGAGGGCGCGCAGGTGGTTCCGGGCGCTGCGACCGGTGTGCACGGCCTTCGCGTCGAGCAGTACGCCCACCTCGCGTAGTGGGGCGCGGTGCTCGGCGTACGGGCGGCCGTTCACCGTCGCGCTTCCGGCGGACGGCCGGTCGAGGCCGACGATCATGCGCATCGTGGTCGACTTGCCTGCGCCGTTCGGCCCGAGGAAGCCGGTGACCATGCCCGGCTTGACGGTGAACGTCACATCGTCGACGGCGGTGGTGGATCCGTAGTGCTTGCTCAGCCCGCGGACTTCGATCATGAGGTGTACTCCATGCGGCCACCCTAGCCGCGCGGGTTCTCCTGGCCGTTAACGTCGTGTCTCGCGCGCGGCGTCTCGCACGTCGACCATGCGGCGGGCGAGCGCGTCGTTGCGGTACGGGCCGGGCCTGGTGAGCGCGTCGACGACGCGGTCGACGACCTCGGCCGGCTTGTTCTGGCTCATCTTGTTCTTCGCCTCGAACCGCGTGACCCGCAGCCGAAATCCGACGGTGCCATGCGCGATGCGGTCCGCCCATTCGCCGTTCTCCAGCGTCTTGCGCATGAGAAAGGGCTCGGGCAGATCGCGCTCGAAACGCTCGACGAGTGTCTCCAGCACGGTGAGGTTCTCGGCGTGGTCGAGGATCTCGGGAACCCCGTGCAGGTGCGCGACCACGAAGTTCCAGGTCGGTACCGCGGGCGTGCTCTCGTACCATCCGGGCGAGATGTACCCATGCGGGCCCTGCACGATGGCCATGATCTCGCCGCTGCCGAGGCCGTGCAGCACCTCGTCGGGACGCCCGAAGTGGGTGAGCAGCACGATCTCGCCGGCCCCCGCATCGCCGGCCCCCGCATCTGCAGGACGCGCAGTCTCGTCGAGGATCACCGGATAGTGGGATGCCACGAGCCCGCGCCCCTCGACGAAGCTCACGAACGTGACCCAGGGATTCTCGCGCACGAGTTGCCTGATCGCCTCGACGTCATCGAGCGCGAACCCCGGGTTGTTCCTCATGGCATGTTCCTCGTCTCGTGCCGGCGCGCCCAGCCTACAAGCGGGCCCGCAACGCGAACCGCCCTCCCCGAAGCGGGAAGGGCGGTCGCGGTAACGCGGGTACTGCGGGCGCAGCGGGCGGAGCAGTGAGGCGGGTGCCTACGCCTCGCTCATCGCGGTCTTCTCGGCCTGTCCCTTGGCCGCGTAGTACGCGGCGCGGGCGGCGATGCGGCGGCTCTGCTCCACCTGGCCGGCGTCGAGGACCTCCTGGTCGACCTCGACGTTCGGCACGCGGTTGACCCCGTTGTGCTCGGCGATGTAGGCGTCGAGCTCGGGGCCGGACTCCCACGAGGTGATGAGGCAGTAGCGCGGGTCGGTTCCGAGGTGCGTGGCCGCGTGCCAGAGGCGCTGGGTGTCGATGATCAGCTGTGCGCCGGCCGGCAGGGCGATGCGGTATTCGACGCTCGGGTCGGTGCGGTTCTCGCGCAGCACGAAGAAGCTGGTCTCGTCGTTGGTGAGGTTGAAGAAGCCGCGAACGACCCAGCCGGTGCCGTCGGGGTTGAGGCGGTTGTTGTCGTCCTGGTGCAGGTTGTACAGGCAGTCAGCATACGAGTTCGGCAGCAGCTCGATCACGCGGCAGCGGCCGACGTTGGCGCCGGGCTCCTGGGCGCGGCGGGTGAGGTTCGGGGCCTTCTCCACCTGGGAGTCGATCCAGACGCCGTCCTTGTCGGTGCGCGGCGGCTTGTGGTTCCAGAAACCGTTCACCTCGATCTCGCCGAAGGCGCTCGCGAGCGGCGCGAAGCGGGTCTCGCCCGACGACTTCCAGTCGACGTACTCGATATCCATCCATTCCTGGGGGTCGAGCTCCTGGTTGTAGCGGTCGAGTACGACGTAGCCGGTCTCTTCGAGGGCGGCAGATTTGATGTATCCCATGATGTGAACCATGTCCTTTTGTTCAGGGGCCAGCACGTTTTAACAGGCCCAACTTAGGTAACCCTATCTTGGAGGCGCGCCGCGGCGGGTGAACAGCCGGGGCCTGTCGCCAGTGCGGATACAGTGGATGCCGCGGCGCAGCGCTCGGGGCATCCACTGTCGCCACTTCGACTCGAGGGCCACCGGCCCGGGCACCACGAGTGCCGTCGACACTCTCCCGAAGGGCGAACCAGGCCATGGCCACAGCCACGAACATCGACGCGACCGCGGTCAACACCATCGGCTGGCTCTCGGCCCCGCGCACCACCATCGTGGTTCCCGTCTACCAGCGGCAGTACCGCTGGGACATCGGCGGGTGCGAACAGCTGCTCGCCGACATCCGCGCGGTCTCCGACGCACGCGACACCCACACGCACTTCATCGGCTCGATCCTGTCGAGCACCAACCGGCACCCGGCACACGACGGGCAGGCTGGCGCCTCCGTCGACGCCACCGAGCTGGTGCTCATCGACGGCCAGCAGCGCATCACCACCCTCATGCTGCTCATCGCCGCGCTGCACCACACCGTGCTCCAGCAACCGGCCGAGACCCGCGACACCGCCCTCGCCGCCGAACTCGAAGCCGTTCTGGTGAACGGCAGCGGCGGAACCAAGCTGCGCCCGCACCGCGCGTGGGCCGACGTCTTCGAGAGCGTCGTGCTCGGTCGCCGCGGGTCGGGCGACGAGGATCGCGACTCCCGGTTCGATGCCAATTACGCGTTCTTCCGCAGCCAGGTTCCCCCAGAGGAGGTGCCCCGCATGTGGTCGGGCCTGCAGCGCCTCGAGCACGTCGCCATCACGCTGCGTGCCGGAGCGAACGCGCAGCAGATCTTCGAGAGCCTCAACTCGACGGGCGAGCCGCTGCGCGACCACGAGCTCATCCACAACTACGTGCTGATGGGCCTCACCCACGCAGAGCAGACCGAGATCGAATCGACGTACTGGCTGCCCATCGAGCAGAACACCGGTGACTCGATCGCGGCATTCTGGCGGCACTACCTGGTGATGACCACCGGGCGCGAGATCGACGCGGGCGACGGACGCGGCGTGTACGACGCGTTCCGCCAGCAATTCCCGCGCCTCGACATCGGCACGCTGCGCGAGCTCGCCGCCGAGTGGACCGCCTACTCCGCGGTGTACCGCACCCTGCTCGAGCCACAGCACGCCGACGACGCCGAGGTCGGCCGCCAGCTCGGCTACGTCAACACCGTCGGACGTGGCATGTATCCGCTCGTCATGCGGGAGTACCGCGACTATCTCACCGGCGACATCGACCGCGCTGCCCTCATCCGCACCCTCGAGGGCGTGCAGTCGCTGCTGCTGCGCCGTACCGTCGTGGGGCTGGGTAATGACCGCCTGGTCGCCCGGCTGTGCCGCGCGCGCTCCGAGAGCGCAGGAGCCTTGGATGCCGCGATCGCACGCATCACGCCCTCCGACGCCCGCGTGCGCGTCGAATTGAAGTACAGCGCACTCCCGCATGCCGCCTACGTCCTCGGCCGCATCGCCGGCGTCGGGAGCACGAGCGACTACGCCGTCGACCACGTGTTCCCGCTCGCTCCGGCCGATTCGTGGAGCGGTGACGGCGTGCGCGAATGGGCCGAGTACAGCGAAGACGAGCAGAACAGCCACCGTGCGCTCGCGGCATCCCTCGGCAACCTCGCCCTGCTCGAAGACACCCTGGGCGAACGTGCCATCGACGCCGGCTACCCCGAGAAGCGCGACCGCATCTACCCCGCGAGCGACGTCGCGTCGACCCGCGAGATCGCCGGCACCCCGGCCTGGGGCACCGCGGCCATCGCCGAGCGTACCGCCCGGCTCACCGCGGACTTCGTGCGCATCTGGTCGCGCCCGACCGCGGCCGGCATCGACGACGACGGGCTCACCCCGATCCTCGACGCGCAGCGCCGTCGCGGGTGGCCGCGCGGCTGGCAGCGTGAGTTCGAGTACGTCGAGTACCGGGGCGAGCACTGGGAGGTCTACGACGTCAAGTACCTCTTCAACCGCATCTTCAAGCGGCTGTGGGCGGATTCCCGCGAGCACGTGGTCGCCCTCAGCGCGCGTCGCGGCGGGCCCATCTTCGGGGCGCAGGCGTGGAACGGCCACTGGGACACCCTCGACGACGAGCACTTCCTGTACATGGGGTGGGATTCCCGCTACATGCTCACCGCCGTGCAGGGCGTGCTCGAGGAGTCGGGCATCGCATCGGAGGTCTTCGTCAAGTACTCCTACATCGGCGACGCGATGTGACACTGCCAGGAACACGCTGGTGACGCGGCCCCCGGCCGGTGCCGGCTGGTGCTACGAGAGGATGTCCTTCGTCGAGAACCGGCTATATGCGAGGGCCCCGAACACCGCGATGTAGCAGAGCTGCACGAGGATGTTGTCGGCGAACGAGCCCAGGTCGAGCGGCTGCCGCAGCAGGTCGGCGAAGCCGAGCCAGTAGTGGCTGAACAGCCACGGGTGCAGCCACGACAGTTGCGGGAGCACGTCGAGGATCTGCGCGACCACCGACACCACGATGGTCGCGGCCATCGCGCCGACCGGCACGTCGGTGAGCGTCGAGATGAACAGGCCGATGGCCGATAGGCCGAGGAGCGACACGGTGACGTAGCTGGCGACCAGCAGCGACCGCAGCAGCGACTCCGGCACGCTGATCACGTCGCCCGAGAGCAGCGTGACCGGGCCGACCGGGAACAGCAGCGCTCCGATCAGGATGCCGACGATCATCAGGGTGAACGCCGCCGCGACGCAGAACGCGGCGGCGCCAATGTACTTGACGAGCAGCAGCCGCACCCGGCCGGCGGGAGCGGTGAGCAGGTAGCGCAGCGTGCCCTGCCCGGCTTCTCCAGCGATGGTGTCACCGGCGACGACGCCGATGGTGAGCGGCAGGAACAGCGGGATGCCGACGATCATGGCCGTGAATCCGACGAAGAGCCCGTTCTGGGTCACCCGGTCGAGGAAGGGCGGGCCCTCCCCCGGAGCAAGGGTGTCCGACGACAGTCGCACGGCGATGGCGAGCAGGATGGGGATGAGGGCGACCGCCACGAGCATCGCCCAGGTGCGGCGGCGGCGGAAGAGCACCGACAGCTCCGAGCCCACCAGGTCAAGGCCCAGCGGCACGCGCGAACGGGGCGCGTCGGCCGTGGCCGTAGTGGTGCTGGGGGTCACGTCACTGGACGACATCGGATCCCTCTCCGGTCTCCGTGGTGGGTGCAGTGTTCGAACCGAAGGTCGCTTCATTGGACGACATCGAATCCCTCTCCTGTCAGGGCGACGAAGCGTTCTTCGAGGCTGGGCTGTTCGATGGCGTAGCCGCGCACGCGCACGTTAGCGCCGACGAGCGACAGCACGATGTCCTCCGCCTTGAGCGGGGTCGCGCCGACCGGAGCGGTCACCCACGGGTCGGCGTCGGCATGAGTCTCCACGGTCGGCATCATTCCGAGGCCGGTCAGAACATGGCGGGCCGCGTCGGCGTCGGGGGTCTGCACCCGCACCCGGGTCTCGCCGACCTGGCGCAACTGGTCGAGGGTTCCCTGGGCCACGATGCTGCCGGCGCTCATGACGGCCGCGTGGGTGCACATCTGCTCGATCTCGGCGAGCAGGTGGCTGGAGACGAAGATGGTGGTGCCTTCCGACGCGAACGATCGGATCAGGCTGCGCACCTCGCGGGTGCCCTGCGGGTCGAGCCCGTTGGTGGGTTCGTCGAGCACCAGCAGCTCGCGCGGCTGCAACAGCGCGTTAGCGAGCCCGAGGCGTTGCTTCATGCCGAGCGAGTACGCGCCCACCTTCTTGCCCGCGGCGTGGCTGAGTCCGACCCGGTCGAGGGCTGATGCCACGCGGTCGGTGCGGGTGCGCCGCGACGAATGCGGGTCAGCGGTGTCGAGCCGGTTCAGGTTGGCGGTGCCCGAGAGGAACGGGTAGAACGCGGGCCCTTCGACGAGGGCCCCGACGCGGGGCAGCACCTCGCGGAGTCGCTCGGGCATGCGATCTCCGAGCACGGAGACCTCGCCACCGCTGGGCTGGGTCAGACCCAGCAGCATCCGGATGCTGGTGGTCTTTCCCGACCCGTTGGGTCCGAGAAAACCGAACACCGACCCCCGCGGTACGGCGAGGTCGATACCGGCGACGGCGACCTGGGTGCCGAAGCGCTTGGTGAGGCCCCGGCTCTCGATCGCGAGGTCGAGGGCCGGGGCGTCGGGGCTCACTGAGCGGACGCTGCGGCTTGCAACTGCGCCACGGGCACGGATCCGGCGAAGACCCGGCCGTCGGTGGCGAGGAGCACGTTCACGAGCGACGTGGACAGCACGCGGCCGCCGTCGACCTCGGTGGTGAGCTCGGCGAGCAGTTCGTTCTCGCGCAGCTCGGCGGGGATGGTGTCGGCAGGCAGTTCGACGACGGTGCTCCACGCCTCACCGGTCACGACGGGCGGGGCGGCGCGCAGGGCGTCGACCTCGGCCTGCTGCTCGGGGGTGAGCTCGGGCTTCTGTCCGTCGGTCATCTCGGGCACGGCGAGCTCGTCGACGGTCGCGCCGGCGGGCGGCGTGAAGTCGAACAGGGTGGATGCCGGTGCCGAGAGGTCGATCTCGGTGAATGCAGCCCGGAACGCGGGGTCTTCCTGCCCGACGGCCCGCACGGTGACGCCGAGCGGAAGACCGGTCTCAGAGTCGACCGCGATGGACACGGACTCGACCAGTGTCTCGGTGGTCTTCGGCGTGAGGATGAGTTCGTAGGCGCTGCGTCCCGCGACGACACCGTCGGTGCCGACGCTGACCGTGGTGCTGGGGTCGATCTCGCTGAGGAAGCGGTCGGCGATCTGCGACGGGGTCGACAGGTCGGCGGGTGCGAGCACCTGCGCCGCGGCGATCTTCTCTTCGATGTCGGCTGTGAGCTCGGCAGGGATCTCGGCGTGGGTCGCGGTGTTGGACTCGGAGTCGTAGAGCCAGGCGTCGGTGCCGTTGCTCACGATGTTGCGCTCGGCGAGGGAATCCTGCACCTGCACGCGCACCTTGTCGGGGCCGTCGACGTAGACGCGGGCGGTGTGCGATCCGCTGAACAGTTCGAGGGCGGCGGCCATGGCGCCGGTCGCTGCGGCGCCGGGCACGAAGTCCTCCATGCCCTCCGGTACCTGCTCCGACATCTGGTCGACCATGCCGGGCGAGAGGCCCGCGCTGACGTCCATGCTGGGGAGTCCGAGGTTTGCCGTCTTCTCGACCTCGCCGGAGAAGGCGGTGACATCACTGTCGGCCACCATCAGCAGCACGTCCTTGGCTGACTTGTCTGGAAGGTCGACGGCCGCACCGGCCTGCAGAGGAAGGGCAACGATTCCGGTGATGACGACGGCGGGAACGACGATGGCGGGGAGCCACTTGAGGGAGTTTCGGGACACGATCAGCGCCTGCTTTCGTTACTGGCTGTTACCTCAGGGTATGCCTCTGGGCTGAGCGTTTGCGGGGGGTCGGCACGTTCACCGGTGTACTCGTGGCTCACTCCCCCACTGGCTGTCGATGCCTTTACCGACGCCTGCGATCCGCCGCGACGGAACGCGGGGTGGGGCGGGTGACGAGCACCGGGCAGGGGGCGGAGTGCTGGATACGCTGGGCGGTTCCGCCGAGCAGGATGGTGTTGCTGAGACCGCGGTTGCCGCTCGCCACGACCACCAGGTCGGCCTCCATCTGCTCTGCCGCCTTGACGATCTCAGCGGCGGGCGAGCCGCTGCGCACCTTCTTGACGACCTTTGGCCCCCAGCCGTCGAATTCGGCCGCGACTGCGTTGACCGCGGCCTGCGCTTCCTCGCGAAAGCTCAGGTCGATGGCCGCCGCGCCTTTCGCCTTCGTGGGGGCCAGCTCGTTCGCGAATGGCACCGAGGCTCGGGGGCTGATCACGGCTACCACAACGACCTCGGTTACCTTGGTCGCGTCGGCGAAGGCCATCAACTGGCGGGCAGCCGCGAGGGATTGTCGGGATCCGTCGGTGGCGAGGATGACGCGCATAGTCAGTTCTCCTGTTTCGTCGGCACGGCGGCGTCGGTAGCCCCGGTGGGGGTGCCCTTCTTCGAGCTGAACAGTCGCTTGGACAGGTAGAGCAGAAAGCCGAGGGCGAGCAGGCCGGCCACCCAGATCAGCGAGCTGGGGTCGTCGACGATCACGTAGACCAGCAGCACCGCGTTGCCGAGCAGCCCGACGTACAGCAATGGGGTGTTGGCCCGGTAGCTGTCGTCGTGCTCGTCGTGGCCGCGCAGCTTGAGTGCCGAGACGATCACGAGGGCGTAGATGAAGAGCAGGAATACGACGGTCACGCTGGCGAGCGTCGTCACCACGTCGATGCCGATGGCGTCGTTGAGGATGGAGCCGACAATGAGGAGTGCCGTGACGACGACTGCCGCGAATAGCAGGGCGACCCACGGGCTGCGGCGCGTGTGGTGGATACGTCCGAACATGCTCGGCACGACGTCTTCGCGGGCCATGCCGTAGAGGATTCGAGACTGGGTGACCACGGCGACGAGCGTGGTGTTGGTGATGGCGACCATGGCGATGACCGCGAAGATGACGACCATCACCGCGACAGAGATGGGGAGCACGCCAGCGCGGATGACCTCGAGCAGGGCGGCGTCCGACCCGGCGAGCGTGTCGACGGGAACGACCAGCGCGGCGGACATGGCGACCAGCACATAGATGACACCGGCCGCGATCATTCCCCCGATCAGGGCGCGCGGGAAGGTGCGAGCCGGGTCGATGGTCTCTTCTGCCA
The DNA here is from genome assembly GCF_011057645.1 of Marisediminicola senii. Lineage (GTDB taxonomy): Bacteria > Actinomycetota > Actinomycetes > Actinomycetales > Microbacteriaceae > Marisediminicola > Marisediminicola senii. The sequence continues at coordinate 17,671 of NZ_JAALGE010000009.1, read as the reverse complement.
CGTTGGCCGCATTCTCGAAACCGGTCATGGCGAAGAAGGCGAGCGCGACACCCGCCACGACCGCGAAGATCGGGATCGTCTCGCCGGTGTCGAACTGCACGAGAACGCCGGGGTCGGCATTGCCCTGCGTGACGTGGATGATTCCGATGACTACCACGATGATGAGGCCGGACACCTCGATGAAGGTCATGACCATGTTGAGTACGACGGATTCGGTGATGCCGATGAAGTTGATCACGCTGAGCGCGACCACGAAGACCAACGTGACGATCAGCACCGGCGATGCGGTGAACACCGACCCGAAGTAGCGGGCGAAGCCGTTCGCGAGCGATGCTGTCGCGGCGAAGCTCGCCGACAGCATGCAGATAGTGATAAGGAACGTGAGCATCGGCCGCTTGAACGCCTTGTTCACGTACAGGGCTGCACCCGCGGCCTGCGGGTACTTGGTTACCAGCTCGGCGTAGGCGAGTCCGGTGATCGTGGCGACCGAGACGCCGATCGCGAAGGCGAGCCAGAAAGCTCCCCCGACCTCCCCCGCCACCGCGCCGATGAGCACGTAGATGCCGGAGCCGAGCACGTCACCCAGCACGTAGAAGAACAGGAGGCGACCCGTGATGGACCGCTTGAGTTCGCTGTTCGGCTTGGCGACCTGATCACCGGATTTTGCACTCGACATTGGGGCAATGTACGCCGGGTGCGGTACGGATATAAGGGGATGGCGCAGATTGCACGAAGGTGAGTGAGGAGAGCGCATGGCCAGCTTTGAAGACAAGCCGATTCTGGAGTTGTCGATCGAGGAGTGGACACGGTTTCTCGAGAACGACCCGCCGGATGCCGGCATCCGTCTGAAATTGCGCAAGAAATCGTCGTCGGCGCCCGGGATCACCTGGTCGGAGGCCCTGGACGTCGCCCTGTGCTTCGGGTGGATCGACGGCCAGTCGGCGCGGCTCGATGATGACTACACGTTGCAGGCATTCTCGCCGCGGCGAAAGAACAGCCCGTGGTCGCAGGTCAACCGGGAGCACGTCGCCAGGCTGACCGCTGCGGGAATGATGCGCGAGTCGGGCCTGGCCGAGGTCGAGCGCGCGAAAGCCGATGGACGATGGGATGCCGCGTACCGACAGAAGGGGGCGGAGGCGCCGGCCGACCTGCGGGCGGCCCTCGACGCGAATCCCGCGGCGGCGGCGTTCCACGACGCGATGACGAAGGTCGACCGGTTTCGCGTCTACTTTCGACTGAACGGTATCAAGACCCCGGCGGTGCGGGCAGCACGCATTCGCGACGTCGTGGATAAGGCGGCACGTGGTGAGGATCACTACGCGCCGCCTCGGCGGCCGGACTAGCCGGGCTAGCCGCAGTAGCCGGAGTAGCCGTGTCGTTCTGGCGGCCGGACCGGGTGATGCGGCCCGACCGGTACTGCCTCAGTCGGCGGAGACCCACGTCGGCTCGGCGTGCTCCATCGCCCAGTCGAGGGCGTAGTCGGCGACCTCCTCCCAGCCGGGTTCTGCGCAGATCCAGTGCGACCGACCGCGAAACTCGTGGTACCCGGTCAGGGCGGGCGACTTGTCGTAGTGCCGGGCGTTCGACTTGTTGACCGATGGCGGCATGATGTGGTCCTCTTCACCGCCGATGAAGAGCAGCGGGGCGCGGTCCTTCGCGTAGTCGACCCAGGTCTCCTGCTTGCCCGGCGTGAAGTTCGCGATCAGTCCGTATGCCCACACCCAGTTGCCCGGCGCGGGAATGGCGAACTCCTGCCAGACCGCGTCGGACTCATCGCGGGAAAGCGTGTTCGCGAAGGCGTAGTGGAACTCCTCGGGGGTGAAGCCGACAGCCCTGTGCCGGTTGGCGGGGTTCTTGAGCGCGGGAAAGAGCGACCGCACCTGAGACAGCGGAGTGACCCGCACGCCCTCGGTCGGCGCCGAGTCGATGACCACGCCGGCGGCCCCGAGCCCGCGGGCGAGCAACAGCTGGGTGAGGGTGCCACCGAAGGAGTGCCCGATGATGATGGGCGGTGCCGGAAGGGCCGAGATGATTCCGGCCAGGTGCCCGACGGTCTGCGGCACGGTGAGATTAGCGATCAGGGTGGGGTTCTCGCGGAGCCCCTCGACTTCGATCTCGAATCCGGGGTAACCGGGGGTGAGGACCGTGTACCCGCGGGCTTCGAAGCGTTCCTTCCACCCGCGCCAGCTGCGCGGGGTCATCCAGAGTCCGTGGACGAGAACGATGGTGTCGGGCGTTGAATCGGGATTGCTCTGCATGGTGCGTCCCTTCGGGAAGAGTGGGGAGCGTTCGGGCGTGCGCGGCACGACCGGCGGCTGGCGGACCGAGGGGGTCGGCCCATCGATGCGCACACGGTACGGGCGCCGTGGTGCCCAGTGCTACGGGCATATGCCGACACCTGGGCCGCCCTGGTGCTGCGAGCGCCGGCCCGTGCAGCCCGTGATCCCGCGATACCGTCACCTCCGGCCAGGAGGGTCAGGGCTCCCCCGGTGCGGTCAGGGCGTCCAGTGCCTTGCGCGCACCGACCGTCGGCGCGATGGCGACGAGCCCGCGGTAGAGGCGGATCAGGACGTCGCGGTCCAGCGTTCCCCCTCGCGCCCGGTCGCAGTGCACCGCCTGGATCGCGGCCTCGAGCTGGAAGCGACCGAGCGGGTCGCCGAACGAGTGCGCCCTCCGAAGCAGCGCCTCGCCCTCGGCGATCAGGGCGCGGTCCCACTGGGCGGTGTCCTGTTGGTCGAGCGGCGGCCACGGCGAGCCCACCCGGGCGGGTGCGCGCGACTGCGCGAAGGTCAGCAACGCGGCGAGCCCCCACGCCTCCGGCTCGGTCTCGAGCAGGGTCGCGGTCAGCACCGCGAGCCAGCGGGCCTCGTCGGCGATGGACTCCCATACCCTCTCGTTCTGGTCCAGCCAGTCGAGCGAGTAGGCGCCGTAGATGGCTTCGAGCACGCCGGGAAGGCGCGCTGCCATGTCGGCCCTGGTAGGGATGGCGAACGGAATACCGGTGACGCGGATGCGCCGTTTCGCGCGCACCAGTCGCTGCGACATGGTGCGCGGGTCGATCGCGAAGGCCGCGGCCACGCGGGTCGCGTCGAAGCCGAGCACGACCTGCAGCATCAGCGGGGTGCGCACTGCGGGGTCGATCGCCGGGTGGGCGCAGGCGAAGAGCAGTTCGAGCCGCTTGTCGGGGATGGCCTCGGCGTCGTGTTCGACCAGTGCCGCCCGCACGTCGACGTCGAGGGGCGTCGACGTGCGGGCGGCCGCTGATCCGAGCAGGTCGCGGATGCGATTGCGGGCGACCGTCATGAGCCATCCCTCCGGGTTGCCGGGCACGCCGTCGACCGGCCAGGTGCGCAGGGCCCGCTCGAAGGCGTCGCCGAGCGCGTCTTCAGCGAGCGCCAGGTCGCGGGTCGATGCTGCCAGCAGGGCGAGCAGCCGCCCGTACGACGCACGCGCCGTGTGCTCGGCGGCGACGAACGCGTGGTCGGGGGCCGGGTCGTGCGGCGTCAGACCGTGACCGGCGGGGTGCCCTGCCATGCGCCATCCGCATATCGGGTCGCCGTGGGGCGAACCTCGACGGGACCCCAGGTCGCCGACGGGGATTTGGCAGCCCAGGCGATGGCTTCGTCGAGGTCGGCAACGTCGATGATGAAGGTTCCGCCGAGCTGTTCCCTGGTGTCGGCGAACGGGCCATCCTGCACGACGAGTTCGCCGCTCACGAGGTGCACGGTCGTGGTGGCGTCGGAGTGCTGCATGACCTCGGCGGACTGCAGAACCCCGGCCTCGTCGAGGGCCCTGGCGTAATCCTCGAACGCCCGGATTCCCTCGGCGATGCCCTCGGGACCGAGCTGCTCAGCGGTCAGCTCGGGGTAGAAGAGGAGCAGTGAATAGCGCATTGTCGTCATCCTTTCGGATCGTCTCTCGATCCTGTCACCGGTATGACGATCGGGGAATGCCGCAATCGACACCGTTCCAGACACCGGTGTCGCACCCCCGCGAACCGGGGGTGCGGTGCCCCCCGTCGGTACGAGAGTGCGCTCCTAGACTCGGCAGGGTGAGCCCCGACGAACCGCGCGACGATCGTGCCGGTTCGGCGATCGGAGGCGGCGCACGCGAACACCGCGGTACGGGCGACCCGAACCGAGACCCCGCAGATCGAATCGAGCCCGCCGACCGCATCGACGACGACCCTCCCCGGCATACCTTTCTCTGGGTGCTGCTCTCCGGCTGGGTGCTCGGGCTCGAGGGGTGGCTTCGGTCGCACGGCGGCAACGGCCTCCGGGGCGGCATTCGCGGGTTCTGGGGCGCCGTCGCGATCATCGGCGTCGTGCTGCTCGTCGGCCCGGTCATCAACCCTCCGCTCACCCTCGACGACATCACCTCGTCGGCCTCCACCGCGACCGACACTTGGATCGCCCGCGAGTTCGCGGCGGACTACACGGTCGGCGTGGCCGACGACGGGACGCTCAGCACCGCAGTCGAAGAGCGCATCACCGCGTTCTTCGGCGATGACGTCGACGAAAGTGGCATCCAACGCGTCATCGCCACCGAGTACCAGGGCCACGACCTCGACCCGTCGGCCATTTCGGCGACGCTGAACGGCGACCCCATCGAGGTGGCGGTGGATGCTGCGGCGACGCGCATCACCCTCGATCTCGACACCGGCGAGCGGTTGCGCGGCGACCACGACTTCGTGATCCGCTATACGCTCGACCACCTCGCGTACGACACCGAGGACAGGGCGACCGGTGCCCCGGTGCAGGTGCTCGAGTGGGACGTGTTCGGGGTGGAGTGGCCGCACGGCGTCGCGGGCCTCGACATCACGGTCGACCTGCCGGACGCGCTGAACGAGCAGCTCGTGCGGCAGCCGCGCGGGTCGCTGGCCTGGACGCTCATCGGCGGCGGCGTGTGGCTGAACGTGGAGGACGACAGTCCGGCCGGGCGCGCGGTGTATGCATTCGAGAACGACCAGAACATTCCACCGAACGCCAGCGCCGTGTTCACGGTGGCGCTCGAACCGGGCACCATCGTGATGCCGCCGCCGTCGCCGGTGTTTCTGGTACAGAGCTTCGGACCGCTCGCGCCCCTCGCCTTTCTGCTCGCGACCCTGCTACTCGCGATGGCCGCTCGGGCCGTGGCGTGGAGCGACGCCCGCGGTCGGCCGTGGTTCGTGGCGCAGTACGAACCGCCGAGGGGGGTCAGCCCGAGTCTCGCCGCGCACATCCTGCGATCGCCGCGTGCGCTGGAACTCGCCCGCGAGCTGGATGCCGTTCCCGACGCCGCGAGGCGCGACGGCGGGTCCATCGCGCCGTTGCTGCTGCTGCGGGTGGGGCAGGCGGCGCGGCGCACCGGTCGGTTCGGCAACCTGCCGCGCGCGTGGCGCCTCTACGTGACCGGGCCGGAGAGCGCGCAGCAGTTTCGCGACGGGTTGCGGCGCGTTCCCGAGGGCTTCGTGCGCGACGCGTTCATCGCCGCGCCGCTCGCCCTGACGCTCGTGCAGTGGGGGCTCGTGCGGCAGCTGTCGTACCAGGCGCCACTCGCCATCGTGTGGTGGCCGGCCGCGTTCGTGATCGTCTCGACCGTCATCGCGGTGGCCGTGCTCGCCCTCGCGCTGACCGCGCGCCCGCTCACCCCGGAGGGTGCTCTGGTGAAGCAGCACCTGCGCGGGATCGAGGCGTACGCGGAGCGCACGTCCATGCTGGAGCGCGGCACCCTCGGTGAGGCGGCCCTGCCGTACGCGGTGCTTCTCGCGCCAGCGCGACGGGCGGGTGCGGCGATCGCCGGGCGCGTCGAGGTGGAGCTCGGCAGTCGCATCCCCCGGCGCAGCTGGCACACCGCCGACTACCTCACGGCGCCCAGGCTCGCGATACGGGCGCTCGCCCTGCTGCTCGTCGCCGGGGCGATCGCCGTGACCAGCCTCGTCGACAACCCGCTCGACGAGAACGTGGACTACGTCGCGTACAGCAGCGACGTCGCCGGGTCGCTCGACACCTCCGTGGTGGGGTTCACCGCGAGCGCGGAGCTCAGCCGAGGCGACGACGGGCGCGCGGTGATCACGGCGACCGAGAACCTCGACGTGGTGATGGCCGACGGCGGGTCACTGCCGCCGCAGCTCGTTCGGCAGTGGCCTGCGACCGCCGACGGGCAGGACCTGGGTGTCGGCATCCACCGGGTCCTGCTCGACGGCGAACCCATCGACTACGTGACCGAGAAGCAGGGTGACACGCTCGTCATGCGCACCACCATGACGCAGCCGGTGCTCGGCGAGCACGAGGTGCTGATCGAATACACGATCGGCTCGGCCGCCGTCGCCAGCGCTGGGGCGCCCGGTGGGGAGGTGGTCGACCGGGTGCGCTGGTCGGCTCTGCTCGAAGGCTGGGAGTGGGACTACCGCAACGACGATGGCCTGCTCGAGCCGATGCGCGTCGAACTGACGGTGTCGGACGAGCTCGCCGCCGAGGCCACCGTGGCGGGGTGGCTGACACAGGACACCACGCCCGAAGAGGCGCGCGACTGGCCGGATGCCGTCGTGCCGTTCGGTGCTATCGCCGACGACTACGACGCCGAGGCGATGACCGAGGGCGAAGAAACCGTCGGAGGCGTCACCACCCACACCCTCGACATCGGTCAGACCGAATTCGGTTCCTATCCGTCGTCGGTCACCCGGGATGACGTGGGTGTCATGCTTGACTTCGCCGCCGGCACCTTCAGTGGCCCCGACGAAGGCGCGCTGCGCTCGACCCAGCTGCAGGCGGGCTGGCCGCCCGTCGCCATCGTCGTGTTCAGCACCGTGTCGGCGGGGCTCGGGATCGTCGCGGTGCTCGCCGCGCGGCGGGCACGCACCGTCATCCTGCGGCACGGGCCGCTGCGCGACCTGCTGCGCTGGCTGGCGCCTGGCGCGGCACTGGCGGGCGTCATCCTGTTCGTTTGGATCACCGTCGACATCGACGCCGACCACCCGGCGGTCGCGATGACCGGGGTGCCGACGCTCGCGTCGCTCGCGGGCGCCGCGGTCGCCCTGTGGTTCGGGTGGCGCGGGTCTGGCACCCGGGCGGCCCGGGTGATGCCGGCCAGGACGACGCGCGAAGCGCGCAGCGGCCGTGCTCGAAAGAAGCGGTCGGGCTCGAACAAGCGCTGACCGGGCATGTGGCCGCTGCTAGCGTGGCGAGGCGAGAGGAGCACCACCCATGTCGAGGGCCCCATCCGCCATCACGCTTCGTGCCCTGTCGTTCGAATGGCCGGACGGCTTGCGCGCCCTCGAGCGCATCGACGGCACCATCACCACCGGGCGCACCGGCCTCGTCGGTCGCAACGGCGCGGGCAAGTCGACCCTGCTCCGCATCATCGCGGGGAGGCTCGAGCCGACCTCCGGGCAGGTCGTCACCACCGGCGAGGTCGGGTACCTGCCGCAGACCCTCGCCCTCGACCCGACGACCACCGTCGCCGAATTGCTCGGCATCGACGAGACGCTGCGCGCCCTCCGCGCGATCGAGGCGGGAGACGTCGACGAACGCCACTTCGACACCGTCGGCGACGACTGGGACATCGAGGCGAGGGCGACCGAGACGCTGCACGACATGGGGTTCGCCGGCATCGACCTCGACCGGCGGGTGAAGGAGGTCTCGGGCGGGGAGGCGATGCTCATCGCGATCATCGGCCTCAGCATCCACCGCACCCCCATCACCCTGCTCGACGAGCCCACCAACAACCTCGACCGACCGACCAGGGCACGACTGGCGCGCCTCATCGACGCGTGGCCGGGCACCCTCGTCGTGGTGAGCCACGACCTCGACCTGTTGGACCACATGGATGCCACGGCCGAACTGCACTCCGGGGGCATCGAGGTGTTCGGCGGCAACTACACCGCGTGGGCTGAGTACCAGCAACGGGAGCAGGCAGCGGCCGCGCAGGGCGCGCGCACGGCCCAGCAGGCGCTGAACGCAGAGAAGAGATTGCGCGCCGAGGCGGAGACGAAGTCGGCGCGGCGCGAGAGAGCGGGCAAGAAGACCCAGCGCGAGGGCGGTATTCCGAAGATCCTGGCGGGCACCCGCGCGAACAAGGCGCAGGTGCGGGCGGGGTCGATGCGCTCGACCCATGACGACCGGGTGGGCGCTGCCCAGGCGGCGGTCGACGCCGCAGATGCGCGCGTGCGCGACGACGAGCACATCCACCTCGAGCTGCCGAACCCCGACGTGCCGCGCGGGCGGCGGATCGCCGTAATCCACGGCTCCGCACGCTCGATCGTCGTGCAGGGACCGGAACGAGTGGCCATCGTCGGCCCGAACGGGGCGGGCAAGTCCACGCTCATCGAACAGCTCGTCACCGGCGCACGGGCGACCCCTGGCCGGACGTGGGGAGAGCTGCTCACCGACCGGGTGGGATACCTGCCGCAACGACTCGACGGCCTCGACGACACGGCGAGCGCCCTGGACAGCGTCGCCCAGGTTGCACCCGGCGTCACCCGCGGGGAGATCCGCAACCGACTCGCCCGCCTGCTGCTGCGCGGCGACAGCGTCGACCGGCCCATCGGCACCCTCTCGGGCGGGGAACGTTTTCGGGTCGCCCTGGCTCGACTGCTGTTCGCCGATCCCCCCGCGCAGCTCCTCGTGCTCGACGAACCGACCAACAACCTCGACATCCAGAGCGTCGAACAGCTCGCCGAAGCACTCGATTCGTACCGTGGCGCCATCATCGTCGTGAGTCACGATGACGCGTTCCTGGACCGGCTCCACGTGGACACCGTCATCGAGCTCGACCATTCCGGCGACATGCATTCCGGCGACCTGGCGACGCCCGGCGCGTGACCTGACCGCGACGACATCGCCCGTGTGACGAACCGTGACGGGCTGGGCTCCCGTTCCAAGCGGCGCCCCGTACTGTCGGGCAGACCCCGCCACCACGAGAGGACCCGGCCATGTCGACGAGCCCCAGCACCATCCGCGAGAGCGTCACCGAATTCACCGTCGGATTCAACGACGCCGTCGGCCCCACCCTGGCCGCGGTGTTCGAGAGGGAGCAAGCAGCCCTCGCGGCTGTCGGCGTGCCATCCGCCGTCGCCACCGCCGGCCAGTCGCTTCCCGCCGCGACCCTCCTCGCCGCCGACGGATCGCAGCTGCCCCTCGCCGACGTGCTCGCCGCGACCCCCGCGGTAATCGTGTTCTACCGGGGCGCGTGGTGCCCCTACTGCAACCTCACCCTCAAGCACTACAACGAGAACCTCGCACCGGCGCTCGCCGACCGCGGAGTGACGCTCGTCGCGATCAGCCCGCAGACCCCGGAGGGCACCGAAGCCGCGACCCTCAAGGACGACCTCGGCTTCACCGTGCTGTCCGACCCGGGCAACGCGCTGGCGAACGAGCTCGGCATCGTCACGGCACCGAGCGACGACGCGCGTGCCGCGCACACCGAGCTCGGGTTCGCGGTCGCCGACAGCAATGCCGACGCCACCCCTGCGATCCCCTACCCGACCGTTCTCGTGGTCGATGCCGGCGGCGTCATCCGCTGGATCGACGTGCACGTGGACTACACCTCGCGCACCGAGGTACCCGAGGTGCTGGCCGCGGTCGACGCACTGTAGACCGCCGCAGTAGACGGGTGGATGCCGCGGCGCACCGCCCCGCTCGTGGCGTGTCGCCGCGGCATCCATTCGCCGGCACCGCCGATGTACCCTGCCCGGGTGAGGCAAGGTTGACCCATGAAACGCTTCCGCATCGGTCATTACCTCAAGACCAGCCTGTGGTTCCTGCCCCTCATGTGCGTCGCGGCGGGCGTCGTGCTGTCGCTCGTCGCGACCACCATCGACGATGGCAGCATGATTCCGGAGTCCATCACCGGTGACGCGACGGCCGCGATGCAGATCCTGTACCTCATCGCGTTCTCGATGCTGACCCTCACCGGGTTGCTGCTGTCGCTGCTCGTCGTGGCGGTGCAGCTCGCGATGGGCACGTTCTCGCCCCGCATCGTGCGGCAGATCCTGCAGGACCGGCCAAGCCAGGCGGCCATCGGCCTGTTCGGCGCCACGTTCGCGTTCGCGTTGCTGGCCATCCGCAAGGTCGAGACGAGCGTCGACGGCAGCCCGGGCGTCGTGCCCGGCCTCGCGGTCGTCATCGCGATCGTGCTCGTGATCTCGTGCGTGTGCACGCTGATCTGGTACCTGAACCACATCGCGCAGTCGCTGCGCGTCGCCGCGCTCACCGGCTGGGTGGCGAACGACACCATGAAGACGGTCGACCGCATCTATCCGGACAAGGGCAATGAGCAGGCCCTGGATGCCGGCGAGCTGCGCACCCCACACAGCGGCGTCATCTTCACCGTCGACTACGACCGGCTCGTCGCGCTCGCCCGCACGCACGACTGCCGCTTCGAGTTGCTGTGGGCGGTGGGCGACTTCGTGCCGACCGGCGCGGCGCTCGTTCGCGCCATCGACGCCCCGGCGTCGCTGCGCCCGGCGGCCGTGACCAGCCTCATCGCGCTCGGTCCAGAGCGCACCCTCAACCAGGACGTCGCCTACGGCCTGCGCATGCTCGTCGACATCGCCGAGCGGTCGCTCGCCGGCGGCCCGTTCGACGACCCCACCACCACAGTGCAGGCGATCGACCGGCTGCACGACATCCTGCGCCACCTCGTCTACCGCCCCCTGCACGACGGTCAGCACCACGACGCCGACGGCACGCTGCGCCTCACCGCACCCACGATGCTGTGGGACGGCTACGTGCGGCTCGCCTTCGACGAGATCCGCATCGCCGGCGCGGGCAGCCCGCAGGTGGTGCGGCGGCTGCGGTCGGCGCTGGACGACCTGCTCTCGATCGCCCCCGCCGACCGGCGCCCACCGATCGAGGAGCAGCTGAAGCTGCTGACCACCCTCGCGGGCCGCGCCGCCCCCACCCGCTCAGACCGCCATTCGACCCTGGTGCCCGACCCATCGGGGCTTGGCTCGGCCACCGACCTCATCACGTCGCCGGTCAGCCGCTCGTGAAGGTCGGCCTGGCGCAGGGGTCAGCGCGGGCGAAAGGGTCGTAAGGGTCGGCCGGGCGCAGGGATCAGCCGGGCGAAAGGGTCGGCGTCTACACGGTCACGCCTCGCGAACCCGCACGACCACCTTGCCGTTCGCCCGCCCCTCCCCGTGGAACGCCAGCGCCGCGGGCACATCGTCGAACGCGAACTCGCGCCCGATGTGCACCGCGACCTCCCCCGCCGCGACCCGGTTCGCCAGGGGCACGAAATGCGCGGGCCCCTCGTGCACCACCAGCAGCCCGAGCCGCACGCCGGAGGCCGCACCGACGACGGTACCGACCGTGAGCATGCGCACCAGGGCGCGCGCCGTTCCACCGACCATCGCATACCTCCCGCCCCGCGCGAGGGCCCGCCGGTAGGCGAGAACGGACCGGTACGCCACCATGTCGATGATGAGCTCGTACGGGCCGGTGCGGGTCGGGTCGACCAGCCGGTAGTCGATCACGTCGTGCGCGCCGAGGCTGCGCAGGTGGTCGAGCTTGCCCGCGTTGTCGACCGCCGTCACCCGCACGCCCGTCGCGACGGCCAGCTGCACCGCCAGGCTGCCCGACCCACCCCCGGCACCGATAATCAGCACGCGGTCTCCCGGTGTCGCGAGGGCGACGGACTGGGTCGCGATGGCGCCCGCCTGCGGAATGGCGGATGCCACGGCGAACGTCAGCGCGGGCGGCATCGGCGCCAGCGCGGTCTGCGGCATCGCCACGAACTCGGCGAACCCGCCGTTCCGCGGCAGGTTGTCACCGAACACGGCGTCCCCGGCGCGGAATGCGGTGACCCCGTCGCCGACCGCCGCTACGACCCCCGCGATGTCTGAGCCGAGCGTGGTGCGGCGGGGCCGTCGCAGCCCGCCGCTGAGCCGCGCGTATGCGGGTGTGCCCCTCAGCCCCTCCCAGTCGGAGAGGTTCACCGAGGTGCAGGCGACCTCGACAAGCACCTCACCGGTGGCCGGCGATGGCATCGGCACGTCGCGGAGCTCCAGCCCCGCCACCGACCCGTATCGCTCATACACCCACGCGCGCACGCGCCAACGCTACCGAGTGCCGCGCCTGCGTTCGAGGGCCTCGTCCAGCACGACGCCGAAGTTCGACGGATCGTGTGCGAACCGGCCGAGGAACAGCCCGTCGGCCTCTGGCAGGTGCGCGAGGAGGCCGGGGCCCGCGCTACCTCCGTAGATGATCGACGCTGCGGCGCTACCCGTGACGTGGTCCAGCAGCCGCTGCCGCACGCCGGCGATGACGGCATTGACATGGGCGGGGTCCGCGGGCTCGGGGGCGCCGATCGCCCAGACCGGTTCGTAGGCGACGATGGATGCCGCGAGCGCCGGGGCATCCCCTCCGACGGCGTTCACCACCTGGCCGACCACGGTCTCGACGGCCGCGCCAGGCCCTCCCCGTGTCTCTTCGCCGACGCACAGCAGGGGGCGAAGCCCCGCAGCCACGCTCACCCCGGTCTTCGCGCGGATGACCTCCTCGGTCTCCCCGAAGTGTCGACGGCGTTCGGCGTGGCCGATCTCGGCGAGTTCGACCCCCATTTCGGCGAGGATGCCGGCGCTCACCTCACCGGTCAGCGCGCCCTCGCCCCAGCTGACGGCCTGCGCCCCGATGCGCACCCCGGCGGGGGCCAGGATGTGGCGGGCACTCTCGAGAACGGGGAACGACGGGATCACGAACGGCACCACGTCGAGCGCCGCCAGGTCGTCACGACGATCGACGACGGTACCCGCGATGCGCGTCATCCAGTCCAGGCTGGCCTGGTAGCCGAGGTACATCTTGGTGCTGACGCCGATGTAGAGGGGGCGTCGGTGCTGTTCGTGCTGGGGGTGCGCGTCGCTCATGGAACCTCCGGTGGTGGGGTGACCATTCTCCCGCACTCCAGGGCCCGTCCCACGGATCACATATGATCTACGAAGAAGTTGCCAACGAAGCCATCTCAACGAAACTGTGTGAACAATGATCCTTGCCCTCGAAGTCGCGGAGACGACGCGATCCGCGCCGGTACTCCTCTCGATCGCCGCCGGCGCCATAGCGGTGCTGCTCGTCCTCATCATGAAGGTGCGCCTGCACCCGTTCTACGCGCTGGTCATCATCAGTATTCTGACCGCGCTCGTCGCGGGTGTCAGTATCAACGACCTGCTCGCCACGCTGCAGGGCCCGTTCGGCACTACCCTCGGCAACGTCGCGTTGCTGATCGGTTTCGGTGCCGTGCTCGGCCGGGTGATCGAGATCTCCGGTGGCGCACAGGTGCTGGCCGAGAGCCTCATCCGGCGGTTCGGCGACAAGCGCGCGCCGTTCGCGCTGTCGCTCGCGTCGTTCCTGTTCGCGTTCCCGATCTTCCTCGACGCCGGCTTCATCGTGATGCTGCCGATCATCTACCAGGTGGCTCGCCGCCTGAAGGGCAGCCTGCTGCTCTACGCCCTTCCCGCGACCGGTGCGTTCCTCACCATGCACGGTCTCGTACCGCCGCACCCTGGCCCCACGGCCGCCAGCGGCATCGTCGGTGTCGACGTCGGCCTCGTCATCCTGGTTGCCGTCGCCATCGCCATCCCGGTCTGGTACCTCGCCGGATACCGCCTCGCGCTCGTGCTGGCCAGACGCCAGCCGCACTTCGAGGTGCCCAACCTCCTCGGCGAGCCGGTCGACCGCAGCGGCGAGAAGCTCCCCAACTTCTGGACCATCATCATGCTGCTGCTGCTGCCGCTCGTGCTGATCTTCCTCAATACCGGCGCCGCGGCCCTCGCCACGAATGGCACCATCGCGAACGACACTGCCCTCTACGGCGTGCTCACCACGGTGGGCGCCACCCCGATCGCGCTGCTGATCACCTCGCTGCTCGCGATCATCCTGCTCGTCGTCATCCCGAACCGCGGCAACGTGGGGGGAAAGATGGAAGAAGTCGTGGATGACGCGCTCGCACCCATCTGCTCGATCATCCTCATCACCGGTGCCGGTGGAATGTTCGGTGGCGTACTCACCGCGACGGGAATCGGTGGTGCACTCGCCGAGAGCCTGAACGACCTGGGCATGCCGCTGATCCTCGCGGCATTCGTGCTCGCCGCCGTCATCCGGGTGGCGCAGGGTTCCGCGACGGTGGCCACCACCACTGCGGCCAGCCTGATCGCCCCGGCCGTGATGGCCGACGGCAACCAGAGCCCGCTGCAGCTGGCACTGATCGTCGTCGCCCTCGGTGCCGGTGGGATCAGCCTCTCGCATGTCAACGACTCCGGCTTCTGGCTGGTCAGCCGGTTCCTCGGCATGAACACGAAGACGGCGCTGCAGACCTGGAGCGTCATCGCGACCGCGGTGGGCTTCCTGGCCTTCGCGATCGCCTGGGCGGTCTACGCCTTCCTGTAGGTCGCGCATTCCGCACCGCACGACGAGTAACGCCCCGAGCCAGTGGCTCGGGGCGTTACTCGTTGCAGCGGTGCCGGCAGCGGGGCTGACGATCAGTGGATCGGTGCCGGTCCCAGCTCGTCGATCAGCTTCGCCATCGCCACGTACGCCTTGTTGCGGTACGCCACGAGCTCGGCCGTGCGGTCGGCCGGTACGTCGAGGAAGCCCGCGCCGGTCTTGGTGCCGAGCTTGCCCGCATCCACCAGGTCCTGCAGCACCTTGGGGGTGGCGAAGCGCTCGGGGAACTCGGTCTGCAGTGACGCGTAGCAGAACGCGTACACGTCGAGGCCGGCCATGTCGGCGATCGCGAACGGCCCGAAGAACGGCAGGCGGAAGCCGAACGTGGTGCGCACGATGGTGTCGATGTCGTCGGCGGATGCGACGCCCTCCTCGACCAGCTGGGTGGCCTCGTGGAACAGCGCGTACTGCAGGCGGTTGAGCACGAACCCGGTCGCGTCCTTGATGCGGGCGGTCTGCTTGCCGGTCGCGGCGACGATCTCCTCGACGGTCGCGATCAGGTCGGGGTTGGTTCCCCCGTGCGGGATCAACTCGACGCCCGGGATGAATGGGGCCGGGTTGCTGAAGTGCACCCCGAGGAAGCGCTCCGGGTTGGTGACGGCCTCGGCGAGCTTGCCGATCAGGATGGTCGACGTGTTGCTGCCGATGATCGCGTCGGGGCGGGCCGCCGCGCTGATGCGGGCGAGAGTCGCGTGCTTGATCTCGATCTTCTCCGGCACGGCCTCCTCGATGAAGTCGGCGTCGGCAACGGCCTCCTCGATGGATGCCGCGGCCGAGACGTTCTTCTCGATGAGCTCGACCGCGTTCGACGGAAACAGCCCGTCGGCGACGAACTGGCGAGCCTCGGCGATGAGGCGCTCCAGGTTGCCCTTAGCGATCTCCTCGGAGATGTCGGCGAGCTTCACGGTGGCGCCGGAGATGGCGAGTACCTGGGCGATGCCGCCGCCCATGTAGCCGGAGCCGACGACGGCGATGTTTCTCTCAGTCATGATTCCTCTTCCTGTTGGTCAGTCTTCGTACGCCGAGATGGCGGCGACCTTGGGGGCCGACGCGGAGCTCTCGTCGAAGCGGTAGTCGAGCCAGTCGGCGGCGAGCTTCTTGGCGAGCTCGAGGCCGATCACGCGCTGGCCGAAGCACAGCACCTGCGCGTTGTTGCTCAGCACGGAGCGCTCGACCGAGTAGGGGTCGTGGGCGGTGACGGCGCGAATGCCGTTGACCTTGTTCGCGCTGATCGCGACGCCGAGGCCGGTGCCGCAGATGAGCAGCGCACGGTCGGCGTCTCCCGCGGCGACCTTGCGGGCGGCGTCGACGGCGACGTGCGGGTAGTCGGTGCTGTCGCCGGTTCCGATGCCGACGTCGACGACGCTCGCGACGCGCGGGTCGGCCTCGAGCATGGCCTTCAGCGCCTCCTTGTATTCGACGCCTGCGCTGTCGTTTCCGATGACGATGCGCCAGGGGGTGTTCTCGGTCATGCGTTCTTCTCCTCAGACGGTCCGGCCTCAGAGAGGACGGCCTCAGATAGTGCGGTCAGGATCAGTGAGAGCGAGATGGCCCCGGCGTCCGGGTGCCCGATGCTCTTCTCGGCCAGGGGTCGGGCGCGCCCGACCTTGGGCCTGAGGGTGGATGTCGCGTCCGCCGCCGCGCGCGACACACTCGCGGCCTCGGCCAGCGCGGTCGGCAGGGCGACGTTCTCCGCGGCCTGCGCCTCGAGGGATTCCACGAAGGGTGCCAGTGCGTCGATCATCGTCTTGTCGCCGACCTCCGCCTTGCCGAGGGTCTGGATGGCGTCGAGCGCCGCGCGGCTGGCCTTGGCGACCGCCGCGGTGTCCGGCGTCGTGTCGACGGGCAGCGTGGTCGCGAACGCGGTGAGCGCGGTCGCCCACAGTGCGCCCGAGGTGCCGCCCGCCTTCTCCGACCAGGCATCGGCGGAGACGACCATGAGCTGCTCGAAGCCGTAGCCCTCGCTGACGGCGTTCGCCGCGGCATCCGTCGCCGCTTCGATGCCGCGTCGCATGCCGATTCCGTGGTCGCCGTCGCCCGCGATGGCGTCGATGCGGCCGAATTCCGCTTCGTGCTCCTCGACGGTCGCGCGGATGACGTCGAGCAGGCCGGCCGCGACCGTCGCTGCCGCCTTCTCGTCGTCGCTCGACTCGACGACCTCGACGGTCACCGCGTCCTGCAGCGCGTCTTCGCTGATGTGCTCGCGTTGGGGTGCGTTGCCCTTGCGGAACGCCGGGGTGTCTGCCGGGGCGGCCCACAGCTCTTCGAGCTCGTCGTCGACCCAGAACAGGGTGACCGAGAGGCCCGCCATGTTGAGGCTCGTCACGAGCTCGCCGACCTCGGGTTCGACGATGGTCAGGCCCTCGGCGCCGAGCAGGCGGTCGATGTGGCCGTACAGCACGAACAGTTCTTCGTACTTGACCGTGCCGAGCCCGTTGACCAGCACCACGACGCGGTCGCCCGCGCCCTCTGGGCGGTCGTCGAGCAGGTGGCTGATCAGCACGCCCGCGAGCTCTTCGGCGGTCGGGTGGTCGTGCTCGCTGATGCCGGGTTCGCCGTGGATGCCGAGGCCGAGCGAGAACTGGCCCTCCGGCACAGTGAACAGCGGGTCGTCTGCACCGGGCAGGGTCGGGCTGTCGAAGGCGACGCCGAGCGAGCGGGTGCGGTCGTTGGCCTTGATCGCGAGGCGTTCGACGTCGTCGAGGCTGTCGCCACGTTCGGCGGAGGCCCCGGCGATCTTGAACACAGTGAGGTCACCCGCGATGCCGCGGCGCTTGTGGATCTCGTTCTTGGGCGCGCTGGCGATGTCGTCAGTGACGACCACGGTTCGCGTCTCGATGCCCTCGGCGTTGAGGCGATCCTGCGCCTGGCCGAAGTGCAGGATGTCGCCGGCGTAATTGCCGTAGCTCATCAACACTCCGCCGCCGCGCTGGGCGGCCTTGGCGACCCGGTAGACCTGCGCGGCCGCGGGCGAGGCGAAGATATTGCCACAAGCGGATGCCGCGGCGAGCCCCACCCCGACGAGGCCGGCGAACGCGGGGTAGTGACCGCTGCCCCCGCCGATCACGACGGCCACCGAGCCCTCGGGGCTCACCGTCGACCGCACCACTCCGCCGTCGACGCGGGCGAGGTACTGGCGGTTGGCGGCGCCCCGGCCGGCGCTGGCCCGGGCGGCGGAGTCCCCCCGCCTGGCGGAGAAACGCGGCCTTTGTTTTCTCCCTGGGGGGGAGGGGCGGGGGCATTGGCGGGCGGCC
>NZ_JAALGE010000098.1 GCF_011057645.1 Marisediminicola senii | reverse complement strand
ACGGTGCGTCCCGTGCGGGCGGGCGGGGTCGTAGCGGACCGGGCGGGCGGGGCCGTCGCGGTGCGGGCGGGCGGGGCCGTCGTGGTGCGGGCGGGCGCGGTCGCCGGCGCGGGTGACGCCTGCCCATTCGAGGTGGGGGTGGATGCCGCATCCACCGTCATCAGGTGGATCAGCCAGTTGTTCGCCGCACCCCCGCCGCGTCCTCCGGTGTGGATGAGGGCGAACTTCCGGGCACCTCGGTCGCTGTGCAGGGTGACGATGACCTCCTTGCCCTCGCGCCACTTCTCGAGCTCGTAGGTGCCGGAATCCCAGATCGTCACCTCGCCGCCGCCGTACTCCTTCGCGGGGATGGTGCCCTCGAACGTGCCGTACTCGAGCGGGTGATCCTCGGTCTGCACCGCGAGGTGGTTCTGCTTCGGGTCGGTCGGCACTCCCTTGGGGAGGGCCCAGCTGACCAGCACGCCGTCGTACTCCAGTCGGAAGTCCCAGTGCAGGCCGCGGGCGTGGTGCTCCTGGATCACGAAGGTCGCCCCCGAGGAGGGCGGCGCGATGCCCTCCGGCACGGGTTCGGGGGTCCTGCTGGCGTCGCGCATGCTGCGGTACTTCTCGAGCCGGTCGCGCGACGCGTCGGTCGCCGTGAACGACGCCATGCGTTCGGGGGTCGGTTCGAGGCTGGCGCGTGCGTCGGTCTCGACGCCCGCCAGCGGGTCGCCGCGGCGCGCGACGCTGTCGAGCACCTGCAGGTAGTCGAGCTGGGCGAGGTCGGGGGAGTCGAGCTCCTGCCAGCTGCGCGGGGCCGCAACCGTCGGCTGGAACCGACCGCGCAGGGAGTACGGGGCGATCGTCGTCTTGTTGGCGCTGTTCTGGCTCCAGTCGACGAGCACCTTTCCGTCGCGCAGGCTCTTCTTCATGTCGCTCACGACGAGGTCGGGGTGGTCGGCCTCGAGGGCACGGGCGAGGGCATGGGCGACCTCGCTGACGCCGTCGGAATCCTGGGAGCCGTCGAGCCGGCAATAGAGGTGGATGCCCTTGCTTCCGCTGGTCACCGGCATCGGGTCGAGGCCCATGTCGAGCAGGATGGTGCGCGCCAGCCGGGCGACCTCGGCGCACTCCGGCAGCCCGGCGCCGGGTCCCGGGTCGAGGTCGAGCACCATGCGGTCGGGATGCTGCGGGATGCCGGTGCGACTGAACCGCCACTGCGGAACGTGCAGCTCGATCGCCGACATCTGGCCGAGCCAGGTCAGGGTGGCCCGGTCGTTCAGCAGCGGGTAGTCGTTGGCGTGGGTGCGGTGCTCGATGGCGTGCCTGCGCACCCAGTCGGGCGTGCTGTCGTCGAGGTTCTTCTGAAAGAACACCTGCCCTGGCGCATCGGGGGTGCCGACGCCGTGCACCCACCGCTTGCGGGTGAGGGGGCGGTCGGCGGCGTGCGGAACGAGCACCGCGGCGATGCGCGCGTAGTAGTCGAGCACGTCGGCCTTGGTCGTGCCGGTCTCGGGATACAGCACCTTGTCGAGGTTGGTGAGCCGGATACGGCGGCCATCCACGGAGACGAGCGTCGCATCCGTCGGGGTCATGGCAACATTCTGCCCGCATCCGCCCGTCGCGCTACGGGGTTACGGTGGCGGGGCTGCGGGTCGACAATGGAGCGCATGCGAGCAATCTGGAACGGCGCGGTCACCTTCGGGCTGGTCAACATCCCCGTCAAGGTCTACAGCGCGACCGAGGACCACGACATCTCCCTGCACCAGGTGCACGACAAGGATGGCGGGCGCATCCGGTACCAGCGCAAGTGCGAGATCTGCGGCAAGGTCATCGAGTACTCGCACATCGACAAGGCCTACGACGACGGCGAGCACACCGTCGTGCTGACCAAGCAGGACCTCGCGACGCTCCCGGCCGAGAAGCGGCGGGAGATCGACGTCGTCGAATTCGTGCCGAGCGACCAGCTCGACCCGCTGATGTTCGACCGCAGCTACTACCTGGAGCCGGCGTCCACCTCGGTCAAGTCGTACGTGCTGCTGCGGCGCACGCTCGAGGAGACCGACCGCACCGCGATCGTGCACTTCGCGTTGCGGCAGAAGACCCGCCTCGGTGCGCTGCGCGTGCGCGGCGACGTTCTCGTGCTGCAGTCGCTGCTGTGGGACGACGAGGTGCGCGAGGCATCCTTTCCCGCCCTTGACGAGCGAGTGCGCATCTCGGCGCAGGAGCTCAAGATGTCGGAGTCGCTCGTGGGCAGCTTCGAGGCCGACTTCGAGCCGGAGAAGTTCAGCGACGACTACCAGGAGCAGTTGCGCGAGCTCATCGACGCCAAGCTCAGCGCGGGTGACGCGGTCGACACCGATGACACGCACGCGCACGACGACGACGAGAAGGAGGAGAAGGGCGGCGGCGAGGTGCTCGACCTCATGGAGGCGCTGCGCCGCAGCGTGGAGAAGAGTCGCGGTGCGAAGGGGAGCGGTGCGGCGACGGGCGCCGCGGACGACGCCGCAGCAGATGACGAGTCCGACGCGGCCGAGAAGCCCGCCGCAAAGAAACCGGCTGCGAAGAAGCCGGCGGCGAAGACAGCTGCGGCCAAGAAACCCGCCACGAAGGCACCTGCGGCGAAGAAGACACCGGCGAAGAAGCCCGCCCCGAAGGCCGCCGAGAAGTCGGCGTAGCGGCGGGGCGCCCGCCCCCCCCCGCGCCCGGCCCCCCCCGCGCCTATCCCCCCGCGCCCGCCCCCCCCGCGCCCCCCCGCCCCCCCCACGGGCAGCCCCCCGCAGCTGCGCCCCCGCGCCCACCCCGCACCCCGGGGGCCCCGGGGCTTCTCCGCCGCCGGCAGCCCGCGGGCGGCGGCGCCCCGCCGCG
>NZ_JAALGE010000097.1 GCF_011057645.1 Marisediminicola senii | reverse complement strand
GACCTCCCGACGCCCGTCCGCGTTCACCCCGGTCGCGACGAGGACGACGGCGTTGATCACCCGGCCGCCCTCGCGGACCTTCATGGTGAGCGCGTCGGCGGCGACGAAGGTGAACGGTCCCGCATCCGCTTACGGGCTCTTGTCTCCCACGGTCGTGCTCGAACTTGCCGCGAGGATCTGAAATGTTCTGCGGCGCAGGTACAGCTCGGTTACGGGCGGTCGATACCGCCGAAAGTCTCGAGCACCTTGGTGGCGTGAGCTGTCGCGTCGTAGGGAGTTTCGCCGATTTCCATGACGGTTGGCGACGTGGTGACGGGCTCCCATAGTGCATCGGAGTCTCCAGAGGCGAGTGCGAGCAGTGCGTCGCGGACGAAGGTGTCCCGGGTTTTCTGCGACGCGGTGGCCCCGGGCCGGGTCTGTCCGACAATGCCGTACAACTCGGTACCGTGCACGGCGGGCGCTCCCCCGACGGGACCAATCGACAGCAGGTGCGCGTTTCCGCCAGCGGCAGCGTGCGCGAGCGCGCCGCGGGTCTGCGGCAACGTGAATGAAAAATCGGTGAGCAGCGCGCCGCGAACTTCAACCGGTGTGCGTCCGTCGACGTCGTAGGCGGCGATGACCTGCCGGGCGCGACTGCGCGGAATGCGGTTCCGGGTGGCGAACTCTGCCACGAGGGAGCTGATGCTCCCTGGGTCGAAGTCTTCGGTCCTGTGGAGGACCCAGTAGTCGGTCTCGTGGGTGGCGCTGCTGAAGAGGATGTCGACGTCACGGTGCCGACCGGACTCGAGGACGTGCATGGGGTGGTGCGTGAGGACACCGTTCGGCTGTGACCGGTCATCGACGATGGCGATGACGTCGTTATCGGCGCCGTGGGCAGCGCCAGGGTCTGGGGACTGCGACTTAGCCATCGTTTCCGCCAGCAGGCCAGCGTCCACGGTGAGGAGCTGCTCGGGGTCGTCCTGCAGCCCGAGCGCGGTGAGGACCGCGTAGGCGCGTTCTTCTGCGCCCCAGGCTGGCACCTGGCGCGAGGGCATCCCGGAGAACGCTGCCAGGTGGTGGTAGAGGCCGTCGGCGGACGGTGCGGCGAGGAGGCTTAAGGCGGAGAATGCGCCGGCACTGTGGCCGGTGACCGTGACGTTGTTCGGGTCGCCACCGAATTGCCTGATGTTGTTTCGCACCCACTGCAGCGCTGCGATGATGTCCTGCAGGCCGAGGTTTGATGCCTCCGCGAGTGCGCCGCCGTATTGCGAGAGGGAGAGCCACCCGAATGGTCCGAGCCTGTAATTGAGGGATACGCCGATCGAACGGCCGGTCGCAGCAAGCCCCGACAGGTTGGAGGTGGTCTGCGTATTGGCTCCGAGTACCCACCCGCCGCCGAAGATGTACACAATCACCGGGAGGGGCTTGTCGTTTGTGACGGCGGGGGCCCAGACGTTGAGGTTCAAACAGGCCTCGCTGAACCCATTATCGGCCTCGAGCCAACTGGTGTCTCCGGCCTGGAGCGGCGCCGGTCCCTTCTGGTCGTACGGCAGGTCGGGATCGAAGGGCACGACCTTCGGGCTGCGGAAGCGGTCGGCGGTGGCGTACGGGATGCCGAGCCAGGAGCGCACGGCGCTCTGTTCGCCGTTGTCGATGTCAGTCATGCGAAAGGGTTCTCCTTCTCAAGTGTTGTTTACAGCTGGCGAGCTGTCAGCTTGGGTAGCGGTATCGGGGGCGGCTTGAGGCTCGGATCGCAGCCGAGAAGCATCCTCCACCTGCGACAGCGAGGAACCGTTCACGAGACCTCGTCCGCGTAGTGCTCGCCGAAACCTCTGGATGGGGCCGCTCGTCCTCATTTTGGGCCTTCTACTGGCGCTCTCGCTCGCGGTTACGGAGGCTCCGTATTGGTGGTTCGGCGTCGCGTTCTTCGGCGCGTTCCTGCTGGCCAACGTTGTCAGTACCCCGCGAAGTCTCCGAGGGGCGACGCAAATGCGCGACGAGCTGAGTCGACGCACGAACACGGGAAGATCGGTTCGTTA
Source organism: Marisediminicola senii (assembly GCF_011057645.1). Classification (GTDB taxonomy): domain Bacteria; phylum Actinomycetota; class Actinomycetes; order Actinomycetales; family Microbacteriaceae; genus Marisediminicola; species Marisediminicola senii. The sequence continues at coordinate 859 of NZ_JAALGE010000097.1, read as the reverse complement.
GACGCTCACCCTCCGAATATGGTGGTCGATGTCGATTCGCTCGCGGAATGCATCGGCGCGGAGGCGCTTACGAGCGACGTCGCCAATTGCGTAAAGCGACCGCCACCAGCGCGCCGGCTGAGCCGGCTGCCGTTACAACGGCGGACGGTGAGCGTCGTCGTTGCCCAATAATCACGCCAACGAACGCCCAGAGGAGCGTGCCGCCGTAGAAGCGCGACGAGAGTGTTGTACGCTCCGGCGCCGAGACAGTCCGCGTGCCGAGCGCGCCGAGCAAAGCCAGAAGAGCCGCCCCCACCGTGGCGGCCTTCGGCCCGGCTGGAACGATTTTCTTGGCTACTAGCATCGCGGCCAGGTTCACCCCGCAGGCCGCCTGTCCCCAAGCGGAGAGCATTCCCGCTGCGGGGGCGGCCGCAATCACTTCGGCCGTGCTCAATTCGTGCCTCGACTCGGCCCGAGCGATCCGGCGCCGCCCCATTTCCGCCAGCAGCGCGACGCTGGCCAATGCCCCCTGGGCGCTCCAGAATAGGCCGGACCGCGCGAGTGGCGCCCAAATGCCGGTGGCGGCAAACGCCCCGGCAAGCGGCCATCCCGCTGCCCGCCAAATCTCCCGGGTGCGGGCGGGGCCCCGCGCTTGATGGACCGCATATGCGATGGAAGTCGCAAATATGGGGAACCACACCGTGAACGTGTATCCGGCCGGCTGGATCACGTTGGGTGGAGCATCCTTACCCCGAAGTTGAGTCCCGCATAGTGGTGTAGCCGCGGTGGCCCGGCTCGTCGTGAAGACGTGGACGCGGTCACCGTGTGATCCTTCGAGAAGTCTCTTACCTCGACTCGAAAGGCATCATCACGATGACCG
>NZ_JAALGE010000096.1 GCF_011057645.1 Marisediminicola senii | reverse complement strand
CCGGGCCCCTCGCGTGGCCGCGGAGTTGGGTAAAGGAGCCGGCCCCCCCCCACCCCCCCCCCCGCCCCCCCCGGCGCCGCCGTCGCCCCCGTTCTGCACCGACACCTTCCACCAATGGATGCCGCAGCGCCCGCCACCGCACAATCGCCGCGTGCCGTCCCCGCCGACAACACCGCCCCCGCGATCCCCGCAGCCCGAGCGAGGAACACCATCCGCGCCAACCCGACCTCCTCGACGAACCCAGCCATCCCAGCCGCGCACCCCGACGACCCCACTCACCCCGACCATCGCCGACACCATCGCCCGCCACGACTACTTCCTGCGGAGGCGGGATCTCCTCGCGCTCGGCTTCCGCGACGGCCACATACGCGGCGAACTGGCGCGCCGGGCGATCTTCCGCGTGCGGCAGGGCTGGTACTCGATCCCCAGCGCGCCAGATGCTGCTGTACGCGCGGTACGGGTCGGCGGCCGTCTCACCGGAACCAGCGCGCTCGAAAGTTACGGCATCCCGGTGCCGCACCGGCCGCGACTACAGGTCACCGTCGCAGCGACCGCCTGTCGCCTGCGCAACCCCCTGGATCGCCATCGTCGGCTCTCGCGCAGCCACGATGTCGGCGTGCAATGGACGGGCCAGGGCGGCAGCATCCGGTACGAATCCCCGTGGCGGGTCACCGTGACAGAGGCGCTCGCCGCGGTCCTCCGTTCCGAGGGGCGCGACGTTGCGGTGGCGTGCGCTGACCTGGCGCTGCGGTTCGACATGGTGACTCCAGCCGACGTCGCGACCCTGTTCGCAGATGCGCCGCGTCGCACCGGACGCTGGCACCGCCTCGTCGACGGACGGTCCGACTCGCACGGCGAGACATTCGTGAGGTTGTGGCTGGGTGACGCGGGTATCCGGTTCGAGCCCCAGCCGCGACTCGCGGGCGTCGGGCGCCTGGACGGCCGGGTGAGCCGCTACACCTACCTCGAGATCGACGGCTCACAGCACGATGCGCCGACCGAGGGACCAGTGGATGCTGCATCCAGCCAGTTCGAGCGGGATCGCCACCGCGATACCGTGGCCGCCATCGACGGCAAGCGCGTACTCCGCTTCACCTACCGCCAGCTCTACACCAGCTGGCACATGTGCCTGGCCGCCGTCAGGCGTGCCGTGGCAGACGACGCGCGGCGCGAGCTCGCCGAACGCGACGCCGCGCGCTACCGAAAACGAAGGAGAAAACGCGTCGATGGTCGGAATGGGGGTACCGCGACGACGGATCCGTAGCAAACTCCTTCGTTTTCGTTCGACCGCGACCGTGGTACCCACCGCATCTGGATCGACCCCGCCGCCTGCGCATGCCGCGACCGCACCGCGCATCGCGCGGCACCCGCGCACTGCACCGCACGGCGCCCGCGATCACCCCGGCCACCACACCCCGATACCGTTGCCTCATGACATGGCTAGTGACCGGCGGTGCCGGATACATCGGATCCCACGTAACGCGCGCCCTCGTGGACGCCGGCATCGGCGCGGTCGTCATCGACGACCTCTCGACGGGGCGTGAACAGTTCGTGCCCGATGGCGTGCCCCTCGTGCGCAGCAGCATCCTCGATGGCGGGGTTGTCTCCGACACGATCGACCGCCACGGCGTGACCGGCGTCATCCATGTCGCGGGATACAAGTACGCGGGCGTCTCGGTCTCCCGCCCACTGCACACCTACGAGCAGAACGTCACGGCGATGGCGGTGCTGCTCGCCGCGATGTCGGACCGCGGGGTCGACCGGATGGTCTTCTCCTCCAGCGCGGCCGTCTACGGCACCCCGGATACCGATCTCGTCACCGAGGACACCCCTAAGAACCCGCAGTCGCCGTATGGCGAGTCGAAGCTCATCGGCGAATGGCTCCTCCGTGACATGGAGGTCGCCGGGGGCCTGCGCCACACCTCGCTCCGCTATTTCAACGTCGTCGGGTCAGGCACACCCGACGTGTATGACGTCAGTCCACACAACCTCTTTCCCCTCGTGTTCGAGGCGCTGCTCGATGGCAAGGTGCCCCGGATCAACGGAGGCGATTACGCCACGCCCGATGGAACGAACGTTCGCGACTACATCCACGTCGCCGATCTGGCACTTTCCCACGTCGCGGCCGCTCGGCGACTCGACGCCGGCGAGCCGGTGGAACGTGCCTACAACCTCGGCAGTGGGGAGGGAGTGTCCGTTGGCGAGATCATGACGGCGATAGCGGATGCCACGGGCATACCCTTCACGCCCGAGATCGGGCCCCGCAGGCCGGGCGACCCCGCCCGCATCGTTGCCGGAGGGGCGCTCGCCACCCGTGACCTCGACTGGCGCATGCGGCACTCCCTCCGCGACATGGTGCAGAGCGCCTGGGACGCGCGCCGCGGCCCGTCCGCCTGACCCGCCGCCGGGCGCCCGCGTCGGCAACGCGCCCCCGGCGCCTCCGCGGCCCAGGGCCCCCGCAGCCCCCTGCATGAGCCCAAAACGAAGGAGATGCGGCCGTGTGATGGCGCTCGGCGCGCACTTTACCGCTTCGTGACCCGTATCTCCGTCGTTTTCGTCACCCGCCACCGGTGTCCTCCCACGCCGTGGCGTCAAGCTGCCGCACCCGCACCCGCACCCGCACCCGCACCCGCACCCGCACCACGCGTCCGACGAAAACGAAGGAGATACGGGTACATCGGGGGCGCAGGGGGTGCCGATCGGTCACGTCGGAACCGAAGTCCTTCGTTTTCGTCAAAACGCCAGCGGATGTAAGCCGCATCCAGTTGCGCCGCGTTGCTCGGCAGTACCTCGCCGCGTAAGCCGCATCGAGATACGTTGCCCCCGCACCCCCGCACCCCCGCACCCCCCCCCCCCCCCCCACCCCCCCCCCCGCCCCCCCCCCGCACCGCCCCCCCCCCCCCCCCCCCCCCCCCCCCCCCCACCCCCCACCCCCACCCCCCCGC
>NZ_JAALGE010000095.1 GCF_011057645.1 Marisediminicola senii | reverse complement strand
TTACCAACAAAAGGGCGCAATCCGCGATCCAGGCGCTTTCGGGGGCCTGGGATGTGTGTATAAGAGCCGGGGCCACCCCGGGGGCCCCCTTCCCCGGCTGCGGGGGCGGGGCCGCGCTGCCCCGCCACACCCGGCGGATGAGGCCGGCGTCGAGTACCTCGGCGGGCGGACCGGAGGCCGCGACCGCTCCGTCGTGGAGCACGACCACGTGGTCGGCGAAGGTCATCGCGAGGTTGAGGTCGTGCAGTGCGGCGACGACCGCGAGCTCGTGGTCCCCGGCGAGGCGGCTGGCCAGCGACAGGATCGACAGCTGCGCGTGCACGTCGAGGTGGTTGGTCGGCTCGTCGAGCAACAGCAGGCGCGGCTGCTGCGCGAGCGCGCGGGCGAGGTGCACCCGCTGGCGCTCGCCGCCCGACAGGGTCGAGAGCTGCCGGTCGGCGAACGCCGCCATGCCGGCATCGCGTATCGCCGCCTCGACGATCTGGGCGTCATCGCGAGATGCCGCGGCGAACATCGGCACGTGCGGGGTGCGACCGAGCGCGACGGCGCCCCGCACGGTGAGGGGCAGTTCGGCGTGCGAATCCTGCTCGACGAGGGCGGCGCGGCGGGCGCGATCGCGGCGGCTGAGCGAGAACCAGTCCTGCCCCTCCCATGTCATGCTGCCGGCGGCCGGCCGCTCGATGCCCGCGATCGCCCGGATCAGGCTCGACTTGCCCGCCCCGTTGGGGCCGACGATGGCGGTCACCGACCCGGCGAGGATGTCGGCGTCGACCGCGTCGACGACGGTGCGGCCGCCCAGCTCGACCGAGATGCCGCGCGCGCTCATCATCGGGTCGCGGCGCGTGGGGGAGGAGAGCACCTGCTCGGCCTGGCTCATGCGGTGCTCCTCGAGCGCATCAGCAAGAGGACGAACACGGGTGCGCCGACCACGGCCGTGATGATGCCGACCGGCAGCTCCCGCGGGTCGAAGATGGTGCGCGCGGCGGTGTCGCACCACACGAGGAAGATCGCGCCGGAGAGCGCCGCGAGCGGCAGCAGGGCGCGGTGCCGCGCGCCCACCACGAGCCGAACGGCGTGCGGGAGGATGAGCCCCACGAACCCGATCGACCCGCTCACCGCGACCATGCCGCCGGTCAGGAGCGCGGTTCCGACGAGCAGCACCCACCGGGTGCGGGTCACGTGCACTCCGAGCGCGGCGGCGGAGGTGTCGCCGAAGGCGAACGCGTCGAGCGCCCGGCCGCTCACCATCAGCGGAACGCCGATGACCAGCACCGCGCCGAACGCGATGGCTACCGCCGGCCAGCGGGCACCGGCGAGGGAGCCCAGCAGCCAGGACAGGATCTCGCGGTACGAGTCGCCGGTCGCAGTCCAGAAGATCACGAAGCTGGTGAGGGCCGCGAAGAGGCTCGAGACGGCGATGCCGGCCAGGATGGTGCGGCTCGGGGTGAGCGATGCCCCCGCCCCCGCGATGAGCAGTGTCGCGGCCAGGGCGACCAGCGCGCCGACGAATGCGGCGGCGGGCAGCAGCACCGAGACGCCGACCACGAGCACCGCGACGGCGCCGAGGGATGCCCCCGACGACAGCCCGAGCAGGTAGGGATCGGCGAGCGAGTTGCGCGTGATGGCCTGCATCACCGCACCGGCGATCGCGAGTCCAGCCCCGACCGCGGCCGCGGTGAGCACGCGGGGAAGGCGCAGTTCCCACACGATGCCGTCGCGCAGCGGCGACAGCGGGCTGGTTCCGAGCCCGAGGTTGCTGGCGATCGACGCCCACACCTCGCCGAAGCGGATGTCGGCCGGTCCGATGGTCACGGCGACGCCGATCGACAGCACGAGCGCGACCGAGAGCAGCACCCCGGCGACGGCGACCCTGGCGCGCGCGCCGGAGGGACCGGACATGCGCGGCGCCGTGCCCCGCGTCGTTTCCGCCCGTGCCGAAACCGTGCTCATCGCCGCCGCCCCGTCATCCGGTCTAGCCCTCGAGGTCCATGGCGGCGAGCTGCTCGGCCAGGTCGGCCGTCGCGGGCACCGAGCGCACGCCGGCCTCGCCCGCGGGGAACGGAACCGTCAGGTAGCGCTGGTTCTGCACCGCGTCGAGCTCGGCGGTGGCCGGGTTCGACTCGAGCAGCTCGATCTTGCTGGCCGCGGTGTTCCACGACGCGTCGACGAGCACGATCACGTCGGGGTCCTGGTCGACGATGGCTTCCCAGCCGAGCGACGACCAGGTGTCGTCGATGTCGGCCGCGACGTTGCTGAGCCCGAGGGCCTCGAGCATCATCTGCGGGGCGCCGATGCCCGCCCCGACGTAGGGGATGTCGGTGCCGGAGGAGTACCAGAGCGCCGTGAGGCCACGCTCGTCGGCGTCGATGGTGTCGAGCTGCGCCTGCTGGTCGGCGATGAGCTCGGCTGCGGCATCCGGAGCACCGAACAGGGTGCCAGCCTCGGTGATCTCGGCGAACACGTCGTCGAAGGCGAGCTTGGCCGGCTGGTAGCCCTCTCCCTTGCACGCCGAGGGCGCGACGTAGCTGCCGATGCCGAGAGCGGCGAGCGATTCGCGGTCGCCGGCGCTCTCCGGGGTGAGCATCGACTCCCAGCCCACGTAGACGAAGTCGGGCTCCAGTTCGAGCACGGCCTCCTGGCTGGGCGCGAAATCGGAGATCACGGGGATGTCTTCCGCGGCGCCCGCCCATTGCTCTAGCACCGGGCCGTCCTGGAAAGCCGACCCGACGATGCGGTCGCCGAGCCCCAGGGCCAGCAGCATCTCGGTGGTGGTCGACTTGATGGTCACGATGCGCTCGGGCGCGGCCTCCGGCACCTCGACCACGGTGCCGCAGTTGTCGAGCTGGGAGGGAGCGGATGCCGCGGCATCCGATCCCTCGCCTGTCTCGGGTGCGGCGGCCGGCGTCGCGGCGCATCCGGTGAGCGCCACGGCGAGAACGGCGAGGGCGCCGAGGCCGGTCGTGCGGGCGGTGTGTGCGAGGCGGGGGCGGGCGGGGCCCTGGGGGGACGGCAAACGAGGGGACACGAGAAATCCGGGGGCGACGGGGGTGGGGGCGGGACCTGGCCCTTATACACATTTCCGAGCCCACGAGACGCCCATGAAACCCGTATG
>NZ_JAALGE010000094.1 GCF_011057645.1 Marisediminicola senii | reverse complement strand
CGTCTGGTGGGCGGGGAGGTGTGTAAAAGAGCCAGCCCGCGCTCCGTACTCCCCCCACGGGTCGGGGCGCACCGCGATATTCGATGCCAATTGCGCGAGACCCGCCACAGGCGGGGCAGCGTCGGCGCCGAGCGCGATCCCGGGCCCGCGCAGCAGACACAGATGAACGGCGAACCCCAACCGGTTTGCGTCCCCACGGCGTTGCCGAATCAGCGACATGTCCGCCTCATCGATCCTGCACAGCGCCGCGATCTCGTTTGGATCCTCCGGCAGACACAGGATCTCGGCGCGCTCGAGCGGAGTTAGCAGTGCACGGCGCGCCATCACTACCCCCTTACTATGCGCTGAGGTAGCGGTAAATGGTGGGCCGGCTTACTTTGAACTCAGCGGCGATCTGCGCCACGGTGTGTGCGCGCTTACCGTCCGGACCTGTCTCCTCGTACATCTGCCTGGCGAGTTTCACCTGCCGGGCTCCAAGCTTTGGTTTCTGCCCGCCGGTGCGACCGCGCGCCCTGGCCGCCGCCAACCCGTCCCGGGTGCGTTCGGCCATCAGCGCATGCTCGAACTCCGCGATCGAACCCAGAATCTGGAAGAACATCGTCCCGAGCGGTGTCGACGTGTCGATGCCCTGATCCAGAACGACCAGGTCAACACCGGCACCCTGCAGCCGCTTCGACAGGTCGATCAGATTCTCCAGAGACCGGCCCAGCCGATCGAGTTTCGTCACCACCAACTGGTCACCAGCTCGATTCGCCGACAACAGCGCCTTTTCCAGACCCGGCCGGGAAGCGAGCTTGCCTGACGCGGAGTCCACGAACACCACCTCGCAGCCTGCCGCGTCGAGCGCATCCCGCTGCCCGTCAACGTGCTGATCTCGTGTCGATACCCGCCCGTAGCCCACTCGCATGCCCAGACTGTATCAGAAACAGGGGGAAGCGCTACATAGGCGCGTACACGGCAAGCATTACACCAGGACTCGCGCCAGCGCGCGGATCGCGAAGCAGTCGGAAACTGTCTCGCGAACGATCGAAACCCGACACCACAAGCCAAGCCTCCGCGCCAGAACCCTCAACCCTCAATTATTGGGCCGCACATCTTGATGCTGGCGACGTCCCCAGGCCGCGAAGATGATCAGTCTCACCGACCAGATCGTGCTCCGTTTCTCGGGATGCCAACCCGTGATCAAGCAGTCATCTTCCCGGGGCATTTTGGAAAGTTACCAACAAACTCCGTGTGCCTCATTGATCTGCATGTGAGCATCCCTTGACTTTTGGAGCCGTGGTCCAAGCCGGTCCCCTATTCGGCGGACTTGTCGTGGGTATACCCGCTATCTAGGCTTACCCCGAGCGGAGACGTCTCTAGTCTCCACCGAAATAGATAGGCCCGAGTAGCCAGATAGAAGCCGTGCCATCCGGGCCCCAACGAAAGGAATCTTCGAATGAAACCTGTCATTGGTGCGCCTGTCGAGCGCACCACGCAAGCTTATAGCAGGAAGCCTAGAGTCGAGGTTAGCGCCCTTTGGCGGCCGGTTGCCATAGGGCTCTTGGTGGGCGCGATGGTTGCAAGCGGAGGAGTGGCTAACGCCGCTGAGGATCCAACGGAGGCTCTCGCCGGCATTGTGGAAACAGCGGTCGCGTCTCTTCCGACACCTGCGGGAAATGAAGTCGGACCTGGCGTCGATGTCGCCGTCCCCACAAGTCCGGACGGAAAGATCGTGGTCAGCACCTCAAGTGCGACCGATTTCGCGGTTCAGCTACCTAATGAAGTAAATGCCACGAGTGGCGTGATCGCAGACAACGGGTCGACAATCTATTCGGGAATTGGGGCCTCAGCAGATGTATCTGTCGAACCACTCAAGGACGGAGTTCGAATCTCGACCATCATCCCGGATGCTGGCTCCGGATCAGTTTTCACATACCCCCTCGCCCCAGGAGTGACGGCTGAGGCCAACGCGGACGGATCGGTTTCTCTTTTTGAGGACGTCGCTGTTGTCGACCCGGATACGGGCAAGACCATGAACGCGCAGATTGAGGTGGCCTTGGTGCAGGCCCCGTGGGCTGTTGATGCCTCGGGAGCGGCCGTCGGGACCCGGTACGAGATCGTAGACAATTCCATCGTTCAGGTCATCGATCACGTCGGGAGCAAGGTTGACTACCCAATTGTCGCTGACCCCACGTTCACTCCAATAAATCCATTCCAAACAAGAATCCGTTGGAATCGTGCCGAAACGGCGACGATCGCATCTGGAGGTTGGGGCGCCACTGGGCTCACAGCCGTCTGCGGTCTGGCAGGTGCCGCAGCTGGAGGCCCGATTGGTGCGGCGGCTTTCGCCGCTTTGTGCTTGGCCGCCAGTGGCTCAGCGGTATACACGGCTGGGGTAGCTCAGAATTCCAACCCTAAGAGATGTCTCCAGCTCACAATCACATCTACCATCATCACGGCACCGATACCGTATTTCGACACGTACGCGTGTCGCTGATCAAGGGGGCCGCTGTGACTAATACATCGAGAGCCAAGTTCCTCTTCTCACCCTGGTGGAGAGTGGCTTGGTTGATAGGTGGAATTGTCTGGGCGATTTCCTTCAACGTGGCCTATATTTCCGCGGGTGCAGTGAATGAATGGCTCGGTGTCGTATCAGTAATACCGCTCCTAGCGCTACTTGTGGACGTCATCGTGCGAGATCGCCGATGGCGCACCGAGCGACCATAGTCAAGAACGAAACGGGAGCGTCGTCCGTAGTACGGGCGGCGCTCCCGTTCTAAATCGTTCAACGATTCTGAGAAATTGATAACACATCCAAGTCACCGGCAATAACCTTGTCGCACTAGTCACAACCCCGGCAGTTATCGTCCACACCGTCGTTCTACGCGTCGCTGGTGGCGTCGGATACTTTACGAATTCACAGTCCGCCCGTATGGCCGCGTTCCCGTCGACGTCGACGCTCTCCTGCGTGTTGAAGCGCAAGCGCAGCGTGGGACGTTCCGGCACGGGCTGCCGCGACCGCGTCAGGCTCAGATCGTCGGGGGCCTCTGGGCTGGGCTCCGGCTCTTGGTCGACGTCGATCGGCTCGCGCTCGGTCTCGGTCAGAGGCGCGAGTTCCACACGGTGGGGCTCTGCGATCCCGCACTGGACGCAGCGCGTCTCGGTGACGAGAGTTGAGTCCCGCATAGTGGTGTAGCCGCGGTGGCCCGGCTCGTCGTGAAGACGTGGACGCGGTCACCGTGTGATCCTTCGAGAAGTCTCTTACCTCGACTCGAAAGGCATCATCACGATGACCGC
>NZ_JAALGE010000093.1 GCF_011057645.1 Marisediminicola senii | reverse complement strand
GTCCCCCCCGGTGCCGCTCGCCGCCGGTCCCGCATAACCGACGCCCCGCCCTCCCCCCCCACGACACGGCTGGCCGCGAGGCCGGCCGTGTCGCGTGTCCGGAACCCGGCAGCCCCCCCGCCCCTCACGCTCCCGGCAGCACCCCCCACCCGCACCCACTCACGCTCCCGGCAGCCACCCGTTCACGCCGAGCAGCACCCCGGCACCGACGGCGCACGCCCCCGACGCGACGATGAACACGCCGACCCAGACGATCGCCGGAATGCGCGTCAGACGCGCGAGCTGGTCGGCATCCGACATCCCACCACCCCGCCGGCGCCGCGCGCGACCCAGCTCGAACGATGAGCGCACCGCCCCCAGCACCAGCACGCCGGTCACGACGATCGCGAACACTCCCTGCACGTCGGGAGCGCCGATGAGCGTCACCGCGAGCAGCAATGCCCCCGTCACGAGCACCGACCACAGTCCGAACCAGTTGCGCACCTGCACCAGCAGGGCGGCGAGCAGCAGCAGAAGCATCCACAGCATGCCCACCGTGTAGCCACCGCTCACCGCCCACGCCGCGCCGAGGCCGAGGACGCCGGCGGCCGGGTAGCCGGCGAGCAGGGTGAGGACCATGCCGATGCCGTCCGGACGGCCGCGGGAGACGGTGAGTCCCGAGGTGTCGGCATGCAGCCGGATGCCGCTCAGGCGTCGCCCGGCGAGTGTCGCCACCACGGCGTGACCGCCCTCGTGGGCGATGGTGACCACGTGGCGCACGAGTTGCCAGAGCGGGGTGACCGCCACCAGCACGACCGATGCGACGATCGCCAGCAGGCTCGCCACCGGATCCAGCGGGGGCCTGGTCGCGGTCAGCAGCCCCCACAGGTCTGCGAGCTCGCCCATTCGGCTACCTGTTCCTCAGCCCCTGCCGGGCGGCGATACGGGCGGGGGTGATGCGCGCGACCAGGGCGACGAGCTTGTAGCGCGCGGTCGGGATGGAGACCGCCCTGCCGCGCGCGACGTCGCGCAGCGCGATACGCACGAGCAGCTCCGCGCGCAGCCACAGCGCGTCCGGAACCGTCTCGGTGCTGACCCTCATGCGTTCGTGGAACTCGGTGCGCACGAAGCCGGGCGCGATCGCGGTCACGGTGATGCCGTGATCCCGGTAGAACGCGTTCGCCCAGCGGCTGAAGCTGAGCAGCCACGCCTTCGCGGAGCTGTAGGTGCCGGCCGGGAGGTACCCGGCGACGCTGGCGATGTTGATGATCGTGCCGGTGCGGCGGGGCACCATCTGCTGCAGGGCGGCGTGGGTCAGTCGCATCGGAACGGCGACCAGCAGGTCGAGCATCGCCTGTTCGTCGTCGATGTCGTTCTCGTGAAAGGCGCCCTGGATGCCGAACCCGGCGTTGTTGACGAGCACCGAGACGGGAGAGGCGGAGTCGGCCATGCGGTCCTCCACCAGGCCGCAGCCCTCCGGGGTCCCGAGGTCGGCGGCGAGCACGCTGACCGTGACGCGGTGGGCGTCGCGAATGGCGCTCGCCGTCGTTTCGAGCCGGCCGCGTTCGCGGGCGACGAGTATGAGGTCGTGTCCGCTCGCGGCCAGTTGCTGTGCGAACTCGCGGCCGATTCCCGCGGTGGCTCCGGTCACGAGGGCGAGCAGGCGTTCGGTCATGGTGCAACGTTAGCCCCGCGGGGCGGGCCTGCCCTGCGGTCGCGACCCGCCGGGAGCGTCACACAGCTACCCCGTCGGGCAGGCGCCAGAGTCGACGGGGGAGCGCATCGACGCGGCGGCATCGATGACCGGCGAGGCCTCGGCCAGCGTCATGGCGTACCCCACGTTCGGCGTGGTGGCGCCCTTGGCGAAGATGACGCCGACGACCGTGCCGTCCGCGGCGAGCAGCGGGCCGCCGGATTCGCCCTGCTGCACGTTGGCGGCGATCGTATAGACGTCACGCGCGATGGGATTCTCGCCGTAGATGTCGGAAATGCCGAGCGGGCCGACGGCGACGACCTCGGCGGGGTGGGCGCTGAAAGGCCCGCCGAGCGGGAAGCCGTTCACGACCGCGCGCTGCCCGGGCTGCAGCGGCGGGGCAGACGCGATGGGTGCGGCATCCAGGTCGTCGACCGCGATCACCGCGAGGTCGTCGACCGGGTCGAAGTACACGACGGAGCCCACGAGGGCACCGTACTCGGCCGATTCCACGATCGGTTCGTCGACGCCCGCCACGACGTGGGCATTGGTGATGACGCGGCCCGGTGCGACGACGAAGCCCGAGCCCGATCGGTTCTGCCCGCACGAATACGCGTTACCGGTGATGCGCACGACGGACTGTGCGGCGGTGTCGAGCGCGGGGGTGGAGACCGAGGCATCCGGAATCTGGGGAGGGGTGCCGCGAAAGGCGTCGGCGATGAGGGGGATGCCGTCGTGCAGGGCGAGGGCGCGCAACCGGGTGGTGATCTCGGTCACCGATTCGGGCGTGGCCCGGTCGATGGCGCGCAGTACCGACGAGGCCGCGATGGGCTGCGAGAGCACGGGAACGCCGAGCGAGCTGATGCCGAAGGCGACCATCGACGCGACCAGTGCGCTCACCATTACGTTGGCCGCGGCGCCGAGCACCCGGTCGATCACGCGCAGGGGAGTGCGTTCGACGGTGGTGCCGATGGCGCGTCCGATCGCGGCGCCGATCGAGAGTCCGGCGACGACCAGCAGGATCGCCGCGGCGATGGTCGCGGGGGCGCGCCACTCCGGGGCGGGGATGAGCGGGCCGACCAGGGGCATGACGTAGATCGCGGCCGCACCTCCCGCGATGAAGCCGGCGATGGCGGTGACGCTGCGGATGAGCCCGGTGCGATAGCCATAGACGAGGTAGGCGAGCAGCACCAGTACGAGGAAGGCGTCGACTATTCCGACGAGTGACATCAGCTGCCGGCGCGCTTGCGGGCCGCCTCCGCCTCGCGTCGCTGGGCGCGGGCTTCGTCGGCGGCGGCGGCTTCGTCCGGGGTGGGGGCCGAGCCGCCGAGCGCTCGGGGCTGCCACCACTTTTCGGTGCCGTCGACAGGGTAGGTCGCCTGCAGCGTCGTGACCTGGTCGATCATCGCGGTGCGCAGGGCCTCGGTGCCGAGGCGGGGGTCGTCGGCCGCGTCCACGGTGATCGGGGCGCCGAACAGAAAGTGCACCGGCACGCCGAACCGCTCGCGGAATGCGATGCGGCGGTTCTTGGTAAGCAGGCGGTGGCCGCCCCAGATAGCGACTGGAATGACGGGTACGCCCGCCTCTGCGGCGAGGCGCACCGCGCCGGTCTTGAATTCGCGCACCGTGAACGACG
>NZ_JAALGE010000092.1 GCF_011057645.1 Marisediminicola senii | reverse complement strand
GGCGGGGTGCACCGGGGTCGGTGCGGGGGTGGATGCAGCATCCACCCCCCGCTCGTCTCCGACGTCACCCGCAGCCGGGACCGCCGTGCCGACGCCACCCGCGGAGACGCCCGCACCCGACGCACCGGCTCCTACCGCCGAGGCGACGCCCGAGCCCGCTGTGCCCGTGATCGAGCCGCTGCCGGTCGGGTCGCCCCCGACCGCGGTCACCATCCCCGCGATGGAGCTCTCGGAACCCCTGATCGACCTCGGCCTGCAGCAGGACGGCACGATGGAGGTGCCGTCGGACTTCTCCGAGGTCGGCTGGTACACCGGAGGGGGCAAGCCGGGCGGCATCGGGCCGACGGTCATCGCCGGGCACGTCGACTCGTCGTCGGGGCCGGCCGTGTTCTACCGGCTGCGCGAGCTCGTGATCGGCGACACCGTGCAGGTGAACGCCGCCGACGGCTCGGTGGTCGACTACACGGTGTATCGCACCGAGTCGTTTGCCAAGGCGGAGTTTCCCACCGGCGACGTGTTCGGGGCCCTGCCCGTCGACGAGCTGCGGCTCATCACCTGTGCAGGACGCTTCGACACGTCGATCGGGCACTACGACGACAACCTCGTCGTGTACGCGGCGCCGACCGCGCGCTAGTTCTGCGGGTCGCGGCTCCGTCCACGAGGCTAGTACCGCGGGTCGCGGCTCCGTCCACTCCTCCCCCGACGGCGTCGAGCCGGTTTCACGTTCGGATGTGATTCGTCCCCGCCCCGCGCCATGGCCGGCACTAGCCTGAGTGCCTGACCTGGGGAGGCCATCTGTGGCTACGAACGATCACGGTGCGACCGGCGCGGGGGCCGGTTCGACCACGGGGGGCAGTTCCGCCACGGGGGGCGACGACTTCCGTTCCTTCGCCGGCGACGTGCGCTGGCCGAGCTCGCCCGCGCTGCTCGTCGACACGACGGTCTGCCCGGCATGCTTCTCGCCGCTGCGAAGCGCGGTCTGCGACGTCTGCGCGCTCGACCTCACGCACCCGGCGGCCAGCCACCTGCTGGCCCTGTCGCGCACCGTCGCGCGCACGCTCGATGAGCGACTCACCACCATCGGACGTATCAGGCACGACGTGGATGCCGCGGCGACCGTCCGGCGCGACGCTGCCCGCGCAGCCAGCGAACGGGTGCCGGAGGTCGCGCCGACGACCGTGGCCGAGCCGATCGCGGCGCACGCTGGCGAGGCCGCCACCAGTCCGACTGCGGCAGCAGACGCGGCATCCGCACCTCCCGCCCCTCCTGCACCACCCGCACCACCCTCGGCGGGCCCCGCGTCCTCTCCCGCCGCTCCCCCGCGGCGCCGTCGCACCCCCAGCGTTCAGGTCATCCTGCTTCTCGTCGGGGTGGCGCTCCTCTCCGTCGCCGCGATCGCCTACCTCGTCTACGCGTTCGTCAACTACGGCATCGTGTGGCGGTCGATCATCATCGGCGCGGTCACCGTCACGGCGTTCGTGACAGCCACGCTGCTGCAGCGGGCGAGGCTGCGCACCACCGCGGAAGGCATCGCCGCGTTCGCCGTCGTGCTCGTGTTACTCGACGCGTACGCGGTTCGGGCGAATGACCTGTTCGGGTCGGCCTCCGCATCCGGACCGCTGTTCTGGGGCGTGACGCTGATAGCAGAATCCATCGGAATGATCGGCTGGTGCCGCATCTCGGGCCTTCGGGTGCCCAGCGTCGCCGGGTTCGCGGGCGTGCTGCCCGGCGTCGGACTCGTCGCGTCCGGGCTGGCGGGGGCGCAGCCCGACGCGGTGCGGGTGGCCGTCATCACTATCGCGATGGGCGCGGCCGGTCTCGTGCACCCGCTCGCCAGACTCGCCGCCACCGCCAGGCGCGCGGCGCAGCCTCGCACTCTCGAACGCGTGCTCGTGCTCGGCGGTGCCACGGTCGCGCTGGCCGTCGGCGCGATCGCGGCATCCGCCGCCCGCACGGCACCGGATGACGCGGTCACCTCGGTAATGCTGCTCGTACTCGTCGCCGCCGCCGCGATCGCACACGTCGTGGTGCTGCGCAGGACCTCGCGCACGCCGGTCCGCACGGTCGGCGTGTCCGCCACCCTCGCCGCCATTGCGGCAGTCAGCCTCGCGATCACCGGGTTCTCCGGCACGTTCCACGGCGGCAGCGACGACCTGCTCGTCATCGTTCCGCTCGTCGTCGCCGCGGTCGTCGCGCTCGCCGCCGAGGCACTGTCACGGCGGATGCCCGATCGCGAGTCGAGGGTGCCCGCCACCGCGGCGACGGTCGCCGCGGCATCCATCGTCGTCGCCGCGCTCGCGACGCCGCTGCTGCTCGGGGCGTCGCGGGCGCTGGTCGTGCTCGGCGTGAGTGCCGCAACACCGTGGACCTACGCCCCATCCGATGCGATCCTCGACATCGCGACCGACGACGTGCTCGCGGTGCTCGCACTCGCCATCGCCGCGGCCCTCGCGTTCACCGCGTGGATGCTGGGCGGGCTCGCGGTCGCGCGCGCCTGGGCCCTGGCCGCCATGGCTGCGGTCGTCCTCCTGCTCGCCGCCCCGCTCCTCGGGGGCATCGCCCTCATCGCCGCGGTGTGGTACGCCGTCGCGGTCGCGGCCCTGCTCGCAGCGCGTGCGGTGCGCACCCGCGCCATCGCTCGGTCGACGCAGGTTCCGCTGCTGCTCACGGTCGGGGTGGCGACGGCGTTCGGCTGGACCGCCGGCTGGGCGACCCTGGCGACCTGGGCTCCAGCTGCGGGCGCCGCCATCCTGATCGCGATCGCGACCCGCACGGTGGTGATGGATACCACGGCCAGGGCCGCCCTCGCCGGCACCGCCACCACGCTGCTGATCGTCGCCGCGGGCACCGCGGCCCGCCACGGAAGCTACGTCACCACGCCAACGCTCGACGAATGGTGGCCGGACAGCGCCCTGCTCGCGGGGGCGACAGCGGCGCTCCTGCTGCTGCTGGCGGCGACCGTTCGCCTGCGTGCGGCGAGCGACCTCGACCGGCGCATCGTGTTCTGGATCGGCCTGGCCACCGCGCTCGGTACGGCGCTCGCGCTGTTCGGCGCCGGCCTGAGCGGTCTCGCCGCGGTGACGCTGCTCCCTGCCGAGGTCACGTCGGCGATCGGCGTGGCCGTCGGCCTCGTGCTGCTCGCGGGCGTGCTCGCCTGGCTGCGGTCACCGCACGGGTCGTGGAGCGACCGGGTGGCGGCATCCATCGCCATCGCCCCTGCGGTCTGGCTCGCCATCGACGCCGCCTCACACCTGCTGGGCTTCGCGCGCGGCGAGTGGGCCGTGACGGCCGCCGTCGCTGCGGCGATCGTCTCGGTGGCGTCGCTGGCCTGGTGGGTGCGCGGGGCAGGGGC
>NZ_JAALGE010000091.1 GCF_011057645.1 Marisediminicola senii | reverse complement strand
CAGATCCCGCCTCACCCTCGTCCCCGACACCGGAACCGAGGTGACCACCGAACCCGCCCTCGGACTCAGCGCCTAACCCCCAAACCGAAGGACACCGCTACACCACCACCGGGGACTTGACCCGAGCAGCACCGCTCCGCCGTCGATGTCGACATGAACGTTTTAGGTTCGGAGGTCGCCATCAACAGTGTTCGCACCGAAGGGCAGGATGCACGGGGATGTCCCGTTCATGCGTCGAGGACGAGAAGGGGGTCGCGCGAGCGGGAGACACAGGGGTAGACGATGTCGGTGCGCTCACGAGCGGTACCGGTGAGGATGTCGTCACGGTGCTCCGGGCGCCCGGCGAGCACGCGCATCTCGCAGCTTCCACACACCCCCGTCTCGCAGGAAGCGGGTGAGTCGGGGAGCACGCCCCGCAGACTCTCCAGCATGGTGCTCTCGGCGGGGACGTCCACGACCGTGCTCGTACTCGGCAGCACCACCTGGAAGGCCCGGTTCTGTGAGTCGTCTTTCACGGTGGCCGTGAACCGTTCGAGGTACAGGGTTCCCTGGGGACATGCGGTGACCATGGCCTCGCTGACCGCATCCATGAGTTGCTGCGGACCGCAGCAGTACACCGCACCCCCAGGAGGTACAGAGCGCAACTGTTCTGACAGATCCGGCCGAGGCGACGTGTCCGCAGGCAGGACCCGTACCCGCGTCGGATACTTCGCGTCGAAGTCATCGGCGCACAACATCCCCCTTCGCGTCTTTCCCCGGTAGATCAAGCGCCAATCGGCGCCTGCTGCGTCGAGTCGTTCGATCATCGGCTTGAGCGCGGTGATACCGATCCCCCCGGCGATGAAGAGATAGGACGGTGCCTCAACGAGCGGGAAGTTGTTCCGAGGCCCACCGATCTTCACGGGGGAGCCTTCCTGCAGGTTGTGGATCTCGATCGAGGCGCCCAGGCCCGCGGACTCGCGGAGTACCGAGATGTCGTAGGCAGAGCGATCGGAAGGGTCGCCATGTAGGGAGTACTGCCGGACCTTGCCGGAGGCGAGGCGGAGGTCGATGTGCGCTCCGGGCTCCCACGACGGCAGTGTCGAGCCGTCTGTCGTAGTCAGCCGGAGAGAGACGACCTCGGTGGCGGAGTCGACTCTCCGGAGGACCACGCTCGGGATGACACCGGTGGTGACGCCGTCCCCGCGATCGGCTGCCGAGTCCGCGGCACCGCGGCGGTTATGGCGCTGGCGGAGGACCAGGGCCACGGTCAGCGTGGGCAGGGAAAGGATCGGCAGGGGGATCGAGAGCAGAGCGCTCGGCACGATGTCGAGCAGTGCAGCGACGAACACCGCCGCGATGACCGCTGCCGGCGCCGTGGACAGATGGCCTCCGGACCCTCGTTGCTTGGCCTGCTCTCCCATGGCGGTACGGCCGAACGGCTTGGCCACGGACAACCACACCTGGAAGGACAGGCCGACCGTCATCAGTCCGAGGACGACGGTGTAGAACACGACGGGTCCGTCGGTGCCTGCACGAGCAGCATCGACGATCACGGGTAGGGCCTCGGCGATCAGCAGAGAGCCGATGAGGATCTGAACGATCGTGAGGACGAACTTGGTCGAGACCCACCAGTGGTGGAAGTACCCCCAGGTGGTGACCGCGGCGAGTCCGAAGCCGGTGAACGCCGCGGTGATAGCGGAGGTCCCCAAGATCTTGAGGTCGAGTAGTTCTGCTACTTCCGCGGTGGCTAGCTTGAGTTCACCCGGCGGCGAGGCGGCGCTAATGCCCAGGAGCACCATCAGGGTCAGTGCCTGACTCGTCCAGGTCACGGCGGAGATGATGTGAAGCCATACGAGGAGACCCCGCCAGACGCGGACCGAGCCCAGGGTCCATTGGGTGCGCCGTGGTCCAGTGGCGGTTTCGAGGGGTCGGGTCTGTGATTCGAGCGGGGTCTGTGGTGACGACGAGTCAGCGGCCTCAACGTGCAGGTCGATCGTCACAAGTCGACCGTGTCGTTCCGGATCGGGTCTTTCTTCGGGGTTCCGGTCACGACCGCGCGCACTATTCCTGCTACGAACGCGACGGTGGTGGTCGGCCCCTCCCAGTATTCGGCTGAGTCGGACTCGACCTTGACGAGGACCAGTCCCGGCGTCTCGACTCCCTCGGGGAACCACGCCTTTAATACCGGGGTGAAGAGTTGATCGGCCTTCTCCCGGTTGTGCACGACCTCGGCTCGCCCGGCAATCGAGGTCCAGGTGTGGTGCTTGTCATCCGAGAAAGACACGTTCACCTCCGGTATTGCACGGATCTGCGCGACCTTCGCCGAATTCTCGTCCGCGAGGAACCACAGATCGCCATCGAATTCGGCATCTTGGAGACCCATCGGTCGACTGACATGCTTACCCTGAGGAGTCATGGTGGTCAGCATCGCCACCTGGGCAGCCTTCACCAGCTCCACGACGCGCCGCCGGTTGTGGATCGTTGTGTCGTCCATCGCGATCCCCTCCGCTAACTAACAGATTTCTGTTAGATGAGGCTAAGCGGGCAACCTGACGGAATGATGTGTCTATGGCAAAACCCGAAAACATGACGGTGGAAGAACTGGACGCGGTCTTGACCTGGAGCGTCGTCCGCGTCGCCCGCTACGCCGGGCAGCGATTGGCCGACCGCCTCGCTGCCCACGATCTGACTCCGATCCACTTCGGTGCGCTCGCCCACCTCGCTGCCGTGGGCGAGATGAGTCAGGCCGACCTCGCCCGGTCTGTACTGGTGCGACCGCAGAGCATCACCACGCTCCTCGACGGGTTGGAGGAACGCGGCCTGATTCAGCGCACCGGTGACCGCACACGCGGTCGACGCAACCCGGTGCGGATCTCAGCCGATGGCATCCTCGCCCTCGATGAGATCAGGCCCATCGCACAGAGCGCGAACGATCTCACCGCCGAAGGGTTGACCCTCGAGGAGAGTGCCGAGCTGAATCGGCTACTGCTCAAGATCATCCATACAGCCGACGGTGCCCATCCCAAACCCACCGACGAGCTCTGGCGAGTCTGACCGGACCGCCAATCCGGAAAGGGCCACGACAAGACTCTTGAGATCGATGCAGTCCCCCAAAGCACGTGACACCAAGTGGCAACTGGCGTTGTTACCGACAGATCTCGCCACTTTCAACCGTCATTACCCGACGATACTTCTGATCTCGAGCACGAACCAGCTGCACGATCCGGCTAGATGGGGCCAAACGTGGCCGACAACCCCGGGCCACTTCCAGGAGTTGAGTCCCGCATAGTGGTGTAGCCGCGGTGGCCCGGCTCGTCGTGAAGACGTGGACGCGGTCACCGTGTGATCCTTCGAGAAGTCTCTTACCTCGACTCGAAAGGCATCATCACGATGACCGC
>NZ_JAALGE010000090.1 GCF_011057645.1 Marisediminicola senii | reverse complement strand
CCCGCGGGGGAACCTGGGTACGCGAGGCCGTGGTGAAGCAGCCCCCGGTGGCCCGCGTGACCCCGCGCCGCGGGGGGGGGCGGGCGCGCGGGCCCAGCCCCGCCGACCTGGCCGCGGCCTCCCCCGCCGACGCGGTGCGCGCGTGGGCACGCCTCGGCTACCCGCGGCGCGCGCTCGCCCTGCACGCTGCCGCGGTGGCGATCACCGAGCGGCACGGCGGCGTCGTTCCCGACACCATCGACGAACTGAAGGCCCTCCCGGGGGTGGGCGACTACACCGCGCGGGCCGTCGCGGTGTTCTCGCACGGGCAGCGGCATCCCGTCGTCGACATCAACGTGCGGCGGGTGCTCGCCAGGGCGGTCGACGGCGAGGGAATGCCGGGGCCGGCGTCGACCCGGCGGGACCTCGAGGCGATGGATGCTGCGCTCCCCCGTGACCTCGCCGACAGCCTCGTCACCAACGCCGCCGTGATGGAGCTCGGCGCCCTGGTGTGCACCGCGAGGGCACCCCGGTGCGACGTGTGCCCCATCGCCGCGCTCTGCGCGTGGCGGGCGCGCGGCTACCCCGACTACGTCGGACCGCGAACCCCGACCCAGAAGAGATTCGAGGGCAGCGACCGGCAGGTGCGCGGGCTGATCCTCGCCGAACTGCGGCAGAGCGACGTGCCCGTGGCCGCGACGGAGATCGAGGGAGTGTGGGCGGCCGACGAACAGCGTGATCGTGCCCTCGCGGGCCTGCTGCGCGATGGCCTCGTGACGGGCTCGCCAGCCGCCGGGTACACGCTGCCCGGCGACTAGCGAGCGCGCGGCTCAGTCTTCTTCGATGACCCGCGGCTTGACGTAGGGGTCTTCGTCTCCGGCGTACTTCGCCGACTGCTTCATGCGCTCCACCTCGAGGTCGCGCTTGGTCGCCTCGGCGAGCAGCTCCTCGATGTGCTTGGCGTTCTCCGGGATGGCGTCGGCGATGAACTCGAGCGACGGGGTGAGGCGCGAGGTGAGGTTCTTGCCCACCTCGCTGCGCAGCATGCCGGTGGCCGACTTGAGGGCAGCGGCGCTGTCGGCGCGCTCCTCGTCGGATCCGTAGACGGTGTAGAACACCGATGCGTGCTGCAGGTCGCCGGTCACCTTGACGTCGGTGATGGTGACGAAGCCGATGCGCGGATCCTTGATGCCCCGCTCGAGCGTCTTCGCGACGATGACCTTGATGCGGTCCGCCATCTTGCGGGCCCTGGCTGGATCCACCATGTTGTGCTCCTTGACTGGTACGTGGATGCGGTGCTGACAAGGGTCGAGGGGGTGGGGCCCGCAGGCCCCACCCCCTCAGCCGCGGGTTAGACCCGGGGCTTTTCCTTCATCTCGATCGTCTCGATCTCGTCGCCGATCTGGATGTCGTTGAACTTGCCGAGGCCGATACCGGCTTCGAAGTCGGTGCGCACCTCGGTGACGTCGTCCTTGAAGCGGCGCAGGCTCTCGATCGCCAGGTTGTCGCCGACGACGACTCCCTCGCGGATGACCCGTGCCTTGGCGTTCCTCGTGATCGTTCCCGAGCGCACGATGACACCCGCGACGTTGCCGAACTTGGAGGAGCGGAACACCTCGCGGATCTCGGCGACGCCCGACTGGACCTCTTCGAATTCCGGCTTGAGCATGCCCTTGAGCGAGTTCTCGATGTCTTCGAGCGCAGCGTAGATCACCGAGTAGAAGCGCACGTCGACACCCTCACGAGCGGCGCGCTCGCGCGCCTTCGTGTCGGGGCGGACGTTGAACCCGATGATGATCGCGTTGTCGACGGTCGCGAGGTTGACGTCGCTCTCGGTGACGGCACCGACACCGCGGTGGATGATGCGCAGCTGCACCGAGTCGTCGACGTCGATCTTGAGCAGCGACTCCTCGAGTGCCTCGACGGCACCGGAGACGTCACCCTTGATGATGAGGTTGAGCGAGTCGACCTTGCCGTCTTCGAGGGCCTTGGTGAAGTCCTCGAGGCTGATGCGCTTGCGGCTGCGGGCCAGCAGCGCGTTGCGCTCCACGGCTTCGCGCTTCTCGGCGATCTGGCGGGCGGTGCGGTCATCGTCGGTGACGAGGAACGTGTCGCCGGCGCGGGGCACCGACGTCAGGCCGAGCACTGCCACCGGGCGGGCCGGGGTAGCGAACGCGACGGAGTCGCCGTTCTCGTCGAACATCGCACGAACGCGTCCGTAGGCGGTTCCGGCGACGATCGGGTCTCCGACCTCGAGGGTTCCCGACTGGATGAGCACGGTCGCAACCGCACCGCGTCCCTTGTCGAGGCGAGCCTCGATGGCGACACCGCGCGCGTCCTTGTTGGGGTTCGCGCGCATGTCGAGTCCGGCGTCGGCGACGAGCAGTACCGCTTCGAGCAGTTCGGGGATACCGACCTTGTTGAGCGCGGAGACGTCCATGAACATGGTGTCGCCTCCGTACTCCTCGGCGACGAGCCCGAATTCGGTGAGCTGCTGGCGCACCTTGGCCGGGTTGGCGCCCGGCTTGTCGATCTTGTTCACCGCGACGACGATCGGCACGCCGGCGGCCTGGGCGTGGTTGAGCGCCTCGACCGTCTGCGGCATGATGCCGTCGTCTGCCGCGACCACGAGGATCGCGATGTCGGTGACCTGCGCACCTCGGGCACGCATGGCGGTGAACGCCTCGTGGCCGGGGGTGTCGATGAAGGTGATGGCGCGTTCGACGCCCTCGTGCTCCGCGACGACCTGGTAGGCACCGATGTGCTGGGTGATGCCACCGGCTTCGCCCGCGACGACGTTCGCGTTGCGGATCGCGTCGAGCAGTCGGGTCTTTCCGTGGTCGACGTGGCCCATGACGGTGACGACGGGAGGACGGATCTCGAGGTCCTCGTCGGTCTCGTCTTCCAGCTCCTGGTCGAGGTCGAGGTCGAACCCGGCGAGCAGTTCGCGGTCCTCGTCTTCTGGGGAGACCATCTCGATCTTGAACCCGAGCTCTTCACCCAGGATGTCGAAGGTCGCCTCGTCGAGGGACTCGGTCGCGGTCGCCATCTGTCCGAGGTGGAACAGCACGGTGACCAGGTTGCCGGGGCTGGTGTCGATCTTGTCGGCGAAGTCGGTGATGCTGGCGCCACGGCGCATGCGCACCACGGTCTTGCCATCGCCACGGGGAACGCTCACGCCGCCGAGCGACGGAGCTTCCCTGAGCTCGAATTCTGCCCTCTTCGTACGCTTCGACTTGCGGGCCTTGCTCTTGCCACCGCCGCGACCGAAGGCACCTGCGGTGCCACCACCGGGGCCGCGACCGCGACCGCCGACGCCGGGGCGAGGTGCGCTGAAACCGCCACCCGGTGCTCCACCGCCTGGGCGCTGGAATCCGCCGCCGGCCGGACGTGCGCCGCCGGGTCCACCCGGGCGTCCGCCCGCACCCGCTGCGGGGCGCTGGCCGAAGCCGCCGGGGCGAGCGCCCTGGCCGGGTCCGCCG
>NZ_JAALGE010000089.1 GCF_011057645.1 Marisediminicola senii | reverse complement strand
GCGGTCATCGTGATGATGCCTTTCGAGTCGAGGTAAGAGACTTCTCGAAGGATCACACGGTGACCGCGTCCACGTCTTCACGACGAGCCGGGCCACCGCGGCTACACCACTATGCGGGACTCAACTTCCAGACGCCACTCACCCTGGAGCGGCTCGATGGGGCAGGCGAAGACGCCAGCCCGTGATGACAGTTCGAGAATGGGGCCATCGAGGATGATTCGAATGTCGCCATCCCAGGGAACCGTGTGGACCTGCCCGTCGAATCGGATGCTCACGTCGGTCGCGGACTTCTCCAGCGCGAGAATTTCCGTGCCCGACCGCACGACCTGCGCGGTTGAGCTGGCGTGCGTCGGCCAGAGGATGTCGACGGCGGTTCCCGTCTCGCCAGCGGCCTCGTGATACTGGTCCAGATCAGGGTGCGGGCTCAGCGATAACCGGTCCCCTACGATGGCCGCGACATACGGCACGGAGTGCGCTCCCGTCCACCCGTCGCCAGACACCCCGCGGAGTCAGAACATCACACAGGCGCGGTCCTGTCTGTCGCGAAAAGCAGTCGCCGCATAGAGCGACGGCCCGAAGCTCAAGCGCCCCCAGGTGCGCGGCGAGAACACGCCTCGTTCATAGGTGCCGAGTGAGTACAGCACGTCGTGGAGCACGTCGTCGTCCCACACGGAGAGTATGAGGGCGTGGTGACCATCGACTTCGATGATCTGGGGGCATTCCCACATCGATCCGCTCCAGACCGGATCGACCTCTGCACCCGAACGCGACACCACCAGGCTGCCGTCGCTCCAGGTCTCTCCGTCTGACGACGAATACCCCACGACTCCGGCGACCCCGTTTTCGAACCCGGCCCCGACGAGCATCCGCCATCCCGAGCCATCAGCCGCCACCATGGGGTCCCGAAAGGCAGTGATACCGGTCGCCGTCGGCGCAGTCGCCACTACGGGTCCTTTCGTCCACTGCACCCAGTCGGGGCCGTCCGCGTGGGCCACCCGAACGCGTCCGACGGCTGGCTGATCCGCCGAGACGGAGGTGTAGAAGATGCGAGGCACGTCGTCATGCCCGACCATGAGTGCCCCCGACCAAATGTCGTCATCACCGTCTCCCGGTGACAGCGCGGGCGACAGCTCACGCAGGGAGAACAGGTCGACCCCGCTTGCGTGACCCCAGTGGCAGCCCAGGTCCCAACTGGTGGATCCCGGAACGTACTGGAAGAACGAGTGGTACTCGCCATCGGCGTAGGTGATCCCGTGCGGATCGTTGATCCAGCCGGCGGCGGTGAAGTGGAACTGGGGTCTCATGGGCTACCTCGGGTGGGGGTGTCGGATGCCGGGCGTGTTGCCCTGGGGCGTGGTGGGTACTGGCCCAGGATCGCCGCAGTCTTTATAACAAGGCCACGACCCACCGGGACCCACGGCGCCCGGTGGGTCGGGAACTCTTCAAGGACGTCAGCACCCCGACATGTCCTGCTACCTGCTGCGACTCGGCACCTCGCCGGTCGGCCTTGCGATCACCCGTGACGCGAACGGACCCGAGCGGGTTGTCAGCAGTTTCTTCCTCGTCCGCGCCGCACGAGGTGCCGGGCACGGTCGCACCGCAGTCGACACGATCACCCGACAGCATCCCGGGCGGTGGAATGTCGCATTCCAGGACGCCAACAAGACCGCAGCAGCCTTCTGGCGTACCGTCGCCTCCGCCGCCGACAACGGCTGGACACTCGAACGCCTACCGGTGCCCGACCGGCCCGACCTTCCGCCAGACAGCTGGATCCGCTTCGAGGTCAAGTGATGGATGCTGCAGCAGACGCAACGGCGGAACGAGCGGGTCAATCGTGCCAGAGAGCCTCTGGTGACGGGTCCCTCTACAGTTCGCGTTTGAGCCAGATTAGTTCTCCGCGGTCATCGAAGGTCGAATGGTCCTGGCTGAACTGGAGCTTGGCCAGCACGTTCAAGGAGGGGACATTCCACGCGCGAACTGTCGACCACAACCGCGCTCGTCCAGTACCGGCGGCGGCGACTACCGCCGTCGCCGCCTCCGTCGCGTACCCATTGCCGTGATCGCGACGGAACAATTCATACGCGATTCCCGGAGCGTCCGATGTGGCGCGCCCGACGATGAGGCCGCAATAGCCAACGGCTTGCGCGCCTCTCGTCACCGTTACGACGTAGGGAGCAATGCCACCATCCGTCCACGCGCTGGACGCGTGGAGCACTGCAGCCTCGTTCTCGGCGCGAGTGGGTGCGGGCGCATCGCGCTCCCCCAGGAGTCCGAGATGCCAGTCAACGTCGTCCGGCATGAACGGGCGCAACGTAAGTCGTTCAGTGGACAGCTCGCGGGGCATCCTGCCAAAACGAGTCACAGGTGAACCATGTTCCTATCGCAGATGAGTCAGAGACCATTCCGGCGACGGGCGCTCACCGTCGCTTGAGCCCGCTCCCCCGTCGTCCTTCGCACGGTCGACTCGAGGACGTCGAAGCCTGCGCTGTCGAGCTCCGCGCTCATGGCGTCAACGGGCCACCGGTACGCCGGCGCGACGGCATGCGCGAACTCGTTGACCAACGAGTCCTCGAAGAAGCCAATGAGCAGTGCGCCTCCGAGCTTGATCACGCGGCTGAACTCACGCAAGGGATTTTGGATTGCGCTCGGCTCGTAGTCAATGAGCGAGTACCACGACAGCACTCCACCGATCGAACCGGAGCCCGCATCGACGCCTTCGAGGCTCCCATTGGCGAAGTCGACGGTGGGATATGCGCTTGAGGCGTGAGCGATGAATTCGGGCACCTGATCGATACCCCAAACGACCGAGCCCTGGGTGGCCAGGAAGTCCGTCCAATGCCCGGGGCCACAACCGGCGTCGATGATCGGGCCGTCGACCGCGCGCGCCCAGGTGGATACGATCTGCAGGTCTGATGGGTGGACCGCATCCATCGAACCCAAGAGTTCTATGTACTCGGCCGCCCTCCGCGAATACGCGGCGCGAGTAGCTTCGATGGCCATGCCGTCGAGTCTAGGCAAACTGAATTGCAGTCACGCCAGCGAGCAATGTGCGCGATCGTGGGTCCCCGAGCACAGAGGGATTCACGACGGTGATCAGAACGCTATGTAACCGTTCCATCGGTTCGCAGCGTCGTGCGGGTCCTCGTTGACCCGTTCGGGCTCGACCGGGAAGTTCTCGCCGCGGAACCGCTGGATCTGTTCCGCCGCGACGCGCCGTAGCTCGCTCTGAGGGGCATTGGGGTTCGATACCTGCAGCAGCTGAGCTCGTCGATCCTCCACCGCAGATGCGAGATTGCGGGAGTCAATTTCTTGTAGCACCTTCGATGCCACCAGCATGGAATGGAACTCCAGCGAGCGGCAGAGCGTGTCTGCGAGGGTCACGAGATCGCGGTCGGAGACGTTGCCGAACGGTTGCAGGTCGGCTCCTTTTCGGTCAGCTGTAGAGGCGTCGCGGTTGGCGAACCTAAGTTTGTACGGGTTGTCTTCTTCTGTATTCATATGGGTCAGCTTCCTCTTTACACGCGTCAGACGGACCATACCCGCGTTTCGAGCCCCTCCGACTGACGGTCCCTCGAACAAAGTGTCGGGCTGCGCCCCACCGGCCCCTCCAGACGCGGCCGCCACGCCACGGAAACGGGAACCGTCACCAGTTGAGTCCCGCATAGTGGTGTAGCCGCGGTGGCCCGGCTCGTCGTGAAGACGTGGACGCGGTCACCGTGTGATCCTTCGAGAAGTCTCTTACCTCGACTCGAAAGGCATCATCACGATGACCG
>NZ_JAALGE010000008.1 GCF_011057645.1 Marisediminicola senii | reverse complement strand
GGGGAGGGGGGGGGGGGGGGGGGGGGGGGGGGGGGGGGGGGGGGGGGGGGGGGGGGGGGGGGGGGGGGGGGTGGGGGGGGGGGGGGGGGGGGGTGGGGTGGATGCTGCGGCTCGCGTATCGAGGAGGACGTCTGGGGCAGCTGTCGGGTGGTCCACCGAGGTGGTCTTGTCCTGCACAGGCGGGGAGGTGGTGGGTTCTCCACTGGTGAGGCGCGGGTCGCCCGCGGGTGTTGTGTCTGGTGTTGGCTGGAGGTATGCAATTGGTCGCAACACAGCCTGGACCAGCATGTTTGTTGGTGTGCGAGGGTGTGGGAATGTCGGTGGTGGGGTGTTGACTGACCGTATGAAGTACCCCGATTTCATGCCCGACCCGAACACCCTGACGCCTGAGGAGTACGCGGATCTGACCGCGGAGCTCGGCCCCGATGAGCTGAACGTGCTCGACGGTGACGTGCTGTTGGAGGGGCTGGTGCAGTCCCGTCGTGAGCGGGCGCAGCAGGCCGCGTTCGAGTTCGCGAGAGTGGACCAGTTCCGGAGGCACCGCGAAGACTGCACTGCGGGGCGGACGGACACCTCGGGCCTGTTTGGGCGGGCGTTGCGGGCGGAACTCGCCGCCGCGTTATGTATCCCGGAAATTGCGGCGGAAGCTTTGCTGGTGCGCTCCCGCACCCTGATCGATGACCTGCCGGAGACGTTGTGGCGGTTGGGGGTTGGCCGGTTCTCGGAACGGCACGCCACCATCATCGCCGACCTCACCGCAGGGCTCACCCCCGAACAAGTGCGCCAGTTCGAGGAGCAGGTGCTCGAGTATGCGGAGACCTTGACGGTCGGGCTGTTCAAACGGAAAGCGGAACAGATCAAGGAACTGGTCCAGGCCGCCGATATGGAACAACGCCATACCGAAGCGCGATCGAATCGGGAAGTGTGGGTCGAACCCGGGGGCAACGGGATGGGATGGCTCACCGCCTACCTCCCAAACGTGCAGATTGTCGCGATCGACAACCGGCTCACCGCTGCCGCCCGATCGTTGCAGGGCGACGGAGAGGAGCGCACGATGCGTCAGTTGCGGGCGGATGCGTTCGCGGACATCCTCACCGACCCCGGCGCCATCATCCCCGCCGACGAATCCGAGGACGAGGCTGGGGCGGGGGCTGGGTCGACCGGTGGTCTGCGCATCCCGACGATGCACCGCGGTATCCGCGCTGAGGTATCCCTGATCGTCCCGGCCCTGTCGGTGATGGGACAGACCAACACCCCGGGGATGCTGGAGGGCGGTATCCCGATCGATGCGGAGACGGCGCGGGAGTTGGCGGGGAACGCGACCGGGTTCACCCGCATCCTCACCCACCCCGAAACCGGCATCGTCCTGTCCTTTGGCAAAGACCGGTACGAAGTCCCCACCGCCCTGAAGCGATACCTGAGGTATCGGGATCAAACCTGTCGGTTCATCGGATGCACCCGTAAGGCGAAGTTCTGCGACATCGACCACACCATCCCCTGGGCCGGGGCAGGCGAAACCACCCACCAGAACCTGGCGCATCTCTGCCGAAGTCATCACCAGGTGAAAGACGCTGGATGGGCAGTCACCCAAGCCCAGGACGGATCAGGCACGGTGACCTGGACCAGCCCACTCGGGCGAAAGTATTCGACCGAGGCCGTGCATCCGATCGGCGGCAAAGCAGCGCCACCAGCACCGCCATCGACCAGCGCAGGCAGCGGCGGGGCAAAGGCGCAAACCGAATGGCTGGACGACCCACCACCGTTCTAGCGATCAGGGCGACGCGAGGTCTGCTGGAGCCCACGCCATTCCGTGCATCGACCAATCGGAAGTTGCCAGGATCTCCGCGGATGAGAGTCGTATGCCGGTGGGCGGCGGAGGCGAGTCGTCCACGGAATCGGGGTGCTGTGTGGGTCTCACTGCGAGATCCTGCGTGGGCGCAACAGAGGTCATCGGGGTCACCTCGTGATCGGGTAGGGCTCGACGGGGGTTCGGGAACTTCGGGGGAACGAGCCACGACATCTCTATTCCAGGTGAGGTTCGACATGTGTGCTTGCTGGTCGAGCCCCGGCTTCTCGGGTAGCTCGAGCGCATCTGCCCTCTGGTGACATATACCCCTAGGGGGTATAGTCGGCAACATGAACGAGACAGATCTGGACACCGCGCACACCGGCGACGAAGCGCACGCTGACCACGATGAACATGGCGGCCATGGCGGGCACGGCGGGCACGGCGATCACGTCGGGCAGTTCCGTCGGTTGTTCTGGATCATGCTCGTAGTCGCCATCCCTGTCGTGCTGCTCAGCGACATGTTCGCGATGATCGTGGGGTACGCGCTGCCCGATGTTCCCGGCTTGTCGTGGGTACCCCCGGTGCTCGGCACGGTCATGTACTTCTGGGGCGGGCGACCATTCCTCACCGGCGCCGTCGACGAACTGCGCGGCCGCAAGCCCGGCATGATGCTCCTCATCGCCATGGCGATCACCGTGGCTTTCATCGCGTCGTGGGGCGCCAGTCTCGGCCTGCTCGACCACGAGCTCGCGTTCTGGTGGGAGCTCGCGCTGCTGATCGTGATCATGCTGCTCGGGCACTGGATCGAGATGCGGTCCCTCGCGCAGACGTCATCGGCGCTCGACTCCCTCGCGGCTCTGTTGCCAGACGAAGCGGAGCGCGTCGAACACGACGGCGCCATCGTCACTGTGCGCCCCTCGGAGCTGCGGCGCGACGACGTGGTCGTGGTGCGTCCGGGTGCGCGGGTGCCGGCCGACGGGCAGGTCACCGAGGGAACGGCAGACGTCGACGAGTCGATGATCACGGGGGAGTCCCGCCCGGTGAGCCGAGGCCCCGGGGCGACGGTCGTCGCGGGAACGGTGGCCACCGACACCGCGATCAGGGTGCGAATCACCGCGGTCGGCGACGATACGGCGCTTGCCGGCATCCAGCGCCTGGTCGCACAGGCCCAAGCATCGACCTCCCGCGCACAACGCCTCGCCGACCGGGCGGCGGGCTGGCTGTTCTGGTTCGCACTCGGGGCGGCCGTCATCACCGCGATCGCCTGGGCGGTCGTCGGCAGTCCGGATGACGCGGTCATCCGCACCATCACCGTGCTGGTCATCGCGTGCCCCCACGCCCTCGGGCTCGCCATTCCGCTGGTGGTCTCCATCGCTACCGAACGCGCCGCAAAGGCCGGCGTGCTGGTCACCGACCGGCTCGCGCTCGAGAGCATGCGCACCGTCGACACCGTGCTGTTCGACAAGACAGGCACCCTCACCCGCGGTGAGCCGGTAGTCGCCGCGATCCACGCCATCGGACGCACCGACGACGAGCTGCTGGCGATCGCTGCCGCAGCGGAATCCGATAGCGAGCACCCCCTGGCGCGCGCGATCGTCGCCGCGGCGGGGGAGCGAGACATCGCCGTGCCGACCGCGACGGCATTCACCGCGTCGACGGCGATCGGGGTACAGGCGACTGTCGCTGGACGCATCGTGAACGTGGGCGGCCCCCGCATGCTGGAGGCGCACGCCGGCCGGAGCGACGGGGCGAGCGCGGAGATGGGCGCGGCGGCCGGTGCCAGCGCCAACGCCGACACTCGTGCCACGACCAGTGCTACTGCGCCCGCGACGAAAGCGCTACCGCAGACCGCGCCGTGGGCCGACGCCGGCATGACCGTGCTGCACGTGCTGGAGGACGGGAAGGTCGTCGGTGCCATTGGCCTCGCCGACGAGGTGCGTCCGGAGTCACGCGCCGCGGTACGCGCGCTGACCGCCGCCGGGGTGCAGGTCGTGATGATCACCGGGGATTCCGCCGCGGTCGCGCACACCGTCGCCGAGGCGGTCGGCATCGAGCGGGTATTCGCGGGCGTGCGCCCCGAGGACAAGTCCGCGACCGTAGCCCAGTTGCAGGGGGAGGGCCGCAGGGTCGCGATGGTGGGCGACGGCGTCAACGACGCGCCCGCTCTCGCGCGAGCCGACGTGGGAATCGCGATCGGCGCCGGAACGGATGTGGCGATCGCGTCGGCCGGGGTGATCCTGGCCTCGGACGACCCGCGGTCGGTGCTTTCTGTCATCGAGCTCTCCCGCGCCAGCTACCGCAAGATGGCGCAGAACCTGTGGTGGGCGGCGGGCTACAACCTCATCTCTGTTCCGCTCGCGGCGGGGGTGCTCGCGCCGGTCGGTTTCGTGTTGCCGATGTCGGTCGGCGCGCTGCTCATGTCGGTGTCGACGATCGTCGTCGCGCTCAATGCGCAGCTGCTGCGACGGCTCGACCTCCGACCGGGACGCTGACGAACTCGAGCCCCCTGAGAGAGCAGCGCCGGGTCAGCGCTTCGCGAGCGCGGTCAACAGGGCCGCGGGCAGCTCGGGCTCCGGAACCGTCACGGCGAAGGTCGTGCCGTTGTGCTGCTGCACCACGATGCCGGGGCCACCGGCGAGCACGATCGCCGACCGCCCGGGCAGCACGCGGTAGCCCCAGCCTCCCCATTCGCGTGGGCTGATCGTTCCCGTCCGCGCCGAATCGACGGAGCCGAGCGCGATCCGCTTGATCGGCACGCGCAGCAGCGTCGACACGACGCGCAGCCCGCGACGGTCCACGCTCACCCGCAAACTCGCGAAGGCCAGCCCGATCACGGCGGTCAGGATAAGGGTGATGGATGCCGCGCTGGCGCCCGGGGTCGCCGCCGTGACGGCCACCACCCCGGCAACGACCGCGGCGATGACGGCGACCGCGGAGAACCATGCGAACAGCGGGAGCCGCACCGTCGTGAACCACGCCCCGGTCTCGTTCTCGCCGAGGGTCAGCGGCGGTCCGGAGTTCGGGAGGGGGTGGTCGCGCGTTCTGCGCGGCGAGAGCGCGTAGGGGATGAGCCCGTACGCACCCGCCGCCAGGGCGAGGAGCGACCAGGCGCCGGCATCCGGTTCCGGCGATCCGGTCGCGACGACCAGACCGGCGATCACCAGCCACAGCCCGGCGCTCAGACCGGCGATGAACCCCGCACCCAGCATCGTGACGCGGCGGATGTCGGCCGCGGCGGTCGCGAGGGCGATGGTGCCGACCACCGCACCCAGCAGGGCGAAGCTGCCGGTGGCGCCGATCGTGAGGGTGGTCGGCCAGGTCGAGGTGACCTCGGATCCATTCCATTGCCGCGGGAGGGTGCCGGGCAGCCGGTCGAACCAGAGCGCAGCCGTCACCGAGATGGCGACGACGGGCAGCCAGAGCGATGCGGCGGCGAGCTTCTCGCCCGGCGTCGGACGGGCATCGGGCGCTGCCGCCCCCGCGGTGGAAGTCTGGTCGGTCATCGCTCGGCCTCTCGTCGGGATGGTGCGCGTTTCTGGATGATGGTGAGCACGTCGGCCGTCGCGATGCCCAGGCGTTTCGCCTCTGCCAGCAGCTGGTCGGCCAGCTCGTTGAGGCGAACCGTGCCGGCACCGGCATCCACTCGCACGAATGCCCCACGCCCCTGCCGCATCTCGATGATTCCGTCGTCACGCAGCTGCGCGTACGCGCGCAGCACGGTGTGCATATTGATGTCGAGGGCGTCGGCGAGCTCTCGCGCGGGGGGCAGGCGGGTGCCGGGGTCGAGGGTTCCGTCGGTCACCGCGGCGCGTACCTGGGTGGCGACCTGCTCGGCGAGCGAGATGGTGGATGCCGGGTCGACGCGAAACAACATGTTTGCAATGTTAGTAGAACAATACCCGTTTGCGCCAGTGGTTTCCCGCGAGGGGCCTGCCGTCGTCTGCGGTCGTGACGGTTCTAGCGGAATGCGCGGCTGATGCCCCCGCCGACCTGGAAGAGGCTGATCCACATCAGCAGTCGCCGCGCGGGGTGGAGGGGCCAGGTCACGATGCGGCGCACGCCGGCGCGGCGCGTCCACTGCGTGTCGAGGTGCAGCTGGGTGCCGCCGGTGGCCGGGGTGAGGGTGATTGTGAGCAGGTTCGTGCTGCTGCGGGGGAGGTCGGGGTATGTGGTGCGCCAGGCAATGGTGGCGGGGGTGGCGGGGGTGCGTGGTACCGGTGCCGGTGCGTTCGCGATCGCGAGTTCGATCCTGCGGCGGCGGTAGCCCTCCCTGATGCGCTGGGGCTTCCCGTCGGGGCGGTGCGAGGCCGGGAACGCGTACCAGTGGGAGTCGTCGATCGGCTCGATGGTGCCGGCGAACGGTTCCCATTCGGGCATGCGGGAGGGATCGGCGAGCAGCGCCCAGACGTCGTCGACCGGGGCGGGCACGAAGACGTCGGCCTGGCTCGACAGGTCGCGGGGTCCGGCGCCGGCTCGCGGGGTCGCGCCGGGTGCCTGCGTCTCATCGAGTTGCCGCAGGATGGCCTCGGCAGGGGTGCCGAGGTGGTCGAGCAGGTCGTCGATCAATCCGCTGCGCTCGGCGAGTAATCGCCGCAGCACGGCCGCTGCGTAGTCGTCGTTCTGCGTTCTCGTCCGGTTCTGGGTTCTCGTCCGGTTCGACACTTTCCCCGGTCGCCTGCTCGCTCTCTTTCCCGCCTCGGCGAGCACCTTCTGCGCACGCGGCGTCCACTCGTAGCCGCTGGTCTCGTGGAACACGATGCGGCGGGTCTTCGGCGCACCGGTCACGATGCCGAGGCTCTCGAGCTGGGCGGCGTGGGTGGCGTCGACCGCGTTCCGTGCGCCCTCGAGCGTGATGCCGGCAGCGCGGAGTGCCTGCCCGGCGGAATGGCCGTCGAGCACGAGCGCGACGAAGAGGTGCTCGAGGTCGGCGGTGCGCAGGCTGAGGCGCGACGCCTCCTCCATCGCGCTCATGGAGAGCGCCTGCATGGTCGCGGCGGTCGCGGCGAACGAGGTCACGGGTTTCTCCTGGGTACGGGGATGGACGGGTCGACGCGCTTCGCGTACTTCTTGTGCACGGCCTGGCGGGTCACCCCGAGGGCGTCGGCGATCTCGAGCCACCCCACTCCCTGGCGCAGGGCGGCCTCGACCTGGTCGAGTTCGAGGGCGTCGGCGAGCGCCCGCAGCGAGACGATCGCGCGGAGGCCGGCGCGCGGGTCGGTGGTGTTCGCCGCGTCGGCGGCGAGTCGTGCGGGCTGTGCGGGCTGCATACGAGCAACCTACGTTGCTTATGCGAAATAGGCAACCAGGGTTGCTTATCGGTCCGAGTTAGGGGTGCCTCAGCGCAGGTGGGAGCCAAGGATGCGTGCCCCGTCGGCGAAGGCGCCCGGGTTGGGTCCGGAGTAGTTGAGACGGATGCGGGGTCCCTCGGGTTCGGCCGGATACCACTCGTGGCCCGCGCCGATGAGCAGCCCGTCGGCCTCGCAGGAGGCCACGAGCCTCGGCACGTCGACGCCGTCGGTGAGTCGGATCCACAGGTTCAGACCGCCGCGCGGTATCCCGTCGATGTGCGCCATGGGGGCGTGCTGCCGCAGGCTCGAGGCGAGCAGGTCGCGGCGCGCACCGAGCTGCTGGCGGAGTCCGCGCAGGTGCGTCTGGAACCCGGGGTGCGTCACCACGTCGAGGGCGGCGGCCTGCAGCACGCCGCTGACGTACATCGCGTCGGCGGCGCGATCGTTGCGGATGCGGTCGCGCGCCGGCCCCCGGGCGATCACCGCGCCGACCCGGATGGCGGGCGCGACGCTCTTGGTGAGCGAACGGAAGTAGACGACGTGCCCGCCGGTGTCGAGTCGCGCGAGGGGAGCGGGGTCGGCCTCGATGCCGAAGTCGTGCGCCCAGTCGTCTTC
This sequence comes from Marisediminicola senii, assembly GCF_011057645.1. Taxonomy (GTDB): domain Bacteria; phylum Actinomycetota; class Actinomycetes; order Actinomycetales; family Microbacteriaceae; genus Marisediminicola; species Marisediminicola senii. The sequence continues at coordinate 65,359 of NZ_JAALGE010000008.1, read as the reverse complement.
GATGAGAAAGGCGGAGTGGCGCTGCGCGACCTCGAGCATCCGGGCCGCGACCTGCGGCGACCACTGCGCGCCCGTGGGGTTCGCGAAGGTGGGCTGCACGTACATCGCGCGCGCACCGGTCTCGACGAAGGCGCGGTCGACCTCGTCGGGGTCAGGTCCGCTGGCCCCGCTCGGGATCGGCACGACATCGACGCCGGCCTGCGCTGCGGCGGTGATGGCGCCCCAGTAAGTGGGGGACTCCACGAGCAGGGGGCGGCCGGGGCCGACCAGGGCGCGGAACACCGAGCCGAGTCCGCTCTGCGTGCCGGGCAGGATGGTGACGTCACCGGGCATCGGGGGCGTCACCCCGGCCGGTGTGGACGCGGCGACCTCGGCGGCGAACCATGCCTGCAGCTCGGGCAGCCCGGCTACCGGTGACCGGGTGAACGCGGCATCCGACCGCGACGCCCGGGCGAGGGCTGCCCGCACCAGGCGTTCCGGCAACAGTTCGCGGGTCGGGTAGCCCGCGTGCAGCGCGATGCGGTCGTTCGTGGCATCCCGCATCGCCGACGTCGCGGCGCTCACGCGGGCCGGCGGGGTGCGCAGGGCCCCGGTCTGCCAGCCGTAGTCGACCGGACGGGCGAGCCGGGTCGCGCGCACGAAGGTGCCGGCGCCCGGCCTGCTCTCGATGAGTCCGCGGGTGGCCAGCGTGCGCAGCGCCTTCTGCACGGTCACCGGGCTGGCGCCGTATTCCGCGACGAGCACGCGTGTCGACGGCAAGCGGGCGCCGGGGCCCGCGGTCTCGATCAGGGCGAGCAACCCATCGACGATGCGCGTGCTGCTATCGTTGTCCATGACCAGCAACGATAGCGCTATCGCTTCCCGCACCGCAGTGATATCCACGCCTGCATCCGGCATCCGATGGGGTCTCACCGGGGTCGTCGCCTTCTCGTTCACCGTCGTGTTCACCCGGATCGCGGTCGACGGCATGTCACCCCTGTTCGTCGGGGCTGGCCGCGCCGTCGTCGCTGCCGCGCTCGCCGCCATGGTGCTGGTCGCGACCAGGCAGCGCCTGCCCCGCGGCGCGCAGTGGGGTCGCCTGCTCGTCGTCGCGGGCGGGGTGGTCATCGGGTTTCCGCTGCTCACGTCGTTCGCGCTGCAGACGGCGCCCGCGAGCCACGGCGCGGTCGTGATCGCCCTGCTGCCCGCGATGACCGCGGTCGTCGTAGTCATCCGCACCGGGGAGCGCCCGTCCAGGCTGTTCTGGATCATGGCCGTCGCGGGCGCCGTGGCAGCGGTGGGATTCGCCGCGGTCGGGGGCGCTGGTGCCACCGGCGGTTTCGCCCTGCACGGGTCGGACGCACTGCTGTTCGCCGCGGTGGTCGCGGGTGCGATCGGGTATGCCGAGGGGGGAAAGCTGTCGCGGGAGCTCGGATCGTGGCAGACCATCTCCTGGGCGCTCGTACTCGTCGCCCCGGTGATGATCGCGCTGACCGCGGTCTCGGTCGGGGTCGAACCGCCCGCGGCGACTGCCGCGGAGTGGGCCGCGTTCGGCTACCTCGCGGTCGTCAGCATGTTCCTCGGGTTCTTCGCCTGGTACCGCGGCCTCGCGATCGGACCGATGGCGAGGGTCAGCCAGGTGCAGCTCGTGCAACCGGTGCTGAGCATCGTGTGGGCGGCGCTGATCCTGCACGAGCAGCTGACCTGGGCCACCGTCGCGGGCGGCGCGGCGGTGGTGCTGTGCGCGGCGGTCGCGGTGCGCGCGCGGATCCGATAGCTGCTCTGGCCCCTCGCCCCGATGTGCTCTGGTCGCTCGCCCCGATGTGATGGACTCGACCGGTGCATGAATACCGCAGTTACGTCGCGATCGGCGACAGCTTCACCGAGGGACTCGGCGACGACCAGCCAGACGGCAGCGTGCGCGGCTGGGCCGACCTCGTCGCCCTCGGCCTCGCTCTCACGTCGACGACCCCGGTGACCTACGCCAACCTCGCCATTCGCGGGCGCCTGCTCGCCCCCATCATCACCGGCCAACTGGATGCCGCTATCGCCCTGCACCCCGCCCTGCTCAGCCTCAACGGCGGCGGCAACGACATCCTCCGCCCGCGCGTCGCGATCGCGTCGATCGCCGACCAGATCGAGGCCGCCGTCGACAGGGCGAGCGCGAGCGGCGCACACGTGCTGCTCGTCAGCGGAGGAAACCCGTCTGCCCACCTCCCGCTCGGCGCGGTGTTCCAGCGGCGCGGCGATGCCCTCGCCGAAGCGGTGCGGCAGCGCATCCCCGAGCACGGCGTCACGTTCGTCGACAACTGGGCCGACCCCGGCCTCGGCGATGTCCGGTACTGGTCGAGGGACAAGCTGCACCTCAACTCGCGCGGCCACGAACGGGTCGCGGGTAACGTGCTCGCCGGGCTCGGGCTGCCCGTTCCCGACGTCTCGACCGGTGAAGTCGTCGCCGTCCCAGCGCAGCGCACCGCCGACTACTGGCGCGAGTACGTGCTGCCGTGGGTGGGGCGTCGCATCACCGGCCGGTCGTCCGGCGACAACCGCGAGCCGAAGAGCGCGGTACTTCGCCCGGTCGAGGTGCCCAGGGCCTGACGGTCGGTAGCCCGCAGCCAACCCCCGCGGCCAACCCCCGCCGGCTGCGACAATGAACCGGTGATCATTCTCGCGGCGACGCCCATCGGCAACCTGGGCGACGCCTCCCGCAGGCTCATCGAAGCGCTCACCAACGCCGAGGTCATCGCGGCAGAGGACACCAGGGTCACCATCCACCTGATGCGGGCTCTCGGCATCGAGAACCGTCCCCGCCTCGTCGCGCTGCACGAGCACAACGAGTCAGAGAAGGCGGGCGAACTCGTCGAGCTCGCCCGCGACTCCGACGTTCTCGTGCTGTCGGATGCCGGCATGCCCGCCATCAGCGACCCCGGGTTCCCCCTGGTCGCCGCCGCGGCAGCCGCCGGCGTCACCGTGACCGCGATCCCCGGGCCATCGGCCGTGATCACCGCCCTCGCCCTCTCCGGCCTGCCCACCGACCGGTTCAGCTTCGAGGGATTCATGCCCCGCAAGGGGCGCAAGGCCGCACTCGGCGTGCTCGCGCGCGAGCCCCGCACCATGGTCTTCTTCGAGTCGCCGCACCGCCTCGCCGAATCGCTCGCCGACATCGCCGCCGCCATGGGCGACGACCGCCGCGTCGCCGTCTGCCGCGAGCTCACCAAGCTCTACGAGGAGGTCAGGCGCGGCACCGCGGCCGAGCTCGCGGAATGGGCCGCTGCCGGGGTCAAGGGCGAGATCTGCATCGTCATCGAGGGAGCCGCCGCACTCGAGGTCGACCTCGGCGCGGGCATCTCGCAGGTGCAGGCACTCGTCGCCTCCGGCGTCACGCTGAAGGATGCATCCACCGAGGTCGCCTCGACGACCGGGCTCGGTCGCCGCGACCTCTACCAGGGGGCGCTCGCCGCGAGAAAGCCGGCGTAGCTGCCCGACACCCCTCGTGCAGGTGATCGCCCCCGCGACTTTGCCGCGAATTCACCATCGGAGCGTGACCTGTACGAGGGTCACCACCGACCCCTTCACCCCTGGGGAGCATTCAGCACATGGCACTTTTCTCGAACCGGAGCGGATCGCGGAGGGCACTCGTGCTCGTCTCCGCCGCCCTCCTGGCCGGATCCGCGATCGCGGTTCCCGCTGCGGCAATGGCCGCACCGAAAGACAACGGCGGCGCCACCCGCAACGAGGGAGACAACGCGCAGCTGCTGCGCGACTCCATCGTCGACGGGCCCGCGAAGAACGTCATCCTGCTGATCGGCGACGGCATGGGCGACTCCGAGATCACCGTCGCCCGCAACTACGCCTACGGTGCAGCGGGCGAACTGCCGGGCATCGATGCCCTGCCCATCACCGGCCAGTACACGACCTACGGGCTGTACAAGGACGGCGCGAACAAGGGCAAGCCCGACTACGTGCCGGATTCCGCGGCCACCGGGTCGGCCTGGGCCACCGGTACCAAGACCTACGACAACGCCGTGTCGGTCGACATCGACGGTGCTCCCCAGGACACCCTGATCGAGATCGCGAAGGCCAACGGGCTCAGGACCGGCAACGTCTCGACCGCCGAGATCCAGGACGCCACCCCCGCGGTGCAGGTCGCGCACGTCGACGCGCGCAGCTGCTACGGCCCCGACAGCACCACCTGTGGTGACGATGCCCTCGCGGCCGGCGGACTCGGATCGATCAGCGAGCAGCTCATCGACACTCGCGCCGACGTGACGCTCGGTGGAGGCTCCGCCAGCTTCCTGCAGACCGCCAAGGCCGGCCAGTACGAGGGGCAGACGCTGTTCGCCCAGGCCGAGGCCCGCGGGTACCAGCTCGCCGGCACCGCCGAGGAGCTCGCCGCCGTGGCATCCGCCGATCAGACCGCACCGGTGCTCGGCCTGTTCACCGCCGGCAACTTCCCGACCCGATACGCGCCGACCGTCGCGACCGTCGGGGGAGCGGATGCCCCGGCAGCCGCCTGCACCGAGAACCCGACCCGCCTGCCGGGCGAGCTGTCGCTCTCGTCACTCACCGACAAGGCCATCTCGCTGCTCGACACCGACGACAGCGAGGGATTCTTCCTCCAGGTCGAGGGCGCCTCGATCGACAAGCAGGACCACGCCGCGAACGCCTGCGGCCAGATCGGCGAGACCATCGACCTCGACGAGGCCGTGCAGTCCGCGCTCGAGTACGCCGAGGCCGACGGCAACACCCTGGTGATCGTCACCGCCGACCACGCCCACTCCAGCCAGATCGTCGACAACACCCCGCCGACCGCGCTCAGCACCGCGCTGGTCACGGCCGACGGCACCACGATGAAGGTCTCCTACGGCACCGCGGAACTCGGCGGATCGCAGCAGCACACCGGTTCGCAGGTGCGCATCGCGGCTTACGGTCCGGGAGCGGCCAACGTCTCGGGACTGACCGACCAGACCGACACCTTCTTCACCATGGCGCAGGCCCTGCAGCTGGATCGTGACCTGCCGGCGCAGAGCGCGGCGGCCACCGTGCAGATCGACCCGGTCACCGTGGAGCCGGGCGCCGAGTTCACCGTGACGGGTACCGCCTTCGCGGGCGACCGCCAGGTGACCGGAACCATCGAACCGGCCGGGCTCGAGCTGCCTGCCGTCGACGTGATCGACGGCACGGTGACCTACGACCTCACCGCACCCGAGGCCGAGGGAGTGCAGACGGTCACCCTGACCGGCGTGCAGAGCGGCGTCACGGTGAGCGCCGAGATGACGGTTGCGGCAGGGGCTCCGGCACCCACCGACCCGTCGCCGTCACCGTCGGCCCCGGTCACCCCGGGCGACGGCACGGGCAATGGAACGGGTGCCGGCCCCGCCGGATCCGTCGGCGGCGGAATCGGCAGCAGCAGCAACGGCAGCGGCGCCAGCACGGGCGGCCTCGCGTCGACCGGTGCGGTCGTCACGCCTATCGCGGTGCTCGCCGGGCTCATGCTCGTTCTCGGCCTCGCCCTGCGCGGCGGCCGCAAGGACGTCACCGCATAGCACCACAGAACGCGGCAGCACCAGCACGCGCCGCCGCGCGCGCGTACTGACCTCGCGGGGAAGGGCCATCCGGATCGGGTGGCCCTTTCTCGTGCGCGCGGCGTGCGCGCGTCTAGTCGTGGGCGGCGGCGCGGGCCCGGTAGGCGTTGACGTGCATGCGGTTGCCGCAGTTGCCGACGTCGCAGTAGCGCTTCGACCGGTTGCGCGAGAAGTCGACGAACACGGCGTCGCAGTCGTCTGCCCCGCACCGCTGCAGGCGATGCAGCTCGTCGGCCCGGATCACGTCGATGAACGCCATCGCGACCTCCACCCGCATGCGGGTCGCCAGCGGGGACTGGGGGTCGGTGGCGTGCAGGTGCCAGTCCCAGCCGTCGTGCCGCACCAGCTGGGGGAGTGCGACCTCGGTGCGCAGGATCTCGTTCACGCGCTCCGCCGCGTCGTCGCGGCTGAGGGTCCACAGTTCGCGCAGCTCCGGGCGCAGCGCCCGCATCTGGTCGAGCTCGGTGGCGTCGCGATCGCGCCGGCCGGTCCACACGTTGCCGTCGAGGAGGGCCGCGAGTTGCTCGACGGTCGACAGCTCGTCGTCGCCGGACCTGGACGCCCCGGCGACCGTGTTCACGAGCGCCGCCGTCATCTTCAGCGTCGCTTCGGTGTCATAGGTGAACTGCATGTTGACTCCTGACAGCCGGGACCATTACTGTCACTAGTCTAAACGATTTAGGTAATGACAGACCCGTGTTGCGGGCCAGGCGGGAGCGGGCGATGGCGTCGACGATGCGGGCACCCGTCGTCACGGTTCCCCGCCAGTCGGGCCTCGTGCTCGCGTTGCTGTCTGCCGCGGCCTTCGGGGCGAGCGGCCCATTCATGAAGCCCCTTCTTGAAGCGGGCTGGTCACCGGTCGCCGCAGTCGCCGCGCGCGCGGGCCTCGCCGGTCTCGTGCTGCTCGTGCCCGCGCTGATGGCGCTGCACGGCCGCTACCGCCTGCTGCTGCAGCACGCGCGCTTCATCGTCGCCTACGGGCTCATCGCGGTGATGGGCACCCAGGTGCTGTACTTCGCGGCCATCGAGCGCCTGCCGATCGGCGTGGCGCTGCTCATCGAGTACTCGGCCCCCGTGCTGCTCGTGCTGCTCGCCTGGGCGCGTACGCGGCGCGCCCCCGCCGCGGTGACCATTCTGGGCACCCTGTTGAGCATCGCGGGCCTCGTGCTCGTGATCGGCCCGAGCGGCCTGGGCGACCTCGACCCGCTCGGCATCGCGTTCGCGGCCGGCGCCGCGGCCTGCCTGGCCTGCTACTTTCTGCTCTCCGCGACCCCCACCGAGGGCCTGCCGCCCGTGGTGCTCGTGTGCGCAGGGCTGCTCGTCGGCGCGGCGACCCTGCTCGTCATCGGCGTCACCGGGCTGCTGCCGCTCACCGTCACCCTCGAACCGGTCACCCTGCTCGGCACCGACGGCGTGCCGTGGTTCGTCCCGCTCGCGGTCGTCGTGCTGGTGTCGACGGCGTTCGCCTACCTGACCGGCCTGGTCGGCGCGGCCAGGCTCGGCTCCCGCGTCGCCTCGTTCGTCGGGCTGTCTGAAGTGCTGTTCGCGGTGCTGCTGTCGTGGCTGCTGCTCGGCGAGGTACCGACGCTGATGCAGGCGCTCGGCGGACTGCTCGTCGTCGGCGGGGTGATCGCCATCAAGCTCGAGCGCGAGAAGGCGGCCGTGCCAGCACCGACTGACGCGCTGGCGCCCTAGTCGCGCTCGAGCGCCCTAGGCTCCGAGCCGGTCCAGCTGGCCCGAGGTCAGCACGAGGTCGGCGGCGAGGGCGGAATCCCGGATGCTGGTGCGCCGGGTAGCCCCCACGAGCGGGATCACCGTGTGCTGCATGGCCAGCTCCCAGGCCAGCGTCGTGCGGTGCACACTCACGCCCAGCTCCCGCGCGACCCGCGCGAACTCGGGATTATCGGCACCGAGCGACGCCGCACGCCGCGCGCCGCCGAGCGGCGACCACGCGAGGAAGGCGATGTCGTGGTCGGCCGTGAGGTCGAGCTGGGGTTCGCTCCCGCGCTCGCGGGGTGACAACCGGTTCTGCACCGACGACAACCGGCGGCCGAGGATGCGGTGTGCCGTCTGCATCTGCTCGAGGGTCACGTTGCAGACGCCGGCGAGGCGGATGACGCCCTCGTCGAGCAGCTCGAGCAGCGCGCCGACCGACTCGTCGAATGGCACCGCCGGGTCGGGGTGGTGGAACTGGAACAGCCCGACCGCGTCGACTCCGAGCCGCCGGGCTGAATCGGTGGCGGCCGCGCGCAGCTGGGCGGGGGAGCCGCGGTGTTCCCAGCCCCCGCCCGGCAGGTAGGCGATACCGCCCTTGGTGGCTACGAGAACGTCGTCGGCATTCGACCCGAGCGCCTCGGCGACGAGCAGCTCGCACGCGCCGTCGCCATAGGCATCGGCCGTGTCGATGAGCGTGATTCCCGACTCGACGGCCGCTCTGATAGTGGTGATCGCCTGCGGGCGGTCAGGGCCGCCCTCGGCGGTGAGGCCGAGCGTGCCGAGGCCGATGGCGCTGACCCTGGTCGACCCGATGCGGCGATATCTCATGGGCCAAGCGTAGGGCGGGCGGTAGCGGGCCCCCGCCGTGACTCCCGCGCGTCCGTCATGGGCACGTCCGTAACCGGCACAGTGCCGCGCCTAGGATGTAAGCCATGGCCGCCGGAGACTCTTTCTATATCGCGACCCCCATCTTCTACGTCAATGACGTTCCGCATATCGGGCACGCGTACACCGAGGTGGCCGCCGACGTTCTCGCGCGCTGGCACCGCCAGAGCGGCGACGACACCTGGCTGCTCACCGGAACCGACGAGCACGGCCAGAAGATCCTGCGCACCGCCGTGGCCAACGACACGACGCCGCAGGCGTGGGCAGACAAGCTCGTCGAGGAGGCCTGGCTTCCGCTGCTCGAGACCATCGACATCGCGAACGACGACTTCATCCGCACTACCGACGAACGGCACGAGTCGGCCGTCACGATCTTCCTGCAGAAGCTCTACGACGACGGGTTCATCTACTCGGGCGAGTACGAGGGCTACTACTGCGTCGGCTGCGAGGAGTACAAGCAGCTCGATGACCTGCTCGAGACCGAGGTCGGCGACTACGCGGGCCAGCTGGTGTGCAAGATCCACACCCGCCCGGTCGAGATCCTCAAGGAGCGCAACTACTTCTTCAGGATGAGCGACTTTCAGCAGCGCCTGCTCGACCTCTATGAAACGCGCCCCGACTTCATCCAGCCGGAGAGCGTGCGCAACGAGATCATCCAGTTCGTGAATTCCGGGCTGCAGGACCTCTCGATCTCCCGATCGAGCTTCGACTGGGGCATCAAGCTGCCGTGGGACGACAGCCACGTGCTCTACGTGTGGTTCGACGCGCTGCTCAACTACATCACCGCCATCGGGTACGGCACCGACGATGACAACTTCCGCAGGCGCTGGCCAGCCAACCAGCTCGTCGGCAAGGACATCGCGCGCTTCCACGCCGTGATCTGGCCCGCGATGCTGATGGCCGCCGGCCTCGAGGTTCCGAGGCGCGTCTTCGGCCACGGCTGGCTGCTCGTCGGCGGCGAGAAGATGTCGAAGTCCAAGCTGACCGGCATCGCGCCGAGCCAGATCACCGACACCTTCGGGGTCGACGCCTTTCGCTACTACTTCATGAGCGCGATCAACTTCGGGCAGGACGGCTCGTTCAGCTGGGAGGACCTCGCCGCCCGCTACCAGGCCGAGCTCGCGAACGGCTTCGGCAACCTGGCCTCCCGCGTCATCGCGATGGTCAACAAGTACTTCGACGGCGCCGTGCCGTCGCCCGCCGAGTACTCCGAGGCCGACCTCACCGTGCAGCGCGTGGTCAGGGAGGCAGCCGAGTCGGCGGATGCCGCGATGGAGCGTTTCGCGATCCACACCGCGATCGAGGGCATCTGGACCATCGTCGACGAGCTCAACGGATACATCACCCTGCAGGAGCCGTGGGTGCTCGCCAAGAGCGAGGACACCCTCGAACGCCTGGGCACCGTGCTGTATACGGCGGCCGAGGGGCTGCGCGCGCTCGCCGTGCTGCTGTCTCCCGTCATCCCGGCGGCGACCCACAAGCTGTGGAGCGCGCTCGGCGCGGCCAGCGAACTGGGACACCTCACCGACCAGGTCATCGTCGATGCAGGGCACTGGGGTCAGCTGCCACCCGCGAGCCGGGTGCACGCGATCGAGGCGCTGTTTCCCAGAATCGATGCTGCGGAGGTCGTGGCGTGACCGACGGGTCGAACTACATCCGTCAAAGGGAGAGCCGAGCGGAAACCGGCCAGTCCCGCGACCTCAGCTACCCGCCCCTGCCGCCCGCCCTCGTCGTCCCCTGCTACGACAACCACACCCACCTCGAGATCGCCGACGGCGACGACCCCCTCGACTACCTGCAGCAGCTCGACATGGCGTCGAGCGTCGGAATCCGCGGTGTCGTGCAGGTCGGCGGCGACGTCGAGACCTCCCGCTGGTCGGCCGAGATGGCCGCCCGTGAACCGCGCATGCTCGCGGCCGTGGCGATCCACCCCAACGAGGCCCCGCGCTACGAGGCCGCAGGTACGCTCGACGACGCCATCGCGCAGATCGACGAGCTCGCCGGTCGCCCCCGGGTTCGCGCCGTGGGCGAGACCGGACTCGACTTCTTCCGTACCGAGGAGTCGGGCCGCGGCGCCCAGCACCGCTCCTTCGAGGCGCACATCGCGATCGCGAAGAAGCACGACCTCGCGATGCAGATCCACGACCGCGATGCGCACGACGCCGTGATCGAGACCCTGCTGCGGGTCGGGGCGCCCGAGCGCACCGTCTTCCACTGCTTCTCCGGCGACGCCGACATGGCCAGGCTCTGCGCTGACAACGGATGGTACCTCTCGTTCGCCGGCAACATCACGTTCAAGAACGCTGGCAACCTGCGCGAGGCGCTCGAGGTGGTTCCCCGCGACCGCATCCTGGTCGAGACCGACGCCCCGTTCCTCACCCCGGCGCCGTTGCGCGGACGCCCCAACTCGCCGTACCTGATTCCCTACACGCTGCGCTTCATGGCCGACCACCTCGGTACCGACGTCTCGGTGCTGGCCGCGCAGATCTCGTCAAACACCGAGCTCGTCTACGGCCAGTGGGACGCTGAACCGGTCTCCGGCGACGCCGGCTCGCCCTGGGACGACGCGGTCGACCCGGCGCAGCTCGCCTAACGCATCGCGTGACTGACTCGATCGCCCCTGGCCCACTCCCGGGCAAGCTGCTCGGCCCCGCCGAGATCCGCGACCTCGCCGCGCTGCTCGACATCCAGCCCACCAAGAAGCTCGGCCAGAACTTCGTCATCGACGCCAACACCGTGCGGCGCATCGTCCGATCCGCCGGGATCGAGGCGGGCAGCACGGTGGTCGAGATCGGACCGGGGCTCGGCTCGCTGACCCTCGGGCTGCTCGAGGCCGGGGCATCCGTCATCGCCGTCGAGATCGACGACCGGCTCGCCGCCCAGCTGCCGCTCACCGTCGACACGATGCAGCCGGGAGCGCCCCTCACCGTGGTCACCGCCGACGCGATGCGTGTCACCGAGCTGCCGGGCGACCCGACCGTGCTCGTCGCGAACCTGCCGTACAACATTTCGGTGCCGGTGCTGCTGCACTTTCTCGAGACCTTCCGCGGCATTCGCAGCGGCTTCGTGATGGTGCAGTCCGAGGTCGGGCAGCGCCTCGCCGCGCCCCCGGGGTCGAAGGTCTACGGCAGCCCCAGCGTCAAGGCCGCGTGGTTCGGCCACTGGAGAACGTCGGGCCAGGTGAGCCGGCAGGTGTTCTGGCCGGTGCCGAACGTCGACTCGATCCTGGTGTCGTTCGCCCTGCGCGAAGAGCCGATCGGCACCGAGGAGGAACGCCTCGCGACCTTCGCGCTCGTGGATGCCGCATTCCAGCAGCGCCGCAAGATGCTGCGGCAGTCGCTGTCTGGCGTGCTCGGCGACTCGACGGTTGCTGCGGAACGGATGACGCTGGCCGGTGTCGACCCGACCACCCGCGGCGAGCAGCTCACCGTCGACGACTTCCTGCGCATCGTCCGCGCGGCAGAGTGAGTGGCGAGACCCGCGCGTGAGTCGCGTGACGCGCGCGTGAATACCCGCTCCGGGTTATCCGACTAGGTTGGAAGAATGACCGTTGAGGCGAATTCCACGGTGGTGCATGCCAGGGCCCCGGGAAAGATCAATGTGTTCCTCAAAGTGGGAGCACTCCTCGACGATGGCTTTCACGACGTCGCGACCGCCTATCAGGCGGTGTCGTTGAGCGAAGACGTGCGGGCGTACCCTGCCGACGACTTCTCGGTGAGCTTCGCCGGAACGATCGACACCTCGAGCCTCCCGACCGACGCGTCGAACCTCGCGATCCGCGCGGCCGTGCTGCTCGCGCGCACCACCGGGTACCGCGGCGGGGTTCGCCTCGAGATCGACAAGCATGTTCCGATCGCCGGGGGCATGGGCGGGGGATCGGCGGATGCGGCGGCCACCCTGCTCGCGTGCGACACCCTGTGGGGCACCGACATCGGCCGCGACGAGCTGCTCACGCTGGCCGCCGAGCTGGGGGCCGACGTGCCGTTCGCCCTCACCGGCGGAACGGCGATCGGCACCGGGCGCGGCGACCAGCTCAGCCCGGCGCTGGCGAAGGGCAACTTCCAGTGGGTGCTCGCCCTCGCCGAATTCGGCCTGTCGACCCCGATGGTCTACTCAGAACTCGACCGGCACCGCGACCGGCACGCGCAGGACATCTTTCCCGCCGAGGTGCAGCCCCAGGTCGACGCCGAGGTGCTGCAGGCGCTGCGTGCGGGCGACCCGCACATGCTCGCCGAGGTGCTCCACAACGACCTGCAGGCCCCCGCGCTGCACCTGGAGCCCGGGCTCGGCGCGATCATCGAGCTGGGCGAGGAGAACGGTGCCCTGGCCGGCATGGTGTCGGGATCTGGTCCGACCGTCGCGTTCCTCGCCGCCGACCTCGACAGCGCCCTCGAGCTGCAGATCGCGCTCAGCGCGGCCAGGCTCACCGTCGTGCGGGCCACCGGCCCGGTGCACGGCGCGCGCATCATCAACCAGTAGCGGGCATAAACCAGTAGCGGGCAATTCGACGCAGGGTGCGGCGTTAGAGCGTGATGTAGCTTCCGACGGCGCGGGTGCTCGCGGCGAAAGTGCTCACGTAGCTTCCGACGGCGCGCGTACGGGCGTTCGGTGCGGTGACGTAGCCGGAGGTCATGTCGTCAATCGCGACGGCACCCGAGACATAGCTGCCGACTCGCGCGATGCTCGCGGTGGTGGGTGCAGACGTCGTCGGGATCGAGCCGGTGCGGGTGCGGCGTGCGCCCTGGGTGCGCATGGCGCCGAGGTCGATGGTGGGAAAGTTGGCCGTGTTGGTCAGCGAAGTCATGACATCAACATTAGCAGTTGTTTTGATTGACTAAAGACAACTCCTACGGCCGCTCGTACCTCACGATGTTGATGTCGGTCGTGGCGTACTCGCCTGCCACGCGCCAGCCGTCGGCCACGAGCGTCGCCGTGATTCCCGGCCGCTTGTCGCGCTTGATGCTCGTGATCAGGTACACCACGTCGGCATCGGCGATGCGGTCGAGCGACTCGTCGACGCGCGTGCGGGTCTCCCACAGCTCGCCGGTCTCGGCGGCCGGGGTGTTCACGTTGACGTCGATCACGCCCTCGAAGGCGTCGGGGTAGGCGTAGTCGATCACCTTCGTGGTCGCGGTGGGGTGGTAGCGCACCCACCCCCAGATGACGCCGACCGTGGCATCCACCGGCATTCCTGCACGCTGGGCGGCGATCAGGTCAGCGACCTCGGCCCACGACGACTGCTGCTTCGCCTCGGGGGCGCGCTGGGCGACGATGGTGGGCACCGACAGGGCCACCAGCAGCACGACGACGATGGATGCCGCCCAGCGCGGGCGTATGGCGTCGATCGCTGTCGCCATCACGATCGCGACGAATGGCGCGCACATGCTCACGTAGCGGGGCGAGTACAGCGGGTCGGAGACCGCGGTGATGACGATCAGCGCGGCGGCGGGCAGCACGACGGCGGGCAGGAGCACCGCGGCGGCGGGGAGGCGCGGCGCGGCGGTGTGCCCGTCGCTACGGCCAGCGGCTCGACGGAGCAGGATCGCGGCGCCCGCGACGATGAGCGTCCAGCCGACGACGGCCATCGGCACCGAGCCGGTGAACCACTGCACGACGAACACCGATGGCCAGGTCTCGGCCGAGAGGGGGTCGATCCAGAACAGCTGTCCGCTCTGGTCGGCCACCAGCGAGACCAGCGGCAGCAGGGCGACCGCGGCCGCGACCGCCGCGACCGCCCAGCGCAACACCTCGGCGATGACGGGGCGCCCGGCGGCGAGCCACCACCACAGCATCGCGGCGCCGTGGGCGACCACGATCAGGGTCAGGTAGACGTAGAACAGGCTGCCGAGCACGATCAGGGCGGTATAGAGCACCCACCAGCGCCAGCGTGCGCGTCGCTGCGCGTGCACCGTGACCACGGTGATCGCGACCGCGAACAGGGCCGAGATGGCGAACGAGCGACCTTCGCCGCCCATCCAGACCGTGCGGGGGAGGAAGACGAAGACGAGCCCCGCGATGACGGGGATCCAGCGGCTCCCGCCCAGCTGCCGCGCGAGCACGACGGTCAGCGCCGCGGCGCCGCCGATCGCGATCGCGCTGGGCAGCCGCAGCGTCACGGGGGAGTACCCGATGACGTCGAACACCACGTGCATGAGCGCGTAGAACGCCCCGTGCACGACGTCGACGTTCTGCAGCATCTCCCACAGCTGCGGCCAGCTGCGCGTCGCGCCGGTAATGGTCGCGGCCTCGTCGTACCAGACCGACGGGGTGCCGATGCCGATCAGCGAGACCAGCAGGCCGAGCAGGCCGACCAGCGCGGGGGCCGTGGCACGGCTGCCGCGCATTGCGGTCGTTAGACTGGATAGCCGGTCGGTCGCACCGGTTTCGCGTCGCAGGAGGTCAGTCATCGCCACCCTGGCCTTTGAAGAATCGCAGGCTCTCGGAGCATCGCAGGCTCCCATGCCGCTGCTGGCGCTGCAGAACCCGGTCGTGGAGCTCAGCCGCGAGCAGGTGGAACGCGGATCGCGGCACATCATGCTTCCCGGGCTCGGCGTCGAGGGGCAGCAGCGTCTCGCCGCGGCGCGAGTGCTGGTCATCGGCGCCGGGGGACTCGGATCGCCCGCGCTGCAGTACCTGGCGGCATCCGGGATCGGCACCATCGGCATCGTGGACTTCGACGTCGTCGACACCTCGAACCTGCAGCGCCAGGTCATCCACCGCACCTCGTCGATCGGCGAGAAGAAGACCGCCAGCGCCGCCCGCGGTATCGCCGAGTCGAACCCCCTGGTCGACGTTCACGAGCACGACCTGCGCCTCAACAGCTCGAACGCGCTCGACCTGTTCGCCGGGTACGACCTCATCCTCGACGGCAGCGACAACTTCGCCACCCGCTACCTCGCCAACGACGCGGCGGCCATGCTCGGCATGCCATACGTGTGGGGTTCGGTGTACCGCTTCGACGGCCAGGTCACCGTGTTCTGGGAGAACGCGCCCGACGGCCGCAGCCTCGACTACCGCGACCTGCACCCCACCCCGCCCGCGCCCGGCGACGTGCTGTCGTGCGACGAGGCTGGCGTGCTCGGTTCGGTGTGCGGAACCATCGGCTCGATGATGGCGACCGAGGCGATCAAGCTCATCACCGGCGTCGGCGAACCGCTGCTCGGCCGGGTGCAGACCCTGGATGCCCTCGCCGGAGACTGGCGTGAGATGCGGGTCAGCCGCAGCCCTGGACGCCAGCCCGTGACCGGGCTCATCGACTACGCCCTGTTCTGCGGTGTTCCCGCGGCGGGGAACGACGACGGCGCCACGATCTCGGTCGCCGACCTCGTCGCGCGGGGCACCGACGGCATCGTCGACGTGCGCGAGTCGTTCGAGTGGGACATCGTGCGCATCGAGGGTGCGACGCTCCTGCCGCTCGCCGAGCTGCTGGCGGAGCCCGGGCTGGTGCGCGAGCGGGTGCCGGCGAGCGGACGTCCGGTCGTCGTGTACTGCAAGTCCGGAGTGCGGTCGGCCGCGGCCGTCGCGGCGCTGGGGAAGGCGGGCATCGACGCGGTGTCGCTGCGGGGCGGCATCCAGTCGTGGCTCGACCTGGTCGACCCCGACGGGCAGCGGTACTGAGGCCGCAGTCAATCGCTAGCCCCCGGCGAACGGGGGCATCACGTCGACCAGGTCGCCGTCGCCCAGTGTCACTGCGCGGTCGGTCGTCGCGACCGCGTTCACGAGGAACGAGCAGCGGGCGAGCACCCGGTCGAGGGGCTGCCCGGGGGCCGCGTCGAGACGCGAGAGGGCGTCACCGATGGTCGCGCCGGTCGGCAGGCTGAGGGTGGTCTCGTCGAGGCCGGTCGCGGCCCTCGCCGAGGCGAAGAAGCGCATGCGCACGTCGGGCACGGTCAGCCGCCGATCGCGCTCATGGAGCGGGCGGGCTGCACGAAGAGCCCGGTGTCGAGGCCGTGGCCCTTGGGCTTGGCCCACATGGCGTCGCGCCAGAGGTCGGCGACGCCGCGGTCGTCGAGGCCCTCGCGCATGGGGGTGAGCAGGTCGGTCTCGGTGTGCGAGAACAGGCAGCTGCGCACTCCTCCCTCGGCGGTGAGGCGCACGCGGCGGCAGTCGGCGCAGAATGCCTCGGTGACCGACGCGATGATGCCGACGGTGCCGAGGTCGGTGCCGTTCTCCCGTGAGAGCACGCGGAACAGCTCGGCGGGCGCGCCGTCGCGGGGCTCCTCGTCGGGTACCAGCGTGTAGAGCTCGCTGATGCGGCCGCGGATCTCCTCGGCGGTGATCATGGTGCCGCGCTCCCACGCGTGGTCGGCGTCGAGCGGCATCTGCTCGATGAAGCGCAGCTGGTGTCCGCGCTGCAGGGCCCAGGTGAGCAGTTCGACGGCCTGGAAGTCGTTGACGTCGCGCAGCAGAACCGCGTTGATCTTGATCGGGGTGAGGCCGGCGGCGGCGGAGGCGTCGATGCCCGCGATGACGCGGTCGAGGAACGGGCGACGGGTCACGGCGAGGAAGGTGTCGGCGTGCACGGTGTCGAGCGACACGTTGATGCGGTCGAGTCCTGCGGCCTTGAGGGCGGCGGCACGGCTGGAGAGTCCGATGGCGTTGGTCGTGAGCGAGATCTCGGGGCGCGGCTCGAGGGCGGCACACGCGGCGATGATGTCGACGAGGTCCTTGCGCAGCAGCGGCTCGCCGCCGGTGAACCGGATCTGGCGCACGCCGAGCTCTTCGACGGCGATGCGGGCCAGGCGACCGATCTCGTGTGCCTGCAGGAGCGAGCTGGCGGGCTGGGTCGGCAGGCCCTCGGCGGGCATGCAGTACGTGCAGCGCAGGTTGCAACGGTCGGTGAGCGAGATGCGCAGGTCGGTCGCGACGCGCCCGTACTTGTCGAGCAGGCCGGGGGCGGTGGTGGGGCGGGGCGGCGTTTGCGCTCTGACGCCGGGGATCATCGGCATGCCGAGGGAAACACTCATGGTTCAACCGTAAGCGACCCGTATGGGTGAATGGTCCACCGCGGTGGTGCGATCGTCTCGATCATGCCCTGGCCCTGTCAGTTCGCGAACTCGCCTCAACGCCAAAGGGCCCGCCGCGATGTTCGCGACGGGCCCTCTGGCTGTGGATGATGTTGCGGTGTTGCTGTCGTGCTGGCCGCCCGGAGGCGGGGTACTACTCGGCGGGTGCCGCGGTGATCTTGGCGATTCCCACGACGAGCTCGTCGGTGACGGCGTCGGTTCCGAAGGTCTCGTTCAGCAGGGGAGCGGCGTCCTCGCTGATGAGCACGGTGGTGCCCTCGAGAACGGCGTTGCCGTCAGCGTCTTCGGCCAGCGGGTTCAGCGTGGTGCCGTCGAGGTTGAAGATGAAGACATCCTGTCCGACCTCTTCGCCGTTCGCGGTGACGGTGCCGAACAGCTGCGAGGTGCCCGGGTCGATGCGGAAGTCGGTCAGCTCGACGACGGTCTCGCCGGCGGTGAGGGAGATTCCCGATCCATCGTGCTCGACGGAGCCCTGGACGTAGGGACGGTAGTCCTCTTCGGGGTCGTAGTAGTCGACGTTTCCGCCGGTGATCGGGAACGCGAGCACACCGTCGGTGAGGGTCGCGGTGCCGATGACGCCGGGGGTGAGGCCGAGGCTGGTGAGGGCGTCGACGAAGCCCTGGTCGAGGGTGACCTGCGTGTCGACTCCACCGAGCTCGGGGATCGAGGCGAGGGGCTCGGGGTCGGCCATGGGCTCTTCGCTGGCGCTGGCGCTGGCGTCATCCGTGGTGGGCTCGGCTTCTGCGGTGGAGCAGGCGGCGAGGCTTCCGACGAGGAGTGCGGCGGCGGCGATGCCGATCGTGGACTTGTAGATCTTGCGCATGATTTCTCATCCTTTGCTGGAGTGTGTCTTGCGGTTGGTGTTGACAGGAGTTCGGCCCCGGTGCGCGAATCGGTTTGGAATTGGTTCGTTCCGTGACCTTTCCGTTATCTGTCCCAGCAAACGTCCAGCTAACGGCGAGCGAAAAGCCCGGAATTCCGGGGTTTTTCAGCGATGGGCCGCGATCGGCAGTGTCGCCCACACCGTGGAACCGACGCCGTAGCCGAACGGCGGAACGTCGCGCAGCGCGAGCTCGGCAGAGAATCGGTGCCCGTCGGCGATCGATTCCAGCAGGATCCGGGTGCGCCCGCCGAGCTCCTCGACGCCCGTCACGCGGCATTCCCAGGTCGCGCTGCCCGATTCGCCGGTGATGGATGCCGCGTCCGCCGGCCGCTCGACCGAGACGCGCACCTCCGACGGCGAGACCACGACCGTGCGCTCGCCGCTGCCGCCGCCGACAGCACCGTCGCCCCCGCGCCCGGCGCCCTCCGTCGTCGGCGCGAGCCGCAGCAGGTGCAGGCCGACCAGCCGCGCCACGTAGTCGTTGGCGGGGGAGCGGGTGACCTCGGTCGGGGCGCCCCGCTGGGCCACCCGCCCATGCTCGAGCACGACGATCTCATCGGCCAGCACCACCGCGTCGAGGGGGTCGTGCGTCACGAGCACGGTCGCCCCGCCGAACTCCCGCAGCCGTTCGACGAGGTCGGCGCGCACGTCGAGTCGGGTCGCGGCATCCAGGGCGGCGAGCGGCTCGTCGAGCAGCAGCAGGGCCGGCTCGAGCACGAGTGCCCTGGCGAGGGCGACCCGTTGCGCCTGCCCGCCCGACAGTGCGCCGGGGCGGGAGTCTGCGTGCGCGGAGAGGCCGAACCGGTCGAGCCATTCCCGTGCCGTGCGGTGGGCGTCACGCCGGGGCATTCCCTGCGCGAGCAGCCCGAACGCCACGTTCTCGGCGGCGGTCAGGTGCGGAAACAGCAGGTAGTCCTGAAAGACGACGCCGATGCCGCGGGCGGCCGGGGGCAGGTGGGTCATGGATGCCGCGTCGTCGAGCACCCGTCCGGCGAGGGAGACCCGCCCGGTCGATGGGCGCACCAGGCCCGCGATGGTGCGCAGGGCCGTCGACTTGCCCGCGCCGTTCGGACCGACGATCGCGGTGACCCCGCCCGGGGGCACCGCGAGCTCGAGGTCGAGGCGGAAGGTGCCGCGGTCGACGGTGAACCCGGCCGCGAGGCCGGCCGCGTTCACGCGGTCACCCCGCTGACCCAGCGGTCGCGAAGGCTGACCAGCACGAGCACCGACACGACGAGCAGCACGAGCGAAATCACATAGGCAGCGTCGGGATTGCTCTGCAGTGCCAGGTAGGCCGAGAGCGGCATGGTCTGCGTGACGCCGGGAAAGTTTCCGGCGAACGTGATGGTCGCCCCGAATTCGCCGAGCGCGCGGGCGAAGCACAGCACGGCGCCGGCGGCGACTCCCGGCGCGATGAGGGGCAGCGTCACCCGGCGGAAGATGAACCAGTCCGATGCGCCGAGGGTGGCCGCGGCATCCTCCAGCCTCCGGTCTGCCCCGCGCAGGGCGCCCTCGACGGCGAGCACGAGGAACGGCATGGCCACGAAGGTCTGCGCGATCACGACGGCCGCGGTGGTGAACGGCAGCTGGATGCCGAACCACGCGTCGAGGTACTGGCCGAGCAGGCCGCGGCGCCCGAGCAGCAGCAGCAGCGCGACGCCGCCGACCACCGGGGGCAGCACGAGCGGCACGGTCACGAGCGCGCGCAGCGACCGCCGGGCGACCGGGTTCCAGTGCGCGCTCCTCGCCAGCACCCACGCCAGCGGAATGCCGAACAGCAGGCTCAGCGCGGTCGCGGCGGCCGCGCTGCCCAGCGAGAGGCCGAGGGACGTCGCAATCTCGGGGGCGGCGAGCAGCTCGGGCAGGCGCGACCACGGCACGCGCACGACGAGCGCGACCAGCGGCAGCACCAGGAATGCGAGGGCGAGCACGGCCGGGGCCCACAGCGCGGCGGGGATGCCGGAGCGGCGGGCGTCCGGTGACCGCGGTGCCCGCAGCCCCGGGCTACCCGTTCGTGAACCCCGCATCGGCGAGCACCCGCCTGCCGTCGTCGCCCAGCACGAGGTCGACGAATGCGGCGGCTGCGGCCGGGTTCGCGGCATCCATCACCCTGGTGATCGCGTAGTCGGTGACCGCATCGGCCGCCCCCGCGAACTCGATGCCCTCGACCGCGTCGCCCGCGGCGAGCACGTCGGTGCGGTACACCAGTGCGGCATCGACCTCGCCGAGCTCGACCTTGGTGAGCGCCGCCCGCACGTCGGTCTCGAGCGTGTCTGGCGCGGCCGTGATGCCCGCGGCGTCGAGGACGCGAGTGGATGCCGCGCCGCACGGCACCTCGGGGGCACACAGCGCGATGGTGAGCGCGGTATTCGCGAGGTCCGTCAGCCCGCTGACCCCGGCGGGGTTGCCCGGCGGAACGGCGAT
Organism: Marisediminicola senii; assembly: GCF_011057645.1. Classification (GTDB taxonomy): domain Bacteria; phylum Actinomycetota; class Actinomycetes; order Actinomycetales; family Microbacteriaceae; genus Marisediminicola; species Marisediminicola senii. Next base: position 44,861 of record NZ_JAALGE010000008.1, on the reverse strand, counting down.
CTCGAGGGTGTTGCCGGCGAACACGACCGGGTCGCCGTCGGCGAGCCCCGCGTCGACCACGACCCGCATGGTGTCGGCGCTCGCCGAGGCGAACACGTCGACCGGGGCGCCCGACATGATCTGCTGCGCGAGCGCCGACGAGCCGGCGAAGTTCAGGGTCACGGTCGCGCCGGGATTCGCAGCCTCGTACCGGTCGGCGATTCGCCCGAGGGATTCGGTGAGCGAGGCGGCGGCGTAGACGGTGACGTCGGCGCTGGTGTCGGTGCCGGTGCTGGTCATCGCGTCGCCCGGGGCCGTGCCGGCGCACCCGGCGAGTAGCAGCGCGACACCCGCCGCGGCCGCTGCTGCGGCGCCCGTCCGCGTCGCGGCAGATCGTCCACCCCTCACGGCAGCGAGATCCCGACCGAGGTCGCCTTGATGCTCGCGGCGGCGACGGAGCCCACCTCGAGCCCGAGCTCGTCGACCGCCTCGCGGCTGATCAGCGACACCAGCCGGAACGGGCCGGCTTGCAGTTCGACCTGCGCCATCACGGTGTCCCTGGTGATGCGCGTCACGATGCCGGTGAGCCGGTTGCGCTGCGAGGTTCTCGGGGCGGATGGCTTGCCGCCCGGGCTCCGGGGCTGCGGCGCGAGCGGGGATTCGGTGGCGAGCTGCTGCACGAGGTGCGCGAGCTCGGCACCGTCGATCACGTAGCGACCGTTCTCCGCCGTGATGAGCGTGAGCCTGCCGGCATCCGCCCACCGCCTGATGGTGTCGTCACTCACCCCGACGAGGGCCGCGGCTTCGCTGACTTTGAGGTGGGTGCTCATGACCCCATGCTACTGCCGCATTCGCGGCGCTAGCGCATCGATATCGCCTCAGGTGCGCGAAGTGGATGCCGCAGCCAGCGCCCCAGCCTGGGCAGCGCACCGGGCCCCGCACGATGCACCGACGCCGCCACCACGATGGCCACCGCCACGGCGATCGCGACCTGCGCCACCTCGGTGGTCGGAATCAGCAGCCGCGCGGTGAGCGCGAGCGGCACCGCGAACCACTCCCAGCGCCCGGTCATCGCGATGAACGGCACCAGCATGAGTCCGTACCAGGGGTAGCGCGGCGCGACCACGAGCAGGGTGACGCCGATCATCACCAGCTGGCCGAGCCAGGGCGAGGTGGGCGGTGTCTTCCACCACACCAGCCCGGCGGTCACCCCGAGGATCACGATGGCGAGCACGGTCGCGGCGACCCCGGGCAGAAAGGCCGACAGCAGCACGAACCGGTCGCCGCTTGAGTACCCCTCCTCGCTGATGTACCCGGGTAGGTAGCCGAGCACCGCGATGCCCGTGGTCAGCACGTAGGGAACGTAGAGCAGCAGGAAGGTGGCGATGGATGCCACGATCACCTTGTACGGCTGCCGACGAAGCAGCGCGGGGGCGGCGATCACGGGCACGAGCTTCACCGCGATGGCGGCGCCCAGCGCGATCCCTCCGCGCCAGCGGTGACCGGCGGCGACCGCGAACGTCGCCGCGAGCACGAGCACCGCCGACAGCACGTCGATGTGCGAGTTCGTCACCGCCTCGGTCGCGGCGAGCGGGCTCCAGCCCCACAGGGCGGCCCAACGCGGATCCTTGCCGCGGGTGTGCAGCGCGCGCAGCAGCACGCCGGTGATGCCGAGGCTCATCAGCAGGCCGACGAGCTGCATGGGCCAGTACTGCGGCTCCGGCCCGGTGACGAAGCGCACGCCGGCGAACAGCAGCTCGCTGGTCGGCGGGTAGATCGTGGGCACCGTCGGCCGGTTGATGGTCGTGCAGGTGACCTCGCCGGTGTCGGCATCGACCGCGCGCATCACGCGCTCACCGACGCAGCGCGGGTCGCCGTCGGCGTCGATCGTCGCGGCGGGGAACAGCCAGTCGGTGCGCAGGTGCTCGAGGGCGGGGTCGGCCGGCACGTAGGCGTATGGCGAGATGCCGGCGTTCTGCACGATGCCGTCCCACGCGTAGCGGGCGGAGTCGGTGCTCGTGTTCGGCGGGCCCGCCATCGACGCGCCGCCGATGGCGACCGACCCGGCGATCACCAGAACGACGGCGGCCTTCAGCGGAACCCGCCGGAGCGCGAGGAACGACAGCGTGAACAGCAGCCAGAGCAGCGCCGTGATGCCGACGATGAAGCGCAGCTCGTCGCCCGACTTGTTCTCGTAGTACGGCTGGGTGGTGATCGAGATCACCGTCACGACCGTGGTCACCGCGAGCAGGAGGGCGGTGACGGCAATGCGCATGCGCACTATCTTCGCCGACCCCCGGGCCGTCGTTTGCCGCCTCGGCTACGAACACAGGCCGTGAGTACTCCGGTGACGACGCAGCGCGAGGGCCCCGCGGGGTTGAATGTGACTATGCAGCGCCTCCTGCACGACATGCGACGCTCCCTCGCGTCGCCGTCGCGCACGCCGCGCATGGCCACCGTGCTCGGCCGCCTGCTCGGACTCGCCTTCGTGGTCTGCTTCGCCACCGGCCTGTACAGCCACTTTCTGCAGGACCCGCTGCCGTGGATGCACTTCGCCACCCGCCCGACCTGGCTCTACCAGGTGAGCCAGGGCATCCACATCACCGCGGGGATCGTGTGCTTTCCGCTCATCCTCGGCAAGCTCTACGTGGTCTTTCCCGAGCTGTTCCAGTCGCCGCCGGTGCGCTCGTTCCCGCACTTTCTCGAACGCGCGTCGATCGCCCTGTTCGTCGCGGCATCGCTCGTGCAGATCACCATCGGGCTGCTCAACACCTTCCAGCTCTACGCGCTGTTCCCGTTCCCGTTCCGGCAGACGCACTGGGCGCTGTCGTTCGTCGTGATCGGGTCGCTCGCGATCCACATCGGCGTCAAGCTGCCCGTCATCGCCAAGCACTGGCGCAAGAAGCCAGAGCGCGTCGCGCGACAGCTGACGTTCTCGACCGGGGGCGCCCCGAAAGCTCCGGCCACGGCCACGCGCGGTGTCACCGGCCGGGTGTTCGCGTGGATCGACCAGACGCCGGGGCAGCACCCGAGCCCCGCCGATGCGCGCACCAGTCGCCGGGGTTTCCTGGCGACGATCGCCGTGGCATCCGCCGCCCTCGTCGCCCTCACCGCCGGCCAGTCCTTTCGGGTACTGGACTTCGCCAACGCCTTCGGGCCTCGCAAGATGGGTACCGGCCCGAGCGGGGTACCGATCAACCGCACCGCCGAGGCGGCAGACGTGCTCACCACCGCGAACGCCGCGAACTGGACGCTGACCGTGACGAACGGCGACCGGTCGATGCTATTCAGCCGCGACGACCTGCTCGCGATGCAGCAGTACACCGTGCGGTTGCCGATCGCGTGCGTCGAGGGCTGGAGCCAGTGGGCGACCTGGCGTGGACCCCGCATGCGCGACCTCGCCGACCTGGTCGGCGCCGGGCCCGACGTGTACTTTCGCGCGACCAGCCTCGAGCAGGACAGCATCTACGCCGTCATGGAGATGGGCCCGGAATTCGTGCGCGACGAGCTCACCCTCGTTGCCTTGGAGCTCAACGGCGACGTGCTGGATATCGACCACGGCTACCCGGCGCGCATGATCGCGCCGGCCAGGCCAGGGGTGCTGCAGACCAAGTGGCTGAGTTCGCTGGAGGTGATCTGATGTCGGGCATTTCTCGTGCCGGGCAACGCCCGCCGATGTCTGCCGCGGCCATGCGGGCGTGGCGCATCGGATTCATCGTGCTCGGCGTCGCGGGCCTCGTGCTCGGCGGCGTCGTGCTGCTCGACCAGGTCAACCCGTCGCGGTACCTCGGCATCCTCGCCTGGTTCATCGGCGCACTGGTCATCCACGACGGCATCATCGCGTTCGGGGTACTCGGCGTCTCGCTCGTGCTGCGCAGGGCCGGCAGGCGCGTGCCGGTCGCGGTGCTCGCCATCCTGCAGGGCGCCATCGTGGTCGGGGCGATCGTCGCGCTGGTGGTGTTCCCGCAGATCTACAAGCAGGGTGTCGGAACGCTCAACCCGACCGTGCTGCCGCTGGACTACGCGGGCAACCTCGTCGTGTTCTACGTCGTGCTGGCTGCGCTCACCGCCGCGGTGATCGCGGGGTACCTCGCGGTGCGGGCGCGCAGGGCGCGGACAGGCAGCGCGAGGTCGTAGCGCGTCCTACGCCGCGGGCGCGAGGCGCACGAAGCTGCGACCGGCGACGAGCCAGCTCTGCCGCGAGACGAGCCCCAGGGCCGCTGCACGCTCCAGCAGGCGCTCGAGGCCGATCTCGGCCCACGGGAACGACGCGCTCGCCGTGCCGTCGGTTCCGACCAGCATGCCGCGGTAGGTGCGATCGTGCTCGGGGTCGGCGTGCAGTTCGACCACGATCTCGCCGGTGGGCGACAGCAGTTCCGTGCAGCGTTGCAGCATGGCGGAGACGTCGCCGCCGATGCCGATGTTGCCGTCGACGAGCAGGGCGGTCTGCCATTGCCCCTCGGACGGCATCGGGTCGAAGATCGATCCCTGGATGACGGCGAGTCCGGCGTCGATCGCGATGGAGACCGCGGTCGGCGACACGTCGATGCCGAGCGCCTCGATGCCGAGGGAGCGGGCGGCGCGCACCATGCGGCCGGGGCCGCAGCCGATGTCGAGCACCGGCCCGGTCACGCTGCGCAGCAGGGTGAGGTCGGCGGCGTCGGCGTCGGCGTTCCACTTGGCGACGTCCATGGTCGACGAGGCGCTGACGGTGCCCTCGAGGTCGTCGTGCAGGTGCAGCACTGCCGACTCGTTGCGGCGCAGCGCGGTGGCGTACGGCTCAGAGCCGCCCGCGCCGAAGGTGGCGTCGGATTCGGCCATGTCGTTGGCCATGTCGTTGGTGTTCGCAGCGATGCTCATCGGGGCACCTCCACGGCGCTGGTGCTGTCGGACGCGAGAAAGCGCGTGAGGGTGTTCGCGAAGCGAGTGTGGGGTGCGTCGGCCGCGACCTCGCGGGCGTCGTCGATCGTGTCGACGTCGGTCAGGGGCTGCAGCATCCACACCCTGAGTCCTGCATCGCGCAATCGCTGGAGCTGGATCTCGCCGGTGTCGTCGCGTGACATGGGTACGCCGCGCAGCAGGTCACCGGTGGGTTCGCGCAGCGCGAGGCACCAGAAGCCGCCGTCGGTGGCGGGGCCGAAGAACGCGTCGACGTCGGCTGGCCAGTCGGTGAACATGGGGGCGAGCAGGTCGGCGGTGAGCTGCGGGGTGTCCATGCCGATGAGCGCGGTCGGGCCGTCGCACGCGTCGAACATCGCGCCGAGGCGCTCGTCGAGGTCGCCGCTCACTTGAGTCATCACGTCGTAGTGTTCGGAGCCGGGGGGCACGCGGTTTCCGTCGAAGAGCAGAACGCGGCGGTCGGCGGGTACCCCGGCGGCGGCATCGAGGGTGTCGGCGATGGCCGCGGCTGCGAGTTCTGCGGCTTGCTCGAGGGTCAGCGGAGGGTGCAGGCGGGTCTTCACCCTGCCCGGGATGGTCTCCTTGGCGATGAGTACCAGGGTCGTCACGAGGTCGGTACCCCGGCGCGGCGCTGCTCGCGCAGCAGGCGCGACATGTCGCGCACCGCGGTGATGGTGCCCTTGACGGTTCCGGTCACCTTGGAGCGCCCGACGCGCGGCGCGTAGGGGGTGTCGACCTCGCGGATGCGCCAGCCCTCCGCGTTGCCGCGCAGCACCATCTCGAGCGGGTAGCCGCTGCGGCGGTCCGTGAGGGCGAGGGCGACGAGGGCGGGCCGGTTCGCGGCGCGCATCGGTCCGAGGTCGTGCAGGGGGAGGCCGGTCGCATTGCGCATGAGCAGGGCGAGGACGAGGTTGGCGATGCGCGCGTGGATGGGCCAGGCGGCGCGGGTGGTGGGGCGGCGGCGTCCGAGTACGAGCTCGACCTGGCCGGAGCGGATGGGGTCGACGACGAGGGGCAGGTCGGCGGGATCCATCGAGGCATCCGCGTCGCAGAAGGCGACGTAGGGCGCGGTCGCCGCCATCAGCCCGGTGTGCGCGGCGGCGCCGAACCCGCGGCGGGCTTCGGTGACGACCGTTGCGCCGTGTTCGCGGGCGACCTCGGCGGAGCGGTCAGTCGACCCGTTGTCGACCACGATGGCGCGGTAGCCGGCGGGCAGGCGACCGAGCAGCCACGGCAGCGCCTGCTCCTCGTTGAGGCAGGGGAACACCACGTCAACGGTGATGTCTGGGCGTTCCCCCGGGTTCGTCATCCCCCGACTGTACGAGGTGGATGCTGTGCACCGCTGCGGGTGGTGCTGCGGCGTGCCGTGCGGTATGACCCGCGGCTGGGTTACAAACCGGGCTAGGCGTCCGCCGCCCAGGAACCCGACCACGGTGTGGAGTACTGGCCGGTCGCGCCGACTCGGGCGGTGAAGAGCTTGCCGGAGTCGGGGTACTCGGCGAGCTCCTCGGGGGAGAGGTTGTCGCGTCCCGTGGTGATGAGCAGCGTGTCGAGGTTCGGGCCGATGAACGCGACGCTCGTGGTGTTCGGCGCGGGGACGGTGACGGTATCGAGAAGCGCGCCGTCGGTGCCGAAGTGCCGGATCTCGCCCTCGCCGAACACCGCGACCCACAGGGTGCCGTCGGCGTCGCAACACAGTCCGTCGGGCGATCCGGAGTCCAGCGTCAGGTGCACGCGGCGCTCACCGACGTCACCGGTCGCCTTGTCGTAGCTGCGCGAGTAGATCGTCTTCGACGTGGTGTCGGTGCTGTAGAAGACGGCGCCGTCAGGCGACCAGGCGAGACCGTTCGACAGGGTGAGGTCGTCGTCGATCGTGGTCAGCGAGCCGTCGTCCTCGACGCGGTACAGCGACTCCTGCTTTTCGCGCTCGTCGAGGGCCAAGGTTCCGATGAGGAAGCGCCCGGCGGGGTCGACGGATCCGTCATTGGCGCGGCTGTCGACCCCGGAGGTGACGAAGCGCGGCCCAGGCGTGCGGTCGCCGTTCGGCTGCACGACGAGTAGTTGCTCCTGCGCGGCGACGAGCAGGCGGCCGTCGGCGGCGGGCACGACGGCACCGACCCTGGTGTCGAACTCGTGGCGCGCGGTCACCAGCACGAGGTCGCCGGCGAGCGACCCCTCGAGCACGGCCCGGCCCTCGATGTCGACCCAGAGCACGCGGTTTCGCGGTGCGTCCCAGAGCGGACCCTCCGACAGCCGGAAGGACTCTGCGGTGGCCGGTCGTGCCTGGTAGTTCGTCATCGTGGTCTCCTGGTGCTGGCTGAGGTGGGCTGGCCGGGCGGGCTGGCAGGTGCCCCACCTATCCTGAGGCCGTGACTTCGCTCGCCGCCACTCGCCCCGCCGCCGACCAGGGCATCGCCCCCACCAGGCTCGCCGGCTGGGCCGCCGTCGCCGGGACCGTCTCGGCCCTGCTCACCCTCGCGGTCGCCGAGGTCGTGTCGCTGCTGTTCGGCGGTATCGGCAACCCGATCCTCGCCGTGGGGTCGCTCGTCATCGACCTGGTGCCCGCGGGCATCAAGGACCTCGTCATCGCGCTGTTCGACACCGCGGACAAGCTCGTGCTGTTCCTGTCGCTCGGTGCGGTGGTCGTCGTGCTTGCCGTTGCGGCCGGCATCCTGCAGCTGCGGCGGCCGCCGTGGGGGATCGCGGTGCTGGGGTCGATTGCCGCGCTCGCGGTGTTCGCGGCGGTGACGCGCGCCGACGCATCCATTCTCCACGCCCTTCCGACGGTCGCCGGGGCGCTCGCCGGCGCGACGATGCTGCGGCTGCTGGTCGCGCGGCTCGTGGTGTGGGACCGCGTGGTCGCGCGGCGGGCGCACGTGGTGTCGCAGCTCGCGGAGCGCGGGCAGCTGGCGCGCGGTGCGGGCGGTGCGGGCAGTGCAGGCGGCGCGGGTGAGGCGGCAGGGTCGGCGCGGGACCTGCACGACGGGGCGACGGCCGACATGCCGCTGCCGGTGCTGCAGGCGCAGACCCCTGGCGTTCGCTACGCGCGCCGCAGCTTTCTGCGCATGGTCGTCGTGGTCGGCGTCGGCAGCGCGCTGGTCGGGGCCGGTGCGCGCGTGATGAGTGCCGCGGCCACCGCCGTGAGCGACCTGCGAGACATGATCCGGCTGCCCGGGGCTGCCGATCCCGCTCCCGCGATTCCCGACGGCGGCGCGCTCGACATCGCCGAGCTCACGCCCTACGTCACGCCGAACGACCAGTTCTACCGCATCGATACAGCGCTCCAGGTGCCGTCGCTCGATCCGGCTGGATGGCGGCTGCGGGTGACCGGAATGGTCGACCGCGAGGTCGAGATCGGCTTTGACGAACTGCTCGCGATGCCCCTCGTCGAGCGTTACGTGACGCTCGCGTGCGTGTCGAACACCGTCGGGGGCGACCTGATCGGCAACGCGCTGTGGCTCGGGTATCCGATCCGCGAGGTGCTCGCGATGGCCGGCCCGTCCGCCGATGCCGACATGGTGCTGTCGACGAGCTCGGACGGCTTCACGGCGTCGACCCCGCTCGAGGTGCTGCAGGACGACGCGACCGACGCGCTGCTCGCGGTCGGCATGAACGGCGAACCGCTGCCGCTGCAGCACGGGTTTCCGGTGCGCATGGTCGTGCCTGGGCTCTACGGCTACGTGTCGGCGACGAAGTGGGTCGTGGAGCTGAAGGTCACGACGTTCGCCGACGACATCGCGTACTGGACGCCGCGCGGCTGGTCGGACCGCGGCCCGATCAAGCTGTCGTCGCGCATCGACACCCCACGCTCCGGGGTCGACGCGGGCGACGTGGTCGTCGCCGGGGTCGCCTGGGCGCAGCACATCGGCGTCTCGCGCGTCGAGGTGCGCATCGACGACGGCGCGTGGCGCGAGGCCGACCTCGCCCGCGAGGTCACCGTCGACAGCTGGCTGCAGTGGTCGTACCCGTGGGACGCGACCCCCGGCGACCACCGCATCACCGTTCGGGCGACGGATGCCGCGGGGCTCGTGCAGACCGAGGTCGAAGCGTCGCCCGCGCCCAACGGCAGCAGCGGACTGCACTCCGTGACCGTCTCGGTCTCGTAGCGCGGCCGGTCGGGCAGCGCGGCTTTCATCATTCAGGAACCGGCCGGCTGAAACTTTCAGTATTCAGGAACCGGCGGCCGGTAACTCTCCATATTCAGGAACAGGGGCGCCGAATGGTGCGGAAGTGCAGCGTCCAGGCGCGAAAGGCGCCTGGACCGCGGCATCCACCCCCGACCCCTGGCCAACCACTCCTGAATAATGAAAGCTGCCCGCGCCACGGGGTCCCGCGCCACGCGGTCTCGTAGCGCGGCTGCCCGGCCGCACCCACACCTACTTCGGGGTGACCGCCGCGCGCAGGGGCGCCGTCGCGAACTCGCGCATGCCGCTCTCGAAGGTCTCGCGCGGGGTCCAGCCCAGCTCCGATTGCAGGCGAGCGGATGACGCGGTGATGTGTCGCACGTCGCCCAGCCGGTACTCACCCGTCACGACCGGAGCCGGCCCACCCGCGTGGATGCTCAACTGCTCGGCCATCTCGCCGATCGTGTGCACGGTTCCGCTTCCGACGTTGAACGGGCGGAACGAGGCATCCATCGCCCCTGACCCGGCAGCCCCCGGCCCGCCCGCGCCAGGCCCGGCCGTGAAGTCGATCGCCGCGAGGTTCGCCGAGGCGATGTCGCGCACGTGCACGAAGTCGCGGCGTTGCGCGCCGTCCTCGAACACTCGCGGCGCCTCGCCGCGCTGCAACGCCGACCGGAACAGCGACGCGACACCGGCGTACGGCGTGTTCTGCGGCATCCCCGGCCCGTAGACGTTGTGGTACCGCAGTGCCGCTGCGCGCCCGCCGGTGCTGCGGGCCCACGACGTGGCGAGGTACTCCTGCGTGAGCTTGGTGATCGCGTAGACATTGCGGGGGTCGAGCGGGGCATCCTCGGCGATGAGCTGTGGCACCAGCGCCCCGCCGTCGGCGTCGAGCGGGTCGAACCGGCCGGCGTCGAGGTCCTCGACCCGGCGGGGCGCGGGGCGGGTGAGTCCGGCGGCGCCGCGGTAGCTGCCCTCGCCGTAGACGACCATCGAGCTCGCGACAACGAGCCGCATCACGCCCGCCTCGGCCATCGCGGCCAGCAGCACCGCGGTGCCGAGGTCGTTCGACGACACGTAGTCGGGAGCGTCGGCGAAGTCCACGCCGAGGCCGACCTTCGCCGCCTGGTGGCACACCACGTCGACGCCGTCGAGGGCGGAGCGCACCACGTCGGCGTCGCGAACGTCACCGCGGATGAAGTCGACGCGCGGATCGATGTCGGGCTGCCCGCCGTGCACGTCGTCGCGCAGCGAGTCGAGCACGCGCACGTCGTCGCCGCGGTCGAGTGCCGCGGTCACGATGGCCGATCCGATGAACCCGGCTCCACCGGTGATGAGCAGGGTCATGACGCCGTCTCCACAGCGACGGTCTCGCGCGCCAGCACGGCCGCGATCTCGGCAGGCGCGATGAGCTCTCGGGGCGAGTAGTCCTCCGGGATCGAATGGATGATGGCCTCGATGGCCCGGATGATGCGCGGCTGCGCTTCCGCGAGACGCGCGAACACGAGTTCGGCAGAGACGTCGTCGTCAGACGAGGCGTCCCCTCCGGCCCGCGCGGCCGGCGCCAGCCCCGCGTCCGCGTCGGTCACGAACGACAGGTTTACCGTGCCCATGCCGAGTTCGGCCGCGAGCGGCACCTCCGGATACAGCGTCATGTTCACGGTGTGGGCGCCAGCCGCGCGGAACCACAGCGACTCGGCGCGGGTCGAGAACCGCGGGCCCTGGATCACGACGACGGTGCCGGAGTCGCGTGCCTCGTCGCCGATCGAGGCGAGCGCATCGACGGCGACGGCGTGCAGCGTCGGGCAGAACGGGTCGGCCGCGGCGAGGTGCTGCACCGACCCGCGGTCGTAGAAGGTGTCGGCGCGCCCGTGGGTGCGGTCGATGAACTGGTCGGTGAGCACGAGGGTGCCCGGCGGGTACTCCGGGCTGACCCCGCCGACCGCGGCGCTGGAGACGATCGCGGTGACGCCGAGCGACGCGAGCGCCCAGATGTTCGCCCGGTAGTTGATGAGGTGCGGGGCGACCGAGTGATCCGTTCCGTGCCGGGTGAGAAAGGCGGTGCGACGCCCCCCGAGGTCGCCGATGGTCACCTGCGCCGGTCCGTAGGGGGTCGCGATGGTGCGGGTCTCGGAGTCGGCCGGGTCGAACAGGCTGTAGAGCCCCGACCCGCCGATCACGGCGACGGTGGCTGTGGAGAGTGGCACTGTGGAGACTGGCGCAGTGGAGACTGGCACTGTGGAGAGTGGCACTGTGGAGACTGGCGCTGTGACGTCATTCATGCGCCCAGTCAATCACTCGGCACCCGGGCACCACCGCCGGTACCCACCCCGCAGGCAAACGGGTGATGATGGACCAATGCGTTCCGTGGCCGAGCACCAGCGAGTCATCCGCGACCTGCTGGCGCCCCTCGCGAACCGCGAACCACTCGCCGTCACCGGCCTCGGGCCCGCCGCGCTCGCCCAGTTCCGCGACTACCACCGGGTGCTCGCCACCGCCGTGGTGTCGCCCATCGACCTGCCGCCGTTCGACAACTCGCAGATGGACGGCTACGCCGTGCGCGCCGCCGACGTCGTGCCGGGTCGCTCGCTCACGGTCGCCGCTCCCGTCGCCGCCGGTTCCGGCCCGCGCACCCACCGGCCGGGCGAAGCGACCCCGATCATGACGGGCGCCCCCATCCCGCGTGGCGCGGACGCCGTCATCCCGATCGAGGCGGCGACGCCCGCGCACTTTCCGCAGGCCTCGCATGCCGGATCGGCGAGACCGGCCACCGTGCGGTTCGACCGGATGCCGCAACCCGGCGCCTACATTCGGCCTAGGGGTTCCGACGTGGCAGAGGGTACCGAGCTCGTGCACGCCGGGCGCACGCTCGGGCCTGCGCAGTGGGGCATCGTGGCGGCATCCGGAGTCACCACCCTCGACTTCGTGCGTCCGGTGCACGTGCTGCTGATCTCGACCGGTGACGAGCTCCGCCCCTCGGGCGAACCCCTGCAGCCCGGCCAGATCTACGACGCCAACGGCATGGCTCTCGCCATCGCGCTCACCGAATGCCACGCCACCCTCGAGTCGGTGCTGGTCACCAACGACGACCTTGACACCGCCCGCGCAATGCTCTCGGAGCACGCCCCGTGGGCCGACCTCGTCGTTACCACGGGCGGTGTCAGCGCGGGCATCTACGAGGTCGCCCGCGACCTGTTCGAAGCATCCGGCGTGGTGTTCGACTCGGTCGCGATGCAGCCGGGCGGCCCGCAGGGGTGCGGGACCGCGTCGCTCTTCGACCCGCTCGGCGTCGCGTTCGAGGTGCCGGTGATCTCGTTTCCCGGCAACCCGGTCAGCGCGCTGGTGTCGTTCGAGATGTTCCTGCGCCCGGTGCTGCGCGAACTGCACGGCCTGCCGCCCCGCCGCCGCACCTGGCGCGCGCCGCTCGCGGCCGATCTCGATTCGCCGGAGGGCAAGCACCAGGTCAGGCGGGGGCGAATGGATGCCACGGGCGCGGTCGAACTCGTCGGCGGCCCGAGTTCGCACCTGCTGCACGGCTACGCCTCATCCACCCTCCTGGTCCACGTGCCGGTCGGGGTCTCGCACCTCGCTGCCGGGGACACCGTCGACGTCTGGAGCATCGATGACTGACCAGCTTCCGCAAGCCGACACCGACACCGCCGCTGGCCTCACCCACCTGCGCGACGACGGCTCGGCGCACATGGTCGACGTCAGCGCCAAGGCCGTCACTAGCCGCCGCGCCGTGGCGCAGGCCGTGCTCGTTACCCGCGACGACGTCGTGCGGGCGGTGCTCACCGGCGACCTGCCCAAGGGCGAGGCGGTCGGCACCGCGCGCATCGCCGGCATCCTCGCCGCCAAGCAGACCTCGTCGCTCATCCCGCTCTGCCACCCGCTGCCGCTGACCAAGATCACGGTCGACATCACGGGCGAGGGCGACCGCGTCACCGTGATCGCGACTGTCAAGACGGCGGGCGTCACCGGGGTCGAGATGGAGGCCCTCACCGCGGCGTCGGTCGCCGCCCTCACGCTCTACGATATGATCAAGGCCGTCGACAAGCTCGCGTCGATCACCGACATCCGCGTGCTGGAGAAGCAGGGCGGCAAGTCCGGCGACTGGGTGCGCGAATGAGCGAGACCAGCGCGGTAGGGCTCGACACCGCGGCGCCCGGCACCGCAGCCGACAGCGCGGGCAGGCGCACCCGCCGGGCCGTCGTGATCGTGGCATCCACTCGCGCCGCCGCCGGAATCTACGCGGACGAGACCGGTCCGGTCATCGTCGAGTGGGCGAGGGCGAGGGGATTCGAAGTGGATGCCGCTTCCGTCGTCGCCGATGGCCCCGACGTTGCCGCGGCGCTCGAGCGCGCCCTCGCGGTCGACCCCGACCTCATCGTCACCACGGGGGGCACGGGCATCGCGCCCACCGACACCACGCCCGAGGCGACCGCGCCGGTGCTGCAGCAGCTGCTGCCGGGGTTCCAGGAGGAGCTGCGCCGCCGCGGATCCGCCGTCACCCCCTTCGCCCTGATGAGCCGCGGCCTGGCGGGGGTCGCGGGCAACGCGTTCGTCGTCAACCTCCCCGGATCCACCGGCGGGGTGCGCGACGGCCTGGCGCTGCTCGACGAGGTCGTCGACCATGTGATCGACCAACTAGCGGGAGGACGCCACGATGAGTGATGTACCCAGGATCGAGAATGCCGACACCGCGGGCGGACGCGTCGCGCCCCTCGGAAGAGTGGTGTTTGCGCGCATCAGCGACGACCCCATCACGGTGGAGGAGTGCGCGGATGCCGTCGCCGACGACACCGCAGGCGCCGTCGTGACCTTCGCCGGAGTGGTGCGCAACCACGACGTCGGCAAGGCCGTGCACGAGCTCACCTACAGCGCGCACCCGTCGGCCGGCGAAGTCATCACGTCGGTCGCGCACTTCGTGGCCGATGAGTATCCGGTGACCATCGCGGTCGCGCACCGGGTCGGCACCCTCGGCATCGGCGACGTCGCGCTGGCGTGCGCAGTGTCATCCGCCCACCGCGCCGAGGCCTTCGCGGCATGCTCGCGCCTGGTCGACGCCGTCAAGGAGTCGGTGCCGATCTGGAAGCAGCAGGAGTTCGACGACGGCACCTCCGAATGGGTCGCGTCCCTCGGCTGAGCTCGCCGTCACGCTGGGCCCGGCGTCGATGACCCCGCAGCCCCATCACCCCGCAGTGACCCCAGCGTGACGCCAGCTGGTTGATAGAAACTTCACAGGCGACTATCAGCCGCAGGGGGGCGCGCGAAGGAATCCCGACCACTCAACATGTGTTGAACACTGCAACGGTGCGCGCACCAGCGCACCGGTCACATTCTGCGAGGGGCACTCCTATGGGCACAGTCTGGGAAGAAATCGAAGACGACAACGGAACCATCACGCGCTACCGCAAGCACCCCAATGGCCGCGGGCTCGTCGCCAGCGGCGCGACGGTAGATCCGTCCGCATTCATCGACTCGACCGCCTGGGTCGAGGCGGGCGCACAGGTCGGCCGGGCGGCACGCCTCGGGGCCGGCGTCTGGATCGAGTCCGATGCCGCCGTCGGCGCGGGCGTCGTGATCGGCGTCAACGTTCGGGTCGGGCAGGGCGCGGTCGTCGCCCCCGGAGCCACCATCGGCAGCCACTCCCGCATCGGCAGCCACGCACGCGTCGGCGCCGGGGCATCCGTCGACCGCGACTCGCGCATCCCCGCGGGCGCCGTCATCTCCTCTCGCCAGCGCGCCGACAGCATCATCGCCGACCGCCGCGCGGCGTAGCGACCGGCACAGACGGGGGAGGCGGCTCTCGGCCCCTCCCCACCCGCCTATCCTCTACTAGTGGCACATCTACTCGGGGCTGAGTCCCTGCACCTCGAATATCCCACCCGCGTCATCTTCGACAAGGTGACCATCGGCATCGATGAGGGCGACCGCATCGGCATCGTCGGGCGCAACGGCGACGGCAAGTCGACGCTGCTGAGCCTGCTCTCCGGGCGTATCGAACCCGACGGCGGCCGCGTCACCCGCCGCCGCGGCATCACCCTCGGCATGCTCGACCAGTCCGACGTGCTCAGCGACGACCTGCTCGTCGCCGAGGCCATCGTCGGCCACCTCGAGGAGCACGTCTGGGCGGGCGATGCGAAAATCCGCGACGTCATCGACGGCCTGCTCTCGGACCTGCCCTGGACCGCCCGCCTCGGCGAGCTCTCCGGTGGCCAGCGCCGCCGCGTCGCTCTCGCCAAGCTGCTCGTCGGCGACTGGGACGTCGTCTTTCTCGACGAGCCCACCAACCACCTCGACGTCGAGGGCATCGCCTGGCTCGCCGGGCACCTCAAGAAGCGATGGTCGGCCAACCAGGGCGGGCTGCTGATCGTGACCCACGACCGGTGGTTCCTCGACGAGGTCTGCACCGCCACCTGGGAGGTGCACGACCGCATCATCGAGCCGTTCGAGGGCGGATACGCGGCCTATATCCTGCAGCGCGTCGAGCGCGACGCAATGGCCGCGACAATGGAGTCGAAGCGCCAGAACCTCGCCCGTAAGGAGCTCGCCTGGCTGCGCCGCGGCGCCCCGGCACGAACGACCAAGCCCAAGTTCCGAATGGATGCCGCCTACGAGCTCATCGCGAACGAGCCGCCGCCGCGCGACTCGGTGACCCTCAGCCAGCTCGCCACCTCGCGGTTGGGCAAGGACGTCGTCGACCTGCTCGACGTGGGTGTCACGTACCCGCCCACCGACCCCGCCGCCCCCGCATCGACCGGGCGCACCGTGCTGCACGACATCGAGTGGCGCATCGCCCCGGGCGAGCGCACCGGAATCCTCGGTGTCAACGGCGCGGGCAAGAGCACCCTGCTGTCGCTCATCGCCGGCACCCTGCAGCCCACCGTCGGCCGGGTCAAGCGCGGCAAGACGGTCAAGGTCAAGATCCTCAGCCAGCAGCTCGACGAACTCGCCGACATCCTCGACGACCGCGTCATGGACGTCATCGCGAACCAGAAGAGCTCCTACGTCACCGGAGGAAAGGAGCTCACACCAGGGCAGCTGCTCGAGCGCATGGGCTTCATGAGCGAGCAGCTCTCCACCCGGGTCAAGGACCTCAGCGGTGGCCAGCGCCGACGCCTGCAGCTGCTGCTCATCCTGCTGGGCGAGCCCAACGTGCTCATCCTCGACGAGCCGACCAACGACCTCGATACCGACATCCTCGCCGCGATCGAGGACCTGCTCGACTCCTGGCCGGGCACGCTCATCGTCGTGAGCCACGACCGGTACCTGCTCGAGCGCGTCACCGACAACCAGTACGCGATCCTCGGCGGCCGCATGCGGCACCTGCCCGGCGGCGTCGAGGAGTATCTCAAGCTGCGCACCGTCGAACGCGGCGGCGGGGCGAAGGCCACGGCCAAGGGCGGCAGCGTGGATGCCTCGTCCGACGCGTCGGGCAAGGCCACCGGCAAGCCGTCCCTCGGCGGTGCCGAGCTGCGCAACGCGCAGAAGGAATTCGCGGCAGCCGGGCGCAAGCTCGCCAAGTACCAGACCCAGCTCACCGACCTGCACAACAGGTTCGCGGCGCACGACCAGAGCGACTACGCGGGCCTCGCCACGTTGCAGGCCGAGCTCACCGCGCTGCAGACGGCGCAGGGAGACCTCGAGCTGCGCTGGCTCGAGCTCACGGAGCTGCTCGAGGGCTGAGGCATTCACCGCTCCCCGCAAGGGGACGGCGTGCCCCGCAAGCGGCGAACCGCGTCAGTCGAAGTCGAGGCTGAGCTTGCGCAGCAGCCCGGCGAGGCGTTCCTGGTCGAGCACCGACAGCCCGCCGAGCACCTCGGTCTCGGCCGCGAGCAACTCGCTGATCGCGGTGTCGACGCGGGTGCGCCCCTCGGCGGTGAGCACGACGAGGATGCCGCGGCCGTCGTTCGGGTCGGTGCGGCGTTCCACCAGCGCGCGCTGCACGAGCCGGTCGATGCGGTTCGTCATCGTGCCGCTGCTCACCAGGGTCTGCTGCAGCAGCGCCTTGGGTGTCAGCTGGTACGGCTCGCCCGCCCGGCGCAGTGCCGACAGCACGTCGAATTCCGATGCCTCGAGGCCGGATGCCGCGAACGCGGTGCGACGCGCCCGATCGAGGTGCTTCGACAGTCGGCCCACGCGGCTGAGCACCTGCAGTGGCGCGAAGTCGAGGTCGGGACGCTCGCGGGTCCACGCGTCGACGATTCGGTCCACTTCGTCGCTGCTCGGCATCAGGCCATTATCCCGTGCCAGGCACGGGGCCGATTCGCGGTGCCACCGCCGCGCGAGCGATCCGGCAGGCCGTGCGAGCGATCCGGCAGTGAGGTGCGGTGCTACCGCCGCACGATCGATCTGGCAGACTTGAGCCGCGTCCGACGGCGTGATCCGCCTTAGTGTAACGGCAGCACGACAGCCTTTGGAGCTGTTCGGTCTAGGTTCGAATCCTGGAGGCGGAGCCCAGAACGCGGCGTCGGCCGCGGCCCACGACCAGAAGGAATCCGCCATGACCGATGCCGACCTCGCCGTGATCATCCTCTCCGCCGGGCAGGGCACCCGCATGCGATCCGCCCGCGCCAAAGTGCTGCACTCCATCGCCGGGGTGCCCCTCGTCGGCCACGTCGTCGCGACCGCCGACGAGCTCGACGCTGCCCACGTGATCGCCGTCGTGCGCCACGAACGCGACGCCGTCGCCGCCGCGATCGTCGACTACCTGCCCTCCGCGGTCATCGTCGACCAGGACGACTTGCCGGGCACCGGCCGCGCCGTCGAGGTCGCCCTGGAGGCGCTGCCCGACACGTTCACCGGCGACGTCGTGGTGCTCAGCGCCGACGTTCCGCTGCTCGACGCCGGCACCATCGCCGCGATGGTCGCATCGCACCGCGCCGCGGGCAACGCCCTCACCCTGCTCAGCGCGCACTTCGATGACCCCACGGGCGGCGGCCGCATCCTGCGTGACGACGCCGGCCGGTTCCACTCCATCGTCGAGCAGAAGGACGCCTCGCCCGAACAGCTCGAGGTGCGCGAGGTCAACGGCGGCGTCTACGTGTTCGGGGTGCCGCTGCTGCGCACCGTGCTCGCCGGCATCGGCGCCGACAACGCCCAGAAGGAGAAATACCTGACGGATGCCGCGGCCGGCATGAAGGCGGCGGGCGGCGCCATCGCGGCCATGCCCGTCTCCGACCCCTGGCTCATCGCGGGCGTCAACGACCGCGCCCAGCTCACCGCGGCGGCGACCGAGCTGAACGCCCGCATCATCCGCCGCTGGCAGCTCGCGGGCGTCACCGTGCACGACCCGGCCACCACCTGGATCGACCTCAAGGTCACCCTCGCCGAAGACGTCGAGGTGCTGCCTGGCACCCAGCTCAAGGGCGCCACCACGATCGAGCGCGGCGCGATCGTCGGGCCGGACACCACGCTCGTGGACTGCGAGGTGGGGGAGTACGCGGTCGTCAAGCGCACCGACGCGACCCTCGCGGTGATCGGAGCCGCGGCATCCGTCGGCCCCTTCTCCTACCTTCGGCCCGGAACCGTGCTCGGCGCCGACGGCAAGATCGGCACCTTCGTCGAGACCAAGAACTCGGTGATCGGCGAGGGCAGCAAGGTTCCGCACCTCAGCTACCTCGGCGACACCACCGTCGGCGTCGGGTCGAATGTCGGGGCTGGCACGATCACCGCGAACTACGACGGCGTGAACAAGCACCGCACCGAGGTGGGGTCGCACGTGCGCACCGGGTCGCACAACGTGTTCGTCGCGCCGGTTAGAATCGGAGACGGCGCCTACACCGGCGCTGGCACGGTCGTTCGCAAGGACGTTCCGGCCGGAGCGCTGTCGATCACGGCGGCTCCGCAACGCAACATCACTGACTGGGTCCAGACGAACCGTGCCGGTACTGCTGCCGCTACCGCGGCCGCGGCCGCGCACGAGCAGAAGCCGGACCCGGAGTCCTAGGTCGGCTCGCCGGCATCACCTGAACGGCAGAGAGCAGGACACGTGGCCGAGATCAAGATCGACGGACAGAAGAGGCTTGTGCTGGTCTCGGGCCGCGCATACCCGCAGCTCGCCAAGGACATCGCGGTGGAGCTCGGATCCGAGCTCGTGCACACCGACGCCCGCACCTTCGCGAACGGCGAGATCTACGCGCGCTACGACGAGAGCGTGCGCGGCTGCGACGCGTTCGTCATCCAGTCGCACACCTTTCCGATCAACGAATGGATCATGGAGCAGCTGATCATGGTCGATGCGCTCAAGCGCGCATCGGCCAAGCGCATCACCGTGGTCGCCCCGTTCTACCCGTACGCGCGGCAGGACAAGAAGGGCCGCGGACGCGAGCCGATCTCGGCCCGCCTCATCGCCGACCTGTTCCACGCCGCCGGCGCCGACCGCATCATGAGCGTCGACCTGCACGCCGCCCAGATCCAAGGCTTCTTCGACGGCCCCGTCGACCACCTCTTCGCGATGCCCGTGCTGCTCGAGCACTTCGCCGACCTCGACCCGTCCACCCTCACGGTGGTCTCGCCCGACATGGGCCGCGTGCGCGTCGCCGACATCTGGAGCGACAAGCTCGGCGCCCCGCTCGCCATCATCCACAAGCGCCGCGACCCCCGCGTGCACAACCAGGTCGAGGTGCGCGAGATCGTCGGCGAGGTCAAGGGCCGCACCTGCCTCATCGTCGACGACATGATCGACACCGGCCGCACCATCGCGAAGGCCGCCGAGGCGCTCAAGGCGCACGGCGCAACGCGCGTGATCGTCGCGGCGACGCACGCGGTGTTCTCGCCGCCCGCCATCGACCTGCTGCAGAGCGAGTTCATCGACTCGGTCGTCGTCACCGACACCCTGCCGATTCCGCCGGAGGAGCGCTTCGACACCCTCACCGTGCTGCCGATCGCCCCGCTCATCGCCCGCGCGATCAGCGCCGTGTTCAATGACGGATCCGTCACCTCGATGTTCGACGGAGCGGCGTAACCTTCTGAGGTGACCACAGCTCTGCCGTTCACTGACGAACTCCAGTCGGCCCTCCGCGCCGACCCCGCCCGCGCCGGCCGGCTGTCGGTGACGGGCGACGGCGACCTGCCGTCGGTGTACCGGGTGACCGACCTCGCCGTCGCGGTAGTCGGCGTCGCCGGGCTCGCGGTCGCGGAGCTCGCCGGGGTGCTGGGCGCGGGGTCGGGCAGCGCGGGGTCGGGTAGCGCAGTGGCGATGGATGCCGCGCCGCCCGCCACCACGGTCGACCGGGCGCTCGCCTCCTCCTGGTTCGGATCCGCCGTCACCCCGATCGACTGGCCGCAACCGAGCGTGTGGGATCCGCTCACCCGCAACTACCGGTCCCGCGACGGCCAGTGGATCCGCCTGCACGCCAACGTGGCACGCCACCAGACCGCGGCTCTCGGCGTGCTGGGCCTCGCCGAGAATCCCGACCACGTCGATGCCCGCCGTGCCGTCGCGAGGTGGGACGCCGAGGCCCTCGAGACCGCGATCGTGCAGGCCGGTGGATGCGCCGCCGTCATGCGAACGCGCGGGGAGTGGGCGCGGCATCCACAGGGCTCCGCTGTCGCGGCCGAGCCACTGCTGGGCTGGGCGACCGGCCAGCCGGGAACCGTCGGCGCCGCGTTCGCCGGCACCCGGCAGCGCCCCCTCGCCGGGCTGCGCGTGCTCGACCTCACGCGCGTGATCGCCGGTCCCGTCGCCACGCGGTTCCTCGCCGGGTACGGCGCCGACGTGCTGCGCATCGACCCGCCGGACTGGAACGAAGACGCCCTGCTCGCGAACATGATCCTCGGCAAGCGCGCCGCTCGCATCGATGCGACCACCCCCGACGGCGCCGCCCGGCTGCGCGACCTCGTCGCGGGGGCCGACGTGCTCGTGCACGGCTACCGCGACGGCGCCCTCGACGCGCTCGGGCTCGACGCCGCCGCCCGGCGGGAGCTGCGCCCCGGGCTCATCGACGTGTCGCTCACCGCCTACGGGTCCACCGGCCCGTGGTCGGGCAGGCGCGGGTTCGACAGCCTCGTGCAGATGAGCGACGGCATCGCCGCCCGCGGCATGGCGTGGGCGACCGCCGAGACGCCGACCCCGCTGCCGGTGCAGGCACTGGACCATGCGACCGGGTACCTGCTCGCCGCCGCTGCCGTGCGCGGCGTCATCCAATCGCTCACCGAGAACCGCGGCTCGGCGGTGCGCACCTCGCTCGCCAGGGTCGGCGAACTGCTCGTCGCCGGCGGAGAGCAGGCCGACGGCGGCGCCCTCATCGACCGGTGCGAGCCGACCGAGCCGCTCGAGACGCCGTGGGGCGGTGCACGGATGCTGCGGCCGCCGCTCGACATCGACGGCGCACCGATGGCATTCGACCGCGGCCCGCGTGCCCTCGGGGCCGACGACGCCACCTGGTAGCGCAGGTAACCCATCCCCACGCGTTCACCGCCAGGGTCTACGGTCGAGCCATGACGTCACACCCGCACGACGGCGGCACCCCCGTGACCGCCGACGCGACCGAGGCCCCGCGCGACGACGCGCCCGCGGCCGACGCGGAGCCGTCGCCCGCGCAGCAGCCGCACGCCGTTCCCGAGACCACCGGCGACGCCACCCGCACCGCCAGGGATGTCAATGCCGTGATGGACGAGATCGACAACGGGTTGGGAGAATAGGTCATGGGCAGGTTCATCTACGGCAACCCGGCGGTCGCGGTCGAGTTCGACGACCGCGTGCTCGCCCACCTCAAGGTCGTGATCCTCTCGAAGGTGCGCAGGGGCGAGAGCTTCTCGTTCTCGTGGGAGTACTCCGCGGCGAGTGGCAGCGGGCACAGCACCATCTGGGTGCACCCCACCATTCCACTGCAGTTCGACTTCGCGGGCAGCAAGGAGCCACGCCTCAACCGAGCATGGATCGAGAACCTCGTGCGCATGTCGAACACCCCGTCGGGGCTGCGCGTCGTCCCGGAACCACCGGAGACCGAAGTTCCTAAGAATTGATCGTGTCGGGCACCGACACCGGCAGCCGCGCGCCGCTGGGGATCGGTCCGAGCGACGCGACGAGCACGTCGCCGCCGAACAGGCCCGTCGTGTAGCACTGCCAGCCGACGCCGCCCGGACCGAACAGTTCGAAGCGTGCCGACGACCCGGTCGCGCCGGGTTCGAGTCTCTCGACCCACAGGGCGCAGGCGCGGGACGCCGTCGACGACCCGACGGTGACGATGGTCACGATGCCGGGGAGCACGAGGGCGACGATGCCGACGATCACGATGACGCGCATCATGATGAGCAGCCGGCGGCTGCGCAACGGTCGCCCGTCACCCGGCTCGTAGCCGGCGAGTTCTGGGTGGTCGTCGCTCATATCGGCTCATTCTTTCACGGGGCGCCGAGGCGTCAGGCGGGCGGGGGCTGCCGGGGGCCGCGAACGGGGGTGGGCCGGCGTGCAGCGGCAGCCGATACCTTTCCGTTACCATCGACGGAATGTCTGACTCGTCGCCTGCCGCCCGCCGCCGCGCGGAAGGGTCGGCGACGCCCGTAGCCCGTCACGGAAACCTGGGGCGCAAGCATCCACTCGCCTTCGTTCTGAAAATAGTCGCCGCGTCACTCGCCGTACTGCTCGTCAGCGGGCTGTCGGTCGTCGGCATAGCCGTGGCGCAGCTCGCCTCCGCGGTGCAGCCCGGGGTCGCCCTCGAGGGCGAAGACGACGAGAACGCACCGGAGATCGGCGCCATCGAGGGAGCCGTCAACCTGCTGCTCGTCGGCAGCGACAGCGGAGGCGGCAACGCCGCATACGGGGAGCGCGGCGAAGTGCTCAACGACGTCACGATGCTGCTGCACATCTCGGAGGACCACCAGCGCGCCACCGTGGTGAGCTTTCCCCGCGACCTCTACGTCGACATTCCGGCCTGCACCGGGCCCGACGGCACGCAGTACGAGCCGCAGTACGGCGCAAAGATCAACCAGGCGCTCAGCCAGGCCGGCCTGTCGTGCGTCGTGCAGACCGTGAACCAGCTCACCGGCATCGACATCCCCTACGCCGCGGTCATCGAGTTCGACGGCGTGATCGCGATGTCGAACGCCGTCGGGGGCGTGCCGGTGTGCGTCGCCACCGACATCGACGACCGGCAGATCTCATTCCAGCTCGAGGCAGGCGAGCACTCGCTGTCGGGGCGCGACGCGCTGCAGTTCCTCCGCTCGCGCTACGGCGTCGGCGATGGCAGCGACCTGACCCGCATCAGCAACCAGCAGCAGTTCCTCTCGTCGCTGGTGCGCACGCTGAAGAGCTCGGAGACGCTGTCGAACCCGGTCAAGCTCTACGGCATCGCCTCGGCCGCGCTTAACAACCTCGAGTTCTCGAACAGCCTCCGCAACGTCGACACCATGGTGTCGATCGCCGGTGCGCTGCGCGACATCCCGCTCGAGGAGGTCGTGTTCGCCAAGTACCCGACCGCCGACCAGGGCAACGGCCTGGTGCCGATCAGCGACGCGGCGGACGAGCTCATCGCCGCGATCCAGGCCGACCAGGCGATCGGTCTCACCGGCGGAACCGGCCGCGGCACCATCGACGTCACCGCACCGGGCGAGCCGACCGCCGACCCCGATGCTCCGGTCAACCCGACCCCGACGCCGTCGGGCGAGCCCGGGGCATCCGCGTCTGCCGCACCGGAGACCGACGACCGCGTCGAACTCTCCGAGGCGGTCGAGGGGCAGACCGCCGCGCAGGAGACCTGCACGGCCGGGCAGAGTTCGGGCGGATAGCGCGAGGAGATTGCCTCCGTAGCAGTGCCGGGCTCAACCGGCACTGGCGCAACGCCCGCACAATCGCGTCGCACAACCCGGCGATCTTCCGGGAGGCGGCGATCGGCGACTACCTGCTGAACGGAACGGAGCCGGAGAAGGACTTTCGGTAGGGACGATTCGGGCGGGCGCGCGAGGTGGTCTGGCGGCTCAGCGCGCCAGGAACTCCACGAGGGCATCCGACCGCAGCGGGCGCGCGTAGTGGAATCCCTGCGCGACGTCGCAGCCGAGCTCGGTGAGGCGCGCGAGCTGCGCGGCCGTCTCGACGCCCTCCGCGACGACGGTCGCCCCGTGCGCGTGCGCGACCTCGATGCAGCTGACGATGATTGCGGTGTCTTCGGGCGTCGCGTCGAGGCGGTCGACGAACGAGCGGTCGATCTTGACCTCGTCGATCTCGAATTCCTTCAGGTACGAGAAGCCGGCGTGCCCGGTGCCGAAGTCGTCGATCGAGACCCGCACCCCGATGGCCCGCAGCGCGGCCATCGTCTCGCGGGCGGAGGCGGTGTCGAGCACCAGTCCGGTCTCGGTGAGCTCGACGGTCAGGCGTGCGGGGTCGAGTGCGAATTCAGTGAGCATGGATGCCACGGCGCCCGCAAACCCGGAATCCCCGAGCTGCCGTGCCGACACGTTGACGGACACCTGCAGCGGCAGCGCACCCGCGCCCCACTCCACCGCCTCCGCGATCGCGGTGCGGCACACCCAGGTGCCGAGCTGCGCGATCAGTCCCGATTTCTCGGCGACCTCGATGAACCCGGCGGGCGACACCGGGCCGCGCTCGGGGTGGTCCCACCGCAGGAGCGCCTCGACCCCGTGCACCCGCCCGGTGCGCAGGTCGAGCTGCGGCTGGAACTCGAGCCGCAGCTGATCGCCCGCCAGCGCCGCGCGAATCTCGCCCAGCAGGCGGATCTCGCTCACCGCGGCCTGGTCGAGCGCCGTAGACGAGCGCTTCCAGCGGCCCCGCCCCGCGGCCTTCGCCTCGTACATGCCGGTCGACGCCGTGCGCGCGAGCTCCTCCGCCACCGCCGTCGCCGCGGTACGGTCGACCGGGTCGGCGAGGCGCTCCGACGCGATGCCGATGCTCGCCGACATCACGATCTCGACGTCGTCGACCATCATCGGCTCGGCGAGCAGGGCGAGGATCGCATCGGCGAAGCCCGTCGTGCTGCGGGATGCCACGACGAACATGTCCCCGCCGGTCCTCGCGACGACTGCCCCGTCGCCGTACCGCTCGCGCAGCCGGTCGGCGACCGTGCCCAGGATGAGGTCGCCTACCGGCCTGCCGAGGCTGTCATTGACGACCCGAAAGTGGTCGAGCCCGATCCAGTGCACGGTCACGTCGTCGGAGTGGCGCGCACCGGAGAGGTGGTCCACCAGCGCGGCGAGCAGCCCCTGCCGATTGAGCAGCCCGGTCATCGGGTCGTGGTTCTCGAGGTGCGCGAGCCCCTCCTGCGCCTCCTTGCGCCGGGAATCCGCGTGTTCTGCCCGGTGCACCGCCGAGATCAGCTGCGCCTCCTCGAAGGATCGCTCTCGCCGCTCCGCCAGCAGGTACAGGGTGGATGCCGCATCCATCGACCCTCCCGCGAGCTGAGTCGATCGACCGACCGTCGACGTGCCGATCCTGGATGCGCTGAGCAGCGCGGGTAACCGTGCGCGGTCGCGGCCGAGCAAGGTCACCGCGACGTCGGCGACCCGCCCGGCGAGGTCGAGCGATGGCGCGGTGTGGGTGGAGAACAGGATGCGGTCGCCGACCGCGAGTAGTCGAAGGAACGGCGTTCCGAGCAGTCGATCGCGGTCGAGGCCCGACCACGCGGCGAACGCGTCGTTGACGTCGATGATGCGGCCATCGGGGGCCGTGACGACGAACCCGATCGGCGCCGCCCGAAACAGCGCCTCGAAGTCCGGCCCGTCGCCGGCGCCGCCGGTCACGGCGTCGCGTCGATGTAGCGCAGCATCGCCTCGGCGGTCGCGACGGGTGCGCTCACCTGCGGCAGGTGCCCGGCGGCGTCGAGCACGATGAGTTCGCTGCCGGCCAGCCGCTCGTGCAGGTACCGCCCGACCGACACCGGGGCGAGCGGGTCGTTCGCGCACTGCACGACGAGGCTCGGCACCGTGACCTCACCGAGCCGTCCGCGCATGTCCGAGAGGAACGCCACCCTGGCGAAGGTGCGCATCACGCGCGGGTCGACGCGGCAGAAGCTCGTCTCGAGTTCCCCGGCGAGCTCCGCGGAATTGCCCGCGCCCATGATCATCGGCGCCATGGCCGCGGCCCAGGCGAGGTGGTTGTCGTCGAGCGAGGCGAGCAGCTCCTGCACGTCGTCGGACGAGAAACCGCCGGTGTAGCCGGCCGCGTCGTCGTCGATGTACGACGGGGACGGGGCGAGCAGCAGCATCCGGCTGAACAGTTCCGGGCGTTGCACCGCGGCGCTGATCGACATCATCGCGCCGACGCTGTGGCCGACGAGGGTGATGTCGCGCAGCCCGAGCGCGTCGCAGAGCTCGAGCAGGTCGGCGGCGTAGCGGTCGACGGTGGCGTACTCGACCGGGTCGTAGGCGTCCATCGCCGAGCCGCCCGACCCGACGTGGTCGAAGAGCACGACGCGAAACCGGTCGGTGAAGAACGGCAGGATGCGGCGGTACATGTGCTGGTCGCATCCGAATCCGTGCACGAGCACCATGACGGGGCCGTCGTCGGGGCCGAGGATCGAGACGTTGTTGCGCGCCAGCACGCTCCGCGCGTGCGCACTCGGCGCGGCTGCACTGACCGCGCTCTCGGCCGCGCTCGCGGTCATGCTCTCGGGCGAGCGTTCCCCGTGCAGAATCGTCATGCTGTTCCCCCTGCTGGTTCGCGACCCCCGCGATTGACCCAGGCTTGCCAATAGTTGCACGGGTCGGCGCGGCTGAACGGGGGCTTGCAGTCAATTGCCGGGGGTGAGCAGCCCCGATTCATAGGCGATGATCACCAGTTGCGCCCGGTCGTGCGCGTGCAGCTTGGTCATGATGCGGTTCACGTGGGTCTTCGCGGTGTGCGGGGAGATCACCAGGTCGTCGGCGATCTCCTGGTTGGAGCGGCCGCGGGCAACGAGCAACAGCACCTCGCGCTCGCGGTCGGTGAGGTGCTGCAGGGCGGGTTCCGTCGTCGGGTCGGCGTCGGGGGCGCTCTTCAGGAACCGGTCGATGAGCGCGCGGGTCGCGATGGGCGACAGCAGTGCGTCGCCCGCGTGCACGGCGCGCACGGCCTGCACGATCTCCTCGGGTTCCGCGCCCTTGCCCACGAACCCACTCGCCCCGGCGCGCAGTGCGGCGACCAGGTATTCGTCTTCTTCGAACGTGGTGAGGATGAGCACGCGCGACTCGGCGAGCGCCGGGTCACCGCAGATGCGCTCGGTCGCGCCGATGCCGTCGAGCTCGGGCATGCGGATGTCCATCACGATCACGTCGGGACGCAGCTGCGCGGCTAGGGCGACCGCCATGCGCCCGTTCGTCGCATCGCCCACCACGTCGATGCCGGGCTGCCCGGCGAGGATGTCGGTGACCGCCTGGCGGATCAGCGCCTGGTCGTCGACCACGAGAACGCGGATCATCGTGCGCCCTCCCGCAGCGGCATCCGTGCCACGACCTTCCAGCCGGCGGCCGCGGGCCCGGTCTCGACGGTGCCGCCCGCCGCGGTCACCCGCTCACGCAGCCCGATCAGGCCGAGACCCGAGCGCGTCGTGTCGTCGGTGGTGCCCGTGACACTTCCCGCCCCCATGGTCGGGTTCGTCACCGTCAGCGCGAGCGTGGCGTCGTCGACCTCGGCGAGCACGTGCGCGCGGTGCTCGACCCCGTGCTTGTGTGCGTTGGTGAGGGCCTCCTGCAGCACGCGGTAGCCGACCCGCGATGGCGTTCCCGTCACGCGCGACAGGTCGCCGTCGATGCGGGTGTGCACGTCGAGGCCGGTACTCGCGAACTGGGCCACGAGCTCGTCGAGACGGTCGAGTCCGGGCTGGGGCTGTGCCGCGGCATCCACGTCGTCGTCCGCCCTCAGCACCCCGAGCAGGTCGCCGATCTCGCCGAGCACGCTGCGGGCGGCACCGCGAATGGTCGCGAGGGCCTCCTTCGCCCTCTCCGGGCGGCTGTCGATGGTGGATGACGCGACCCCGGCGTTCAGGCTGATCACCGCGATCTGGTGCGCGACCGCATCGTGCAGGTCCCGCGCGATGCGCAGGCGTTCCTCGGTGACGCGGCGGCGGGCTTCGTCTTCCCTGGTGCGTTCCGCGCGCTCGGCGCGCTCGGTGATCGCGGCGATGTAGTCGCGGCGGGAGCGTCCGCCGTCACCCGCGGCCGCGGCGAGCGCCACGAACAGGCCGAACTGCACCACCCGGGGCTCGAACACGTCGCCGAGCGACGCCGGCAGGCTAAGCACGATCACCGCGGCGACGGCGACACCCGTGGCGATGAGGCCGATGCGGCGGGGGAGCCGGTTGGTGACGTTGAACACCGCGGCGGCCACCGCGATGCCGATGCCGGGGGAGAGGGTGCCGAGCAACGCTGCGACGCCGAACAGGCCGAGCAGCACCGCGAGCACGGGCAGGGGCCAGCGGCGGCGCCACGGGAGGATCAGCAGCGGCGACAGCACGATCGCGGTCTCCAGCGGGCCGCTCGGGTTGAGGCCGGCCACCGGCGCCGGCGCGAACGTCACGCCGAGGATCAGCACGCTGAGCACGACGTCGTTCACCCAGTTCGGAACCCGCGGGTGCGGGTCGACGGGCACGGCGGTCGTCGCGGCAGACGTCGCGGGCGCCGCGGTCGTCGCGTCGCTCGCGGAATGCGGCGCGTCGGAGTGCACGCTGCCGTTCCGGTCGGGATTGCTCACGTTCCCAGTGTGCAGGAGGCGCGAGGCCGACGGGTCGCCCCGGCGCAGCATCCACCCATACCGCGATCGCGGTATACGAGTGACCGCCGGTGGGGGACGTGCGGCGGGCGGGCCGCGGGCACGCTGGACACCGTCAGAACACCACTACCAAGGAGCCCCATTGAGTACCCCGATCATCTCGGTCCGCGACGTGCACAAGTCGTACGGCCGGGGACAGAACCGCTTCGACGCGCTGCGCGGAGTGAGCTTCGACATCAGCGAGGGGGAGAGCATCGCGATCGTCGGCAAGAGCGGATCCGGCAAGTCGACCCTCATGCACATCCTCGCGCTGCTCGACGTGCCGGGCTCCGGCACGGTCGCCCTCGAGGGCAACGACACCGCACAACTGCGCGGGTCGCGCCTCAACAGAACCCGCAACAAGACGTTCGGGTTCGTCTTCCAGCAGTTCTTCCTCACCGGCAGCAACACGGTGCTCGAGAACGTCGTGCTGCCGATGAAGATCGCCGGTATCGGCGGTGCCGAACGCAGGCGCCGCGGGATGGCCGCCCTCGAACAGCTGGAGCTCGCCGACAAGGCGAAGAACAAGGCCGCGAACCTCTCCGGTGGGCAGAAGCAGCGCACCGTGATCGCCCGTGCGCTGGTCAACAACCCGCGCATCATCTTCGCCGACGAGCCCACCGGAAACCTCGACACCGCCACCGGCGCGGTCGTGGAGGACATCCTGTTCGGGCTCAACCGCGAGCACGGCATCACCCTCATCGTCGTCACCCACGACGAGGACCTCGCTGCGCGCTGCGACCGGCGCATCCTCATCCGCGACGGTCGCATCGTCGAGGATTCCCGTGCGGAGGTCGCAGCATGAGAACCACCGCCCTGATCGGCTCGGCCGTCTCGAACACCTTCCGGTCGAAGACCCGCACCATCCTGACCATCCTCGCGATCTTCGTCGGCGCGTTCACGCTCACCCTCACCAGCGGGCTCGGCACCGGAATCAACGCCTACCTCGCCGACACCGTCAGTGGGGTCGGCGCCTCCGACGCGATGACCGTCACGAAGCCGAGCGAGGATGCCGCCACCCTTCCCGGGGCCGGCAGCGACGAACCGGCCGAGTACGACGCGAACGCCGTCGACACCGGTATCCCCGGGCAGTCGGTCACCGCGATGACATCGGACGATATCGACACCGTCGAGGGCGTCGACGGGGTGCTGCGGGTCGACGCGCAGCGCACCATCACCCCGGACTACGTGCAGTTCGATGACGGAACGCCGTACACGGCGACTGTCGGCAGCCTGGTGCCCGGCCAAACCACGGTGCTCGCGGCGGGCGCGGAACCCGACGCCGACGCCTCCGAGCTGCAGGTCGCCATTCCGGTGGCCTACGTCGAACCGCTCGGCTTCTCGAGCGACGACGATGCCGTGGGGCAGACCGTCACCCTCGCGATCACCGACGCCGAGCGCACCCAGCACACCGTCGAGGCGACCGTGGTGGGCGTGACCGAGGAGGCCCTGGCGAGCCCGACCGGCCAGAGCATCCTCACCAACGAGGCCCTCGGCGATGCGCTGTTCGACCTGCAGAGCACCGGACTCACCGCGGAACAGGCCGACCGCTACACCTCGGCGACGGTCTGGTTCGACCCGGCCGCGACCGACGACGAGATCCAGGTGCTGAAAGACAACCTGGCCGATGAGGGCTTCACCGGCACGACGATCGCCGACCAGCTCGGCATCGTCACGACGGTGATCGACGGCATCGTGCTCGTGCTCAACGCGTTCGCGATCATCGCGCTGCTCGCGGCGTCGTTCGGCATCGTCAACACCCTCTACATGTCGGTGCAAGAGCGCACCCGCGAGATCGGCCTGATGAAGGCGATGGGCATGGGCTCCGGCCGGGTGTTCACCCTGTTCAGCCTCGAGGCGGCGTTCCTCGGACTGCTCGGCAGCGCGATCGGCGTCGGCATCGCGATGGTCGCAGGTTCCGGCATCAGCGCCGCGGCCGCCGACACCCTGCTCGCCGATCTGCCGGGCCTCACGCTGATCGCGTTCGACCCGGTCTCGGTCGCGGCGATCATCCTGCTGGTGACGGGCATCGCGTTCCTCGCCGGCACGTTCCCCGCGGTTCGCGCGGCGCGGGCCGACCCGGTGGAGTCGCTGCGGTACGAGTAGTGAGTGGTGCCGGGCGGTTCGCGTCCGGTGCTGGGGGAGGGTCGGCCCGTGATGGGTCGGCCCTCTTGCGCGTGCGGGACGCTCACCGTGCGGGCGCTCAGTGTGCGACGGTGCCGTGGCCGACGTCGTCCCCGTCGTCAAAACCGGGGAACGGCAGGCGCCACAGGTAGATGAACGCGCCGAGGTACGGCACCGCGGCGGCCGCCATCGGGAACATGCCCCACGCGAAGGTGTAGCCCGCTGCAACGAACGCGATGCCGAGCAGCGCCGTCATCAGTGCATATCCCGCGAGCAATACCGCCGAGACGATCGTGATGCGCGGGGTCGCGTTCAGGCCCAGCTGCAGGTCGCGCAGCCGATCGGGCTTTCGCAGCTGCCGCGGATACACCACGAGAACCATCACCAGCGAGCCCACGAACAGCGCGACCCCCAGCCACGGAAACACCGCTTCGAGCACGTCGAGTGCCGCCGCAGACCCGCCCACTACAGCTGCTTCGCGTACCAGCGGTCGGCGTACGACACGTCGTTGTGCGGCGCCGTCTGCACGAAACCGAGCCGCTCGTACAGCGCGCACGCGGCGGCGAACCTGCTGTGGGTATCGAGACGCAGGGTGTGGATGCCGCGCTCCCGACACAGCTCCTCCACGCGGGCGATCAGCTGCCGACTGACGCCCCGCCCGCGTGCCCCCGGACGCGTGAACACCTTCGTCAGCTCGGCCACATCGCCGAGGAATCGGACCCCGACGCACGCCACCGGGTAGCCGCCAGCCCCGTCCTCCACCGCGGTCAGGAACGCCCCCGTCTCACCCTGCAGGTCGAGGTACGGCTCACTCGCGAGCGCACCATCGACGTCCTCCGGTGGCACCGGCCGGCCGCGGTGCAGCGTCATGACGTCGGTCATGTAGGTGCGCACGATCTCGTCGGAGGAGGGTGTTCCGGGCTGCGTCAGGTCGATGACCAGCTGGTTCACCGAACGAATCCGGCCTGCACACGGCCGCCCGCGGCATCCAATTCGGCTTGCACCCGCTCGGCGAAACCGGCGAAATCGAGCTGCAGCAGCGGCCGGGCGAGGGCGTTGGCGCGGTCGCTGTTCCATTCGCGCAGCTCGCGAACGAGGTGCTTGCCCTGCCCGAGCCAGCGGTGGCGCGAGAGCAGCATGAGCTCGGCGGTGCGTTCGAAGAGGGATGCCGCGATCACGCGTTGCTCGAGGGTGTCCTGTGCGTCGACCAGGTCGTCGAGCAGGTCGGTGATCACGTAGCGGCGGCGGGCGAGCTCGTGCGGTGACGGGTCGGGGCCGGCGTCGAGCACGGGCTTCCAGCGTGCGCGCAGCAGCGCGAGTTCGAGGTCGCCGCGAATCGGGGTGCCTTCGACCAGCATCCGCACGATCGTCGGACGAAACGTCATGCCGGGATTCGCCCAGCGCTCGAAACCCTCGCGCGTATAGGCGAACACCTCGACCGGCTGCCCCTCGAAATCGAAGGTCGCCGCGAGCGCGTCGCGGTCGTCGTCGAACAGGTCGTCACCGCCGACCGCGAGGATGTCGATGTCGCTGGTGCGCGTGCGGGTTCCCCTGGCCGCACTGCCGGCGACGACGGCGGCCTCCGCGTTGGGGAATGTTGCGGCCATGAAGCGGCCCGCCGCGGCAATGGGATCCATCGTTCCAGCCTAGGAGACAGGCTGCGTCGCGGCGTGCCTCCGGTCCCGCTCGAGGTGCCGCTCGCGCGCGCACAGGAACAGCGGAAAGCCGAACGCCATCGCCACGAACGGCACCACCACGATGTACACCCAGACGCGGCGCATGCCCAGCCGCGCCGCCTCCGCGATCATGAACACGACCGCCGCGATCGCCACCACGCCCAGGTCGACGCCGAGCGATCCGACCGAGGGCCCGCTGCCGAACCATTCGCCGAGAAAGTCGCGCTGTTCGACGATGGCGATGACGTTGAACGTCCAGGTGCCGACGAGTCCCGCGATCGCGAGCACGAGGTAGACGATCGCGGCGGGGGTCCAGCCGCCCCGCATCCACCTCATCGCTGCACCTCGGCGTCGGTGCGCGATTCGTCCACGGAAACGTCGAGTGGATGCCGCCAGCCCACCGCCAGCACGACCCCCGCCGCCACCGCAGCCCCGAGGCCGACAGCCCACCCCGCGGCGAGGAACACGCCCGCGGGCTGCACGATCGACTGCCCCGCGAGCGCTTGCGCGGTCACCACCGCCAGCGTCGCGGTGTACGCGGCGACGGCCACCACGACGAGGCGCGTGCGGGTGCGGTCGTCGGCCAGCACCTTCGCGCGCCGCCCGAGCACGTCGAGGGCGATCGCGAGCAGCGGGATCACCTGCAGCGCGTGCATGCCGACGAAGTGCGGGATACGCAGGTCGCCCGCGACGGTGCTCCAGCCGAGGAGGGGGAGGCCGGGTCCGCCGTCGCTCGCGCCGACGGTGTGTGCGCCGGCGATGCCCTGGAAGTCGTTGAGCTGGTCGGCGGTCGGCCCCGTCATGAGGAACGCGAGCCCCATGCCGGCGAGCGCGAGGAGGGCGCCGGCGCGCACGGAGATGGTGAGGGAGCGGGTGGGCAGGCGCAGCCACAGCACGGCCACGGTCGTGACGAAGGTCGCGACGTAGAGCACGGTGATCGAGGTCGCCATGATGCTCCACAGCGCGGTCGAGAATGCGGTCGAGACGTTGAAGTGGCTGGTGGTTCCGGCGGCGGCGATGCCCACGATGAGGACCTGCTCGATTGCGAGGGCGACGGCGATCACGGTTCCGGCGCGGTGCGTGAGGCGCTGGAACCGGGGGAGGTGCGCGATCAGCCACGCCCAGGTGACGCCGTAGATGAGGCCGGAGATCGAGAACTTGAGCGGCTTGATCCAGGTGTCGACGCCGAGCACCTGCCGGGAGTCGACCGCGATGCCGACGAGGCACACGACGGTGCTGACCGCCATCAGCGCGGCGAGCAGCATGAGGGGTCGATGCCAGTCATAGGCGCGCATCAAAGGGGAGCGGGCGGGGGAAGCATCCACTGGTCTTGTCATGATCCGGGTGGTGCTGGTGCTGGTGCGCGTGCGCGGGTTTGTGCTCGCGCTGGTGCGCGGTTTCGTGCTCATCAGAGATTCCTCTCAGCGGTCAGGGTGGCCTGGGCGATGCGCCGCAGGCCGAGGGAGAGCGTGTCGCCGAGCACGGTGCCGACCACCATGAGCTCGGTGAGGTCGGCCTCGTCGTCGGTTCCGGGGGCTCCCGGGGTGACGGCGTCGAGGTCGGCCTTGGCTACGACGGCGGCTGCCTCGGCGTAGCGGTCGAGGTAGTCGTCGGCGAGTGGATGCCCCGCCTTCGCGAACCCGTCGATGGTCTGTGCGACGATCCGCACGCCCACGTTGTCGCCGCACGGCGGCCAGCCGACGCGTTCGACCAGGGCGTCGACGCGCGCGATGCTCTCGGGCGAGGGCTCGCTCACGGTCGAGACGGCGTCGCGCGAGAGCGCGTTCTGCGCGACGGCGAACGTCTCGCCGATCGTGGTGGTCTGGTCGTCGAGCGCCGCGAGCACGGCGGCGACCGAGCTGACGGAGAGCTTTCCGACCTCGAGCATCGCGCGGATCAGGCGCAGCCGGTGCACGTGCGACTCGTCGTAGCTCGTACGATTGCCGCGCTCGCGTGCCCCCGCGGGGAGGAGCCCCTCGCGCACGTAGTACTTGACGGTGGCGGGAGGGGTGTCGGAGAGTTCCGCGAGTTCGGCGATCAGCATGAACTGATAGTAGCGCTATCGATAGTGGTGCTACCAGTGGGAGTTTCAGTGTTTGAAAGTGGATGCTGCCGCCCGCCGGGCTGGCACCAGCCTGGCCACGCACCCGGCGATCCCGGCGCGGCGCTCGGCGACTGCGAGGATGAACGCGTGCTCTCCGCCCTGACCCTCCCCGTCGACCTCGCCATGCGCTCCGGCCACATCACCCTGCGTCGCGCCGACGAGTCCGACCTGCCCGCGCTCATGCGCCTACTCTCGGACGATCCGATCAGCGCCTCCCGCGGCGACCTGGCCAGCGACGCGGATGCGGCGGCCTACCGCGCGGCGCTCCTCAACGTGACTGCCGACCCGGCGAACGAGTTGCTCATCGCGGTGGATGCGGCGCAGCATCCACTTGCCACCATGCAGTTGACGCGCATCCCGGGAATGGCCCGTCGCGGGGCGACCCGGCTGACCGTCGAGGCCGTCCGCGTCAGCAGCGACCAGCGGTCGGCGGGTATCGGAACCGCGATGATGCGCTGGGTCACCGACGTCGCGGCGCCCGCGCTGGATGTGTCGCTGGTGCAGCTGACCTCCGACGAGGCGCGCACCGACGCGCACCGGTTCTACGACCGGCTCGGGTTCGTGGGGTCGCACCGCGGGTTCAAGTACCCGGTGGGGTAGAGGTCGCGCCCCCGTGATCAGAAAATGCTTGCCCCCGTCCACTAAACCGGTATAGAGTCCCGGCTAAACCGGTTAAGGACACTGAGGGTTCGACCGTGACTCGAGGGGGAGGGCAGCCGTGGTGGGAGAACGACCGACCATCGCCGACGTTGCCCGCGAGGCGGGCGTAAGCAAGGGACTCGTCTCGTTCGCCCTGAACGACCGGCCCGGAGTCTCGGCTGAGACGAAGACTCGCATTCTCGCGGTCGCGAAGGACCTCGGCTTCAGCCCGAGTCTTCGAGCCCGGTCGCTGAGTTCAGACCGGGCGTTCGCGTTGGGGCTGGTCATCGCCCGTGACCCCGAGATCATCTCTGGCGACCCGTTCTTCCCCGCTTTCATCGCCGGTGTCGAAAGCGCACTTGCGCCGGTCGGCCAGGCGCTCGTGCTGAGCATGGTCGGTGATGAGGCGTCGGAGATCACGACCTACCGCCAACTCGCGTCGCACGCCCGCGTCGACGGCGTCATCCTGAGCGACCTCCGCCGCGCCGACCCACGCATTGCCCTCGTGCAGTCGCTGGGACTCAAGGCGGTCACCCTCGGGCATCCTGACATTCCGTCGGCGTTGCCCGCGGTCTCGCTCGACGACGGACCCGGCATCCAGTCCGCCGTCGCTCACCTCGTCGAGCTCGGGCACCGTCGCATTGCGCACGTGAGCGGTCCGTCCCGGATGCTGCATGGGTCGCGCCGCAGTGCGTCATTCGCCCAGGCACTCGCCGGCCTCGACCTGCAGCCAGGTCCCATTGTCGAAACGGACTACAGCGCGGCTGACGGTGCCCGCGCCACACGCGACCTTCTTGCACTCGCCGACCGGCCGACGGCCATCGTCTATGCCAACGACCCGATGGCAATCGCCGGCCTCGGCATCGCCCAGCGCGCCGGCTTCACGGTGCCAGGTGACCTGTCGATCACGGGGTTCGATGGCAGCGAAGTCGGCCAGTACATCCATCCCGCTCTTACTACCGTCACGACCGAGGCGCAGGCCTGGGGACGCCAGGCAGCCGAGGCCCTGCTCCGCGTCATCGCCGGCGAGACCGTCGACGACATCGAACTCACCCCCGCGACGCTCGTAATTAGAGAATCCAGCGCTCGCCCGGGTACCGCAACCATCCGATCGGCCATGTAGCCGCTCGCGAGGAAGAACGGCAACGACGCCGTTCGCAACGAAGGGAAGAGAACCGTGTCACAGAAAACGGGAGGCACTCGAGCGGTCGTGTCCACGGCCGTGTTCGCCGTCGGAATACTGGCCCTCAGCGCCTGCAGTGGCGGAGGAGGCGGAGGAGATTCCGCCGACGGCCGAGGCGACATCACCATCTGGTACTCCAACAACGAATCAGAGGTCGCATGGGGCAAGCAGATGGTCGAAGCGTGGAATGCCGACAACCCCGATGAGCAGATCAGCGGCCAGGAGATCCCGGCCGGAACGAGCAGCGAGGAAGTCATCGGTGCCGCAATCACCGCGGGCAATGCCCCGTGCCTGATCTACAACACAGCTCCTGCCGCCGTCGGCCAGTTCGAGAAGCAGGGCGGACTCGTCGACCTGTCGAGCATGGATGACGGTGCGGACTACATCGAAGAGCGCAGCGGCGACCTCGCCGAGCAATACCAGAACACCGAAGGCGCGTACTTCCAGATGCCCTGGAAATCGAACCCCGTTGTCATCTTCTACAACAAGGACATGTTCACCGCGGCAGGCCTCGACGCCGAGAACCCGGCCCTGTCGACGTACGACGACTTCCTCGCCACTTCGCGAACCCTGGTCGAGTCGGGTGTTGCGCCAAACGCGATCCTGCCGGCACCCACCAGCGAGTTCTTCCAGACCCAGTTCGATTTCTACCCGCTCTACGCCGCAGCGACGGGCGGCACCCAGATCGTCGAGGATGGCGAAGCCACATTCGCTGATGAGGCCGGATACGAGGTCGCTGAGTTCTGGGCGACTATGTACGAAGAGGGACTGTCCGGCAGGGAGCAGGCCCAGGGCGACGCGTTCGCCGATGAAGACGCCGCCATGGCCATCGTCGGCCCGTGGGCGGTCTCGGTATACGACAGCGTGAACTGGGGTTCGGTTCCCGTACCCACCAGCGAGGGCATCAGCGCCGAGGAGACCTGGACGTTCAGCGACGCCAAGAACGTCGGCCTGTACTCCGCGTGTGACAACCAGGCGACTGCATGGGACGTACTCAAGTTCTCCACCAGCGAGGAGCAGGACGGCCAGCTGGTCGAGCTGACCGGCCAGATGCCGCTCCGCGAGAACCTGCAGGAGACGTACGCAGACTACTTCGAAGCGAACCCGGCGTACACCGCATTCGGAGACCAGGCATCTCGCACGGTCGAAGTGCCGCCCGGGCCGAACACCGTACAGATGCTGCAGGCGTTCCGCGACGCGTGGTCGGAGTCGGTGATCTTCGGTGAGGGAGACGTGCGCGAATCCCTCGACGCGGTCGCCACCGAGGTCACCGAGATCGCGCAGCAGCCGTAGGCGACGCCATGACTGCCATCGCGACACCGCCGGGGACCCCAGGGTCCCCGGCCCCCGAAACCGGCGGCAAGCGCAGTAGGCGCGACAGCAGGGGTGCTCCCGGCGGTACCAACCGCCGGGGGCGGCCCCTCGGCCGCAACCCCATCGGCCTGCTATTCAGCGCGCCGTACCTCGTGTTCGTCGGGCTCATCTTCGCGTACCCTCTCGGATACTCGGTGTGGATCTCCTTCCACGACTTCTTCTTCACTGCTCCCGGAGCCGAGGTCGACCGACCATTCGTCGGCCTCGACAATTTCGCTACCGCCCTCGGCGACTCCGCCGTGCGCCAGTCGTTCGTCAACGTCGGCGTGTTCCTCATCATCAACGTGCCACTGACCGTCGTGCTGTCGATGGTGCTCGCGACCGCGCTCAACAAGGTGGTGCGGTTTCGCACGTTCCTGC
This sequence comes from Marisediminicola senii, assembly GCF_011057645.1. Classification (GTDB taxonomy): domain Bacteria; phylum Actinomycetota; class Actinomycetes; order Actinomycetales; family Microbacteriaceae; genus Marisediminicola; species Marisediminicola senii. The sequence goes on along the minus strand of NZ_JAALGE010000008.1, from coordinate 6,721 downwards.
GGGTGAGTTTCTACCTGCCATACGTCGCGGCGAGCGTCGCCATCGTCGCGGTGTGGATCTTCCTGTTCAACGGCAGCGGCCTGGTCAACCAGGTCCTCGGGCCCCTGGCCCCCGATCCGTCCTGGCTCATCAGCAGCGTCTGGGCAATGCCGACGATCGCGCTTTTCGTGACCTGGAAGGGCCTCGGGTTCTACATCCTGCTCTACCTCGCGGCACTCCAGGCGGTACCGAAGGAACTGTACGAGTCGGCATCGACCGACGGAGCGGGTGCCATACGCACCTTCTTCTCAGTCACGGTTCCCGGCGTTCGACCCGCGACGGTGTTGGTGCTGTTGCTCGCCACCGTTACCGGGGCGAATCTCTTCACGGAGCCGTACCTGCTCACCGGCGGGGGCGGCCCGAACGGGGCATCCGCGTCACCGGTGCTGATCATGTATCAAAAGGGCTTGCAGCAGGGGCAACCCGATGTCGCCGCCGCAATCGGCGTCATCCTGGTTGTGCTGGTGCTCATCATCGCCTACCTGCAGAACCGATTCGCGGGGGAGAGGGACTGATGACCGACCGCACGATGTCAAAATTCCAGGTCAGGTTGCGCGGCACGGTGCTCGCCATCGGCGCCCTCGTCTTCCTGTTCCCGTTCTACTACATGGTCATCGGCTCGCTGCAAACCGAACCGGACCCGACCGTCGCGGGGGCATTTCCCAACCCGGGCAACCTCACCGGTGAGAACTACGTCGCCATCAACGAGCGGATCAACCTGTTCCAGGGCTTGGTCAACTCCGGCATCTTCACTGGTGGCGTACTCATCGGCACCATGGTCTTCGGACTACTCGTGGGCTACGCGCTCGCCCAGCTGCAGTGGCGGGGACGCGGAGCGACGTTCGCGCTCGCCCTGCTCGTTCAGGTGGTGCCGTTCCAGTTGCTGATCATTCCGCTGTACGTGCTGATCGCACGCGACTACGGCCTGTCGGACAACTACCTCGGCATGATCCTGCCGTTCTTCATCAATTCGGCCGCCGTCATCATCTTCCGGCAGTACTTCCTGCAGCTCCCCAAGGAGCTCTTCGAAGCGGCCAGGATCGACGGTGCGGGAGAACTGGCCCTGCTGTGGCGGATCGCGCTGCCGCTCGTGCGCCCGGCGATCATCACCGTGGTGCTCCTGACGTTCATCGGTCCGTGGAACGAGTTCCTCTGGCCGTTCCTGATTACGAAGGATGCCGCGTTGCAACCTCTCGCGGTATCGCTCGCGAACTACATCTCGAATGTCGCGGCCTCGGCGGCCAACCCGTTCGGCGCGACGCTTGCGGGTGCCGTCGTGCTGGCCGGCCCTGTAGTACTTCTCTTCATCTTCTTCCAGCGCTACTTCATTTCCAACGACATCGGCTCAGGAGTCAAAGGATGACCACACACAACCAAACCCAGTTTCCCTATGCCCTCACCAGGGCGGGCGTCATCATGACTCCCGAACCGGGCAACCCCCTCGAGGCAGAAGGGGTGCTCAACCCCGCTACCGGGCACGCGCCAGACGGCACTTTGTACCTGCTGCCCCGCATGGTGGCGACCGGCAACGTCAGCCGGGTCGGTCTTGCGAGGGTCATCCTCGAGGACGGCGTTCCGGTCGGCGTCGAACGAGAGGGCATTGTGCTCGAACCCGACCGCGGGTGGGAGCGGGGCGCCACGAATTCTGGGGTCGAGGACCCGAGGGTCACGTTCATCCCCGCGCTGTCACTCCATGTGATGACCTACGTGGCGTTCGGGCCGCTCGGTCCTCGTACGGCGGTCGCGACATCCACTGACCTGCGCGAATGGACGAGACTCGGGCCCGCGCTGTTCGCCTACGACGATGCACTCGACATGGATCTCAACCTGTTCCACAACAAGGACACGGTCTTCTTTCCCGAGCCCGTCACCGCACCCGACGGGGTGACCAGCCTCGCTGTCTTGCACCGACCGATGTGGGACATTGGCGAAGTACGCCCCGGCGAGGGCATCCGCGTACCTGCCGGCGTCGACGACACCAGGCAGAGCATCTGGATCAGCTACGTGCCTCTCGACGAGGTGCTCGCCGACATCCGCTCCATCGTCAACTGGCGGGGGCACCGCTTTCTCGCCGGCCCGGAGACCGCCTGGGAGGAGCTCAAGATAGGCGGTGGGCCACCGCCCGTACGCATCGACGAGGGCTGGCTCGTGATCTATCACGGGGTCACCGGAGTCATCGAGGGAGCCTTCGGGCAGCAGCAGAAGGTCAACTATGCAGCCGGCGCGATGATTCTCGACGCCGATGACCCCACCATCGTGCTCGCGAGAACGAGCGAACCCCTGCTCGCGCCGGAGACCGACGACGAGCGCAGCGGCATCGTGCCGAATGTCGTATTCCCCACCGCCATCGAAAGCATCGATGGGCAGCAGTGGGTGTTCTACGGGATGGCCGATTCGAAGATCGGAGTAGCGCGACTCGACCGGGTCAATTCGTGACCCGGCTCCTCCCATAACGCACGACCACGCAAGGAGAAGTTCAATGGAGAACAGAAAACGGTGGATGGCCCTCGCCGCCGCCACGAGCATGGTGGCGGGCATCGCCCTCGCCATCCCGGCCGGAGCGGCGGCGGTCACCACGACGCCAGCGGGCTCGATCGCCCGCGGCGCCGCACTCGGTCACCCCGGCCCGAGTGCTCCCGCTGACCCTGGCACCCCCGCGCCCGCCGCGCTCACCAACGTGGCGCACCTCGACTTCCTGCTCGACACCGCGACGCCGGGTGAGGTCGATGGCCACACCACCTACCGCCTCGACACCGAGCCCGACATCACCATGCCGTGGACCTACGCCGACGCCCGGGACGGCGGTACCTTCGAGCGGGTCGGCGGCGGCCCGCTTGACCCGGCAACCGGGTACTGGGGCCAAGGCGCCTATAACTCCGACGACATCACCCGCACCGCCGTCGTCTACCTCCGGCACTGGGAGCTGACCGGTTCCGATGAGAGCCGCGAGAAGGCCTACGAGCTGTTGCGCAGCGTCGCCTACTTCCAGACCACGACGGGCCCGAACGCAGGCAACGTCGTGCTGTGGATGCAACCCGACGGCACGTTCAACCCGAGCCCGGAGCCCGTCGAGCTGCCCGATCCCTCGGACAGCGGCGAAAGCTACTGGCTCGCCCGCACCATCTGGGCGCTCGGCGAGGGGTATGCCGCGTTCGCCGCCGAGGATCCGGAGTTCGCCGCGTTCCTGCAGGAGCGACTCCAGCTCAGTGTCGGCGCGCTCGAGCGGCAGACGCTCGACGCCTACGGGCAGTACGAGATCGCCGACGGCGTGCGTGTCCCCGCCTGGCTGATCGTCGATGGGGCGGATGCGTCGGCCGAAGCCGTGCTCGGACTCGCCGCGTATTCGGAGGCGGCGCCCGACGACGCGGCCGCCCGGTCTGCACTCTCGAAACTCGCCGAGGGGATCGCGAAGATGGCGGCAGGCGACGTGCAGACCTGGCCGTACGGCGCGGTTCTTCCGTGGGGCCAGTCGCGGTCGATGTGGCACGCCTGGGCGTCGCAGATGCCAGCGGCGCTCGCCGAGGCATCCATCGTTCTGGGCGACGAGAAGCTGCTGCAGCCCGCCATCGCCGACTCGGTTCAGTTCACGCCGACATTGCTGACCGCGGGTGGCCCGGACAACGGCTGGTTCCCGACTCCGGTCGACACCGTGCAGATCGCCTACGGCGCGGACTCGCGACTGCAGTCGTTGCTCGCGGTCGCCGACGCCACCGACCGTGACGGCATACGCCAACTCGCCGGCATCATGGGTGCCTGGTACTTCGGCATGAACAAGGCCGCCGAGCCCGTCTACGACCCGGCGACCGGTGTCACCTACGACGGGGTGCAGGCCGACGGGACGATCAACCGCAACAGCGGCGCGGAGAGCACTATCCACGGGCTGCTGTCGATGATCGCGCTCGATGCGAATCCAGACGTCTCAGCTGCAGCCCAGGGCGCGATCGAGGTCGTCGACCGCTCCGGCCTGACCGTCGTGCAGGCCGAGGGGGCGACATCGACCACGGGTGAGGTCGTGACGCCGGAATCGGCGTGGACCGGTGAATCGCAGGTTGGCGGCGGGGCATACCTCCGGATGGAACGCGGAGAGTCGGCCACGATCGAGGTGGGCGTCGCTGACGGCCCTCGTCACGTCGAACCAGTGACGCTGCAACCGTATCCAGGAACGGTGTCATCGCAGTGGCGTGGCGACAGGCGACCGCTCGGACTCCTCCGGCACGGCGTCGGCGAGCAGGGCATCACGGCGGCGCCCGGTGCGATCCTGCCGCAGACCCTCGCCACGGCGTTGCAGGGTTCACGCAGTTCGGTGCAGGTGACGGCGGCCCGCGGAACAGTCGACCTCGACGCCGTGATGCTGCGCCCATTCGTGTCGCGGTTGAGTCTTGCAGGCAATTCCGCAGCAACCCAGCTCGTGCACTCGACATCGCCGCAAGCGCAGCGCACGAGGGTCGGCGAACGCGGCACGCGCGCGGTACTCCGCAGCTACGACTCGAGTGGCGTGCTGGTCGAGGAGCGCGACATCCGCGGCGAGACGTCCGTGCAGCTGCTTGGGGGAGGGTTCGTGGTGGTGACACGCTGATCGTGATGGGGTGCCGGGCCCGGGGTGTCGTCTAGTCGGCGCCCCGGGCTCACGCCGCCCTCGCGCTCAGGTCACAGTCACGCTCGCCGCATTCCGAGCCGCGAGCAGCGCGAACGCCTCCCGCAACTCCGGCGGGCCGACCACCTCGACCTCGGCATCGAATCGACCGATGGATGCCGCGAGCGCCACCCACGACCACGACCCCGTTTCGAGCCTGCACCGACCCGAGCCGATGTCTTCCGCGACACCGTCGCCCACGAACGGCAGCACCTCGTTCGCCGGCCGGTGCACGATCACCGTTCCGGTGCACGGCCACCGGTTGCCCCCATCGGAACCCCTGAAGCGCCCCGACACGTAGTCGACGACGTCGCCGCCCGGCACCTCCCGCGGCGCGAAGCGCGGGCCGGTCGGTGACCGCGGGGCGATGCGGTCAGCGCGAAAGATCCGCCAGTCGTCGCGGTCGAGGTCCCACCCGACGAGGTACCACCTGCCTCGAGAGGTCACGAGGTGATGCGGCTCGACCCGTCTCGGCGGCGTCGTCGGTTCGGAATCGGACCCCGCGTAGTCGAACCGCAGCACGCTCCGGGCGCGCACCGCAGCCCACACCGCGACCAGCACCTCCGGCGCGACCGGTTCGGGTGGCGCCTCGCCGGGCCCCCGCCCGATAGCGGTGAACTCGATCGCGTCGAGCCGGTGCCGCAGACGCGACGGCATCACCTGCCGCACCGTGGTCAGGGCGCGCAGGGCCGCTTCCTCGATTCCGGCGTTGAACGCCGTGGCTGCCTGCAGCGCGACCGCCAACGCGATCACCTGGTCGTCGTCGAAGAGCAGGGGTGGCAGCTCGGTTCCGGCATCGAGGCGGTAGCCGCCATCCGGCCCCATCGATGAATGGATGCTGTAGCCCATCTCCCTCAGCCGGTCGACGTCACGACGGACCGTGCGATGACTGATGCCGAGTTTCTCCGCCAGCACCGGGCCCGGCCAGTCCCGCCGCAGCTGCAGCAGCGAGAGCAGTTCGAGCAGGCGGGCGGTGGTCGTGGGCACGAGTTCGATGCTATGCCGAGTGCAGGACCGAACCTGTCCTAGACGGGTGGAAGTGTCAGTGATGTCGGGAATGGCCCCGGCGTCATCTCACAAGGAGCAGTCATGACCATCACAACCACTACCCACCTCAACTTCCACGGCGACGCCCGGGCTGCGCTCGAGTTCTACCAGTCCGTGTTCGGCGGCGACCTCACGATCGCGACCTACGGGGACTTCGGCATGCCTGCCGAAGCGCCCGGTGCCGCGAACGTCGTGTTCGGGCAGGTCGTCTCCGACGCGGGCTTCCGCGTGATGGCGTACGACATTCCGGGGGAGGGAGACCGCGCCGCCGAGGGCGCGGGTTCCGCTGAGAGCGCCGGTTCCGCCAAGAGCGACGCCGGGAGCGCCGACCCTGGCACCCGGCCAGCCGCCGCATCCACCCACCGCGCCAACGGGGTCACCATCACCGACCAGCCGTTCTTCGTCTCGGTGCGCGGCGAGACCCTTGCCGAGGTCGAGGGCTACTGGAGCGCGCTCGCATCCGGCGCGACCATCGTCGAACCCCTCGCCGCGTCGGCGTGGAGCCCGGGTTTCGGAATGCTGACCGACCGTTTCGGCATCACCTGGATCCTCGACGCCGCCGCCTGACCCCGCCCCCACACACCTTTCATCATTCAGGAACGGCGCCCGCAGAAGTTGCATCATTCAGGAACAGCTTCTGCGGGAATTGCACTATTCAGGAAATTGGATGCTGCAGCACCCGTTTCGCCTCCGAAATCGCCCGTCACCGCGGCATCCACCCCCTCACGCCGCCGTCTCGCGCGGCGCGTTCCTGAATGGTGAAAGCGACCCCGCGTCACCGTCACTGCCCCTGTCGCTGCCACTGCCCCCGCCACTGACCCCCGTCTCTGTCACTGCCCCTGCAGCGGCGTCACCGTCACGTCCATCGATCCGAATGGGAACGGCGGGAGCAGCGGGGGCCCCGCCAAAGAGCCCCCCCTCGGCCCGGGCGCCCGCCCGAGAGCGGGGGGCGCGACCCCGAGCGCCCCCCCCACCCCCACGCCCACGCCGCGCCCCGCCCCC
>NZ_JAALGE010000088.1 GCF_011057645.1 Marisediminicola senii | reverse complement strand
TGAGGTCGGTTTTCACACACAGGGTTTAACACCCTCCGCCAACGATTAACAGCGACCACGCGGGGCTATCCCGATCGGGACATCGCACCGGCCACAGCGAGACCAATTAGGACTCACTCATCTAGGCGAGTCGCCGTCGAGCAGTCCGAGGAGTTCCGCATCGGTCATCCGGTCGATCAACTGATCCGCAGCCGCTTCCGGGTCGAGCGCGCCTCCCCGGACCGCGCTGACAGCCTCGCCGTACGCACTACCCTCCGTATTCATCGTGCCGTCATTCATAGTGAGTCACCCGTCTCAACATCTAGCGCTTCGTCAGGTCCTCGGCGAGCATTACGATGATGCCGCTGGGACCACGGATGTAGGCGAGCTTGTAGACGTCTTGATAGATCGCCACGCCGCGCAACGGTCGGCACCCGTGGGATTCGGCGATCTTCAGTGCTTCGTCGATGCTGTCGACAGAGAAGGCAACGCGGTGCATGCCGATCTCGTTGGGGCGGGTGGGATTGAACTCGATCGCTTCGGGATGGATGTACTCAAAGAGTTCGAGCCGACCGTGACCGTCTGATGTCTGCAGCATCGCGATGTTGGTGTGGTTGCCGTCGAGGCCGACGGCGGTGTCGGCCCACTCACCGCTGACTGTGTCGCGGCCGACGACGGTGAGACCGAGATCGGTGAAGAAGGCGATGGTCGCTTCGAGGTCGCGGACGGTGATCCCGACATTTTCCAGTGTGATGGCCATGCGTTGCACGATACCGACCCCGGTTCGAATGACCTCGGTGGACAGCCGCTCCGCACGAAGGGAGAGCTCCTTCGCGGATGATTGACCCACTGGTGAACGCGAGGGGAGTGTGGTGGTCGTGACTCGTCATGTCATCGTCGTCGGTGCGGGCATCGTGGGAGTCTCCGCGGCGGGGGCTCTTGCTCGCGCAGGGGTGCGGGTGACGGTTCTCGAGCGTGACCACGGAGAACCGCGCGGGTCGACCGCATTCGCTCCCGGGTTCCTCGGTCTCTACAACGAGTCCTCGATCCTCACCGACCTCGCGCGGGCTTCCTCGGCGATCTACGCGGCCGCAAAGGCCGGGTACACGCGGACGGGCGGCCTCGAGCTCGCCCTCTCAGCTGCCGGCGCCGTCGAAGTAGAGCGTCGAGTGGACGCCGCTAGCGCGACCGGACTCGCGTCAGGATTGCTTCGGACGGCGGAGCTGCCCGAGCCGGTAGCGACGCTCATCCGCACCGGCGACATCGTCGCCGCCGGATACTTCGCGGACGACGGCAGCGTCGATGCTCAGATACTCACCCGCTCGTTGCGGATAGACGCCGTCGGCGCCGGCGCGACCTTCCTTGCGGGCCAGCAGGTGATGCACGTCGAACGCCGCGCCTCGCAGATAGTCGTCGGCGTCGCATCCGGAGCAGTGTTCGAAGCGGATGACATCGTGCTCGCCGGTGGGGTGTGGGGGCCGTCGTTGTCGCACCTGACCGGTCTTGAGCTGCCCCTGTTTCCGGTGGCTCACCCATACGTGTACTCCCCTCGGCGCCCACAGTTCCGAGCGGGCCCGTTCCTGCGGTGGCCGGAGCGTCACGTCTACGCACGGGTTCATCACGATCGATTGGGGATCGGTAGTTACGATCACCCGCCTGTCGCCGTCGGACAAGCCGATCTCTCGGGCGGCGCCGGGCTGCAGTGGGCGGGGGGCTTCACCGAGGTCATTGACTCGGCGCAGCAACTCCTGAGCGAGCGGGCCCGATTCGTGCCGGAACGCCGCATCAACGGAGTATTCGCGATGACGCCCGACAACCTGCCGTTTCTCGGGCCGCATCTCGCGATGGACGGAGTGTGGATCGCGCAGGCGCTCTGGGCCACGCACGCCGCCGGTGCCGCCACCGTCCTCGTCGCGGCCATGACCGAGGACGCTGAGCTGCCCGCCGAACTCACCGTGGACAGGTTCGACGGCGACGGCGCCGGAGAGTTGTCCACGAGAGCGCTGCGTCTCTACCGTGACATCTACGCGAGCGGTACCGGCTGAGCCGTCACACCCGTGAGCCGCTGGATGTTCCGAGGCGGGCGTGACCGCCAGCTGGGGCGTCAGTGCCGGTCGTCGACCGGCCAGACGGGGAACCGATCAGGGTAGTTCGCCCACTCCATCGGCCCGGCGATCAACTCGTCATCAGACAGCAGGCACGCGCTGAGAGCGGCGAAAAGCTTGTCGTATCGCAGTTCATGTCCGAAGAAGACGATCTCCTGACCGAGGGGTGACTCCGGATCCCAACTGAGCATCGACGTCGGATCGATGTTGAGTACGCGGCCCGCACTGGCCCACGACCCGACTCGCTGCGGGCGGGACGCGAGTCGGATGAGACCGCGAGAGCGAAGGATCGTGCCGACTTCTGCAGGCTCGAGGCAGTGGTCGACCACCTCGGCGAGGCGAGCGGGGTGGAATGGTCGCGGATCACGGAAGACGACGGTGTTCACGCCGTGTTGCCTTGTCGGGGGCTCGGCGGTTCGGGCCAGCTCGAGCATCCAGCCGAGGGATCTGCCGAGCACTATCGCATCGACGCCGTGGCGCCGGGTGGTCGCCAGCCGTGCGACAGAGCCGATCGGGAGGATCAGCGCGCGAGGGTTGAGTCTGGCGATGAGGGCCTCCGCCTCGTCTCGCCAGCTCTCCGGATGAGCGTCTCCACCGGTCATGACGATCACGCTGGCGAACTCGAGCTGGAGTGCGAGCCGTTCGGCCACGTCGTAGTCGTGGATGGGGTCATCCGCGCCAGCGTGATCGCAGAACAGCAAGTGACGCACATCACTCACGCTCACGACGGTGACGAGATCGCGCAATCGGATCATGTGCTCGTCGGCGCCGCGGCCGTCGAAGATCCGATCGACGATCAGCCCGATCTCGACCGGATCGGCGGTGGGGCCTAGAGCGACGACGGTGTGTCCCCGCGTGCCCTGGTCGGCCAGTGCGCAGAGGTGATCGGCGAGGTCGAGAGCGAACTCGCCGCTCTCTCGTGTGTCGGCGACCACGTCGCGAATCGAAGCGTCGTGCGAGGCACCGGGAGCGCGACCCGAGAGCAACGCGGCGACGTGAGAGGCCGCGGTGTGATCGAGGCTGCTGATGAGCGACACCTGAAGGGTGGCGGAGGGGGGATTCATGATGGTCCGATCTCAGCGGGCCAATCCCGCACCCGTTAGTGTAACTGAGAACAGTTATCAAAAAGGAGGCATCGTATGAAGGTCCGCAACTCGCTCAAGGCGCTCAAGAAGATCGATGGCGCGCAGATCGTTCGTCGTCGCGGCCGCGTGTTCGTCATCAACAAGAAGAATCCGCGGATGAAAGCTCGCCAAGGCTGAAGCGGCCGCCGCCCTCTGCCCCACGGCGAAGGCCCGTCCTCCCCAGTGGAGAACGGGCCTTATCGACGAAACGGCTGAAGCTCAGTGCTCGTCGTAGTGGTCTTCGTGCTGCGCGTGCTTGTGTCCGTCGTGCACGTAGTCGACGTGGTCGTCGTGCTGCACGGACTCGTGTCCGCAGTCGGACTTGTGCTCGTGCTCGACGACGGTGTGCTCTGCGAGCTTCTCTTCGGCCATGATGGTCTCCTTCAGTGGGTTGTTCGTGCGGGGGTCGGGGCTCGAGTTGGTCTCGAGTACGTGGGTGATCGCATCGTCGATCACGTGTGTGACGTGATGGTCCGCGATCGAATACATCGCCTCCCGCCCCGTGCGGGTGACCGCAACGAGGCCCGCCGTCCTCAGTACCTTGAGATGCTGCGACACGAGCGGCTGAGACTGCCCGCTCGCCTCGGTCAAGGCGCCCACCGACGACGGGCCATCCCTCAGTATGCGAAGGATGGTGAGTCGAGATACCGACGACAGCGCCTTGAACAACTGGGCTGCCTCCAACGTCGCGTCGACATCATCCACTCAGGTACTCAAGCACATCTATAAACCTATAGCAATACGTTTATACAATCGAGAATGATGATCACGGCCGCACTAGATGAGTGAGTCCTAATTGGTCTCGCTGTGGCCGGTGCGATGTCCCGATCGGGATAGCCCCGCGTGGTCGCTGTTAATCGTTGGCGGAGGGTGTTAAACCCTGTGTGTGAAAACCGACCTCA
>NZ_JAALGE010000087.1 GCF_011057645.1 Marisediminicola senii | reverse complement strand
GCCCCGAGCCGCCCCGCACCACCCCCAGCCCACACCCTTAGCCCACCGGCACCCCGAACACGACCGACAGCACTCGCGAAATGACCGCGGGGCCATACGCCGGTACCGCGATGAGCCACCCGCCGATCAATCCGAGCACCCAGGTCAGCCGCACCCGCCGCGCCGATCGCATCGCGCGCCGCAGCTCGCCGAACCGTTCGAACGTCGCGGCCTCGACCGCGGGTTCGTCCCGCCACAGCTCGGGCACCCCAAGCGCCGCGACCGTGCGACTCACCTCCTCCGGAGTCAGTACGACCGGCCGCTTCAGCAGCCACCGCCGCAGCCGCGCGGCGTCGAGAACCGTCACCTCCGACGGGGCCGACTTCACCCGAATCTGCCGCGGCGCCACGATCGCGACCACGGCCCGGGCGGCCGGCGCCTCCGGAATCGAACGCCGGAGCAGCGTCGTGACCCGCTTCGCTTCGTGCGTCGAATTACGGATATACGGCTGCCGTTGACCCGACACCATCACGGTCGTGCCCGCCACCCACACCCTCTTGTCTGCGTGGTGCTTGGTGTTGATGGTGAATACTCCGCCGGGTCCGACCACGAGATGATCGATATCCGACTCACCCGTGCCGACGGGCAGCGAGTGGAACACGGTGTATTCCGCGGGCAGTGCGCCCAGCATCCGTCCCACTTCGAGCTCGCCGAGGGCCCCGACATACCAGGGCCGCATGTCGTCGCTGATCGGCGCGATGCCGAACAGACGCGCGAGAAACCCCTGGGGCCTCAGGTCGGCGTAATCGGCCATGACCCGCTTGACCAACGATTCCGCCGGCATACGCTGTCGAATGGATGTCAGTGTCATGGGTTCCGCCGTTCGTCCCCGTCAGCACATCACATGAGCCACGCTCAGCCCATCCCCGCGACCGGGGGCCACCGCACTCCTCCTACCCCAACCACCCCGCCGCGCTGAACACTACGAGCGCGATCACATTCAGCGCCACAGTCCCCCAGAACGCCACCTGGAATCGTGCCTTGCGGGTCTTATGTCGCAGAATCTGCTGCGCGAGCACGGCTCCCGGCCACCCGCCGATCAGCCCGAACGCCAGCAACGTGCTCTCGGGTGTGCGCCAGCCCCGATCCCGCGCCGCCGCCTTGTCGGCCGCATAGAGAACGTACGAAATGATGCTCGTGCCGACATAGAGAACGATCACCCATGGCGGCAGCTCGCGCTCCACCATCAGCACGGCGAACAGCAGCGCGAACGCGGCGATCGCCACGTACCCGACGAGGCTCCGCCGCCCGGTGAGCCGCCTGGCCGGCGCCCTCGCCATGACCTGCTCCCCCAGCCGCGCCACCACGGTCGCCCGCTGCTTGCCCTCGGGTGTCGTAATCACTTCGAACGTCAGCAGCTCGCCCACGCGTGGCACCCGGGTTCCCGCCGGAAACTCCGAGATGTGCACGAACAGGTCACGCCCACCACCGGTCGGCGCGATGAAACCGAAGCCTCGCGACGGGTTCCACTTGATCAGGGCCCCCTCGACCCGATGCACCGTTGGAACCATTACTCGAGGCTACTCGTCACCTTCCAGGATGTGTCCGAAGACAGGGTGAATGGATGCCACAGCGCCTGCACCCCAGTTGTGGAGGGGTAGTCCCTACGGAAGGTCGACTATCTCCTTGCCGAGCGGCATCAGCGCCACCGGCACCATCTTGAAGTTCGCGATGCCGAACGGGATGCCGATGATCGTCACGCACAGCGCGATGCCGCTGAGGATGTGTCCGATCGCGATCCACACGCCGGCCAGGATCACCCAGATCACGTTGCCGATGAGCGCACCGGTGCCGGCCGTCGGCTTGTCCACCACAGTCTTGCCGAACGGCCAGAGTGCATAGATTCCGATCCGCGCCGCCGCGAAGCCCCACGGAATGGTGATGATCAACACGAACATGATGGCCGCCGCCACCATGTATCCCACAAAGAGCGCGAACCCCGACAGGAGCAACCAGATGATGTTCAGCAGTGTGCGCATGGTGCATCAAGTGTGGCAGGTGGCCGCTGGGGAGGTGGCACACTGGTCTCCGTGACTGACGAAAGACTCCGCCTGCCCACTTCGAGGTTGCAGGTCGTGCTGAATCTGGGGCCGAAGCGAGCCGCCACCCTTCCGCTGCCCCGGGCCCTGCAGCATCCAGACCTCGACGCCGAATGGGATGACGAAACCCAGACCACCGCCGTGTCGGTCGAGTACCCGCGCGGGCAGCTGCACCTCGACGTCACCGACGACGGCATCGACTACCACTTTCACAACGTGAGCGGCGAAACGTCGAACCGCAGCCCCTTTGCGAGGGCGGATGCTGCGCCGATCCTCGAATGGGCACTCGCGTTCGCCGCTGACGTGCACGCGCTAATGCCCGAGCTCGAAGAGAACGCGGGCGAAGCGGCCGAGTGGCACGACCAGGGCTTCACCATCTACGTCTGCGAGACCGAACCAGCCCAGCTCGACCTTCTCGAGATCGACGTCGAAGGCGCCATCCTCACCCTGCCGTGGCTCGGATCCGGGCGCGTCGAGCAGAACCACATCGACGGCGACCACCACCCGATCGAACTGCTGTGGAATCCGCAGCACGAAGAACCCGACCGTCCTATCGCGAAGGCGTGGCTGGACCCGCGTACTGAGGAGCCGCGCACCGCGAGCATTCCCGGCGTCGACTGGAACGAGGTCGGCCTGCCCCAGGCCGAGGTCCTCGAGTGGCTCGAGGGCGTCTATCTCAACCACCACGTGATCGAAGACCCCGCGTCCGCCGTGTTCATCGCCGCGCTGGAACGCATCGGCGGCGTCGACGGATCGGTGCACCGGGGCTGATGAGCACCGAGACAATCGACCCCGGCGACACAGTCGTTCCCGAAAGCGCTGACGTCCCACGCGCTGCCGAAACCACCGCCACCCTGCCGCCAGCGTTCGACGTCGCCGCCGTTCGCGCCCGCTTCAGCGCCCTCACCGACGACGGCTTCACCTACTTCGACGCCCCCGCCGGCAGCCAGGTGCCCGACGAGGTCGGCGACGCCATCGCGCGCCAGATGCGTGAGGGGTCCGGCAACATCGGCGGCTACTACCCGCTCAGCGACGAGCTCTCCGCGCTGGTCGACGCGGCCCGCGAACGCACCGCCGCATTCCTGGGTGGGGATGCCGCGAACATCGTGCTCGGCGGCAGCATGACCACCGTCAACTTCGCCCTCACTCGCGCGGCCGCCCGGGGTTTCTCCGCGGGTGACGAGATCATCGTCACCCGGCTCGACCACGAGGGCAGCGTCGCGCCGTGGAACGAACTCGCCATCGACCGCGGCTTCGTCGTCAAGGTCGCGAACCTCACCGACGACCTGCTCATCGACCTCGACCACCTGCGCAGCCTCGTCACCGACCGCACCCGGGTGATCGCGTTCCCCCTGGCCGCGAACACGGTCGGATCCATCGCGCAGGCCCGCGAGATCGCCGACATCGCGCACTCCGTCGGCGCCATCTCCTGGGTCGACGCCGTGCACTATGCCGCCCACCGCGCCATCGACGCCCGCGCCATTCGCGCCGACGTCATCCTCTGCTCCGCCTACAAGTTCTGCGGACCGCACCTCGGCATGGCCCACGTCGAACCCGGCGTCGCGAACGAATGGCGCGCCTACAAGGTCGCCGCCCGCGCGCTCGACCCGCTCGGCGCCCGCTTCGAAACCGGCACGCTCCCCTACGAACAGCTCGCCGGACTCATCGCCACCTATGACTACCTCGACTCCATCGGCGGCTTCGCGGCCATCGCACCGTACGAGGAGATGCTCGCCGCACACCTGCTCGCGACCCTCCCACCGGAGGTGCGCGTGCTCGGTCCGGCGCTCGTCGACCGCGTTCCGACCTTCCTCCTCACCATCAACGGGCTGTCGGCCGAGTCCATCGCACGCAGCCTGGCCGAGCGCGACATCGGCGTGTGGAAGCACACCTTTGCCTACGAAGTCGGCATGCCCGAGGCGCTCCCCGAGGGCGCCGACCCCATCCGCGTCGGCATCGCCCACTACAACACGGTCGAGGAGATCGACCGGCTCGCCGCCGCCCTCGCCGAGATCGCCGCCGCCCGCCTGTAACCCCCCCCCCCGCCCCCCCCCCGCCTGCACCCGGACGCCCCCCCGCGCCCCCGCCTGCAGCCCCCCACGCGCCCGCCCCCCA
>NZ_JAALGE010000086.1 GCF_011057645.1 Marisediminicola senii | reverse complement strand
CTCCCGGGCCCCCCCCCTCGCCGGGGCCCCCGAGCCCGCGGTCGGCGCCGCCCCGCCCCCCCTCCCCCCCGCGATGCCCTTCGCCGCCCCCGTGGTCGTGCTCCACGACGGGGCGGTCGCGGCCTCCGGTCCGCCCGCCGAGGTACTCGACGCCGGCCTCATCCGCCGGGTGTGGCGGGTCAGCGCGACCCTGCTCACGCATCCGGGAACGGGCGCACCGGTGATCGCCTACGACGTCGACAACCGCGGGCCGTCCGGCCCCACCCGAGAGGACGCCCCATGACCGGCATCATCGATATCACCTCCCCGGGCGCCACCGGATCCACCGGCACTGCCGGCATCACCGTCCTCGCCGGCGGGGTCGGCGGCGCGCGCTTCGTGCGCGGCCTCCGTGAGCTGCTCTCGAGCGGCAGCGGCGGCGCGACCCCGATCACCGTGATCGCCAACACGGGCGACGACATGTGGCTCACCGGCCTGCGCGTCTGCCCCGACCTCGACTCGCTGATGTACACGCTCGGCGGGGCGAACGACGAGGTGCGCGGCTGGGGTCGCGCAGGCGAGACCGAGCGGGTCAGCGCCGAGCTCACCGCATACGGTGTCGGCTGGCCCTGGTTCACCCTCGGTGACCTCGACCTCAGTACCCACATCGCGCGCACCTCGATGCTGCGCGACGGCCTGACCCTCACCGAGGCGACCGCGCGCATCGCCGAACGCTGGCAGCCCGGCGTCACGCTGCTGCCCGCCACCGACGACGAGGTCGAGACGCACGTCGAGATCGTCGACCCCGAGACCGGCGAATCCCGCCCCATCCACTTCGAGGAGTGGTGGGTGCGTCACCGCGCGCAGGTGCCGGCGGTGCGGTTCATCAATCGGGGAATCGAGCGAGCAAGGGCGACGGATGCCGCGGCATCCGCCATCGCCGACGCCGAGGTCGTGCTGCTCGCCCCCTCCAACCCGGTGGTCTCCATCGGCACGATCGTGGCGCTCCCCGGCATCGCGGAGGCCCTGCGATCGACTGCCGCGCCGGTGGTCGGCGTCTCGCCCATCATCGGCGGATCGGCCGTGCGCGGCATGGCAGACGCGTGCCTGCGCGCGATCGGCGTCGAGACCTCGGCGCTCGCGGTCGGCGAGCACTACGGCGCGCGGTCGGCCGGGGGCATCATCGACGGTTGGCTCGTGGGTGACGAAGACGTGGCGTCGGTTCCGCACCTGTCGGCGGCCGGCATCGCCTCGGCGGCGGCCCCGCTGTGGATGACGGATGTCGCGGCGACGGCAGCCATGGCCGACGCTGCCCTGGCGCTCGCGTCGCGCGTGGCGAGGTAGCGCGGCGAACAGCGCGCGATCGCCCGGTTCAGCGCGGGATCGCCCACCGCGACACGACGAGCGCCGTCGCGGGCCCGACGCCGAGGGTGAGCGCGGTGGCGAGGTCGGGTGCGGTGTCGACGTCCCAGCGCAGCGGCGATTGCTCATCGACCGCGAGCACGGCATGGCCGGCGCGCTCGTGCAGCACCCGCGACCCCTCGCCGTAGTGCGGCACGAGGTCGAGGCCCGCTGCCGCGGTGATCATCGTGGTTCCGGATCCGCCGTGGTCGGGCACGATCCCGAGGTCGACCAGGCTCGCCAGCCCGAGGGCATGGTCGAGGTGGTGCGCAGTGAGCGCGGGCAGGTCGCCGGTGAGCACCGCGGCGCCGGGCTGGTCGTCACCCCCGTGCTGCCGCGCCGCCGTGATCCCCGCCGAGACCGCCGCGTTGATGCCGCCGCCCGGGTCGGCGACCGTGCGCGCACCGAGCGCGGCCATCGCGGCCGACACGCGCTCGTCACCGGTCACGACGACCACCTCGGCGACCGAGGGGCACGCGATCGCCGCGCGCACGGTGTCTTCGGCGAATGCGAGCGCGAGGGCGGAGGCATCCACCACGTCCGGCCGCAGCCGGGACTTCGCGAGCTCCAGCCGCTTGACGGGAACCACGATTCTCCAGCGCACGATCCGACGCTACCGCGCCGAACCGGTCACCCGGCGTCGCTCACTCCTCGCGGGTCAGCGGGTGCGCGATCGTGCGCCACAGCGATGCGGGGTACACGACCGCGAGCAACCTGACCCTGGTGGATGCCGCGGCCGCGATGTCGCGGCGCACCGCCGTCACATCGCCGACGAGATCGCCGGGGCGCGTCAGCGTGGTGGCCGCGTATCCCTCGCGTTCGACGGCGTCGAGCAGCACGCCGAGGTGCCGCCCGCCCACGCCGATGGCCGCGGCCGTCTGCGCTGGCGTCGTGGTGTGGGTGATCGCCACGCGGTGGTCGACCGCCGTGCGCATGACCTCGTGCCAGGCATCCGCCGCCGACGCCTCCCCCGCGCGCAGGCGGGTCACCAGCCGCCAGCGCTGCGACGCGCGCACGAGCGCGGGAACCAGCGACATGCCCAGCAGCGCGAGCACGATCAGCACGGTGCGCGAGAGGGTGGAGTCCTCTTGTGTGGCCGAGCCGACGTCACCGTCGAGCGCACCAGGGTCGACGGGCGCTTCGTCTTCGGGGGCCGCGACGTCGGGGGTGGGCGTCGGTGCGACCTGCTCGTCTTCGGCCGGCGGATCCGGCACGCCCTCGGCGGCGACGTCCGCGTAGGCGGCGAGCTCACCGCGGCCGGGGGTCGGCTCGAACGGGATCCAGCCGATGCCGTCGAAGTACAGCTCGGGCCAGGCGTGCAGGTCGTGCGTCGTCACCTCGAAGTACTCGCGGCCGTCGGCGTTGCTCTCCGGCGACCCCGGCAGAAAGCCCACGGCGACGCGCGACGGGATGCCGAGCGTGCGCGCCATCACGGCCATCGACCCGGCGAAGTGCGTGCAGTACCCGGCGCGCACGTCGAGGAATTGAGCGATGACGTCCATGCCGGTGCCGTCGTAGTCGCCCTCGACCGGGGCGCTCTCCGAGTACCGGAATTCGCTCGAGCGCAGGTACTCCTGCAGCGCGATGGCCCTCTCGTAGTCGGTGCCGGATTGGGCGGCGATGGATGCCCCGGTCTCGGCAATCACGGCGGGCAGGTCATCGGGCAGCGCGAGGTACGCCTCGAGTCCGGGCGCCTGTGACGAGCCCGCCGCCAGCAGCTGCTCGGGTGTCGGCTGCAGGATCGCGCTCTCCACCACGTAGTCCTGCCCGCTCGCGGTGTCGTCGGGGGCCGAGGTCGCGAAGGTCTCGGCATCCCAGTACCAGTCGCTGTCGAGCCCGTTCACGCTCGTCGGCGGGTACGGCAGCGGCAGCCACGTGCTCGTGAGCCGCCGCACGTCGATCGAGCTGGTCTCCTCGGCGCGCGGCACGTCGTCGTCGAGCCCGGGCGCCGCGACGAAGCGCTGTACGTCGTTGGCGGTGTCGGTCTCGCGGTCGGTGGGCTGCCACGCGTCGCCGGTGAAATCCTCGAGGGTGACCAGGCGCAGGTAGTGGCCCTCCCCCGACGCGGTCTCATAGGTCAGCGCGGTGCGCTCCCGGGAACGGCGCAGGTCGTCGCCGAGGCCGAGCACCGGGTTGACGCCCGTCGAGACGCCGCCGGGCAGGGTGTCTGGCACGTCGTCGATCTCGGGGAGCACCGCGGGCACCAGCAGGGCGCCGACGATTGCCGACGCGGCGATACCCGCCGCGATGCCCGGCTGCCGCTGCGGCCGACCGGCCAGCAGCACCGCGAGGTAGGCGACCGCCGCGAGCACGAACACCACAGGGTCGGTCGACCCCGGGGATGTGAAGGCGGGCACCGCGAGCACCGCGACCAGGGGGATGCCGACGAGCGCGGGCGAGCGCAGCGCGATGGCGAGGAAGTCGCACAGCACCGCGAGGATGCCCACGCCGAGGCAGAGCACGAAGATGATCGAGGGTTCGGCGACGGCGGGAACGGCCTGCCGGTAGATGGAGGCCTGCGCCTCCTGCGTGAGCGCCACGAACCGCGCGATGGTGTCGAAGGTCGGGATCACGACCAGTGGGGTGGTGCCCTGCCCGAAGACCGCCGTCACGGCCAGGGTCAGCGCGCCGATGCCCGCGAGCGGTGGCAGCACCCGGTTGCGGGTGCGCGTGCGCAGCCCGGCCGCGGCCCCCAGGGCGATCGACGCCGTGACCACGACCGCACCGATCCAGGCCATCCCAGCCAGCAACACGTGCAGTCCCCAGGCCGAGACGGTGATCGCGACGAGCAGCGCGACGCTGACCTGCCACGCGACGGCCTGCGGGCCGGGCGCACGCTCCGGGCGCACCGCCGCGCTGGTGCCGCGGGGGCGCTGCGGGCCGCCCGCGCCGGGGCGGGGGGGGGGGCC
>NZ_JAALGE010000085.1 GCF_011057645.1 Marisediminicola senii | reverse complement strand
CCTTCGGCCCGGCGGTGGCGGCGGCCTTGACGACCTGTGCGCCAACGACTGCGGCGGCGGCAGGGCCGGCGGCAGCCGCCCCGCTCCTGCCGCTCCGCCCGACGCCGCAGCGCCGCTGCCCGAGGCGGCAGCTCCGCTTGCCGTTCCGCTGGCGGCCGGAGTCGCCGTGGCTGCCGCGTTCGGCGCGGGAGCAGGGCTGCCGCCCGAGCTGCCTTGCCCGTCGAGCACTGACTTCGCTGCGTTCGGCTGGGGTTTGACCGGGATCGGGATTGGCCGATTCATCGCCGACTTGGCCTCCTGCTCGCTCGACATTGCGTGGTACATGTCGAAGCCGATGAAGGAGATGAACTTGTAGGTCAGATATGGGGCGAAGGCTGCGATGAACATGAGCACGATGCCCGAGATTGGATCGCTGATTGAGGCGAGGTCGAGGTCGATCGGGGCGCTGACCTGCTCGATGGCGACGAGGAAAATGACGACCAGCACGAGCTTCGAGAAGATCAGGGCAATGACGAAGGCGGCCCACCTTGCGAACCATCCTTTCGCCGTATCCCAGGTGAATCCGGCAAGCGCGATGGGTGCGAAGACGATCGCCACCAGTAGCAGCGCCTTGCGAATGAGTAGTGAGAACCACACGATCGCCGCGCCCGCGATGCCGAGGCCGGCGAGGAAGATCGTGACGATCGCGCCGACGCCGGGTGAGGCGATGTTGATGGTCGTGAGCCCGACAGCGAGCAGGGTGATTCGATCACCCATGCCCTCCATCGTGTTGCCGGTCGCCTGCACGACTCCGATGGCGAGCTGATCCGTCACTTCGAGCAGCGTCGCGGTGAGCGAGATCGCGATGAACGAGCCGAGTACCGACTTGGCGAGGCCGAGGCCCGCCCGCGAGAGTGCCATCGGGTCGCGGTTCACGAGGCCGGTGATGAGCTGGAGGCAGAAGAAGATGAGCATGACGAAGACCGCCACACCGAAGAGCACGTTGTACACGTCGATGTACTGCCCGCCCGTCACATCGACGAGCGTGGTCGTGTCGAACACACCCCAGACTGCCTCGAACATCCACCCAGCCGCCTGCCCCATCGCCTGTGCGAGCCAGTCGAACGGTGCTGACACGAGCGATGCGACGCCCTCGCCGACTGAATCGCACACGGTCGCGATGACCGGCACGTCGCACACGCTCATCGGCTCTGCCGCCTAAGTGTCAGTGAGACGTCAGACCGACTGGCCGACGGTCCAGAAGAAGTTCACGAGGGTCACGGATGCGCCGCAGACGATCGCCGCCCCGCACGCCACGAGCACGCCGAGCTTGCCGCGTGATGCGAGGTGTGGGTTCGAGGAGTTCGCACCGTAACCCCAGACGACGGCCGCGATGATGAGCGCGAGGACCGCGAGGATGAGGCCCACGGTCATCGCTGCACCCACGATGACACGCAGTTGTTCGATGCCCGGCAGGCCGTCGGTGTTGGGGGCGATGTCAATCACTGGTGTGCTCCTTTGGCAGGCGGAAGAAGAACCTGCTTGGAAGGTGCACACGCCGTCCCGGCAATGTCGGGGGTCAGGGGTAGATTCACCACCATGCGAGGCGTGAAATGTCTGACGAAGCGGCCCCCGATCGAGTCGCGGCTTGAAGCCCTGACGATTGCCGCACGGGTTCCGAAGGGGGCGGAGGCCGTTCAGTGCCCGTACTGCGGGTGGTGGCACGTCGTCGGCTACGGCTCGGCGCTGGAGCGCCCATCGACGCCACGGAAGCGACGCTGACCCGGCGTGGGCCTAGATACCTGCACCGACGCCGAGTAGGAAGTTGACCCAGGTGACGCCGACGCCGGCCAGGGCGGCGGCTCCGATGGAGACGAGGAAGCCGGTGCGGGCGCGGACGGCTGACGAGATGTTGCCGCTCGACGACGAGATCGCCCATACGATCGCACAGATGACGAGCATCAGCACGGCGAAGATCAGCACGAACGTCAGAAGTGCGCCGACGATTGCACGCAGCTCGGCCGCGCCGCCGACGGCTCCGAAGTCGGGGAAGATGTCCATCGCTACGCCGCCTGTGCTGCCGTGCAGAGAGCCGCGGTCGTCGCGGCATCGAGGTTCTCCACGCCGTGCTCGGCGAGCCACACCTCGGCGTCGATGGCCGCTGAGTTAGTACCGCCGGGGCGGATCTCGAAGTGAAGATGCGCGCCGGTCGACTTGCCCGACGAGCCCACATCGCCGATGTGCTGGCCCGCAACGACGCGATCACCCGCGGTGACGTAGATGCCGTTCTGCCACATATGCGCGTAGGCGGAGGCGATGCGTTGGCCGCCGATCGTGTGCTCGATGATGATGAGTCCGCCGTAGCCCGATGAGAGGCCGGCATAGCTGACCACGCCGTCGGCGAGCGCAAAGATCAACGTACCTTCAGCCGCCGCGAGGTCGGTGCCGGAGTGGAACGCTGGCTCGCCCGTGTAAGGGTCGGCGCGCCAGCCGAAGTCGTCCGATTTCACCCACGTCCCCGACGGCAGAGGGAAGACGAGTCTCGTTGACTCGGGAACGCCGTCGAGTGGGACGCCCTCTGCCGTCGTCGTAGGCGTCACCAATGGTCCCGATCGAGGCCACCAAGCCCTCGAGGACGAGGTGTTGCGACAACCAGTTGAATCCGCCTTGGGATCCCGCATCCGAGTGATGAATCATTCCGGGCTGCACTTTGTGTCCGGCGTGGTCGCGGCGCCAGAGCGCCATCTTCAAACACACCTCGAGGAAGGCGGTGTCTTTCGCCGTCGATGCCGACCAGCCCACGATCATCCGGGAGTGGAGATCGATCGCGAAGGCCACGTAGACGAAGCCGCCCCAAGTGGATACGTAGGTGAAGTCGGTGACCCACGAATGATTCGGGCAAGGCGCGGTGAAGTTGCGTTTCAGATGGTCCGGCGCCCGCGCCTCATCCTTCCCCGCCGATGCTGACGCCCGGGGTTTACGGCCCCGCACGAGGCCGTTCATGCCCTCCACGCGCATCAGCCGGTCTACCGTGTGCTTCGACACGTCGGGGAACGCTCCCCGCCCCAGCCAGGCCGTCATCTTCCGCCGCCCATAGAGAATCTCGGGCGCCTGCCGGCCTTTCGCGTCGCGCACGCTCAGGGACTTGAGCGTGTCGAGCAGCGCCGCGTCAGTCTGGGTTCGGGCAGCGGCGGCGCGGGTTCGCCACGCCCGATAGGACCGCGAAGTGACCAAGACGCCCTGCTCGCGCAGGACCCCGCAGGTCAACTCGACTCCGTGGCCGTTCGCCTTCATCCGGAGGACGAAAGCGACTTTTGCCGGTTGCGAGGGTCGAGTTCCCTCGCGAAGAAAGACGCCGCCGCCTTCAGGATGTCGTTCGTCTCCCGCAGGTCCCGGTTCTCTCGCTTGAGGCGTCTGATCTCCTCCAGCTCCTCGCTCGTGGGACCGGTCCGGTTGCCGGCATCGGTCTGAGCCTGCACGACCCACTTCCGCAGCGTCTTCGCGCCGATGTTCAGCTTCGGCGCCAGGTCGCGGCACGCGGCCGACACTGACGGGTAATCCTTCAAACGGTCAAGCGTCATCCGAGTCGCTCGCTCGCGAACCTCTGCTGGGTGTTTCTTGGGCATATCCGAATCCTTTCACCAGAAAGAAAGCGGCAGGAAACCCGGAGCGGTTCAGTCACCGTCCGTATCGAGCACTTCAGGTAGCGCCGCCCACTCGTGTACCCAGAAGCGCGTCGTATCCGCATCCTGATGCTCCACGTCGGCGAGCGACGAGTAGAACTCCTCGATGTTCGAGGTTCCCTGGAGTTGATCGACGACCATCGACCATGCACGACCGAGGTAGCTGGCGAGTAGCCAGGGTGGTCTTTCAACTGCTCGGTGATGCTCTCGATCACCAGCTTGGTGAGTTCGGCGGACACGGGCAGTGACGGTGCCGACGCACCTGCCCCGAGAAGAACGAGCGTCTTTCCGTTCGCGGCTCTTACCCACTCGAGCACTAGGCAGTCCCGAGCCCGCGTAATGCGTCGTACGCAACCCGAAACGTGGCGGTCACGTCGCGCCCATTTACTTGCGCTCGGCCCATCGGAAGCCGTGGACCCTGCGCGTGCGGGCTGACGAGCGAACGGAGCTTTTCTACGTCGTTCTCGCGCGCCCAGTCGAGACCATTCGAGTCGCGATCGAATCGGATGCAGAGCGCAAGATCGAAGTCGAGGCTGTGGAACTGGAACATGCGGTCGTTGCCCTTTGGCAACGTGCGGGTAGTTGAGTCCCGCATAGTGGTGTAGCCGCGGTGGCCCGGCTCGTCGTGAAGACGTGGACGCGGTCACCGTGTGATCCTTCGAGAAGTCTCTTACCTCGACTCGAAAGGCATCATCACGATGACCG
>NZ_JAALGE010000084.1 GCF_011057645.1 Marisediminicola senii | reverse complement strand
CCCGGTCGGGCGCGGGGCGGATGAAGACACCCGCTGCCGGGGACCCCACGGGGGGCCGTCGGCTGGGCGTCGTGGTCATCCGGCTACGTTACCGCCGCGGTGCTGTGCGGCCGTGCGGGGGTGCGGTGGGTGCGGTGTGCGGGGTGCGGGGGTGAGGTAATGCGGTGGGTGCGGTAATGCGGTGGGTGCGGTAATGCGGTGGTGCGGGTGCGGGTGCGGGTGCAGGTGCGGGGTGGGGTGGCGCGGGGCCGCGGGGTGCGATGGCCGACTCCTCGGGATGACATTCCGCGCGAATTACCAAAACGAAGGAGTTACTGCTCGTTACCGCGGTGTTGCGCACCTACGGACCCACCGCGGCAACATCTCCTTCGTTTTCTTCATTGCCGCGGCGCTGATCCCGCGGCAACCATGATTGCGGCATCCATCGCCCCGTCGGCCCAGTGGATCCCGCGGCACCGCGCACCGCCTGGTCCGCAGGTACCCGGCCCCGCGGTCTACCAGAACGAAGGAGTCATCGCCGCGCGCGCCCGTTGTTGCGGCCCCGCCCGCCGTCGACGACGGAGACTCCTTCGTTTTCGTCACCGCCGCACGCCGCTTCGTCGGCCTGGCGTTTACGCCAGCCGCGGCATCCGCAACGCTTCCAACCTGTGGATACTGCGGCGCCGGGCACCGCTCGGTCCGCCGCACCCCGGCTCCGCGCTCTACCAAAACGAAGGAGTCACCGCGTCAGGCACGGGTTGAGGCGCCCCTCGGCCGCCCAGACGACGGAAACTCCTTCGTTTTCGTGGCACCGCACCGCACCACCGCACCGGCGCGCCCGCAGTACGCGCCCGCACGGCGCGCCCCGCAGGGCGCACCCGCAGGGCGCACCCGCACGGACGCGCCCCCACCGCGCCTCACACCGCACCCCTCACACGAACGCGGCGGTCCCCGTGATCGAGCGGCCGACGATGAGCGTGTTCATCTCGCGGGTTCCTTCGTACGAGTAGATCGCCTCGGCGTCCGCGAAGAACCGAATCACGTCGTAGTCGAGCACGATGCCGTTTCCACCGAAGATCTCGCGGCACCAGGCCACCGTCTCGCGCATGCGGGCCGTCGTGAAGAACTTCGCGAGCGAGGAGTGCTCATCGCGCTGCGTACCCTCGTCGAGCATCGCCGACACGCGAACCACCATGGCGATCGACGACGTGATGTTGCCGAGGCTCTTCGCGAGCAGGTCCTGCACGAGCTGGTGGCTCCCGATCGTCTTGCCGAACTGCACGCGCTCGCCGGCGTACTTCACCGCGGCGTCGTACGCACCGATCGAGTTGCCCACTGCCGCCCAGGCGACCTCGGCGCGCGTCAGGCGCAGCACCGCGGCGGTCTCGCGGAAGGACTTCGAGTGCTGTAGGCGATTGGATTCCGGCACCACGACGTTCTCGAGAACGATGTCCGCGTTCTGCACGATGCGCAGCGCCTGCTTGTTCTCGATGACCGTCGCCGAGTACCCCGGCGTCGACGTCGGAACGATGAATCCCTTGACCTGGCCGTCTGCGGTGTCCTTCGCCCAGATGATCGTGATGTCGCTGATCGACCCGTTGCCGATCCAGCGCTTCGCGCCGTTCAGCGTCCAGGAGTCGCCCTCCTTCGTCGCGGTGGTGCGGAGGCCCTGCGCGGTGTCCGATCCGGAGAGCGGCTCGGTCAGGCCGAACGCGCCGAGGATCTCGCCGGACGCGAGTTTCGGCAACCATTCGGTGCGCTGCTCGGGCGACCCGGCGACCGCGATCGACCCCATCACGAGGCCGTTCTGCACGCCGACCAGAGTGGCGACGCTCGCATCGACGCGCGCCAGCTCGAGCGCGACCCACCCGCGGAACACCGCCGAGTTGTCGAAACGCTTCGTCTCGTCCCACGGCTGTCCGAACAGGCCGAGGTCGGCGAGGCCCTTCACGATCGACGGCGGGAGGAACTCCGCGCGCGCCCACAGGCCGTTCACGATCGGCCGCACCTCGGTGTCGAGGTACGCGCGCAGCTCGACGATGAGCTGCTTCTCCTGGTCGGAAAGCTGGTTCTCGAAGCCGAAGAAGTCGGCATTCAGGGTCTCGAACGTCATGAGTGTGCTCCGTTGCGTCAGTGAATTGCGGCGGGCGATCGGATGCGATCAGAGAACTGCCCCACATCACCCCGCCGTTATCGAGACTAGGTCGGCTTATCGGCGTGGCCAAGCACGTTGGTAGTTTGGTCTAACCTCCGATGACCCGCCCCGGCGCACGGTTGTAGGACACGTCAACCAGTAGCTATCCACTAGGGAATCCTCCGGATGTTTGTAGGCATCACTAATACGCCCCGCCCGTACGCGTGGGGTTCGCGAACCGCCATCGCCGAGTTGCTGGGCACCGAGGCATCCACCGGTCCCGAAGCAGAGCTGTGGCTCGGAGCCCACGAGGGGTCGCCCAGCCGCCTCGTGCACCCCGACCAGGCCGGGGGAGCGAACGACCTCGTCGAATGGATCGCCGCCGATCCCGAAACCACGCTCGGGCGGCATGCCGACGGCGGGCGCCTGCCGTTCCTCCTCAAGGTGCTCGCGGCCGATTCGCCGCTGTCGCTGCAGGCGCATCCCACCATCGAGCAGGCCAGGGAGGGCTTCGACCGCGAGAACGCCCTCGGCATCCCGCTCGACGCCCCGCACCGCAACTACAAGGACAGGTTTCCGAAACCCGAACTGATCGTCGCGGTCAGCGAGACCTTCCAGGCGCTGTGCGGGTTCCGCCCGACGGCCGAGTTTCGCGAAACTCTCGCGGTGCTGCGCGACGACGCTGCGCCCGCGGACGCGGAACGCCTCGACGACCTGCTCGACAGGGCGGGGGTGGATGCGGCGCTGCCCGGTCTCGTGGAGTGGCTGAGCTCCGGCGGGCCGGCGGTCGACGAGCTCGTGTCATCCGTGACGGCGCGCGTGGCATCCAGACCACAGGGCACCTCGGCGGAGCTCGACACCGCGCGGCTGCTCGCCGACGAGTACCCGGGCGACCCCGGCATCGTCATCTCGCTGATGCTGAACAACGTGACGCTGCGCCGCGGCGAGGCGCTGTACCTGCCGGCCGGCAACATCCACGCATACCTGTCCGGGCTCGGGATCGAGCTGATGGCGGCGTCGGACAACGTGCTGCGCGGCGGTCTCACCCCGAAGCACGTGGACGTTCCCGAGCTGCTCAGCGTGCTCGACTTCACGCCGGTGCCCGTTCCGTACCTCGATCCGGAGCGGCCGCAGCCGGGTGTCGAGGTATTCCGGCCCGACGTGTCCGACTTCGTGCTGGTGCGGTTCGAGCTGGGTGCGGCGGGCGCGGCGGCGGGCGGTTCGCCGGCTGGCGCGTCGGCTGGTTCGGCGGCTGGTTCGCCGAGCGGGGACGGGGTGGATGCCGCCTCCGCCGGCCCCGGCGCGGTCTCCGCGTCGTACGCGCTGGACGGGCCCGCTATCGCGCTGTGCACTGCGGGATCCGTGCGGGTCGCGGGCGCAGCATCCACGATCCTGCAGCGGGGGGAGTCGGTCTACATCACCCCCGACGAGGGAGCGATCACCGTCACGGGAGACGGCGAGCTGTTCCTGGCGACGACCGGGAGCTGACGCGGGCAGCGGGTTGCCGAGGGGTTGCGGCGGGGCAGCGCTGGGCTGCGGCCGGCTGGGTGCGGCCGGGCGGGCGCTGTGTCGACCGACTGACTGACTGACGTGCCGACGGACCGAGCGGGCTGCCGACTGGACGACCTGCCTGACCGGGTACTCAGGCGGCGGCGTGGGCCGGGGGGTGTGCGCGTCGAAACGAGAAGAACTTGTGCAGGAGGTAGCTCATGACCGCCGTGACCGAGACGATCGCGGCCTGGGCGACGAGCGACGGCCAGCCGACGATCTCGACCAGGACCGGCAGCAGGGCGGCATTGAGGGCGAGGAGTCCGATGTGCACGCTCTCGAAGCGGAAGAAATCGGTGATCAGCTTGTGGCGTCCGGACCGCGAGAACGTGACCCGGCGATGCAGCACGAAAGCGACGACGGTGGCGATCGCGTACGACAGCAGGAGGCTCAGCAGGTAGTGGCCGTCGAGGGTCAATTCGAAGAGCGCGAACAGCGCGTAGGCGAAAACCGTGTTGAATCCGCCGACCACGAGGAAGCGCACGCGTTCGTCTGCGCGGAGTCGATAGAAGAAGGATGCCACTCCTAAGGGTCGCAGACCTGGCGGGCCTCACGAGCCACCGGGTGCGCCGCTGGGCGAACGTGCAGCCCATCGTCGGCTGGCGTTTGCCGCGCGTTCACCCGCGGCGCGCCTGCTGCGCGGTTGTCCCGGCGCGCGGGCGCTGCGCCCGCCCCGCGGTACCCCGTGCGGGTTTCCCAAAACGAAGGAGATGTCGTCGAGTCGGGGCGTTTGGCGCGCATCTGCGACCACGCGAAGCGGTAACTCCGTCGTTTTCGTCACCCCGGTGCCCGCGTCGCCATGTTCCGTCGCGCCCCGCCGCCGCGGCCACCCCGCACATCTCCCCAAAACGAAGGAGAATCGGCGGCGTTGGGTCATCATCTGCATCCATTCGCCCCCAGCTGCCAATTTCTCCTTCGTTTTCGTCACTGGCGCCCAGCCCCCCCCCCCTCCCCCCCCCCCCCCCCCCCCCCCCCCCC
>NZ_JAALGE010000083.1 GCF_011057645.1 Marisediminicola senii | reverse complement strand
GCGGTCATCGTGATGATGCCTTTCGAGTCGAGGTAAGAGACTTCTCGAAGGATCACACGGTGACCGCGTCCACGTCTTCACGACGAGCCGGGCCACCGCGGCTACACCACTATGCGGGACTCAACTGTCTACCGGTCGCTGGCCGTCAACCTTCGTCTCATGCACCAGCCAGATTCTGACCGCGGTCGGAGTTGCACGAGGATCACTGTCGCATAAGCGACACCGTGGCGCCGTCGGTGGAGATGACGGTAGGGGTTTGTAGTCTTCGGATATGAAAAAAGTGGATCCATCGATTCAAGCGAGACGTGTTCGATTTGATCGCGTTCGTCTTCTCAACGATGAGTTGGACACGCTTGGGACAGATGCGACCGCTCGAACCAGCGGCGTAGCCAACAAAGCATCGTTCCTCGCGGTATCCGCGGGGGTATTACTCACCGCTGCGACCGCTCAATTGTGGAAGTCCGCGCCCGCGCTCGGTGTAGTCGCACTAGCTTTAGCGTGCGCCGCCCTCGGCTGCGCCGCCATTGCGCTCAGGCCCGGGAGACGCCCGGGGATTGAGGCCCGCCGCCTCGTTGATCGACACCTAGACTCTGACCATAGTGCTGCAGCTATCGAGGTCGAGCTGGTGAAAGACAAGGCCAGTGTGCTCACAGCCATTGAGACGGATATTCTTGATCGAGGACTATGGGTATGGGCCGGTTTTGGCACCATTGCTTTCTCGGCAATTTCGCTAGCTTTTGTATTCGGTATCGAACTCTTCGGAGGATAAATCATTGGGACGACCAGACTTCGATTCGACCGCGTCAGATGAACAGCCGTCTGACATAACGGACGACGGCACATCGATCGGAACCGTGAGCTTCGGTGCGGACAGCGGCTCTGATGACAACCTTGGCCTGTTGACCCACAGCGACGACACCCTCCTCGGAGTGGCTTACGGAGCTCAGAAGGAGGATGCGGATGGCGCGCCCGGAGTTTGACGAATCCGCACCAGATGACGGCAGCGGCGATATGCCGGCAGAAACCAACGTCGGGATGCTCCATAACGGCCCGATCCCGGGGGTCGTGAACCGAGGTGTCAGCAAATAACTGGTGGTGGTGCCACTAGCAATGAGCAGGTGGCTCGTTCAGCTGCCCAACACTGCCTCAGGCTCACAGGTTCACAGGTTGCGAGGACGACCACCGCTTTGGTGCAACCCGGTCCGACTGTGTGGAGCTTCGCAAGGCGTGAAACCTGATCAGGTTGATCGGGTGTTACAACGAGGTGCCGCGTCGGGTCATCATGGGTTCTTTGATGGTTCCGACCAAATGCGGGTCGTGACGCACCGTCATCCAGCCTCAGCTGCCAACGCTATTGCTTTCGGCTGAGGAGGCTGCGAGCGGTCGGGCGCCGTGCACGGCGCCGGGACCCCTAATTGCCCCGCTTGGGGGAGTACCACGCACAAAACTTGGTAGATAGTTTCATCTCAAACCCCTCCAAGACGGTCGGCGTTCGCTCGACTCGTCGAGTTCTTATTGCACGCGAGTTGCCGCGTGCTGAGGGGGAGACAAAATGTCTACTACTGCCCTTGCGCTTAGGACCACTTGGCGGACCGTTCTGACAATGGTCGCGTTGTTCGCCCTCGTAGCGGGAATGCTGACAGTGCAGGCGGCTCCTGCCCGAGCTGAGACTGCCGCGACGGGTAGCGGTGGCCTGTTCGTCCCAGTTCAGGGCCGCGCCTACGCGAGCGCGAATCCTGGTGGATCGAAGATGGCCCCTAACGCCTGGCGGCCAGTGCAGATACTGGGTGTCGCGGGTATCCCGGCCACCGGTGTCTCTGCGGTACAGGTCACGTTGACGGCGAACAACCACGACGTCCCAGGTAAATTGTTCATCGACAAAACTGGCGTTGCCACCCCGAACAACACAATCCCGTCCCTCGTCTACACCGACACGACGATGACGGGCACGACCATCGTTCCCATCGGATCCGACGGGCGCATTCAGATCATGGCAACTGCTGTGACCGACATCATCGTCGATGTCCAGGGCTATTACACGTCCGGCAACACCGCTGCGGGTGGGTACGTCCCGATCAGTCAAACCAGTCTGAATACGGTTCCTGCCGGGGCCATCGGGGCTGGGCAGACGATGACGTTTGGAGTGGGCAAGGGATCCGTCATCCCCGCCAACGCGTCAGCCGTAGTGCTGAACGTCATCGAGTTTGCTCAAGACACCACCGCTAATGGCTGGCTGAACATTTTTCCCGCGAACTCCGGCGCGGACGGGCGGTCGCAGTTCAACTGGCCTGCCGGTGACAACCACGTGTGGACTACCACTGTGAACTTGCCGGCTTCCTCCAACGGCAACGTGACCATTGCAATGGGCCCCCGCGGCTCGGTGACCATTGCTGCTGCCGTCATTGGTTACTACACAGCCACGTCCGATTCGCCGACGGCCGGGGCGTTCGTACCCAGCCGGGCAACAGTCGCAAACACGCGTTCGTCGAGTACGCCGCTTGCCCCATCAGAGACACGCGTTATAAAAATCGCTGGTGTTAACGGAGTCCCAGCGGTTGGGTCCGGGATATCCTCGGTCGCCACCAACATTGAGCTGTACCCAACATCAGCCGGCCACGAAGAGACCTACCCCTCTGATGGACAGCCTGGGCTGACCCAACAAGCGTTCATGGCAAATGAACCAAAGACCGCGTTCTCGATCACGAAACTAGGCCCTGACGGGGCCGTCAAGATTCGGAACGGTTCGGGCGGCCCGCTCCACATCGTGGTCAACATCGAAGGCTGGTTCATCAGCCCTGTCGAACCAGGTATTTCCTGCAGCTACGGTAACGGGTCCGAAACTGCGGCCATCCCGTCAACCATCACATGGTGCACAGTTACGGGCCCCGTAGCTCCGAGCGCTGGGTACCAACTCGTGACGTATGCGAACTACAACGTTGAGTCGGTTGCACTGAGCCAATCGAGCACCGCGTCCAAGATGGTGGCCATTGCGCCGGAAGGAAGGATGCACACCATCACGGCGCAAACCCGAACCGCTGACGACGACGTTGTGGCCGAGTCGACCTACAGTTTCCGACTGGGTGGAGCGTGGAACACCCAGGAGATGGTCCCGTCACCCGCCATGGGTGAAATAGCACCCCTCAATACTAGATTGGCCATATCGCCAAGGAACGATGTTCTCCCCGAGAATGTGCTCGTCCGCTACACGCTGCGGGCAGGCACCCCCAGCTCGGAACCGATCATCAGAACTGAATGGCTTACGGGAGCACTCGAGTACGAACTCAGTTCAGATGTCATGGCCGTGGGCCAAACCTATTTCTGGTCTGCGGAGATACAAGGAACACCTGTCGGGGCGACAATGCCCACGACCATCACAACGCCTACCTGGTCGTTCTCCACAGATGAGAGTGTCGTCATCACGGTGCTGGGTGAACTCAACCTCCCCGCCAACGCCACCGTTCAAGCGTCCGACTTGGAGTCACTCAATGTCCCTGAACTGACCCTTGCACAAGCACAGATTGAGATTGAAGGTGGCGACATCTCCTTCGACCCAACCCTCCCGGCGCCATCATCGACACCAGAACAACTCGAACTGACACCAGCCGCGGCCGGGCCTTACGACGTACTGCATTCGTGGCGCAGTAAAGACGGAAAGACGGTCTTGATGCGGCGCGAGGCTGTCAGGAAAACTATTGAACACAACCTCGACAAGAATGTCACGAGGCGTGTGACGCAATCAGCGACGAAAATCCTCGGCGCCGGTTCTACTACAAATCAGAATTATTTCCTAAACGCGAATAATATCCAGTGTTACGTCTGGGGGTGCGTAATCAAGCAGGCCGTATCAGTGAAAGCCCTTGTTGATTACCGGAGAGCGGGATCCCCCGGGCAAACGTTTGGGGTGGTGACTACCTATTGCGACACTCCAGGCAAAAGCAGGATATGCCCCAACTATGTCAAGAACGCCTTGAATAAATGACCCTGGGGGCACAAACAACATGTTGATCGAAGCCTCCGATGCCTCACGAGCGGTTCTCGCTGCCTCCAATCGTGTTGCGTGGTCCTTCAGGGTCCTCGACCTAGAGGTCGACGGCGACAAACTTGAAATGCTGATCGAGGGCAAGAGGGGCGGCGTGGCTTGGATGTCAATTCTCGAAGTGGGTAGAGGGGAGCGCCAGTATTGGTTGTATGCGGAACCAAATGACGCGGACGACTGGGCTGTGCAGCTCTTGAATTGGATAGACGAAGAGGTGATAACGGGCGGTCTCGGCCCCGGGCGGTTTCGGCGAGTCGTCGCTGACCGCTCGTACGTGCAGGCTGAGACCTACGGGTGGCGCATGTTCAATGCGGCTGAACACGCTCGATTGTCATCTCAGACGCCTCCTCACACGATGTGGCCCGGAACCGCGAAGTAGCGTCACGCACGGTGCGACCGAATCAGGCCGTGACAGCCGCATCGCATCTGAGCTCATAGCCAGCAGCGCGCCGGTCAAGTGGCCTAGTAGCGACGGGGTGTCTCGAACTGCCGGACCAAGGCACGAAAAATGAGGACTACAACGGCCTCAGCTCTGGCCGCGGCAAAGACGTGGTCGTGCAGCTTGTCCGAGAGTTCGCAGCTGAGGGGTACCCCGCTAAGCCACGAGTCGTGGCTGCGCGCGTATTTCGCGGTCGGAGGAAGTTTCCGTCACGCCGATTCGATTGCGCAACTCGTTACAGGGTTGAAGGCAGGGAAAACATACCGCGTAACGAAACCCTATAGAGAAGGTATCGTCAAGATCCTGCGCGACCAGCTAGCGGATGACGCTCAGATGACCGCAGAGTAGGTCTACATCCGGTAGTAGATTTCTGGCTCGAAGTTCGGCTTCCATCCTTGGTTCTTCGGGTGCGTGGACAGCCACCGGGCCAGCTCCCTAAGTGCGTCATTAAGATCCTCGAGCAGCGCCACCTGGCGATGCACGTAGGTCTTGTCCGTGATATTGGTGCGTAGGGCGTGGGCCGGCTTCTGGCGTGCCTGACGAATCTCTCGCAGCGGTCGCATCAGATCCTTCACGTCGGCTGGGTCGATTCCCAGTTGAGTCCCGCATAGTGGTGTAGCCGCGGTGGCCCGGCTCGTCGTGAAGACGTGGACGCGGTCACCGTGTGATCCTTCGAGAAGTCTCTTACCTCGACTCGAAAGGCATCATCACGATGACCGC
>NZ_JAALGE010000082.1 GCF_011057645.1 Marisediminicola senii | reverse complement strand
AGGCGGCGGTGGCCGAGGTCGTCACCGCCACCAGCACCCGGGACGGCATGACCGACCGCGTCACCCGGGCGCGCGGCGCCCACGACACCGTGGCGGCGCGGGTCGCCGAGCTGCAGCACCGCCTCAACGCCACCCAGGCCGTCGCCGACGCCGTCGGCATTCTCGCCGACCGGAGCGAGTCCGCCGCAAGCGCCACCGTCGCCCTCCGGGAGTCCCTCGACGAGCACGGATTCGCGGATGCCGCGGCCGTCGTCGCCGCGCGCCTCGACGCCCCCGCCATCGCCGCCATCGAACGCCGCATCCGCACCGCAGACGACGCGCGCGCTGCCGCCACCGCGACCCTCGCCGACGACGACATCGCCGCGCTCCCCGCAGACCCCGTCGACGCCGCCCCCACCGCGGAGGCGCTGGCCGCAGCCCAGGTGGCCCGCGATGACGCGGTCGGCCGCAGCGCCGCCCTCCGGGAGCGGGTCGAGCAGCTCGATCACCTCGTCGTCTCCGCACGCACGCGCATGGCAGCATCCACCGCCCTCATGGAGGAATACCGGCAGGTGCGCGAGCTCTCGACCGCGATCGAGGGCGGCGAGACCAATGAGAAACGCATGCGCCTCGAGACCTACGTGCTCGCCGCGCGGCTCGAGGAGATCGTCGCCGCCGCGAACGCCCGACTGCGCACCATGACCAGCGGACGCTATTCGCTCGAGCACGACGACTCGCTGCAGTTCCGGGGCGTGCGCTCCGGGCTCGCGCTGGCGATTCGCGACGAGCACAGCGGACGCTCCCGGTCGACCCAGTCGCTGTCCGGCGGCGAGACGTTCCTCGCGTCGCTCGCCCTCGCGCTCGGGCTCGCCGAGGTCGTCACGAACCAGGCCGGCGGCATCCGCCTCGATACCCTGTTCGTCGACGAGGGCTTCGGGTCCCTCGACAGCGAGACCCTCGAGATCGCGATGAGCACCCTCGACTCGCTGCGATCGGGCGGGCGCACCATCGGCCTGATCAGCCACGTCGACGCCATGAAGGAGCAGATCGCGGCCAAGCTGCGCATCACGGTCAACGAGCACGGGTGGAGCGAGATCGACGACGCATACAGCCTCGTCTAGAGCGCGACCTGGTCGAGCACCGGCCGTGCGCCCCGCAGACTTGACGGATGAGTTTCGACGCAGCATCCACCCCCCGCACCGAACCGGACTGGGTCGCCCACGCGATCTGGTGGCACGTCTACCCGCTCGGCTTCGTCGACGCACCGCAACAGGCGCAGCCCGACGTCACCCATCGCTTCACCCGCATCGGGGACTGGCTCGACTACGCCATCGAACTCGGCGCATCGGGCATCCTGCTCGGACCGATCTTCGCCTCCGAGACCCACGGCTACGACACCGTCGACTACTTCGCGATCGACAACCGTCTCGGTGACGAGGACGACTTTCGGGCATTCGCCGCCCGCGCACACGAGCTGGGCATCCGCATCCTGCTCGACGGAGTGTTCAACCACGTCGGGCGCGCGTTTCCCGCATTCCAGAACGCCCTCGCCGGCGGCCCCGAGACCGCGCTGTTCCGCCCAGCGCCGAGCATCGACGATGGACCCGTGGATGCCGCCGCGCCCCGTTTCGAGAACTTCGAGGGCCACGACGCGCTGGTAGCCCTCAACCACGCGAACCCCGCGGTGGCCGACCTCGTCCTACGCGTCATGAACCACTGGCTGGATGCGGGCGCCGACGGCTGGCGCCTCGACGCCGCGTACTCCGTCGACCCCGCGTTCTGGGCGAGCGTGCTCCCCCGGGTGCGCGAGCGACACCCCGACGCGTACATCGTCGGCGAAGTCATCCACGGCGACTACGCCGCCATCATCACCGAATCCACCATGGACTCGGTCACGCAGTACGAGGCGTGGAAGGCGATCCGCAACGCGATCAACGAACGCAACTTCTTCGAACTCGCCTGGACCCTCGAACGCCACAACGCCTTTCTCGACGCGTTCGTGCCCATGACATTCGTCGGCAACCACGACGTGACCCGCATCGCCAGCGCCATCGACGACCCTCGACACGTCGCGCACGCCATCGTCACACTGCTCACCATCGGCGGCACCCCGGCGATCTACTACGGCGACGAACGCGGGCTGCTCGGTATCAAAGAAGACCGTGCGGGCGGGGATGACGCGGTCCGGCCCGCCATGCCCGAGGGCGGGCCAGCGGCGCTCGACGACTCCGGCCACGAGCTGCTCGAGGTGCACCGCCAGCTCATCGGCATCCGACGCCGCAACGCATGGCTGCACAC
Organism: Marisediminicola senii; assembly: GCF_011057645.1. Classification (GTDB taxonomy): domain Bacteria; phylum Actinomycetota; class Actinomycetes; order Actinomycetales; family Microbacteriaceae; genus Marisediminicola; species Marisediminicola senii. The sequence continues at coordinate 3,047 of NZ_JAALGE010000082.1, read as the reverse complement.
CGCCCGCACGACCGCGCACATCACGGAGAACGACGTGTTCGTCTACGAGTCGCGCAGTAGTGGTGGCGCAAGCTACGCGGGTGGCAGCGCAGGCGGTGACGGAACGGAGGTCGGCGGCGACGACCGCATCGTCGTGGCGCTGAATCTGAGCGACGGACCCGCGGAGTACGGCACCGACGGCACCGTGGGCCTGCTCGCCGGATCCGCCCGCATCGAGCAGCGGAACGCGGCATCCATTCTCATCATCGAGCCGCACGGCTGGGCGATACTCGGCCGCTGACGCGGGGCGAACCCGCCCTACAGGTCGTCGTAGTCGAACTCGGGGATGTCGGGTACGTCGGACATCTCTTCTGCCCACAGCGGCCTGGCCGGCTGCAGCGCCGCGGTCTTCTGTTCCAGCTCCTTGATGAGGGCGATGTCCACCGGGTCGTCAGGCGTGTTCTCGAGCGGCACAGAGAACAGTTGGCTCGCCGGGCCGATCAGAAAGTGCGCGAAGGCCAGGCCGCCGCCCGATTCGACGATGGGAAAGGTGACGACGTCGGACTTGCCGGCATCGCCGAGGGCCCGCGCGTATCGCAGCACGGCCTTGCAGGTTCGGTCACCGGTGATGACGCTTCCGCCCGCATAGTGGATTCTTCGCATGCGTACACAGTGACCCCATGCCGGGTCGGCGGCAAGGGCTTGCGCCCGGCCCCGAAAAGGTTTCGGAGTCAGCTGCGGGCCGAGAGCACGCAGAATTCGTTGCCCTCGGGGTCGGCAAGTACGACCCAGGTGACATCGTCAACGTTCTGGCCGACGTCGACCCTCGTCGCTCCGCGCTCGACGAGCGTCTGCACGGCCGCCGCCTGGTCGTCGTCCGGGCCCGGCGCCAGGTCGATGTGCAGGCGGTTCTTGACGGTCTTGCCCTCCGGCACCGGCACGAAGACCAGGCCGGGGCCCTGCTCGGCGAGCGGGATGTCGCGGCTGTCGTCCATCGCGTGCGGGGCGTCGACGCCCACCTCGTCCGGCTCCTCGTAGGAGATCACCCAGCCGAGCGTCTCTGCCCACCAGCGGGCGAGGGTGGCGGGGTCGTGACTGTCGATGACGACGGTGTACCAGCGGAGGCTCATCCGTTCAGTCTCGTCCGCCGGTCGCGGGGGCGCCAGTCACCACGCTGAACGCGCCGAAGCGACGGGGCGCCCGGCGGCGCACCACGCTACGCATCGAGACCTCGCAGCAAGAACCTGCCACTATGAACCCATGCCTGAGAACACTCAAGATGAGCCCCTGCAAGACATCCACCCCACCACCACCGACGACAAGGCTGCGGGCATCGTGCAGCAGGTCGCCGCAGACATCCAGCTCGGCAATGCCGACGTCGATGTCGCGGCCGAGATCCTGCAGCGCGCGAAGGAGTCCGGCGTCGAGATGACGGCCGACGAGGCATCCACCCACGCCGCGAAGATCTCGGGCGACTCAAAGTAGTCCGATCCCCGGCTGCGCTACTCCGGCGCGAAGAACGCCTTCGCGACCGCCGTCAGCGCGGCCGGGTCATCGGCCCCGCAGAGCTCGCGCGCGGAGTGCATCGACAGCAGCGCGATGCCCACGTCGAACGTGCGGATGCCGAGACGCGTCGCCGTCAGCGGACCGATCGTCGACCCGCAGGGCAGCGCGTTGTTCGACACGAACTCCTGGTACGCGACCCCGGCCTGCCGGCAGGAGCGTGCCCACTCGGCCGCGCCCACGGCATCGGTGGCGTAGCGCTGGTTCGCATTGATCTTGAGCAGCGGACCCGCGCCGACGATCGGCTGGTTGACCGGGTCGTGGCGCTCAGCGTAGTTCGGGTGCACGGCGTGCCCGGCATCGGCTGACATGCACCAGGAGCCGGCGAGGGCGCGGGCGTAGTCGTCGGAGGAGATGTCGCCCTTGATGCGCGAGAGCACCTGCTCGAGGAACGGTCCGCTGGCACCCGAGCGCGTCGCGGAACCGACCTCTTCGTGGTCGAACGCCGCGAAGACGGCGATCGGGGCGGTGGGGCCGGCGGCAGCATCCACCCCTGCCGTGACCTCGCTTGTCTCGGTATCCGCACCCGCCAGGGCGATGATGGCGGCGAGGCCGGAGTGCGTCGACGACAGGTTGTCGAGCCGCGCAGATGCGAACAGCGCGCCGTCGAGTCCGAACGCCGCGGATGGCTGCGTGTCGGCGATCGAGACGTCGTAGCCGGCGACGTCGGAACCCCGCCTGCTGGCGAGTGCGGCGAGCAGGCCGACGACGTCGGCATCGGCGAGGGAGCCGACGCCGAGCACCGGGTTGAGGTGCCGCTGCGGGTCGAGGGTCAGGCCCTCGGAGTTGACGCCGCGGTCGAGGTGCACGGCGAGCTGTGGAAAGCGCAGCATGGGCCCGGTGCGCACCAGCTCGACGCTGCCGTCGGCGAAGACGAGGCGGCCGGCGAGTTCGAGCTCGCGGTCGAGCCAGGAGTTGAAGAGCGGACCGCCGTAGACCTCGACGCCGGCCTGGATCCAGCCGCGCGTCGCGGTGGTCGGCTTCGGCTTGAGCTTGAACCCGGGCGAATCGGTGTGTGCGCCGACGATGCGGAACGGCGTGGTGGGTACCGCGCCCTCCGGGACGATCCAGGCGATGACCGCGCCGTCGCGCACGACGAAGAAGCGACCGGCGCCGGGGGTCCAGGAATCGGACTCGGCGAGGCCAGTGAATCCAGCGGCGCTCAGCCGGCGGGCGGCCTCGGCGGCGGCGTGGAATGACGACGGCGACGCGGCCACGTAGGCCGCCAGGTCGGCGAGGTGCGCGGACATAGTGTGCGCAGACACCGGCCGCGCCGAGGGGCGCGCAGACTCCGGGCGCGCAGACTCGGGCCGCGCAGAAACGTCAGGCGTCATGGATGACTCACGCCTCCGGTCGCTGGAACCACGGCGGGTACACCGCGACCTTCGGCTTGTGTGCCGCACCCGCCAGGATCTTCTTGACCTGGTCGCGCACCTTGTCGTTCGCGACCCCGAGCAGCGTCACCTGATCGACCGGGAACGACTCGCGCACGCGCCGGTCGGGCT
>NZ_JAALGE010000081.1 GCF_011057645.1 Marisediminicola senii | reverse complement strand
CAATTTTGGGTGTTATCAAGTTATCGGCTTATTAGTACGGGTCAGCTTCACGAGTCTTTAGTCCTCGCTTCCACATCCCGCCTATCAACCCAGTAGTCTAGCTGGGAGCCTCTCGACCTAAGTCATGGAAATCTCATCTTGAAGCTGGCTTCCCGCTTAGATGCTTTCAGCGGTTATCCATTCCGAACGTAGCTAATCAGCGGTGCTCCTGGCGGAACAACTGACACACCAGAGGTTCGTCCATCCCGGTCCTCTCGTACTAGGGATAGATCTTCTCAAATTTCCTGCGCGCGCAGAGGATAGGGACCGAACTGTCTCACGACGTTCTAAACCCAGCTCGCGTACCGCTTTAATGGGCGAACAGCCCAACCCTTGGGACCTACTCCAGCCCCAGGATGCGACGAGCCGACATCGAGGTGCCAAACCATGCCGTCGATATGGACTCTTGGGCAAGATCAGCCTGTTATCCCCGAGGTACCTTTTATCCGTTGAGCGACAGCGCTTCCACAAGCCACTGCCGGATCACTAGTCCCGACTTTCGTCCCTGCTCGAGTTGTCACTCTCACAGTCAAGCTCCCTTGTGCACTTACACTCGACACCTGATTACCAACCAGGTTGAGGGAACCTTTGGGCGCCTCCGTTACTTTTTGGGAGGCAACCGCCCCAGTTAAACTACCCACCAGGCACTGTCCCAGAACCGGATTACGGTTCGTAGTTAGATATCCAAAGTGACCAGAGTGGTATTTCAACGATGACTCCACCAGCACTAGCGTGCCAGCTTCACAGTCTCCCACCTATCCTACACAAGCCACTCCGAACACCAATACCAAGCTGTAGTAAAGGTCACGGGGTCTTTCCGTCCTTCTGCGCGTAACGAGCATCTTTACTCGTAGTGCAATTTCGCCGAGTTCGCGGTTGAGACAGCTGGGAAGTCGTTACGCCATTCGTGCAGGTCGGAACTTACCCGACAAGGAATTTCGCTACCTTAGGATGGTTATAGTTACCACCGCCGTTTACTGGGGCTTAAATTCTCAGCTTCGCCTTGCGGCTAACCGTTCCTCTTAACCTTCCAGCACCGGGCAGGCGTCAGTCCGTATACATCGTCTTGCGACTTGGCACGGACCTGTGTTTTTAGTAAACAGTCGCTTCCCACTGGTCTCTGCGGCCATACAGCGCTCCAGGAGTAAATCCCTTCACGCCTCCGGCCCCCCTTCTCCCGAAGTTACGGGGGCATTTTGCCGAGTTCCTTAACCACGATTCTCTCGATCTCCTTGGTATTCTCTACCTGAACACCTGAGTCGGTTTGGGGTACGGGTGACTTGAACCTCGCGTCGATGCTTTTCTTGGCAGCATAGGATCACTGATTTCGTCCGTGAGGACTACCCATCGGGTCTCAGCCTCATATGAGAGACGGATTTGCCTATCTCTCGGCCTACATCCTTAGACCAGGACAACCATCGCCTGGCTCAGCTACCTTCCTGCGTCACACCTGTTAATACGCTAACCGCACCAGCATAGGGTCGCACGCTAGGCCTCACGCTTCACCCCGAAGGGATCCATCTAAAGGATTCAGATGCTTAGCATTACTGGATTGATTGGGGCGGTTCTTCGTCAGTACGGGAATATCGACCCGTTGTCCATCGACTACGCCTGTCGGCCTCGCCTTAGGTCCCGACTTACCCAGGGCGGATTAACCTGGCCCTGGAAACCTTGTTCTTTCGGAGGACGGGTTTCTCACCCGTCTTTCGCTACTCATGCCTGCATTCTCACTCGTGTGGCCTCCACGGCTGGTTTACACCGCCGCTTCGCTGGCCACACGACGCTCTCCTACCACTCCGTGCGCCTGGACATAAATGCCTAGCTATTACACGAAATCTACAACTTCGGTGGTGTGCTTGAGCCCCGTTACATTGTCGGCGCGGAATCACTTGACCAGTGAGCTATTACGCACTCTTTCAAGGGTGGCTGCTTCTAAGCCAACCTCCTGGTTGTCTCTGCAACTCCACATCCTTTCCCACTTAGCACACGCTTGGGGACCTTAGTTGGTAGTCTGGGTTGTTTCCCTCTCGACGATGAAGCTTATCCCCCACCGTCTCACTGCTGCGCTCTCACTTACCGGCATTCGGAGTTTGGCTAACGTCAGTAACCTTTTGGGGCCCATTAGCTATCCAGTCGCTCTACCTCCGGCAAGAAACACGCAACGCTGCACCTAAATGCATTTCGGAGAGAACCAGCTATCACGAAGTTTGATTGGCCTTTCACCCCTATCCACAGCTCATCCCCTCCATTTTCAACTGAAGTGGGTTCGGTCCTCCACGACGTCTTACCGTCGCTTCAACCTGGCCATGGATAGATCACTTCGCTTCGGGTCTAGGACATGCGACTGAATCGCCCTATTCAGACTCGCTTTCGCTACGGCTACCCCACACGGGTTAACCTCGCCACATATCACTAACTCGCAGGCTCATTCTTCAAAAGGCACGCTGTCACCCCTACTAAGGAGGCTCCAACGGTTTGTATGCAAACGGTTTCAGGTACTATTTCACTCCCCTCCCGGGGTACTTTTCACCTTTCCCTCACGGTACTTGTCCGCTATCGGTCATCTGGGAGTATTTAGGCTTACCAGGTGGTCCTGGCTGATTCACACGGGATTTCTCGGGCCCCGTGATACTTGGGATACTTCTCGGACCATAACGACATTTCGACTACGGGGTTGGCACCCTCTATGACTGGCCTTTCAAGACCATTCGTCTATATCGCGCTGTAATCCTTGCAGTACGGCAGTAACTGCTGAAAAGTCCCGCTACCCCGACCATGCAACACCTGCCGGCTATCACACATGATCGGTTTGGCCTCTTCCGGTTTCGCTCGCCACTACTTACGGAATCGCTTTTGCTTTCTCTTCCTGTGGGTACTGAGATGTTTCACTTCCCCACGTTCCCTCTACCCGCCCTATATATTCAGGCGGGAGTCACCAGGTAACATTGCTGCCCCTGGCGGGGTTTCCCCATTCGGAAATCCTCGGATCAGGGCTCTATTATCAGCTCCCCGAGGCTTATCGCAGATTTATACGTCCTTCTTCGGCTCCAGATGCCAAGGCATCCACCGTTTGCACTTAGAAACTTGATGACAAAATTACACAAAGATCAGCGCACAACCCCAAAGGGTTGATTTGCTTGATCTAAATGAAGACATCACGCAACAACCAAAGCCGAAGCCCTGATCCATTGCGAGTGTCTAAGATGCTCGCGTCCACTGTGTAGTTCTCAAATTACGGGCGGTACCCTCCGCGCCACCACACATCCCCGAAGGAACGTTCTCGTGATGACGACAACAAGGTCCAGAGGTCCGTATCCCACACCATCCAAAGACAACATGAGGCCCGGTCCCTCAGGACCCAACAGCGTGCAAAAGACCAGGAACCCGATCATTTCCCGTTCCAATCCCCCGAAGGAGACGTACTGGGAAGCCGATTCGCTTACCTGGCCACAATGTCAATGTTCCACCCATGAGCGCCACCGAAGAACATGTGTCTCCGAAATGGCTACGAAGCTAATAAGCGCTTGTTATCTCTGTGTAAACAGCAGAGGCAGACGCTGTCTTCGAGTGCTCCTTAGAAAGGAGGTGATCCAGCCGCACCTTCCGGTACGGCTACCTTGTTACGACTTAGTCCTAATTACCGATCCCACCTTCGACGGCTCCTTCCTTACGGTTAGGCCACCGGCTTCGGGTGTTACCGACTTTCATGACTTGACGGGCGGTGTGTACAAGGCCCGGGAACGTATTCACCGCAGCGTTGCTGATCTGCGATTACTAGCGACTCCGACTTCATGAGGTCGAGTTGCAGACCTCAATCCGAACTGAGACCGGCTTTTTGGGATTCGCTCCACCTTACGGTATTGCAGCCCTTTGTACCGGCCATTGTAGCATGCGTGAAGCCCAAGACATAAGGGGCATGATGATTTGACGTCATCCCCACCTTCCTCCGAGTTGACCCCGGCAGTCTCCTATGAGTTCCCACCATTACGTGCTGGCAACATAGAACGAGGGTTGCGCTCGTTGCGGGACTTAACCCAACATCTCACGACACGAGCTGACGACAACCATGCACCACCTGTATACCGACCTTGCGGGGCCTACATTTCTGCAGGTTTCCGGTATATGTCAAGCCTTGGTAAGGTTCTTCGCGTTGCATCGAATTAATCCGCATGCTCCGCCGCTTGTGCGGGCCCCCGTCAATTCCTTTGAGTTTTAGCCTTGCGGCCGTACTCCCCAGGCGGGGAACTTAATGCGTTAGCTGCGACACGGAGACCGTGGAATGGTCCCCACATCTAGTTCCCAACGTTTACGGCATGGACTACCAGGGTATCTAATCCTGTTCGCTCCCCATGCTTTCGCTCCTCAGCGTCAGTTACGGCCCAGAGATCTGCCTTCGCCATTGGTGTTCCTCCTGATATCTGCGCATTCCACCGCTACACCAGGAATTCCAATCTCCCCTACCGCACTCTAGTCTGCCCGTACCCACTGCAGGCCGGAGGTTGAGCCTCCGGATTTCACAGCAGACGCGACAAACCGCCTACGAGCTCTTTACGCCCAATAATTCCGGACAACGCTTGCACCCTACGTATTACCGCGGCTGCTGGCACGTAGTTAGCCGGTGCTTTTTCTGCAGGTACCGTCACTTTCGCTTCTTCCCTACTAAAAGAGGTTTACAACCCGAAGGCCGTCATCCCTCACGCGGCGTTGCTGCATCAGGCTTTCGCCCATTGTGCAATATTCCCCACTGCTGCCTCCCGTAGGAGTCTGGGCCGTGTCTCAGTCCCAGTGTGGCCGGTCACCCTCTCAGGCCGGCTACCCGTCGTCGGCTTGGTGAGCCATTACCTCACCAACTACCTGATAGGCCGCGAGTCCATCCTCCACCAAAATTCTTTCCACCCCCTAGCCATGCGGCTGAAGGTCGTATCCGGTATTAGACACCGTTTCCAGTGCTTATCCCAGAGTGAAGGGCAGGTTACTCACGTGTTACTCACCCGTTCGCCACTAATCCCCGAAGCAAGCTCCGGATCATCGTTCGACTTGCATGTGTTAAGCACGCCGCCAGCGTTCGTCCTGAGCCAGGATCAAACTCTCCGTAAATGTTTGATTACCAAACCACCAAAAGCGGCCGGCACATCTAGCGCCCACAGCAACCGGAATAGGTCCACTGCAGACAAGTTTGAAACTGACAGAACAAATCATTACTGACTTGCTTTGTTTGTGTTAAATGTTTTCCAAAGGAATCTCCTACAAACAACCCGCTAGAAACGGACCATCTGCACGAGGTATTTGGCATTTG
>NZ_JAALGE010000080.1 GCF_011057645.1 Marisediminicola senii | reverse complement strand
AGCGGTCATCGTGATGATGCCTTTCGAGTCGAGGTAAGAGACTTCTCGAAGGATCACACGGTGACCGCGTCCACGTCTTCACGACGAGCCGGGCCACCGCGGCTACACCACTATGCGGGACTCAACTACAAAAAGCCCCGTAAACGCGGGGTTTACGGGGCTTTCTGGTGGTGCGCCCGGAGGGATTTGACTCCCCTACTGAGCCGCCTCCACGCCGCGCGCGGGTTCATGAGTGAGCGAGCACCCCAAGGCGCGGTGCGGCGGACTGCTCAGCGGGGGCCCACGGAGGGGGTTCGCGTCCACCCAGCCGTACAAACGAAGAATGACCCTGCGATGGAGCTGCAGGGTCATTCTTCGGTGGTGCGCCCGGAGGGATTTGAACCCCCGGCCTATTGATCCGTAGTCAATTGCTCTATCCGCTGAGCTACGGGCGCAACTTACCGGCCCGAAAGCCGACTTAGAGACTATACCAGCGGTTGGGAGTCCCTCGTGTCCAACGCCGACAGCTGGCGCTTCAGCGCCACCTGGCGGTACGAGGTGTCGACCAGTTCAGCGAGCTCGGTCCAGTCGGTATCCGGGTGGTCGAAGTCGATCGCGAGCCACCCCGCGGGCCCCCAGTACGGCGGCACGAAGTAGCGTTCGTCTTCGAGGTGGGCCAGCCGCTCGTCGCCGTCGGGCTTGAACACGATCGAGAACGGGCGGTCCATGCTGGCCGACACCCAGATGAATACCTTCTTGCCGGCCCGAAAGGTGGGCCGGCCGAACGACTCCTTCTCGACCGCCTCCGGGTACCCCAGGCAGATCGCGCGCACCCGTTCCACGAGCGGGTCGTGCGGATCGATGACCTGGGGATGCTCCACGCACACAGGGTATTGCTGCCCACCGACGAGCGGAACCCCGAGCCCCGCGAGGGACCCGGGGCTCCCGGCATCCACCAATCAGTCGACAGTGGATGCCGGCCGCGCGCGCACCGCGGCCACCACAGCATCGACGAGCACGAAGCCGAGCAGGCTGACGCCCATCAGAGGAAGGAACGCGCCAATTCCGATCGCGACCAGCACGACTGCGGCGACACCCCACCACGGGGCCCTGGACAGCGCACCGCTCGGCGCCGGTCGCCCGACCAGCCTGGCGGGCCGACGTGTCGGACGCCGCATCCACCACATGGCGTACCCCCAGATGACCATCGCCGCGATTCCCAGCGCGGTGACGAACAGCAGGATCTGGTTGGGCAGCCCGAACATCGATCCCATGTGCGTGTCGATACCCCACCGCGCCAGCTTCGCGACGAGCGAGAAGTCGGCGAAGTCCACGCTGTCGACCACGTCGAGCGTGCGGCCATCGACCGCCACTGAGTCGACCTCGGTGGGGTAGCTGCGCTGGATCTCCTGCACCACCCACGCCTGGTCATCGGCCGCGGGCGGGCGGATCTCGACCAGGCCGGTGTTGACGTTCATCGTCTGCGCAACGGCCAACACCTCGGCGAACCCGTCGATGTCGACCTCACCCGATGCCCCGACCGCCGCGCCGTGGTCGGCGTGCGGGTCGACGGACGCCCCGTCGCCGGGCGCGAGGTCGGTGACCACCGCGGGGGTTCCCACGTTCAACGCCGATCTCAGCGCGCTGACATTCGCTCCGGCGAACTGCGACCAGGTGATGCCGGTCGCCGACAGGAACAGCGCACCCACCAGCAGCCAGATGCCCGTCGAGGCGTGCCAGCTGAAGATGCGGCGATACCCGGGCACGGCGTTGTTCGGCCGCACCATGTCTTTCTTGACCCGGGCGCGACGAAAGCGCGTGATCCACAGTCCGACACCCGCGAGCACTACCACGCCCAGCCAGCTGGCCGCGAGCTCACTGTAGAGACGACCGGCCTCGCCGAGATTGAGGTTACGGTGCAACTGGTCCACCCAGGTGCGCAGCGGCAGAGCGCCACTGGTTCCGTACACCGGCAGGTCACCGCGAACCTCGGCGGTAGCCGGGTCGACGAAGATCGCGCGGGTCTGCGACTCGATGAGGTCGTCACCGGTGAACATCACGCGCGTGGTGTCCCCGGGTTCCGGTGCCGGACGCACCGCGACGAGTGCCCCGTCGTCGCCGACCACAGCCTGGGCGGCGGCGATCTGCTCGGCCAACGGAGCCGACTGGTCGGAGATGGGTGCCGTCAGTTCATCCGAGTAGACGACCCGCTCGATCTGCGGCGTGATCGCATAGAACGCGCCGCTGAGGGCTGCGACCAGAATGAACGGGCCGATCAGAATACCCGCGTAGAAGTGCAGCCGCAGCAGCAGGGCTCCGAACCAGCCGCGCGACGGGGTGCCCTGCGGCGGCGGCGCGGTGGATGCCGCGGCTGGCGTAGTCGTGACGCTCACCGGGTCACGCCTTGCGGCGAACGGCGGCCGTCGCGACCACGACGGCGACGGCACCCACGAGCAGCCCGCCGATTCCGAAGACGCGGGCGAGGGTGTCGCTGGTCGGGGCGGTGGATGCCTCGGCCGAACTGCTCGCGGACGCGGCATCCACCCCGTCCGCAGCACCGTGGTGCCCCTCCCCCTCTGAGGCCGCGGTCAGCACGATGGCCGGCGCCGGATGTGCCGGTTCGTCCTCCCCCTCCACGGTCTCTTCGTTCCACAGCGTTTCGCCGACTTCGCACGCCTGCGTCACCGGGAATGCGACCATGTCGCCCGGCTCGCCATCGGGCAGCGCCACCTCGAGTTCGAACGCGTCGCGGTAGCCGTCGGGCAGCGGGGTCTCGGCCGTGTAGACGACCTGGCTGGTGCGGTCGTCGGTGCTGACGGCCTCGACGGTCCAGCCCGGGTTGATGGTCGGGGTGACCGAGATGACGCTCTCGGGAATGTCGATCGTGATGCCGGTGGTCGACGACGCGTCGCAGCCGTGCGGCACCGAGAAGGTGAGCAGGGAGTAGCTTCCGGCGGCCGTGGTCGACGCCTCGACGCCGACGTGCGCGCTCGCCGTCATGGGTGCGGCGAGCGCGATGAGCAGCCCGGCGGCAGCGACACCGGTGACGGTGCCGACCGTGCGGCGGGCAGTGCGGGCAGTGCGGGTGGTGCGGGCGATACGGGTAGTGCGGGTCATGATGGGTCCTTCGTGACTGCGGGCGGCACGGTGGCAGCGCCCGAACGTGATGCGAGAGATGGCGGATGCCGCGGCGAGCGCCACGGAACCGCGATGCGGCGCGGCGATCGAGCCGCACCGAGAGGGCGCCACGAAACGGGCACCAGCACCTACGAGAGACGCACCACCGGCGGACCGCGATACCGGGCAACCGAGAGCAGGTCGGTGCGCAGGCGGGGTTCGAAGCCACGGCTGGCGACGGCGACCGTAGGGCGGGGTGCCTGCTCGAGGGGCGCGGGGAGCATCCACCGGAATGCGGCGGCGAGCGGAACCACTGCGGTGTCGACGAGCGCCCAGAACGCCGTCTCACCGAACCTGATACCGACGATCGTGATGGCCGCCGCAATGACGTGGGCGAGCAGCATCCCATGCCCAGCACCACCGGACGTCGCCGCAACGGCGCCGTCCGCGATGGTGAAGGCTCCCCCGTGCTGCGCGTGCCCTGCACCCCCGAGCACTGCGTTCTCGAACACTGCGCCCTCGAGCCCCGTGCCGTCGAGTCCGGGGCCGCCGGCCGTGCCGAAGATGAGGTGGAACGCGAGCTGGCTCACCGATACCGACGCGGTGAGGCGCAGCCACGACACGGTGCGCCCGGCGAGGGCGACGCAGAACAGCGTGCAGAAGACGAGACCGACGGCGAGGAGCGCGACGTGCGGAAACCCTCCACCGCCCGCCGCGTGGAACACCGCGGCAACGAGGGTCGCGAGCGACGCGGCGGCGAAACCGCGCGCGAGCCGAGCCCCGCGAGAATGCACGCGTTCCCCTTTACTGTCGTCGGTGATCACGCTACCCGACCCCGGCGAGGCGGTTCGCACAGGGCGAGACCGCCCGACCCCGGCGGGACCGCCCGCACAGCTCGGCGACCCCGGGCACTGCTTGACTTGACCCATGACACGTCACCCCAACCTGGCCGCGAAGTACGACCTCGAGGGGCTGCGCGAGCGCATGCTCGAGGAGACCAGTGGCGAGGTGGACGACAGCATTCCGCAACTCGCCGACGCCGAACCGACCGTGTGCGGCATCGCCATCGCCGACAGCGCGGGCGACATTCGCATGACCGATGATGCGACCATCGCGTTCTCGGTGCAGTCCGCGGTCAAGCCATTCGTCTACGCCCTCGCGCTCGCCGATGCCGGCGAGTCCGTGCTCGAGCGGGTCGGAACGGAACCGACCGGCGAGGCATTCGACGCCCTGGTGCTCGAGAGCGACACCGGCCGGCCGCCGAACCCCATGGTCAATGCCGGCGCGCTGCTGACCGCGTCGCTGGTCGACGGGTCGAGCCCCGACGAGCGGTTCGAGCGCATCCTGAGCGGCATCTCCGCCTTCGCCGGCCGCGACCTCGAGATCGACACCGAGGTCAGCAATTCCGAGCAGCTGCTCGGTGACCGCAACCGCGCCCTGGGATACCTCATGCGCTCCTCAGGATCGCTCGAGATCTCGGTCGACGACGCCGTCTCTGCCTACGCCCGTGCCTGCTCGATCCTGGTGAGCGCCGAACTGCTCGCGGTGATGGGCGCGACCCTCGCGTTCGGCGGGCGCAACCCGCAAACCGGCGTGCAGGTAGTTCCCGAGCGCGTCGTGCCGACGGTGCTCAGCGTGATGGCGACCTGCGGCATGTACGACGGCTCGGGTCGCTGGCTGCGCCGCGTCGGCCTGCCGGCGAAGTCGGGCGTCGCCGGTGGACTCGTCGCGACCGTTCCGTGGCAGCTCGGCCTGGGCGTCTACAGCCCGCCGCTCGACACCGAGGGCAACAGCGTGCGCGGCGTGCTCGCCTGCGAGGCGCTCTCGGACGACCTCGGGCTGCACGTCTTCGGCCCTGAGTAGCGGCCGCGGTCTTCTGGGCCGATAGGCGAGTGGATGCCGCGGCCCCGCGCCGCGGCATCCACCCCTCTACAGCGCCCGAGTGGCCTACCCGAACGTGAGCGGAGCGACCGGGTTGTCGAGGTTCGCCCCACCCCGGTAGCGCGCCGCCGTGTGCCGGTCGGGTAGCCGGGGCCCGCGGTCGGCGCCGAACAGCCGCTCGCGCAGGGTCTCGCCCGGAACGTACCCGTCGCGCAGCCGCCCGCGGCGACGCAGCTCGGGAACCACGAGCTCGACGAAGTCGCGCGCGGTGTCGAACGAGTGGTACTGGCGCAGGTTGATTCCATCGATACCGTCGTCGTCGAGCCAGCGCTCGATCTCATCGGCCACGACCGTCGGCGTTCCCGCGACGAAGAAGCGGCCCTCGCGCCCGCCGGCGAGGTCCGTGAGGGCGGCGCCGACCGTCGTGCCAGGCGCGAACATGCGGAAGAACGGATGCCCCGCCGCGCTCTCCGCCTCGGCGACCTGTTCCAGCGTGGTCGACTGCTCGTACGCGGGCAGGTCGAACGGCACGCCGTTGTGCGCGAGGATCCCCTCGACGCTGGTGTGCTCGCGGTAGGCGCGCACCTTGTCTGCGGCCTCCTCCTCGGTGCGCCCCACCACGACACCGGCCTGCACGATGAACCGCACGTCGTCGGCTCGCCGTCCGTGCCGCACGGCGGCGTCGCGCATCTGCTGGGCGTTGCGGCGGTAGTCGTCTGCGGGGCGCCCGCCGGGGAACACGAACCCCGCGTGCCCCGCCCCGGGCCCCCGGCCCGGCCGCGGGCCCGCGGGCCGGGAGCAGACACTCTCCCTTTTACCACCTCCCCGCCCCCCCCACAG
>NZ_JAALGE010000007.1 GCF_011057645.1 Marisediminicola senii | reverse complement strand
AAGCCGGCATACGAGATTCATGAGCGTCTCGTGGGCTCGGAGATGGGTATAAGAGAAGGGGGCTGGCGAGTGGCGGCTGTACGTCGTCTCTCGCTGAACGAGGTGACCAGCACCCGGTCGAGGGCACCCGCCGAAAGGATCGCCTCCACCGTGGGGTCGACCGCGTCGTCGGACTTGACGTCGATGTTGAACCGCAGCCACGGAAACACCCCGAGCGCCTCGCTGAGGCTGCAATAGCCCTGCCCGCCTCCGAGGTCGACCTCCCGTAGCTGCGCCATGGTGAGCTCGCTCACCGGCCGCGGATCTCTGGCGACCCTCGCGAGGTCGGCGTCGTGGCTGATCACGGCGATGCCGTCGGCGGTCGCGTGCACGTCGGTCTCGACATTCTGCACCCCGAGGTCGGCGGCGGCGGCGAACGCGGCGAGGGTGTTCTCCGGGGCGTCCAGCGCGAGGCCGCGGTGTGCGAGGATGCGGGGCGACGGTGGCGAGAAGAAAGTGGATGCCGCGGCGACCGTCATGCCGTGGCCACGGGCGGCCGCGGCGGGGCATCCGCGAGGCCCGGGGGAGTGGGCGGCGTGGCGGGCGGCGCACTGCCTGCCGGGGCGGCCGGCGCCGTGGCATCCATCCCCGCTCCTCCGAAACCCCTGCCGACGGTCTTGAGCGCCTCGGTGAGCTCGGAGGGGATGATCCACAGCTTGTTGGACTGCCCCTCGGCGAGCTTCGGCAGGGTCTGCAGGTATTGGTAGGCCAGCAGCGGACCGTCGGGGTCACCGGAGTGGATCGCGCCGAACACGGTCGTGATGGCCTGCGCCTCGCCCTCGGCGCGCAGCACCGCGGCCCGTGCATCACCCTCCGCCGAGAGGATCGCGGCCTGCCGTGCGCCCTCCGCGGTGAGGATCGCGGACTGCTTGGTGCCCTCGGCGGTGAGGATCACCGCGCGGCGGTCGCGCTCGGCGCGCATCTGCTTCTCCATGGAGTCCTTGATCGAGACCGGCGGGTCGATGGCCTTGAGCTCGACGCGCCCGACGCGGATACCCCACTTGCCGGTCGCCTCGTCGAGAACGATCCGCAACTGCCCGTTGATGTTGTCGCGGCTGGTGAGGGCTTCCTCGAGGTTGAGCCCGCCGACCACGTTACGCAGCGTCGTCACCGTCAGTTGCTCCACCGCGCCGAGGTAGTTCGCGATCTCGTAGGTCGCGGCACGCGCATCCGTCACCTGAAAGTAGACGACCGTGTCGATCGACACGACGAGGTTGTCTTCGGTGATCACCGGCTGCGGGGGAAAGGAGACCACCTGCTCGCGCATATCGATGAGCGGCCGCACGCGGTCGACGAACGGCACCAGCAGGTTGAGGCCGGGCATGAGGGTCTTGTGGTACTTGCCGAGGCGTTCGACGACACCGGCGGTCGCCTGCGGGATGATGCGGATCGCCCGGATCAGCACGACCACGACGAACACCACCAGCACGACGACGAGGGCGAGGATGAAGAGCTGTCCGATCAGGTCGCCGGCGGTGTTCATGGCGTGGTCCTTTCACTGGGGATGACGACGGCCGTCGACCCCTCGATGGAGACGACGGTCACGCTCTCGCCGTCGTCGAGCGACTGGGTGGGGGAGCCGCCGTCGATGCGGGCGGTCCAGGTCTCCCCGTTGGCGAGGCGCACCAGCCCGCCATTAGCACCGAGCGGCACGACCGTGCGGCCGCTCAATCCGATGAGGGCGGCCACGTTGCTCGGTGTCGGGTCCCCGCCCGTGCGCATCAACCGCAGCAACAGGGGCCGGATGGTCACGAGCAGGGCGACCGACAGCAGCGCGGCGACCACGATCTGAACCCACCAGTCCGCGCCGAGCAGGTTGGCGGCGAGGCCCCCGAGGCTACCGACCGAGATCATCAGGAACGTGAACTCGAGGGTGAGGAGCTCGATGATCACGGCGACGAGAATGAACACGAGCCAGACGATCCAGAGATAGTCCGCCAGGTCGAATGTCATCGGCAACACCCTCTTCGGTAGTTGAGTTGAAAATACCACCGGACCGCCCGCCGGCAACGGGAGGATTCGATACCGGGAGCGAGTTGCTAGGGTCGGTTGCCGTGAACACGAACCAGAACAACGCCATCGCCCCCGGGTCCCTCGCCGGCAAGCGCGCCCTCGTCACGGGCTCCTCGCGCGGCATCGGAGCCGACACCGCAACACTCCTCGCCGCGGCGGGTGCGAGCGTCGTCATCAACTACCGCAACAAGGCGGCGCGGGCAGACAAGCTCGTCGCGAGCATCGAGGCCGCGGGGGGCACGGCCATCGCGGTCGGCGCCGACCTCACCGACCCCGACTCCGTCGCCCGGCTGTTCTCCACCATCGACGACGCGTGGGGCGGGCTCGACATCCTCGTGATGAACGCCTCGGGCGGCATGGAATCCGGTATGGCCGCCGACTACGCCATGCAGCTCAACCGCGACGCCCAGACGGCACTGCTCACCGCGGCGCTCCCGCTGCTCGCCCCCGGTGCCCGCGTGGTGTTCGTCACCAGCCACCAGGCGCACTTCATCCGTACCACCGAGACCATGCCCGAGTACGTGCCGGTGGCGCTCAGCAAGCGTGCGGGCGAAGACGCCCTGCGCGACCGCGTCCCCGAGCTCGAGGCCGCGGGTGTCAGCTTCGTCGTCGTCTCCGGCGACATGATCGAGGGCACCATCACCGCGACACTGCTCGAACGCGCGAATCCCGGTGCGATCAGTGCGCGGAAGGATGCCGCCGGCCGCCTCTACAACGTGGCGGAATTCGCCGCAGAAGTCGCCGCCGCCGTGGTGGAGCCGGTACCGGAGAACAACACCCGGTATGTCGGCGACGTCTCGGACTTCGCGGGGGAGTGACGGGGCCATGTCGCGGCACCGCCTGACCTCCCGCATCCTGGTGCTCGACGAGTCCGACCGGGTGCTGATGTTCTATACGGTGGGGTTTCCCGAGCAGGGCACCCGGTGGATCACTCCGGGTGGCGGGGTCGACCCTGGCGAGACCCACCACGAGGCCGCCTGCCGCGAGCTGTTCGAAGAAACCGGCAT
Organism: Marisediminicola senii; assembly: GCF_011057645.1. Lineage (GTDB taxonomy): Bacteria > Actinomycetota > Actinomycetes > Actinomycetales > Microbacteriaceae > Marisediminicola > Marisediminicola senii. Next base: position 76,974 of record NZ_JAALGE010000007.1, on the reverse strand, counting down.
GGTCGTCGACGACCTCGGCGAGCCCGTCTGGTCGTATGACTTCGACGTCGCGTACACCGGGGGCGACCACGACACCGGCCACGCGGAGTACTACCTGGTGCGCACCATGGCGTTCACCCCGTCGTCGCTGAACTGGACGCCGTCGGAACAGGTCGACGTGCTCGAGCACCGGTGGTGGACACTCGACGACCTGCGCGCCGCCACCGACCCCATCGACCCACCCGCGCTCGCCGACGTCGTGGCCCGCGTCATCACCCCCACCGGAGGACCGACCCCATGACAGACAGCGTTCGCGGCACCGACGACGGCAGCACCGACACCGCCGGGCTGGACCGCGCCATCGCGTCGATCGAGGAGCAGGAGGCGCGACTGGTCTTCACCCGGTTCCGCAACGACGACGCGTGGGCCCTCGGCAGTATCCTCGTCGAGCTCGCGATCGACCGCGGCCTGCCGGTCACCATCGACATCACCCGCGGCGAGCAGCAGCTGTTCCATGCCGCGATGCCGGGAACCGCCGCGCACAACGACGTGTGGATCCGGCGCAAGACCAGCACGGTGCGTGAATTCGGCGTCAGCTCCTACCTGGTCGGGCTGCGTGCCGCGCGAGGCGGTCACAGCTTCGAGGAGGCACCGTGGATCGACCCCGCGCGCCTCGCCGGCCACGGGGGAGCGTTCCCGATCACGGTGATCGACGTCGGCGTCGTCGGCACCGTCACGGTGTCCGGCCTGCCGCAGGCCGACGACCACGCCCTCGCGATAGAGGGCGTGGAGGCGTTCCTCGCGCAGTAGTATTCGCGCGTGACCGGTAGAGCGACCCAGGAGGAGCACCTGCGGGAGCTCGTGCTCCTGCGCAGGGTGCGTGACCGCATCGACCGCGACTTCGCGCAGTCGCTCGACGTCGAGGGCCTCGCGCGGGGCGTGCACCTGTCGGCCGGCCACCTCAGCCGGCAGTTCCACGCCGCCTACGGCGAGCCGCCGTACCGGTACCTGATGACCCGACGCATCGAGCGCGCGATGGCGATGCTGCGCCAGGGGGAGCTGAGCGTCACCGACGTCTGCGTGGCGGTCGGGTTCTCGTCGCGGGGCACCTTCAGTTCGCGTTTTCGCGAACTCGTCGGCGAGTCCCCGCGGGAGTTCCGGCGCAGGGTGAGCACCGAGACGGCGGGCCTGCCATCGTGCGTGAGCAAGCGGGTGACCCGACCGGTCAGGAACGGAGAAGCGCGACCCGCGACGCCGCACGTAGCGTGACCGGCATGGACATCACCATTCAGTACAGCTTCCTGCCGCACGACGATGCCGATGCCGCACTGTCGTTCTACCGCGACGTGCTCGGTTTCGAGCTGCGCAACGACGTCGGGTACGGCGGCATGCGGTGGCTCACGGTCGGGCCCCCGGCCCAACCCGGCACTGCGATCGTGCTCGAGCCACCCGCGGCCGACCCCGGCGTCACCGACGACGAGCGCCGCATGATCACCGAGATGATGGCGAAGGGCACCTACGCCGGTGTCGTGCTTGCCACCAGCGACCTCGATGCGACGTTCGAGCAGCTGCAGGCGACCGACGCCGACATCGTGCAGGAACCGACCGACCAGCCCTATGGTGTTCGTGACTGTGCCGTGCGCGATCCCGCGGGCAACCTGGTCCGCATCCAGCAGGCGGGCTGACCCGCCGGGGCGCGCAGCGCGGTCTCGTGCGGCGCAGTATCGTGCAGCACCGCAGAGAGGATGCCCCATGACCAGCACCACGCCCGAGACCGCCGCCGAGGCATCCACACCCCGCCCTGTCCAGCACGTGGCAGACAGCCACGACCTGATCCGCGTTCAGGGGGCGAGGGAGAACAACCTCAAGAACGTCAGCGTCGAGATTCCGAAACGCCGCCTGACGGTGTTCACCGGGGTCTCCGGCTCCGGCAAGAGCTCGCTCGTGTTCGGTACCGTCGCCGCCGAGTCGCAGCGCATGATCAACGAGACCTACAGCGCCTTCCTGCAGGGGTTCATGCCCGGCCAGCAGCGGCCGGACGTCGACGTGCTCGACGGCCTGACCACCGCGATCATCGTCGACCAGGAGCGCATGGGCGCCAACGCCCGCTCGACGGTCGGCACCGCGACCGACGCGAACGCCATGCTGCGCATCCTGTTCAGCAGGCTGGGGGAGCCGCAGATCGGCTCACCGCAGGCGTTCTCGTTCAACGTGGCATCCATCTCCGGCTCGGGCGCCGTCACCATGGAACGCGGCGGCGAGACCGTCAAGGAGCGCCGCAGCTTCAGCGTCACCGGCGGTATGTGCCCGCGCTGCGAGGGCATGGGCAAGGTCAACGACATCGACCTCACCCAGCTCTACGACGACAGCAAGTCGCTCAACGAGGGCGCGATGACCATCCCCGGGTACACCGTCGACGGCTGGGGCGTGCGCATCTTCATCGGGTCCGGGTTCCTCGACGCCGACAAGCCGATCCGCGACTACACCGAGAAAGAGCTGCACGACTTTCTCTACCGCGAGCCGATCAAGGTCAAGGTCGGCGACATGGGCATGACCTACGAGGGCCTGGTGCCCAAGGTGCAGAAGTCGTTCCTGTCGAAGGACCGCGAGGCTATGCAGCCGCACATCCGCGCCTTCGTCGACCGCGCGGTCACCTTCACGACCTGCCCGGAATGCGAGGGCACCCGCCTGAGCGCCGCCGCCCGGTCGTCGCGCATCGCGGGCGTGAGCATCGCCGATGTGTGTGCGATGCAGATCAGCGACCTGGCCGAGTGGATGCGTCGGCTCGACGAACCGTCGGTGGGGCCACTCCTCGAGGCCCTCCAGCACACCCTCGACTCATTCGTGAACATCGGGCTCGGATACCTCTCCCTCGACCGACCGGCGGGAACCCTGTCCGGTGGCGAGGCGCAACGCACCAAGATGATCCGGCACCTCAGTTCGTCGCTCACCGACGTCACCTACGTGTTCGACGAACCGACGATCGGCCTGCACCCACACGACATCCAGCGCATGAACCTGCTGCTGTTGCAGCTGCGCGACAAGGGCAACACCGTTCTCGTCGTCGAGCACAAGCCGGAGACCATCGCGATCGCCGACCACGTGATCGACCTCGGCCCCGGCGCCGGCACCGCGGGCGGCACGATCTGCTTCGCGGGCACCGTCGACGGGCTGCGGGGGAGTGACACCCTCACCGGGCGACACTTCGGCTACCGCGCGCAGCTGAAGCAGACCGTGCGCACCCCCACCGGCGCGTTCGAGATCCGCGGCGCGACAGCGAACAACCTGCAGAACGTCGACGTCGACATCCCGCTCGGCGTGATGGTGGTGCTCACCGGCGTCGCCGGCTCGGGCAAGAGCTCGCTCGTGCACGGCTCCATCCCGGCCGGCGCGGGCGTCATCATGCTCGACCAGGGCGCGATCCGCGGCTCCCGGCGCAGTAACCCGGCGACGTACACCGGCATGCTCGAGCCGATCCGCAAGGCATTCGCCAAGGCCAACGGTGTGAAGCCCGCGCTGTTCAGCGCGAACTCCGAGGGCGCGTGCCCCAATTGCAAGGGCGCCGGCGTCATCGACACCGACCTCGGCGTGATGGCGAGCGTCACCACCACCTGCGAGGTGTGCGAGGGCCGCCGGTTCGACGCGTCGGTGCTGGAGTACCGCCTCGGCGGGCTCGACATCAGCGAGGTGCTCGCCCTGTCGATCACGGCCGCTGCGAAACATTTCGAGTCGGGGGAGGCGCGCACGCCGGCCGTGCACGCCATCCTGGCCAGGCTGGTCGACGTCGGACTCGGCTACCTGACGCTCGGGCAGCCCCTGAACACCCTGTCCGGGGGAGAGCGGCAGCGCCTCAAGCTCGCCATCGCGATGGCCGAGAAGGGCAACATCTACGTTCTCGACGAACCGACGACGGGACTGCATCTCGCAGACGTCGAACAGCTGCTCGGCCTGTTCGACCGGCTCGTGGCATCCGGCACCTCGGTCGTCATCGTGGAACACCACCAGGCGGTCATGGCGCACGCGGACTGGATCATCGACCTCGGCCCCGGGGCCGGTCGTGACGGCGGTTCCGTGGTGTTCGAGGGAACCCCGGCCGACCTGGTGGCGGCGCGGTCGACGCTGACCGGCCAGCACCTCGCCGAGTACGTGGGTGCCTGAACGGGCACCGGGATGAACTACACGGCTGGTGTTCGCGTGGCCCCGCGTCAGCGCGGCGCTCAGCCCGCGGTCACGTAGGCCAGCGAGAGTGGAGCCATGACGCCCGAACCCAAGACCTGCCGTTCGTGCGGCCGCACCATCGAGTGGCGCAAGAAGTGGGAGCGATCCTGGGACGACGTCGTCTATTGCAGCGCTGGATGCCGCTCCCGCAGGGTCTCGTCGGTCGACCGTGACCTCGAGCAGTCGATCATGTCGCTGCTCGCGAGCCGAGCCAGCGGCGCGACCATCTGCCCATCGGAGGCAGCCCGAGCGGTCGGCGACGACGACTGGCGCGACCTGATGGAACCGGCCCGCCGCGCCGCCCGCCGGCTGGTGAACGCGGGCGACGTGGTCATCACGCAGCGCGGCAGCGTGGTCGACCCGTCGACCGCCAAGGGCCCCATCCGCATCCGTCGCGCCTGAGGACGACCACGGAGCATGTAGCTAGAACGGGGGGCAGCCGAGCGCTGACACGAGTGAACTTTTCCTCGGGAAAAGGGGTGCCGGGGGATAGCATCACTGGCATGACAGGTTCGCGATCCAGGGTCGCCGCATTCGGAGTAGGCCTCACGCTGTGCGGAAGCCTGCTGCTGACCGGATGTACGACGAGCGGCACGAAACAACTGACCGCGGCGCCCACTGCCCCCGCGACGGCCGACCCGGAACCGGCCGTCGCGTCCACGCCCGCGCCCACCCCGACGCCTGAACCTACGCCCGTCGCCGAACCCGCCCCGGCACCCACACCGCAATCTGCACCAATCGTCACGATCACGCTCGACGACCTGTCGTATGGCGACCCCGGCGCGATCACCACCGTTCCGTTCACGCAGGGCAATGACCTCGTGGTCGCCATCCAATCGCTGACGGGATCGGCGCCGTCGGTGAGCGACATCGAAGACCCGTGGGGCAACGGCGATATCTGGGGGACCAGATACCAGTGGGACGGCATCAACGTCAACGTCCTCGACGGGAACGCCACCCTGCGCATCAGCACGGCCACCCTGGGCGACTCCGTCATCCTCACAGCGCAGGGTCTCGCCGTCGGATCGACGCGCGCCGACGCGGTAGCCGCGGGAGCATGGGACGACTACGACGAGAACGACGACCAGATCGCCGACTATCTCGGCATCGGCTCTCGCGAGATCGCGGGCACCGAGTCCCTGGGCAACCCCGGCGCAGTCGGAGTCGAGTATCTGATGCTCGAAATGAATGGCGACGTCGTCTCGGCGATCCACGCGCCTGCCAACGACTTCTCCGACATCTGACCCGAAGATCGGGTGCAAGCAGATAGTTCGCCGGACGCGGGTCGGTGCGCCGATAATGCTCATTATGTCAAGTGATAGTGATTCGGACCTCCCCGTCCCGCACACTGGGTCGAAACCCGGGGGTGAGATGCAGACCGAACCTGAACGCACCGGCGCCGCTGATTCGCCAGGCAGCGAGGACGTATCAGGCAGCGTCGACGGGGTGCAGCCAACGAAGCCCGCCCCGTGGCGCGTGATCGTCGCCCGCATCCTTAAGGTCCTCGCGTACTGCTGGGCCGCGTTCACGATCTACAGCGTCATCTTCGAGTCCACGTCGTTCGACCAGTTGGAGTCGACCGCCGCCCTGTACCCCATTGCACTCGGGCTGTCCGTGGTCGCCCTGCTGCTCCACCATGCCCGGTCGCAGTGGATCCACTCCGCGGTCATCGCCCTGCCGATACTCCTCGTGTTCACCCTGACCGCCTTCCTCTGACGCCGTGGTCCCGAGCGCATGACCTCCGCCGTCGACACCGCCAGGCCCGCACCGGTGCTGCGCGACAAGTCGTTCTGGTCGACGTTCCTGATCGGCGTCGCCGTCATCGCGGGAATCGACGAGATCGTGTTCCACCAGCTGCTTGGCTGGCACCACCTCTACGACCTCTCGACCCCGGAGGTCGGGCTGGTATCCGACGGGCTGCTGCATGCCGCGGAACTGATCGCCATCGTCGCGGGCTTCTTTCTCTTCGCCGATGCCCGCCGACGCGGGTCGTTCTCTCCCATCGCGGCGTGGGCCGGGTTCTTCGTCGGCGGCGGGCTGTTTCAGCTGTGGGACGGCACGATCAACCACAAGCTGCTGCGACTGCATCAGGTGCGCTACGACGTCGACCTCCTTCCCTACGACCTCGCCTGGAACGCCGCCGGGTTCACCCTGCTGGCCAGCGGCGCGGTGCTCACCGTGATCGCCGCCCGCCGCAGGCGCGCGTCCCACAGCGGGTGACACCGTGACCGGCCACGACTCCCCCGGGTCAGGGCTCGACCCTGCCGTCGCCTTCGCCATCGCCGTGGGTCTGGCGGCGGTCGTCTACCTCGGCGCAGTGGTGCGAGAACACCGCCGAGGCACCCGCACCTGGCCGTCGCATCGCACGGTTCTCTTCGTGGCCGGCGTCGGTGTCATCATCGGCACACTCGTCGGACCGCTGGCTCGACTGTCGCACACCGATTTCGCCGCGCACATGTGGTCTCACCTCCTGGTCGGCATGCTCGCTCCCCTGCTGCTGGTGCTTTCCGCCCCGGTGACCCTCGCGCTGCGGTCGCTGCACGTCGTACCCGCCCGGCGGCTCTCCCGCCTGCTCGCCAGCCCCGTGCCGCGGTTCCTGTCGCACCCCATTCCGGCGGCCGGGCTCTCGGTCGGCTCCCTGTGGGTGCTCTACGCGACCCCGCTGAGCGCGCTGATGATCGGCAATGAGTATCTGCACTACCTGCTGCTCGCCCATTTCTTCGCCGCGGGGTACCTCTTCACCGCGTCGATGGTCGGCGTCGACCCGGCACCGCACCGTCCGGGCTTTCGGCTTCGGCTCGGTGTGCTGGTCATCGCGGTCGCGGCACATTCCACCCTGGCGAAGCACGTGGCCATGCATCCACCGCAGGGAATCCCCGCGGCCTCGGCCGAAGCCGGTGCGCAGGTCATGTACTACGTCGGCGACCTGCTCGAGTTCGCGCTCATCGTGGTGTTCTTCGCGCAGTGGTACGTCGCGGCACGCCCTCGGCCCGATGCCCGACGGCACCCGGAGTCGCCGGTCAGCGAGGCGGCCGCTCCGCCTGCGCCACGTAATCGAGGATGAGGCTCGCGAGCTCATTCGGACGCGCCATCGCGATGAGGTGACCGGCGTCCACCACGTCGGGCTCGATACCGAGGCGGGTGCGCACCAGGGTGCGCATGAATCTCGGGGGAAAGAGTCGGTCCCCGCTGCCGATCACCGCCCTGGTCGGCACGCTCCGCCACGCGGTCGCGGTGAATGGCGACGAGAACGGGGTCGCCGATTGCGGCGACTCCCCTGCCGCCATCACGTCACCGAGCGCGTCGGGCCCGAGGTCATGAAAGAAAGTCACGACCGGGTCGAAGGGACCGTCGGGGTCGCGACCCTCGTGGAGGTCCAGGTCGCGCTTGGCCCGCACCTGGCCGGTGGCGGTCCACCACTCCCCCGCAGTCTCCCCGGCCAGCGGGATCATCGCCGCCACGAACACGAGCATCTCGACCGCCATGCGGTCGCACAACGCCGCCGCCGTGTATGAGCCCATCGACTGGGCGACCACGACGAGTCGCCGGCGGTCGCCCACCGCCGCGACGACGATGTCGACGTATTCGGGGATGCCCGCGGCGTCATCACCGGCCGGCAGCTCCACCGCGATCGCGGCATACCCCGCATCGGCAAGGTGGGGTACAACACGGTCCCAGTAGCGGGCATCTCCCCCGGCTCCCGGAATGAGCACGATAGTCGGGGTGGGTGCAACGACCAGAGGTTCACCGGTCGGCGTCGGTTCAGCGGTCACGCCCTCACTCTCGCCCTCCGGGTGCGGAGGATCAACCCGCGATTGCCGAAGACCACGCGTGAAGCGCGGTCGGGCGCGGCGCCAGCATCCGTAGCATTACTCTCGTGCCCTCCCTCGTCGCGACGCTGCCCGACCTCGTCGCCCGGGCACGCGCGCTGGCCGTTCCCGGGCGCCGGCACATCCTCGGCATTACGGGCAAGCCCGGTAGCGGAAAGTCGACCCTGGCGCAGCACATCGTCGACGAGCTCGGCCCCGGTGTCGCGGCGATCGTGCCAATGGACGGCTTCCACCTGGCGAACACCGTGCTGCACCGGCTCGGCCGCCGTGACCGCAAGGGCGCCCCGGATACCTTCGACGCGGGCGGCTTCGCCGACCTGCTGCAGCGCATCCGCGACGACCCGGCCAGGCACGACCCCGCGGCGCCCCTCTACGCCCCGGAGTTTCGCCGCGACCTCGACGAGTCCGTCGGGTCGGCGCTCGAGATCGCCCGCTCGACTCCGCTCATCGTCACCGAAGGCAACTACCTGCTGCTCGGCAGCGACCCCGACGACCTGACCCCGGGCACCTCGGAGTGGCGTCGGGCCCGCAGCGCCATCGACAGCGTCTGGTTCGTCGACCTCGACGACGCGGAGCGCACCGAGCGACTGATCCGCCGGCACGAGGGCTTCGGGATGCCACGGGCCGACGCCGAGCGCTGGACCCGCGGTCCCGACGAGCGCAACGCCACCCTCGTCGCCGCGACCGCCGCGGGCGCCGACCTCGTCGTCACCATCGCCTGAACAGGGGGGCCGGGCGACGCCGGCCGGGCGGGGCGTCACGGTTTTCTCGCTACTCGCCGAACCCCGACTCGATCAGCCCGGCCAGCGAGTCCACCGCGTCGCCGGCCTCCGCCCCGGTCGCCGCGATCGTGACCTCGCTGCCCGCGACCAGCGCAAGGGACATGATGTTGAGCAGGCTCGTCGCGTCGATCCCGTTGACCGTCACCTCTGCGTCGAAGCGGGCCGCGAGCGTCACGAACTCGGCCGCCGGCCTCGCGTGCAGCCCGTCGCGGTTCACCAGGGTGACCGTGCGCGAGACCCCCGGGGCGACTTCCGGGGTGGATGCCGCCTCCGCCCCGTCCGCGCCGGGTGCGGGCGACGACGGCCCCCGGTCCCCCGGCCGCCCCCGGTTCGCAGACTCGGCCGCATCGAGCACGCCCGCGAGATCCGCCCCGGACGCCGCCGCCACTGCCGCCGCCACCGTGCCCTCCACGATCGGAGAATCCGCGATCCGCACACGCGCCCGCACCTCGTCGTCGAGAAACTCCAGCGCGGTCTCCGCCGTGAGCACCGCGGAACCGAGGTCGCACAGCACCACCACGCCATCGCCGCCTGCGGCCTCCCCGTCACCGGAAGCCCCCCTGCCACCCCCGCCGCCGTCACTGCGGGCCGCGTCACCGTTCGCCCCGTCGGCCTCCCCGATCGCGGCGAGCACCCGGTCGAAGCTCGTGCCGACGCCACCGTCGTCGGTGCCGCCCGCAGCGACGATGCGCACCGATGCGGCCATCTGCGCGGCCAGTTCGACGATGCCGTCGGCGATCCTCCCGACGTGGGAGACCACGACGATGCCGACGCTCATCCTCCCGCCGCGACTGCCGCGGCCCGCAGGATGAGCGACGACGACTCCGCACCGGGATCCCGGTGCCCGATGGCCCGCTCCCCGAGGTAGCTGGCCCGGCCCTTGCGGGCGACGAGCGGTTCTGTCGCCACCGCTCCGACGGCGGCGGCGTCTGCCGCAGCGACCAGGATCGCGGTCTCTCCCGCCCCGTCCGCGAGGGCCTGCGCCGCGGCATCCACCGCGGGGGTCCAGGCGTCGATCATGGTCTTGTCCCCCGGCTCTGCCTTGCCGCGGTGCACGATGCCGTCGCGCGCCGCCGTCAGCATGGCGACGATCGCCGCGCCGTCGAGGGTCCCCTGCCCGGCCACGGCCCCGCCCGCCCGCAAGTACGCGGTGCCAAGCAACGGGCCGGACGCCCCACCCACCGTCGAGATGAGGGTCGTCGCGGCCAGCTTCAGTACGTCCGCGGGCGTGGCGGTATCGGCCAGCCCGTCGAGCTTCGCGACGACGGCCGAGAAGCCCCGGTCGAGGTTCTCGCCGTGGTCGCCGTCACCGATGTCCCGGTCGAGGGAGCTCAGCCTCGCCCGGTTCTCGGCGACGACCGCGGCGCTTGCCGTCACCCAGGACGTCGCCCAGGCGGTGTCCAGCGCCATCAGCGCCCCCAGCGCAGCGCTGCGGTCTGCACCGGCGCGTCCCACAGCTCGGTCAGCTGGTCGTCGAGGTGAAGCACCGTGACCGACGCGCCCTGCATCTCGAGCGACGTCACGAAGTTGCCGACCAGCGACCTGGTGACCTCGACTCCCCGTTCGGCGAGGATCTCCGCGGCGCGACGGTAGACGATGTACAACTCGACCTGGGGCGTGCCGCCCATGCCGTTCACCATCAGCAGCGTGCGATCCCCCGCGGCCAGTGGCATGTCGTCGAGGATGGCGCCGAGCAGCCGGTCGACGATCGCGTCGGCGGGCTCCAGCGGAATGCGCTCGCGGCCCGGCTCGCCGTGGATGCCGATGCCGATCTCGATCTCGTTGTCCCTCAGGGTGAAGCTCGGTTCGCCGGAGTGCGGCACCGTGCACGGGGTCAGCGCGACGCCCATGGTGCGCACCCGCTCGACGACCTTGGTAGCGATGGATGCCACGGCCTCGAGGTCATCGCCCCGCTCCGCAGCGGCGCCCGCGATCTTCTCCACGAGCACCGTGCCTGCGACGCCGCGCCGCCCCGCCGTGTACAGCGAATCCTTGACCGCCACGTCGTCGTTCACGACCACCGACCGCACCTCGATGCCCTCGGCGTCGGCGAGCTCGGCGGCCGTCTCGAAGTTGAGCACGTCGCCCGTGTAGTTCTTGACGATGTGCAGCACGCCCGCACCGCCGTCGACGGCCTTGGTGGCGGCGAGTACAGGGTCGGGGGTCGGTGAGGTGAACACCGGGCCCGGCACCGCGGCGTCGAGCATGCCGTACCCCACGAAGCCCCCGTGCAGCGGCTCGTGGCCGCTCCCGCCGCCGCTGACCAGGCCGACCTTGCCCTGCCGCGGTGCGTCGACTCGCACGATGAACGTCGGGTCGTGAGACACCGTCACCAGGCCGGGGTGGGCGGCGGCAAACCCGGCCACCGCCTCGTCAACCACAGACGTTGGTGCGTTGATCAGCTTTTTCATTCTGAGTCCTCTCGGGTCGAGACCCCGGTCATGCGGCATGGACGTCGTCGTCCACGGCACCGGTGAGGCCCAACCTACCGCCCGCCCCGGGGTGGGGAAACCGCCAAAATTCCCGACGGGATGATTGCTGACTTTGGCGCACGTACGGGGCTAGGGTAGGACCGATCAGAGCGGGCGCAACCGATTCGGTGGTCCGCATGGCACCTCAAAGGAGAGGTCGGTATGGACAATCTCGGTTTAGTGATTCTCGCGGAGATCGTGGGAACAGCGATGCTCATCACCCTCGGGTGTGGTGTCGTCGCCAACGTCGCCCTGGCGAAGACCAAGGGCGCAGGGGGCGGATTCCTCCTCGTCAACTTCGGATGGGGGCTGGGTGTCTTCTCGGGCGTCACCGTGTCGTACGCCTCGGGGGCGCACCTCAACCCCGCAGTCACCCTCGGACTCCTCGCGAGCGGCGCAGAGGAGTTCGGATCCGGCGTCCCGGTGAACATCACGAGCGTTCTCGCCTACATCGGCGCCCAGCTACTCGGCGCGTTCATCGGTGCCGTCGTCGCGTGGCTCGCCTACAAGCAGCACTTCGACGATGAACCAGAAGCCGCCAACAAGCTCGGCGTGTTCTCCACCGGCCCCGCGATCCGCAGCTACGGCTGGAACGTCGTGACCGAGGTCATCGGCACCTTCGTGCTCGTCTTCGTGGTCATCGGCTTCGGACGGGCAGATGCGGGTGGCGGACTCGCTGCCCTCGGAGCGCTTCCCGTCGCCCTCCTCGTCGTCGCCATCGGCGCGTCACTCGGTGGGCCGACGGGCTATGCCATCAACCCCGCCCGTGACCTCGGTCCTCGCATCGCCCACGCCCTGCTGCCCATCAAGGGCAAGGGATCGAGCGACTGGGCCTACTCCTGGGTTCCCATCGTCGGGCCGATCATCGGCGGCGTTCTCGCCGGCCTGGCATCGGGACCGCTGCTTCCCCTCCTGACCTGAGTCCCAACTCACGTCTGCCCGGCACCGAGCCGGCTTCCCGCTAGTCCCCGCGGCCCCTCGGCCGCCACCCCATCGCCACGAGCGCAGGCGGCAACCGCCGCCACAGAGAGGTAAACCATGACCGACTACATACTCTCCATCGACCAGGGCACCACCAGCACCCGGTCCATCATCTTCGACAGCTCCGGTTCGATCGTCGCCACCGGGCAACTCGAACACGAGCAGATCTTCCCCAGGGCCGGGTGGGTCGAGCACGACGCGACCGAGATCTGGAACAACACCCGCGAAGTGATCGGCCAGGCGTTGTCCAAGGCCAACATCACCCGGCACAACATCAAGGCGGTGGGCATCACCAACCAGCGCGAGACTGCCGTCGTCTGGGACAAGACCACCGGAAAGCCCGTCTACAACGCCATCGTCTGGCAGGACACCCGAACGCAGGGCATCGTCGACCGCCTCGCCGATGGCGACCCGGAGCGCTACAAGGAGAAGGTCGGTCTGCCGCTGGCCACCTACTTCTCAGGTACGAAGATCGTCTGGATTCTCGAGAACGTCGACGGCGCTCGCGAGAAGGCCGAGGCGGGCGACCTGCTCTTCGGCACGACGGACTCCTGGTTGGTCTGGAACCTCACCGGTGGCGTCGACGGCGGCGTGCACATCACCGACGTCACGAACGCGTCGCGCACCCTCTTCATGGACCTGGAGACCCTGCAGTGGGATGACGCGATCCTCGCCGACTTCGGCGTGCCGCGGTCGATGCTCCCCGAGATCAAGAGCTCATCCGAGGTCTACGGACACGTCTCCAGTTCCAGCCTCCTCAGGGAGGTGCCGATCGCCGGCATCCTCGGCGACCAGCAGGCGGCCACGTTCGGGCAGGCAGCATTCGACACCGGCGAGTCAAAGAACACCTACGGCACGGGTAACTTCCTCATCTTCAACACCGGCGAGGAGATCGTACGGTCGAAGAACGGCCTGCTCACCACCCTCGGCTACAAGCTCGGGGATGCCAAGCCGCACTATGCCCTCGAGGGATCGATCGCCGTCACCGGCTCGCTGGTGCAGTGGCTGCGCGACAACCTCGGGCTCATCTCGACCGCAGCCGAGATCGAGACCCTCGCCAAGACCGTCGATGACAACGGCGGGGTCTACATCGTGCCCGCCTTCAGCGGCCTGTTCGCCCCCTATTGGCGACCGGATGCGCGTGGCGCGATCGTCGGCCTCACCCGGTACGTCAACAAGGGACACATCGCGAGGGCGGCCCTCGAGGCGACGGCATTCCAGACCCGCGAGGTGCTCGACGCCGTCAACGCAGACTCCGGCGTCGACCTCTCCGAACTCAAGGTCGACGGTGGGATGATCGCGAATGAGCTGCTCATGCAGTTCCAGGCCGACATCATCGGAGTACCGGTCATCCGTCCGGTGGTCGCCGAGACCACGGCGCTGGGGGCCGCGTACGCCGCGGGACTCGCCGTCGGCTTCTGGAAGGACCTCGACGACCTGCGCAAGAACTGGCAGGAAGACAGCCGCTGGACACCCGACCTCGACGACGAGGAGCGCCAGCGCCTCATGCGCAACTGGAAGAAGGCCGTCACCAAGACCCTGGACTGGGTCGACGACGACGTGTCGTAACTACCTGTTGGTCGCCGCGACCCACTCGTCGAGCTTGGCAATCGCCGCTCCCGAGTCCACGGTCGCGGCGGCCACCGCCATGGAGGCCGCAAACCGATCGAGGATCGGGGTGCGGCCTTCTTCGGGGTTCCGGGCCAGGTTCCAGGCCACCAGCCCCGCGGCCGCATTGAGCAGCACGATGTCGCGAACCGGGCCGGACTCCCCCGCGAGAGTGGCCCTGGCGATTGCCGCGTTGTGCTCGGGGTCACCGCCAACCAAATCCTCGATCCGCGCCCGGGCGATGCCCAGGTCGCGCGGGTCGAGGTCGTGCTCGGTCACGGCGCCGCGCGAGATCTCCCAGATGTGGCTGTGACCGGTGGTCGTGAGCTCGTCGAGGCCGTCGTCACCCCTGAACACCAGTGCCGTCGCTCCCCTGGTGCGGAACACCCCGACGATCAGCGGCACCTTGTCGAGGTGCGCAACGCCGACTGCCGACGCCTCGGGACGGGCCGGGTTGCACAGCGGTCCGAGGAAGTTGAACACCGTGGGGATGCCGAGCTCGCGGCGCACCGCGCCCGCGTGGCCGAATCCCGGGTGGAACATGGTCGCGAAGGCGAACGTGATGCCGGTCTCCTCGAAGACCTCCGCCACCCTGGCAGCGCTGAGGTCGAGGTCGATGCCGAGCGCCGCGAGCACGTCGGACGACCCCGACTGCGAGCTGGCAGCCCTGTTCCCGTGCTTGGCGACGGGGGCTCCGGATGCCGCGGCGACCACCGATGCCATGGTCGACACGTTGACGGTTCCGAACCGATCGCCCCCCGTGCCCACGATATCCAGCGCCATGGGGCTGATTCCCAGCGGAACGGCGTTGTCGAGGATGGCATCGCGAAACCCGACGATCTCGTCGACGGTCTCGCCCTTCGCGCGCAAACTGACGAGAAAAGCGGCCAATTGGGCAGGTGTGGCGGCCCCGGACATCACTTCCTGCATGGCCCATGATGCTTCACTGATAGCCAGGTCCTCGCCATCGAGCAAAGCGCTGAGAATCGAGGGCCACGAGAGCGGGGAAGGCATGCCTGCGATCCTAGCTTTGCTCTCAATCTGTCCGCGCGGTGACAATCGGGTGCCGCCTGATCGGACATAATGGGGAGGTGTCCACAGCCTCTCTTAACCGCTCAGTCGGAGCCCCCGTAGTCAATCGACCGAGCGTTGTCGCGGTCGGCACCATCGTGTGGCTCGGTAGCGAAGTCATGTTCTTCGCCGGCCTCTTCGCGATCTACTTCACACTCCGCTCCACCTCACCCGAGGTATGGAGCCAGGATTCCGCACTCCTGAACATCCCGTTCGCGCTCGTCAACACGACGATCCTGGTCCTGTCGTCGGTGACCTGCCAGTTCGGCGTGTTCGCGGCGGAGCGACTGCAGCCGCGCGCCACGGGCTGGAAGATCTCCCAGTGGGGCATGGTCGAGTGGTTCTTCCTCACCTACGCCATGGGTGCGATCTTCGTCACCGGCCAGATCTTCGAATACGCCGAGCTCGTGCATGAGGGCCTGACGTTGGCCTCCAGCTCCTACGGATCTGCGTTCTACCTCACCACCGGCTTCCACGGCCTGCACGTCACCGGTGGCCTCATCGCCTTCCTCATCGTGATCGCAACAGCGTTCAGCGTGAAGAACTTCGGCCACAAAGAAGCGACGCGAGCAATCGTTGTTTCGTACTACTGGCACTTCGTCGATGTGGTGTGGATCGGACTGTTCCTCGTCATTTACGTACTCAAATAGGAATCGGGACACTCAGTCAGCATGAGCAGAACCACATCCACCACAGCCAAGCGGGGTAACTCGGGTCGGCGTCATCCTCTCGCGTCCGTCGCGCTGATCCTCGTCGGACTCATCACCACCGGCGGCGCCTACGCGATGTTCACGTCGACCGCGGCAGCCGAGACCACGGCGGTCACGCAGACCATGATCGAAGAGGGCGAGAAGCTCTTCGCCTCCAACTGCGCAACGTGCCACGGCCTCGACGTGCAGGGCACCGAGGCGGGACCGAGCCTCTACGGCGTCGGCGCCGCATCGGTCGACTTCCAGGTCGGAACCGGACGCATGCCACTGGCCGCGTCCGGCCCGCAGGCAGAGCAGAAGCCCGTGCAGTTCACGCAGGACCAGACCGACGCGATGGCGGCCTACGTTGCATCGCTGGCCCCCGGTCCGGCCATCCCCAGCGACGAGTACCTCCAGGGCGACGGCGACGCCACGTTGGGAGCGGAGCTCTTCCGCATCAACTGCGCGATGTGCCACAACGTCGCAGGTGCCGGTGGCGCTCTCACCGAGGGCAAATACGCCCCGTCGCTCGATGGCGTCGAGCCGGTCCACGTGTATGAAGCGATGGTGACCGGCCCGCAGAACATGCCGGTATTCAACGACCTGAACATCTCCCCGCAGGAGAAGGCCGACATCATCACCTACCTCAAGTACCTCGAGGACAACCCCTCCCCCGGCGGCTTCGACCTCGGCAGCCTCGGTCCGGTCTCTGAAGGACTCTTCGTCTGGATCTTCGGTCTCGGCGCGATCGTGGCCGTCACGGTCTGGATTGCAGCGAAATCCAACTGATCGACCCCGGTTCATTCCGGGCAGCGTCATCGGCAGTTCACAAATTCATACCCAGCATCACAGCGCAGCGCGAAAGGTACGACCATGGCACAGCACGACACCGGTGAACACGCCGATGCCGGCTCCGCTCTCGAGCGGAACATGCCTGCTCCCGGCACGGCAGTGGAGCGTTCCGACGCGTTCGTCAACCCCGGGTTGCCGCCCCACCGCCTTCGGGTCACCGACATCGACCCGAAGAAGAACAAGCAGGCGGAACGCCGCGTCTACACGCTCTTCTACGTATCGATCATCGGCAGCGTGCTGGCAGTGGCTGCCTATGCGGCCATCCCGATCGATACGGAGGGAGCCGCTTATGTTCGCATCACCACGGCCCTCCTGGGTTCGGCCATCGCGTTGGGCCTCCTCGGCATCGGTATCGGAGCCATCTACTGGGCGAAGAGCCTCATGCGCGGCGACGAGATCATCGAGATGCGTCACCCGACCAGGGGCACCGATGAGACTCGCGCCCGCGCCGTCGAGATCTTCGAACTCGGCAACGAGGAGTCCGGTTTCGGGCGGCGTGCGCTGATCCGCAACAGTCTCATCGGTGCCCTGATCGCCACGCCGATCCCGGCGATCATCCTGTTCCGTGACCTCGGTCCTGCCGGCAACCCCGCGGCGGCCCTCGAAGTCACCATGTGGGACAGCGGCACCCGGTTGACTCGCGACCCTACCGGTACCCCGATCCTGGCCTCCGAGGTCACTCTCGGCTCGGTCTACCACGTAATCCCCGAGGGCCTGCTCGAATCGGAGCACAAGCTGGAGGAGAAGGCGAAGGCGGCAGTGCTGCTCATGCGCCTCAAGCCCGAGGATCTCAACGAACTCCCAGAGCGCACCGACTGGTCCTATCAGGGAATAGTTGCATACTCGAAGATATGCACGCACGTGGGGTGCCCGGTGGCCCTCTACGAGCAGCAGACGCACCACCTTCTCTGCCCCTGCCACCAGTCGACATTCGACGTCAAGGATCACTGCAAGGTGATCTTCGGGCCGGCTAGCCGTCCCCTCCCCCAACTGCCAATCGCCGTCGATGCCGAAGGTTACCTCGTTGCCCAGTCGGGCTTCTTGGAGCCTGTCGGTCCTAGCTACTGGGAACGCTCATGAGCACCACCGCAGCAACATCTGCCACCCCCGAAACCACCGCGCCCATGTCGAAGCCGACGCCGAGCCGTGGCCAGCGCTTCACTGGCGCCGCAGCGAACTACCTCGACGAGCGCACGAGCATCTCGGGTGCCGTCAAGGAGCTCGGCCGCAAGGTCTTCCCCGACCACTGGTCGTTCATGCTCGGCGAGGTGGCGCTCTACAGCTTCGTGGTCATCCTGCTGACGGGCACCTTCCTCACATTCTTCTACGACCCGTCAATGACCGAGGTCGAATACGAGGGTTCCTACGTTCCGCTCAAGGGCCTCGAGATGTCGGCAGCCATGGCGTCGTCGCTCGACCTCTCGTTCGACATCCGCGGCGGCCTGCTCATGCGCCAGGTGCACCACTGGGCTGCGCTGCTCTTCATCGCGGCCATCGGCCTCCACATGCTGCGCGTCTTCTTCACGGGTGCGTTCCGCAAGCCACGCGAGCTGAACTGGGTGATCGGCTTCGTTCTGTTCATCCTGGCCATGGCCGAGGGTTTCACCGGCTACTCGCTCCCCGACGACCTGCTCTCGGGTAACGGCCTCCGCATCATCGACGGCATGGTCAAGGCCATCCCGCTGATCGGCACCTGGATCTCGTGGCTATTGTTTGGCGGCGAGTTCCCCGGGGTCGACGTGATCCCACGCCTGTTCGTACTGCACATCCTGCTGCTGCCGGCGATCTTGATCGCCGCACTGGGTGCGCACCTCCTGCTCCTCATCATCAACAAGCACACCCAGTTCGCCGGCCCCGGCCGCACGAATGACAACGTCGTGGGAATTCCGGTCATGCCGGCATTCGCCGCCAAGGCCGGTGGATTCTTCTTCGTCGTCTTCGGCATCCTGATGCTGATGGGTGCCTTCTTTACCATCAACCCGATCTGGAACTACGGTCCGTACGACCCGAGCCCCGTCTCCGCCGGAACCCAGCCTGACTGGTACATCGGCTTCGCCGACGGCGCCTTGCGGCTCATGCCCGGGTTCGACATCGTGTTCCTCGGCTACACCTACGCGATGGGCGTTCTCGTCCCCCTCATGGTGCTGCCGGTCTTCCTCGGCCTGGTGATGTTCTACCCCTTCATCGAAGCCTGGATCACGGGCGACAAGCGCGAGCACCACATTGCGGAGCGTCCGCGCAACGCCCCGGTGCGCACCGCCATCGGTGCTGCCGGCGTCACGTTCTATGCCGTGCTATGGGCCGCTGCAAGCTCCGACCTGATCGCGACGCACTTCTTCGTGACCATCGAAGGCACCATCGTGACCATGAGGTGGCTGCTCTTCATCGGACCGGTGATCGCGTACTTCCTCACGAAGCGCATCTGCCTCGGACTGCAGAAGAAGGACCGCGAGATCGCCCTGCACGGCTTCGAGTCCGGCCGCATCGTCCGCCTCCCGGGTGGTGCCTACATCGAGGTACACGAGCAGCTCGACGAGTACGAGCGCTGGAAGCTCGTGAGCTACCTCGACTACAAGCCGCTGATGATCCGTCCGGACGAGCGAGGACGCATCACCCTCGCCCAGCGTGCGCGCGCCGGACTCTCGTCCTGGTTCTTCGAGGACCGCATCGCCCCGGTCACGTCGACCGAGCTGGAGCGGGAGCACAGCAACCACTAACGCGGGATACGCGCTCACGAACGGGACATCGATCCGATGTCCCGTTCGTGCGTTAATCGCAGTCTGGGAATCGCGCAGGCGCATCAGCACCGGAATCGAGGGGCCTGCCGCGAGACCCAGGGACGCTGCACAGGCGCGACGAGGTGCTCGATCATCGGGGTCGATGCCGAGAGTGAACGAGCCTCGTCCACGACTTCGGCGTCGTACCCGGTGGTGCGGGAACTGTGCTGGCTCAGGTGCTCGCGCCACGACCCGACCGTGAACACTTCGACCATGATGCCCGGTCGCTCACGGTCGTCGTAGAGGCTCCAGCGGCGTGCTCCCGTGCGCCGCCGACTCTTCTCGATCCGGCGCATGATCTCGAAGAACCGAGCCCGGTCATCGAGGCCGATCTCGTACCGCACGATCACCATAACGGCTCCGCCCGGGTCGAGCGACTGCTCCCCCACCGTCCGGTCGGTCGAGTCCTCGGTCAGTGGCATGGGGGCGCTGACGCGGCTCTTGTCAGCCGTCGACAGCAGCGGTCGAATCCATAGCAGGACGGCACCGGCCACCAACAACACCGCGCCCGCATACGTCATAGTCGTCTCGACGCCGACCACGCTCGCAAAGGCACCGCTCAGGGTGGCGCCGGCGGCGGTGCCGCCGAACAGGACCAGCTGATAGAAGGAGAGCCCGCGTGCGCGCACCCACGGGGGCAGGAACTTCTGCACCGTACCGTTCAGGGGGGCGATGACCCCGATCCACGCCATGCCGACGACAACCAGTACAGGGAGGACAACCAGTACAGGGAGGATGACAGGAATGAATACCGTGGCAGTGATCGCCCGGAGACCGGCCCCATAGGCCGCGCTGCTCCAGAGCACCAGCCGACTCGTGCCCCACCTCCTCCGCACCCGAGGGATGATGAAGACCCCGCAGACCGAGCCGATGCCCAGCGCGGCGAGTAGCAGTCCGTAGCCGTTCGAGTCGAGCCCGAGTCGTCCGCTGGCCAGGACGGGCAGCAATGCCCAGAGCGCGTTGACCGGAACAATGAAGACGAGCAGCTGCCCGTAAAGCCGGCGCACCACGCCTGCGTTGACAACGTAGCGCAAGCCCGCCCGCGTTGCCGCGCCGAACGGTTCGGGGTCGACCGACGGCTGCCGGTAGCCTCGCCAGAAGGCCAGTACGAAGAGCATTCCCGTGAAACTGGCCGCGTTGAGGGCGAAAACGACAGGGATGCCGAGCATTCCGATGACCACGCCCGCGATGGCCGGGCCGAGGGCTCTCGCCACGTTGACCGCGATCGATGACAATGACGTAGCCCCGACGATCAGGCGCGAGGGTACGATCTCGGGAACGATCGCCTGGTAAGCGGGAAGTTGCACGGCTGCGGCGGCCCCGAGCAGGAAGGTGAGCGCCAGCAGCAGGAACGGAGTCAGCGCGCCTGCGGCTGTCAGCAGAGCGAGGGTGAGCGCGAGGACCACCTGCACCGCTTGCACGCCGATGAGCAGAAGGCGACGGTTCGCGAACTCCCCCAATACGCCCGCGGGTATGCCGAACAGGAGGACAGGGGCCGCTGCCGCGGTGGAGACCAGCGTGATGACCGCCGGCGACGCATCCTGCTCAATCAGGAACCATTGGGCGCCGACGGTCTGCATCCAGCTGCCGATATTGCTGGGGAGCCCCGCGATCCACATTCATCGGAAGAGAAGAACACCCGGTGGCGCGAACGCTCCGACTGCCGGAGCCGCCGCTGCTGCGCATCTGTCGGCCCTGTCAGGGCGGGTCTTTGAGCGGTCGTCACCACGAATACAGAATCCGCGGCGTCGCGCGGTCAGGCCGGCATCGAGATCAGGCCATGCCGTGTCGGGAGCGGAGCTGGGCCTGCTCTGTGTGCGGCTCGTGCCGAGCTGCGGCTGGACTAGGAGCTCACCGAGGCCACCGCCGATTCGATGACGTCGACGACCTCGTCGGGCTTCGCCAGCATGGCGAGGTGCGGTGCGGTGCGTCGACCTCGGACACCGCCTCGAAGTGGGCGCGCTCGTATCCGAACCGCTCGACGTCAGGGTTGACGGTGCGGTCTGCCCGCAACACCAGCCTCCAGCCCGGCCTCGACTCCCACGCGGCAACCGGTGCCGCCTCCTCGAAGGCGACGGCGGCGAGCGGGCGCTGCGCGACGGCCAGCAGTTCTGCGGTCTCGCGGGGTATTTCGCCTGCGTATCCGGAGACGTACACGAGACCGACCACGTTTTCGGCGGCTCCGGCGACAGTGATGACGGCACCTCCGCAGGAACGTCCGACCAGGACCCGAGGGAATATGAAAGGGCCAGCCGACACGGTGATCCGTGCCGTCTGGCCCTCGCGTTGCGCGCCTAGCGGGCGAAGTTGCCCCGGTAGTACTCGAACATCCACCCGACGAGGGCGATGACGGTGAGACCCGCGCCGATGAATGCGATCCAGACACCAACCGCGATCCCGACGAACAACAGGCTTGCACCCGCTGCGAGCACGATGGGCCACCAGCTCCACGGGCTGAAGAACCCCTGCTCGGCGTCGCCGTCATCGATGTTGGAGTCGAGACGGTCCTCGGGCAGTTCCGCGCCCTGTGCCTTGTGCAGGCGGCCAAGGTAGAACGCGATCAGCGCAGCGAGCGTCGATGACAGGAGCAGGCCGATGGACCCGACCCACTCGATGCCCAGCTCGTTCTGCAGCTCACTGGGAGCGTCGGCGTAGTAGACGTACGACCAGATTGTGTACGCGATGGATGCGACCAGGAAGAAGCCACTGAGGACCCAGAAGAGACGTGTGTTGGCGATCATGTGGCGGCTCTACTTCACTGTGTTGTCGGAGGCGTCGTACACCGGGGCATCCGGCGCATCCTTGAGCGGTCCGACTCCCACGGGTACGCCGGCCTCGGGGTGAGCGAGGTCGAAGGCCGGGGACTCGGAGCGGATGCGCGGAATCGAGGTGAAGTTGTGACGCGGCGGCGGGCAGGACGTCGCCCACTCGAGCGAGCGGCCATAGCCCCACGGGTCGTTGACCGTGACGAGGGGTGCGCGGCGGGCGGTGATCCACACGTTGTAGAAGAACGGGATCATCGAGATACCGAGGATCATCGAGCCGACTGTCGACAGCTGGTTCATCCAGGTGAACCCGTCTTCGGGCTGGTAAGTCGCGTAACGACGCGGCATGCCCATGACACCCAGCCAGTGGTGGATGAGGAAGGTCATGTGGAACCCGATGAACAGCGTCCAGAAGTGGATCTTGCCGAGGCGCTCGTCGAGCATGCGTCCGGTGAACTTGGGCCACCAGAAGTAGAACCCGGAGAACATCGCGAACACGACCGTCCCGAACACGACGTAGTGGAAGTGCGCCACCACGAAGTAGGTGTCAGAGACGTGGAAGTCGAGCGGCGGCGAGGAGAGGATGACGCCGGTGAGGCCACCGAAGGTGAAGGTGATCAGGAACCCGATCGCCCACAGCATCGGGGTCTCGAACGTGACGGATCCCCGCCACATGGTGCCGATCCAGTTGAAGATCTTCACACCGGTGGGCACCGCGATGAGCATCGTCATGAGGGCGAAGAACGGCAGCAGCACCGAACCCGTGACGTACATGTGGTGGGCCCACACCGTGACCGACAGTGCCGCGATGGAGATGGTCGCGTAGACGAGGGTCTTGTATCCGAAGATGGGCTTGCGGCTGAAGACCGGGAGCACCTCCGAGATGATTCCGAAGAACGGCAGCGCGATGATGTACACCTCGGGGTGGCCGAAGAACCAGAAAAGGTGCTGCCAGAGGATGGCACCGCCTGCCTCGGGGTTGTAGATATGCGACCCCAGCACCCGGTCGGAGCCGAGGGCGAACAGCGCTGCAGCCAGTACGGGGAACGCCATGATCACGAGGATCGAGGTCACCAGGATGTTCCAGGTGAAGATCGGCATGCGGAACATGGTCATGCCGGGGGCGCGCATCGTGATGATCGTGGTGATGAAGTTGACGGCACCGAGGATGGTTCCGAAACCACTCATCGCGAGGCCGAACACCCAGAGGTTGCCGCCGATGCCGGGAGAGAACGTCGTGGTGGAGAGCGGCGTGTAGGCGAACCAGCCGAACGATGCAGCACCCTGCGGGGTGAGGAACCCGGAGACCGCGATCAGCGATCCGAAGTTGAACAGCCAGTAGGCGAACGCGTTGAGGCGCGGGAACGCGACGTCGGGCGCGCCGATCTGCAGTGGCATGAGCACGTTGGCGAAGCCGGCGAACAGCGGCGTCGCGAACATCAGCAGCATGATCGTGCCGTGCATGGTGAAGAGCTGGTTGTACTGCTCCTTGGTGGCCAGCAGTTCGAGGCCGGGCTCAAAGAGCTGGGCACGAATGACCAGCGCCATCACTCCGCCGAGGCAGAAGTAGATGAACGAGGTGATCAGGTACATGTACCCGATCTTCTTGTGGTCAGTCGACGTCACCCAGTTGACGACGATGTTGCCCTTGCTGATGGGGCGACCGACGTTCGGCTCACTCGATGAGGGACCGGTGGTGGTGGGGCTCTGCGTTGCTGTGCTCATCTGGATGGACCCTTAGTCGGTTTCCGAAGCTTCGGTGCCTGGCTGGTTCTGGTTGACGATGTAGTCCTCGCCCAGCGTGCCGGTCTGGCCGGCATCGACGAGGCTCTGGATGTAGTCGTCGTATTCGTCTTGCTCGACGACCTTGACCTGGAACAGCATCAGCGAGTGGTACTCCCCGCAGAGCTCGGCGCACTTGCCGATGTAGGTGCCGGTCTTGAGGGGCGTGAAGTACATGTAGTTCGTCTTGCCGGGAACCATGTCCTTCTTGTACAGGAAGTCGACGACGAAGAAGGAGTGCAGCACGTCGCGGGTATGGATGTCGATCTGCACCTTCTGGTCTACGGGAAGGTAGAGCACCGGAAGGGTGTCGTAGTTGATGGTCTCGGGGCCATCGGTCTCCTCGGCCTGGATTCCGGGCGAGAAGACGCCGTCGCCGCCCGGGCCCTCGTTGAGGTAGTTGAAGTCCCACGCCCAGCGCTTGCCGTAGACCTCGATGGTGACGTCGGGGTCGCCCGGGTCGCTTTCGATGGCGTCCTGGTCGCGCGCGGTGAAGGCGAAGAAGCCGAGCACCAGGATGAGCGGCACGATCGTGTAGAAGATCTCGATCGGTAGGTTGTAGCGCAGCTGCACGGGGAGGCCGGTCTGGCCCTTGCGGCGGCGGTACGCGATGGCGGCCCAGATGATGAGGCCCCAGGTCAGGATGCCGACCACGAGCAGCACGATCCACGACGTGACCCAGAGGCCGGTGACGCGGTCGGTGTGGTTGGTGACACCGGGCTCGCCCGGCATGAAGCCGCGGAGCTGGGCCTGCGTGCATCCCGCGAGAACGACGACCATGGTCGCGGCAATGGGAATGGTTGCCCATCGTAGACGGCGGTTAGAGCGCACCGGGAACCTTTCGTGGAACTCGCGACTGCATCGAATCACAGTCACTTTGACCGTCTCAGCCTACCCGGAAGGAGGGGCGGGTTCCGACAGGAGGAGGGGGCCGTTCGCTCCCAATCAACCGTAAAAAAGGGAACCGCCCGGAGGCGGTTCCCTTTTCTGTACGTCTGATCGACGAACGCCGTCAGCCAGGTGGTAATCCCGGCCGGGCCAGCGGTTATCCGGCTAGTGGAACGAGTCCCCACACGCGCAGCTTCCGCCGGCGTTCGGGTTGTCGATGGTGAATCCCTGCTTCTGGATGGTGTCTTCGAAGTCGATGCTCGCGCCGTCGAGGTACGGCACGCTCATCTTGTCGACGACGACCTCGACACCGTCGAAGTCGACGGTGGTGTCGCCGTCGAGGAGGCGCTCGTCGAAGTAGAGCTGGTAGATAAGTCCGCTGCATCCGCCCGGCTGCACTGCCACGCGCAGGCGCAGGTCGTCGCGACCCTCCTGCTCGTAGAGGCTTCGGACCTTGGTCGCGGCGGTATCGGTGAGGCTCACGCCGTGGGTGGGGGCTGCGGTCTGGCCGGTGGCCGCCGCGAGCATCTCCTCGCCGGTCGGAACGCCGGTCGTCGAAGAATTGGTGACTGTTGTGTCGGTCATGAGCACTCCCTGCCTCGGTGATTCCTTCGTGAAGTGTAATCCCGCAGCCCGGGAAAACCTTCCCAACCGGTCGCGCTCGACCGGGTGGCGATCAGCGCGGGGACCTGCGGGCCCGTCAGGCGGAGCGCTCGTTGAGCCGGGCGAGGAGCACGGCCTCGGTGAGGACCGCGCGGTGGAATACCCCGAGGTGCAGGGATTCGTTGGGGCTGTGCGCCCGGGTGTCGGGATCTTCTACCCCGGTGACGAGGATCTGCGCGGCGGGGAACTTCTCGACGAGGTCGGAGATGAAGGGGATGGAGCCGCCGATACCGGTTTCGACCGCGGCGGTGCCCCATGCATCCGTCATGCTCTGCTTGGCCTCGGCGACCGCCCAGCCCGAGGTGTCGACCGAGAACGGGTTGCCCTGGTCGACGTCGCTGATCTCGAGGTGCGCACCGAACGGGGCCAACGCTCGCAGGTGCGCCTCGATCGCGGCGTAGGCGGCTGCGGCGGTCTGGCCGGGGGCTACCCGAACGCTGATGCGGACGGACACCGAGGGCAGCAGGGTGTTGGAGGCGTTGGCGACGCTGGGTGCGTCGATGCCGGTGATGGTGATCGCGGGCTTGCTCCACAGCCTGCTCAGGATGGACCCGGAGCCTACCGGCGTGACGCCGTCGAGGAGCCCTGCCTCGTCGCGGAACCTCGCGTCGTCGTAGGGCAGGTCTGCGGCCTCTCCCCCGGTGAGGCCGGCGACCGCCACCGATCCGTCGTCGGCGTACAGCGACGACAGCAGCGTGACCATGGCCATCATGGCGTCGGGGGCCGCGCCGCCGAACATGCCGGAGTGCGAGGCGTGGGCGAGGGTCGAGACGGTGAGGCGGAAGGTCACGTTGCCGCGCAGGCCGACCGTGAGGGCGGGAGTTGCGGTATCCCAGTTGTCGGAGTCGGCGACGACGATCACGTCGGCGGCGAGCTCCGCCTCGTGCTGCTGGAGGAAGTTGGAGAACGACCGCGAGCCGAACTCCTCCTCGCCCTCGATGAACAGGACGAGCCCCAGGTCGAAGTCGGTGCCGACCTCCTCGACGAGAGCACGGATGGCACCGATGTGGGCCATCACTCCCGCCTTGTCGTCGGCCGATCCGCGCCCGTACAGCCGGTCTCCGCGCACGGTCGGCTCGAACGGCGGCGAGTCCCAGTCGGCGTCGTCGCCGGGGGGCTGCACGTCGTGGTGGGCGTACAGCATGATGGTCGGCTTGCCGCCCCGTGCCGCACGGGTGGCGAGCACGGCGGGCTGGCCCATTTCCTCGCTGTCGCCCTGGGGTGCCCTGGATACCTGCACGGAGTCGAACACGCCGAGCCCGTCGGCGAGGGCGGCGACCGCAGCGGCGCTGCGCTCCACGGCCTCGGGGTCGAATGCCGACCACGACACGGAGGGGATGCGCACCAGGCGGGACAGGTCGGCGATGGTCGACGGGAGACCCACCCGCACGGCCTCGGAAAGGGAGGCGAGTAATTCCGGACGTGTGGCTGGCGCAAAAGACATGGAGGTAATCTTAAGCGGACTTCTAAGGCAGGGATTTGATTATGGCCACCTCACCATCCGGCAAGAACGACAAGGTCGTCGTCGAAGACGAAATGGAGCTCGCGGCAGGCAAGGGACGCCCGACGCCCACCCGTCGCGAACGCGAGGCGGCGAACAAGCGCCCGCTCGTGTCGAACGACCGCAAGGCCGCGAACAAGGAGGCGCGCCAGAAGATGGCCGCCGCCCGCGAGAAGGCCCGCATCGGCATGGCGAACGGCGAGGAACGCTATCTCCCGGTCCGTGACCGCGGTGCGCAGCGTCGGTACGTGCGGGACTACATCGATGCGCGGTTCTCGGCCGGCGAGGCCCTCATCCCGCTGATGTTCGTCGTCATTCTCTCGACGTTCGTGCCCCAGACCGCCGTCTACGCGTTCGTCGCCCTGTGGGCCCTGTTCATCATCGCGATCCTCGACTGCGTGATTCTCGGCTTCATTCTCAAGAAGAAGATCGCAGAGCGCTTCGGTGCCGACAACGTGCAGGGCGGCACTCGCTGGTACGCGGCGATGCGTGCGCTGCAGCTGCGACCGATGCGGTTGCCGAAGCCGCAGGTCAAGCGCTGGAAGTACCCGGCCTGATCCCTCAGCGGTGCGGGGTCGCTGCCTAGCGGCGGACGGACCGCAGTTTGAGCAGGCCACGGTTGACCTGGCGGGCCCAGAGCGGCCCGCGGTAGAGGAACCCCGTGTAACCCTGCACCAGCGTGGCGCCGGCGTCGATGCGCTCGGCGACGTCGGCCGCGGTCTCGACTCCCCCGACCGAGATGACGCACACCTCGGCTGGCACGACCGAGCGGATGATGCGCAGCACGTCGAGTGATCGTGTGGCCAGCGGTGCGCCGGACAGCCCGCCCGCGCCGATGCGCTCGACCTCGGTGTCGGCGGTGACGAGGCCTGTGCGGCCGAGGGTGGTGTTCGTGGCGATGATGCCGGGAAGGCCGAGCTCGACGACGAGCGCGGCGATGCGGCGCACCTCGTCGTCGTGCAGGTCGGGGGCGATCTTGACCAGCACCGGGGTGTCCCCCGCCGCATCCCGCACGGCCGCCAGCAACGGGGCGAGCTTGTCGATCTCCTGGAGCCCGCGCAGGCCGGGGGTGTTGGGTGAGCTGACGTTGACCGTGAGGTAGTCGGCCACCGGGGCGAGCAGACGCGTGCTGACGAGGTAGTCGTCGATGGCGTCATCCACGCCGACGATGCGGGACTTGCCGATGTTGGCGCCGATGATGGGGCGGATGCCGCTGGCCATCTGGCGCGCGAGGCGCGGGGCGACCGCGGCTGCCCCATCGTTGTTGAAGCCCATGCGGTTGATGACGGCGCGGTCGGCGACGAGCCGGAACAGGCGGGGCTTCGGGTTGCCCGGCTGCGCGATCGCGGTGACGGTGCCGACCTCGATATGCCCGAATCCGAGGTCGTACAGCCCGCGGATGCCCTCGCCGTTCTTGTCGAAGCCGGCGGCGACCCCGAACGGCGAGTCGAAGCGCAGGCCGAGGGTGTTGACGGCGAGGGAAGCATCCGGCCTGGTCATGCGGCGGAGCACACGTGCGGCGACGGTGCCGGGAATGGCCTGGATGACCCGGAACGCGAGGTGGTGCGCCTGTTCCGGGTCGAGGCGTCGCAGGACCACGGAGAACAGGAGGGGATACACGCTGGGCGGCCTCAGTCGGTCGGCGACGTCTGGTGCTCGACGCGCAGCAGCGTGATCGCGGCCTCGAAGTCGTCGAGGGAGTCGAAGCCCTGGTAGACGCTGGCGAACCGGAGGTAGGCGACCTCGTCGAGTTCGCGCAGCGGGGGCAGGATGGCGAGCCCGATCTCGTTGGCGTCGATCTGCGATGCGCCGGTAGCGCGGATGGTCTCTTCGACCCGCTGGGCGAGCAGCGCGAGGTCGGTGTCGGTGACGGGCCGGCCCTGGCAGGCCTTGCGCACGCCGGTGACGATCTTCTCGCGGCTGAACGGCTCCAGCACGCCGTTGCGCTTGACGACGTTGAGGCTCGCGGTCTCGGTGGTCGTGAAGCGGCGCCCGCATTCCGGGCACTGGCGACGGCGGCGGATCGACATTCCGTCGTCACTGGTGCGCGAATCGACGACGCGCGAATCAGGGTGGCGACAGAACGGACAGAACATGGTGCTCTCAGGATAGGGCAGCCGGCGGCGGCGCGGCGCCGGGGCTACGAGTCGGCGAACCGCGCCGTCACGGCATCGCCGTGTGCTGGCAGGTCCTCGGCGACCGCGAGGCTGACCACGTGGTCGCTGACGTCGCGCAGGGCATCGCGCGTGTAGTGCACGACCTGCTGCGGGCGCAGGAAGGTGAACGCGCCGAGGCCGGATACGAACCTGGCCTGTCCCCCGGTCGGCAGCACGTGGTTCGAGCCCGCGAGGTAGTCGCCGAGGCTCACTGGCGTGTTCGTTCCCATGAAGATCGCGCCGGCGTCCTCGATGCTGTCGAGCATCGCGCCGGGGTCGGCGGTGTGGATCTCGAGGTGCTCGGGGCCGTAGGCGTTGCTGAAGTCGGCGGCGACCCCCATGTCGTCGACGAGCACGATGGCCGACTGGATGCCGTCGAGCGCGATGCGCACGCGGGCGCTGTGGTGGGTGCTGGTCGCGAGTGCGGCGACGGACTCCCGCACGCGCTCGGCGAGCTGTGGCGAGTCGGTGACGAGCACGGCCGCGGCCAGCTCGTCGTGTTCTGCCTGGCTGATGAGGTCGGCGGCGACGATGGATGCGTCGGCCGAGGCATCCGCGATGATGAGGATCTCGGTGGGGCCGGCCTCGGAGTCGATGCCGACCTGGCCGAGCACGGCGCGCTTGGCGGCGGCGACATAGACGTTGCCCGGGCCGGTGACGACCTGCACGGGCTCGAGTCCGAGCGACGGGATGCCGTAGGCGAGGGCTCCGATGGCGCCGGCGCCGCCCATGGCGTAGACCTCGTCGATGCCGAGGAGGCCCGCAGCGCCGAGGATCGTCGGGTGGATGCTGCCGCCGAACTCCTTCTGCGGGGGCGAGACCAGCGCGATCGACGACACGCCGGCGACCTGCGCGGCGACCACGTTCATCACGACGCTCGACGGGTAGACGGCCTTGCCGCCCGGCACGTAGAGGCCGACGCGGCGCACCGGGGTCCAGCGCTGGGTGACGGTGGCGCCCGCACCGAGCTCGGTCACGACCGGCGCGGGAACCTGCGCGCGGGATGCCGCCCTGACCCGGGTGATGGCTTCCTCGAGCGCCGTCCTGACCGCGGGGTCGAGTGCCGCCATGGCGTCGGCGATCGCGGTGGCGTCGACGCGTACGCGCTCGGGGCGGACGCCGTCGAACCGCTCGGCCTGGTCGAGAATCGCCTTCTCGCCCCTGGCGCGCACGTCGGCGATGAGGGCGGTGGCGGCATCCGTCGCCTGCGAGACGTCGGTGTGCGATCGGGGGACTATCGAGAGGAGTTCGCTGCGGGTGGGCGTCTGGCCGCGGAGGTCAATGGTCTGCATCATGGCGCATCAACATTACCGGCGCGCGCACCCTGATCCTGTGAGTGCGCGCACCGCGAGCGGGCGGTGCTGCGCGTCGGCAGCGGGGAAGGCTCAGCTCAAACAGTTGGGCCCGAGCAGCGACTTGAGCTCGCCGAACAGGTCGGCGGTCACGGTGACCGGGAACGGGATCTCGAACAGCCGCGCGGTGTCGCCTTTGATCAGCTTGAGCCGCACCTCGGTGTCGCCCGCGTGCCGGATCAGCGAGTCACTGAGGTTCGTGACCACCTCGGTCGTCGCGCGGTGCTCGGGCATGCTGATGACCAGCGGGCCAGACCCCAGGCTCTGCCCGAGGTCGGGGGTGAACATGCTGACGGCGTGCAG
Source organism: Marisediminicola senii (assembly GCF_011057645.1). Taxonomy (GTDB): domain Bacteria; phylum Actinomycetota; class Actinomycetes; order Actinomycetales; family Microbacteriaceae; genus Marisediminicola; species Marisediminicola senii. The sequence goes on along the minus strand of NZ_JAALGE010000007.1, from coordinate 46,306 downwards.
GTTCATTCCGTCGTCGCGCAGGCTCACCCGCCCGCGGATCACCACGACCTGGTCGTTTGCGAGGGCGGGCGAGAACTCCTGGTAGGTCTTGCCGAGGAACATCACGGTGATCTCGCCGCCGAAGTCCTCGATCTGCACGAGCCCGTACTGGTTACCGGAGTTGCGGGCGGTGCGGTGCTGCACGCTCGTGACCAGCCCGGCGACGTTCACCGTCTCGCCATCCATCGACGCATCGCTCGTGAGGATCTCGGCGATGCTCGCCGAGGCGTGCTTGGCGAGCTGCAGTTCGAGGCCGGCCAGCGGATGGTCGGACACGTACAGGCCGAGCATCTCGCGCTCGAAGGCCAGCTTGTCGCGCTTCGACCACTCGGGGCGCTCCGGCACCGCGACCGCGGAGACGGGGTCGTCCCAGAGACTGTCGAAGTCGAACCCGACCTGGCCGTGTGCCTCGTTGCGCTTGACCGAGACCGCCGACTCGACGGCATCTTCATGGATCTCGAGCAGGGCGCGGCGGGTGGAGCCGAGGGAGTCGAACGCCCCGGCCTTGATGAGCGATTCGGCGGTGCGCTTGTTCGCGGCCGTGATGGGCACCTTGGCGAGGAAGTCGTGGAACGACGTGAATGCGCCCTTTTCCTCCCTGGATGCTCGAATCTGGTCGACCACGGCGAAGCCGACGTTGCGCACGGCGCCGAGCCCGAACCGGATGTCATCGCCGACGGCCGCGAAGAAGCCGATTGATTCGTTGACGTCGGGGGCGAGCACCTTGATGCCCATGCGCCTGCACTCGTTGAGGTAGATGGCGAGCTTGTCCTTCGAATCCCCGACGCTGGTGAGGAGCGCCGCCATGTACTCGGCCGGGTAGTGCGCCTTGAGGTAGGCGGTCCAGTACGAGAGCACCCCGTACGCCGCGGAGTGCGCCTTGTTGAAGGCGTAGTCGGAGAAGGGCAGGAGGATGTTCCAGAGCGTCTGCACTGCATCCATCGAATAGCCATTGGCCTGCATGCCGCCGGAGAAGCCCTCGAACTGCTTGTCGAGCTCCGACTTCTTCTTCTTGCCCATCGCGCGGCGCAGGATGTCGGCCTGGCCGAGCGAGAAGCCGGCGAGCTTCTGCGCGATCGACATGACCTGCTCCTGGTACACGATCAGGCCGTAGGTGGTGCCGAGCACGTCGGCGAGGGCCTCGGAGAGCTCGGGGTGGATGTAGTCGACCTCTTGCTGGCCGTTCTTGCGGAACGCGTAGTTGGTGTGCGAGTTCGCGCCCATCGGGCCCGGTCGGTAGAGCGCGCCGACCGCGGAGATGTCCTCGAAGTTGTCTGGCCGCATCAGGCGGAGCAGGGAGCGCATCGGTCCGCCGTCGAACTGGAACACGCCGAGCGTGTCGCCGCGGGCGAGCAGGGCGTAGGTGAGCGGGTCGTCGAGTTCGAGCTCTTCGAGCACCGGGGTCTCGCCGCGGTTGGCCTTGATGTTGTCGAGCGCGTCGTCGATGATCGTGAGGTTGCGCAGCCCGAGGAAGTCCATCTTGATGAGGCCGAGGGCCTCGCACGCCGGGTAGTCGAACTGGGTGACGATCTGGCCGTCCTGCTCCCGCTTCATGATCGGGATAATGTCGAGCAGCGGTTCGGACGACATGATCACGCCCGCGGCGTGCACGCCCCACTGGCGCTTGAGGTTCTCGATGCCGAGGGCGGTGTCGAACACGGTGCGCGCGTCGGGATCGGAGTCGAGCACCGCGCGCACGTCTCCTGCCTCCTTCCAGCGCGGGTGGTCCTTGTCCATGATGCCGGTGAGCGGGATGTCCTTGCCCATGATGGCCGGGGGCATCGCCTTGGTGAGCTTCTCCCCCATACCGTAAGGGAAGCCGAGCACGCGGGACGAGTCCTTGAGAGCCTGCTTCGCCTTGATGGTGCCGTAGGTCACGATCTGCGCGACGCGGTCGTCGCCATACTTGTCGGTGACGTAGCGGATGACCTCGCCGCGGCGACGCTCGTCGAAGTCGACGTCGAAGTCGGGCATCGACACGCGGTCGGGGTTGAGGAAGCGCTCGAAGATCAGCCCGTGGCGGATCGGGTCGAGGTCGGTGATGCCCATCGCGTAGGCCACCATGGAGCCTGCGCCGGAGCCGCGGCCGGGGCCGACCCTGATGCCGTTCTTTCGAGCCCAGCCGATGAAGTCGGCGACGACCAGGAAGTAGCCGGGGAACCCCATCTGCGAGATGACGCCGATCTCGTAGGCCGCGCGCTCGTGCACCTCGTCGGGGATGTCGCCACGGTAGCGGCGGTCGAGGCCGGCCTCGACCTCCTTGGCGAACCAGGTCGCCTCGGTCTCGCCCTCGGGGAGCGGGAACACCGGCATGAAGTTGGCGTTCTCGTCGAATGCCACGTTGCAGCGCTCGGCGATGAGCAGGGTGTTGTCGCACGCCTCGGGGTGGTCGCGGAACAGGTGCCGCATCTGCTCGGCGGTCTTGAGGTAGAACTCGTCGGCGTCGAACTTGAACCGGTTGGGATCGTCGAGGGTGGTGCCGGACTGCACGCAGAGCAGGGCAGCGTGCGAGGTGGCGTCATGCGCGTGGGTGTAGTGCAGGTCGTTGGTGGCGACGAGCGGCAGGTCGAGCTGCTTCGCGAGGCGCAGCAGGTCGCCCATCACGCGGCGCTCGATGCCCAGGCCGTGGTCCATGATCTCGCAGAAGTAGTTCTCGCGGCCGAAGATGTCACGGAAGTCGGATGCCGCCTGCACGGCTTCGTCGTACTGCCCGAGCCGCAGGCGTGTCTGGACCTCGCTGCTGGGGCAGCCCGTGGTGGCGATGAGTCCCTTGGCGTATTCGCCCAGCAGTTCGCGGTCCATTCGGGGCTTGAAGTAGTACCCCTCGAGCGACGCGCGTGACGAGAGGCGGAACAGGTTGTGCATGCCCTCTGTCGACTCCGAGAGCATCGTGAGGTGGGTGTATGAGCCGGCACCCGACACGTCGTCCTGTCCGCCGTTGCCCCAGCGCACGCGGGTCTTGTCGCCGCGCGCGGTGCCGGGCGTGAGGTAGGCCTCGGTGCCAATGATGGGCTTGATGCCGGCGCTGGTGGCCGACTTCCAGAAGTCGTACGCGCCGAACACGTTGCCGTGGTCGGTCATCGCGATGGCGGGCATGCCCTGCTCGGCAGCGGCCTTGACCAGCGGGGTGACCCGCGCCGCGCCATCCAGCATCGAATACTCGCTGTGGACGTGGAGGTGGACGAACGACTTGGTGCTGGCGGGCAATATCTCTCCGACGAACGAGGGTGGGTGGCTCGACTTCCAGCCTACGACTGGGGCGGTGTGATCAGGGTGCGGGTCGGCGCTGGATGCGCGCGTCAGTCGCCGCGCAGCACGTCGAGCGCGTGCTGCAGGTCTGCCGGATATCTCGTGCTGTACCGCACCCGCTCACCGGTGCCGGGGTGCACGAAACCCAGCTCGAGGGCGTGCAGCCACTGCCTGGACAGCCCGAGCCGGGCGGAGATCGACGGGTCGGCCCCATACATCGCGTCGCCGACGCAGGGATGTCGCTGTGCGGCCATGTGCACGCGGATCTGGTGGGTGCGCCCGGTCTCGAGCTGCACGCGCAGCAGCGACGCACTGGGGAATGCCTCGAGGGTCTCGTAGTGCGTGACCGAGTCCTTGCCGCCGGCGACGACCGCGAACTTCCAGCTGGAGCCGGGGTGACGCCCGATGGGCGCGTCGATGGTTCCGGCGAACGGGTCGGGGTGGCCCTGCACGACCGCGTGGTAGACCTTGTCGACCTCGCGGTCGTGGAATGCGCGCTTGAGGGCGCCGTATGCCCGCTCGGACTTCGCGACCACCATGAGGCCGCTGGTTCCGGCGTCGAGGCGGTGCACGATGCCTGCACGCTCGGATGCCCCGGAGGTGGCGACACGGAACCCGGCGCCGGCCAGGGCGCCGAGCACGGTCGGACCCGTCCAGCCGACTGAGGGATGCGCCGCGACGCCGACGGGCTTGTCGATGACGATGATGTCGTCGTCGTCGTGCACGATCGTGAGGTCGGGCACGATGACCGGCACGATGCTCGGCGCGACCTTGTCGGTCCAGGTGACCTCGAGCCAGCTGCCGGCGCTGAGCCGGTCGGACTTGCCGAGCACGGTGCCGTCTGCGGTGACCCCGCCGGCCTCCGCCACCTCGGCGGCGAAGGTGCGCGAGAATCCGAGCAGCTTGGCCAGCGCGGCATCCACCCTGTCGCCGGCGAGGCCGTCGGGTACGGGCAGGCTGCGGGTCTCACTCATCGGGAATCCCCGTGGGTGGCCGTGTCGTCGGCATCGTCGGGGGTGGATGCTGCCGCGGTCGCCGTGGGCCGTGGCACGTCGCGGGTGCCATCGAGGTTGACCCCCCGCAGCGTGAGGATGATGAACAGCCCCATACTCGCGACGATGAACGAGTCGGCGATGTTGAAGATCGCCGGGAAGCCCGCGACCTGAATGAAGTCGACGACGTGGCCGAGGCCAAAGCTCGGTTCGCGGAACAGCCGGTCGGTGAGGTTGCCGACGGTTCCACCGAGCAGCATGCCGAACAGGATGGCCCAGCTCATGGACCGGATGCGACGGGCGAAAATGATGATGAACACGGTGACCGCGGCCGCCGCAATGGAGAAGATCCAGGTGTAGCCGGTGGCGATCGAGAACGCCGCCCCTGGGTTCTCGACGAAGTAGAACTGCAGCACCGTGCCGAGAACCTCCACCGGCTCGCGCAGGGGGAGGTTCTCGACGACGAGGTACTTGGTGAGCTGGTCGAACGCGTAGACACCGATGGCGATCGTCGCGAGCGTGATGAGCGCGCGAACGCTGACGGGGGCTGGTGCGACCGGGGTCGGGCTGGCCGCGGGCGTCGGGTCAGTTTCCGCCAAAACCCTGGCCGTTACTGCCGGTGGAGGAGCTTCCGCTGTCTCCGTCGACCAGGTCCAGCTCGCGGAGCTGGCCTTCGATGTAGCCCTTCAGCTTCTGGCGGTACTCCCGCTCGAAGGTGCGGAGTTCGTCGATGGTCGCCTCGAGCGCGATGCGCTCGTCGTCGAGCTTGGCGAGCTCGACCCGCTTGGTCTCCTCGGCCTCGGTGACGAGGCGGTCGGCGGTGGCCTGCGCTTCGGCAACCAGGCGGTCGGCCTCGGCGCGGCTGTCGCCGACGAGCTTCTCCGCAGTGGATTCCCCCTCCGCGACGGCCTGGTCGGCGGAGGCGCGGCCCTCGGCGATGAGCGAGTCGCGCTTCTGGATACCGTCGCGAACGTGCTCTTCGTGCAGGCGGCGCGCGAGCTGGAGGAGGTTGGTGGTGCTGGCTGCCTCGTCGTCGATGTCGCTCGATGAGCTGGTCGGGGTGACGGTCGGCGCACTGACGGTGGGTGCGGATGCCACGACCGACGGAGCGGATCCGGTCGAGGTGTCGGGTTCCGTGTCGACGTCGGGTTCGACGACCGGCTCCGGCTCGATGGCCGGTTCGGTGTCGGGCTCGGGTTCCGGCTCGACGATGAGCTCGTCGTCGTCCACGACCAGTTCGTCGGCAACCGGCTCGGCGTCGGCGACGGGGATGACCGTGTCGGACCCGGTGCCCCCGGTGCGCTGCAGCTCGCTGATGCGCGACTCGCCCGCGACGAGGCGCTCACGCAGCTCCTCGTTCGCCTGGTTCAGGCGGCGCAGTTCGACGACGACCTCGTCGAGGAAGTCGTCGACTTCGTCCTGGTCGTAGCCCTCGCGGAACTTGGTCGGCTGGAAGCGTTTGTTGACAACGTCTTCGGGGGTCAGAGCCATGGGTCACCTCAGGGTGTTCTGGCCGGGCACTGGCGCGCGCGGCGTGGTTGTCGAAGGGACTGCCGGGATGTACTGCCGGAAGCTCGACGTCAGTCGACGCCTCGGATCAGCGTACAACCCGGGCTGGTGTCACCGGAGCGCCTGCGCGACCGACATCAGGATCAGCACCGCGAGGAACACCACGGTCCAGGCGAGGTCGAGAGCGATGCCCCCCAGGCGGATCGGCGGGATAACGCGCCGAACCGCCCGGATGGGTGGATCCGTGATCGTGAAGACGAACTCCGCGACGATAAGGATGACCCCGGTGGGGCGCCAGTTGCGTGCGAAGGTGCGGGCGAGATCCAGGATGAAGCGGGCCCACATGGAGAGGAAGAACAACAGCAACGCGAAGTACGCGATGGTTGCTACGAGAGAGACGATCACGAAATCGACGTTAGCCCATCGGGGCTGGGCGTCAGTTCTGGGCGAAGAAGGATGCGTCGACCTCGGGCTCGGTCTCGGCCTGGTCTCCGCTCACGACCACGTGCGCGGGCGAGAGCAGGAATACCTGCTTGGTGACGCGCTCGATCTTTCCGTGCAGGCCCTGAGAGAGCCCGCTGGCGAAGTCGATGAGGCGTCGTGCGTCTGGCTCGCTCATCTGCGAGAGGTTGATGATCACCGGCACGCCTTCGCGGAAGCTTTCGGCGATGACCTGGGCGTCCTTGTACTGGCGGGGGTGGACCGTGAGGATTTCATTCATGTCGGCAGCCGATGCATTCTGGGTCGGTGTTGGCGTGGCCCGGCGGAGCGGGGTGACGGGGGCGCGGCCGGCAGCGGTGGCTGCGGGCGCGGTCTGTGCTGCGGGGGCCTGTGCTGCAGCGGCCTGCTGCTGCTGCGGCGCGTTCTTCTGCTGCGCGGACTCGTCGGGTTCGATCTCTTCGTCGGCGAGTCCGAGGTAAACCATGGTCTTGCGAAGCGGGGAAACCATTTCGTGCCTCTCGTGTAAATCTTCAGTGCTCAGATTAACCGGGGTCCGGCCGGTTACCGGTTATTGCAGAACCTATGCGGAGGTGTGTCGCGCCCTCGAGGATGGCCTCGCGGAAGTCGCCCGACATGCCGGCAGAGATGTGTGTCGCGGTGGGGTCGAGGCGGGTCACCCGCTCGGACATGGTGCGGAGCCTGGCGAACGCCGGACGTGCGGGCTCGCCGTCCGGGGCGACCGCCATGACCCCGAGGAGGCGCAGCCCCGGGGTGGAGAGCACCGTCTCTGTCGTGGCTTCGAGCGCGGCATCCGTCACCCCTCCTCGGTCGGGGTTGTCGGTGAGGTTGACCTGCACGAACACGTCGGTTGCCGGGTTCCTGTCAGTCGACTCGAGGGCGGAGATCACCGAGTCGCGGTCGATCGAGTGGATTACCCGCGAGTAGGTCGCCACCTGCCTGGCCTTCTTGCTCTGCAGCTGCCCGACGAAGTGCCAGGTGACCTCCGGCGCCTCGAGCTCGTCGCTCTTGCGCGAGGCCTCCTGGTGCCGGCTCTCGCCGAAGTCCGTGACGCCCAGCGTGACCAGCTCCCGGATGAGGGACAGGGGCTGGAACTTGGTCACCACGATGAGGGTGGTGGACTCCCTGCCCCGCCCGGCCTCGTCGAGGGCATCCTCGATCCCTGCACGCACGGTGTCGAGCCGTGCGTGCAGGGTGGTCGAGTCGCTCACCGGTTACTTGAGGAAATCGGGTACGTCCAGGTCGTCGTCGCCGTCGCGGTCGAAGACCGGGTCGGGAGCGGCGGGGAGCTTGGGCTCTGACCCCCACACGCCGGAGGACGACGAGGTACGCGGCGCGGGGGCCGACGCTGCGGCGGGACGCTCGGAGCTCGCGGCACCGGCACCGGCACCGGCAGAGACCAGGCTCTCGGTGCGGGCGGCGGGACGCTGCTCCACCTTGGCTGCCTTGGCTGCCGTCGGCTCGCCACCGTCGAAGCCCGCGGCGATGACGGTGACTCGCACCTCGTCGCCGAGGGTGTCGTCGATGACGGCACCGAAGATGATGTTCGCCTCCGGGTGCACGGCCTCCTGCACCAGTCGCGCGGCGTCGTTGATCTCGAAGATTCCGAGGTTCGATCCGCCCTGGATGGACAGCAGCACGCCGTGGGCGCCGTCGATGCTCGCCTCGAGCAGCGGGGACGCGACGGCCAGCTCGGCCGCCTTGATGGCACGGTCGGCTCCGCGCGCGGATCCGATACCCATCAGCGCGGAACCCGCACCCTGCATGACCGACTTGACGTCGGCGAAGTCGAGGTTGATGAGACCTGGGGTGGTGATCAGGTCGGTGATGCCCTGCACGCCGGCGAGGAGCACCTGGTCTGCGGTGGCGAATGCCTCGAGGAAGCTGATGCCCCGGTCGCTGATCTCGAGCAGGCGGTCGTTGGGAACGACGATGAGGGTGTCGACCTCGCCCTTGAGCGCGGTGACGCCGATCTCGGCCTGCGCGGCGCGGCGCTTGCCCTCGAAACCGAAGGGGCGCGTGACGACACCGATGGTCAGTGCGCCGATGGACTTCGCGATGCGCGCGACGACGGGTGCGCCACCGGTTCCGGTTCCGCCACCCTCGCCCGCGGTGACGAAGACCATGTCGGCGCCCGCGAGCGCCTCTTCGATCTCTTCTGCGTGGTCTTCGGCTGCGCGGCGACCCACTTCGGGGTCGGCCCCGGCACCGAGTCCCCTGGTCAGTTCGCGACCGACGTCGAGCTTGACGTCGGCGTCGCTCATCAGCAGCGCCTGGGCGTCTGTGTTGATGGCGATGAACTCGACGCCGCGAAGCCCGAGTTCGATCATCCGGTTGACGGCATTGACGCCGCCGCCGCCGATGCCGACGACCTTGATCACGGCTAGGTAGTTCTGGTTTGAGCTCACGTGCGGCCTCCGCTAGTCACCCTAAACCTCAACTAGAGGCTTAAAGTTATACTTGGTATGTATTTACTTGCCTTGAGGTTACGACGCCCGCGGGAGGGTGTTTGACCAGGCGCGCCGCGTGTCGCGAGAAAACGCCGGAAATTTCTTCGCCGAGCTGCGCGACACGCCACCGGGCGAGCGGCCGGGGTCACTGCCAGGTGAACTGGCCGGGCGCCGAGACGTTGTATTCCGTGACGTTCGGGTAGTTCTGGGCCAGGGCGACGGCCAGCACGCGGGCCTTGTAGTCGGAGTCGTCTGCGCTACCCCAGACGATCTGCGCTCCCCCGGTCGACATGGTGAGCCGCACGTCGTCCCGGGTCGCCGCGGTAACGGTGTCTAGTTGCGTCAGGATCGAATCGGGGAGCGCGAGCAGCACCTCGACCGCGGCCTCGAATGCCGGACTGCCGGCATCCTGGCCCGCGATCTCGATGAGCGGCACGCCTGGCATACGTTCCTCTGACCGCTCGATGACGATCCCCGCGGGATCGACCATGGCGAATCCCGACCCCGAGGGAAGGCTGCCGATGGGCTGCCGCTCGACGACGTTGATGATCAGGGTGTTCGGCGGCACGGTCTCGGTGACGTAGCTGCGGATCAACGGGAAGGCACCGAGCTCGCGTTCGAGCTGGTCGAAGTCGATCAGGGCAAGCGGGGTGTCGAGCTGGTCGTCGACGGCGTCGTAAAGCGCGACTTCGTCGATGCGGGACGTTCCCTCGATCTCGATGGTGCGCAGCGCCAGCAGGGGCGAATAGACGGCGACGCCGACGAGGATCGCCATGGTCGCGACCATGCCGAGGGCGACGGACCACCCGATGCGGCGTCGGCGGGAACGACGGGTGAACCGGCGCACCTCGCCGCGCTCGAAGCGGCGGTGCTGGCGGGCGGCGCGCCTGACGTCGCGGCGGGCTGCGCGCTCGTCGCGTTCCGGGGTCGGCTCCGGGGTGACCGGGCCGCGGGGCAGCGTGCTGGGGCGAGCCAGCGTGCTCGGGCGCTCGGGGGAACCCGCGCCGTCGGGGGAACCGGGGCGGGCGGCATCCATCGAACCGGTCGTTCGATCGGACTCGCTAGCCGGTTCTGCGGCGGTGGATCCACGGCGCTTTCGGCCGAAGGGCAGCCCGGGCAGGTCGCCGAAGGAGGGCAGGCCACGGCGGCCACCGCGGGGCTCGTCGTTCTCCGCTGGCCGATCGAACCCGTCGGGGCGCTTCATCGCGGGGCGTCCGTCACTGGGCGCTGTCGGTGGTGTCGGCGGCGGGTGCGCCCTCGGCGGTTCGGTCGGCTGCGCCGGAACCGTTCGCCAGCGCCTCGAGCAACCGGGGAATCACGAGGTAGATGTCGCCGCCGCCCATCGGGATGACGATATCGCCGGTTCGGGCGATGGAGGCGACGTGGGCGACCGCGTCGTCCCAGCCCTCGATGTATGTGCCGCGGGTGGCGTCGTGGAAGCGCGACGAGATGAGCTCCCCGGTGACTCCCGGCTCCGGATCCTGCCGCGCGCCGTAGATGGGCACCACGACGGTGTACTCGGCGAGGTCGCGGAACACGGCAGCGAAGTCGTCGGCGAGCATGCGGGTGCGGCTGTACAGGTGGGGCTGGAAGAGCACGATGAGGCGGCCGTCGGCGGCTGCGCCCCTGGCGGCGGTCAATGCCGCGCGCACCTCGGTCGGGTGGTGCGCGAAGTCGTCGTAGACGCTGACGCCGCGTGCCTCGCCGCGGAACTCGAAGCGTCGCTCGGTGCCGCCGAAGGTCGCGACCGCGTCGAGCGCGGCTCGGGGCTCGTAGCCGAGCCCGGTGAGTACGGCGAAGGCGCCCGCCGCGTTGAGAGCGTTGTGCAGCCCTGGCACGCGCAGGGTGACCGGGTAGTCCTGGCCGCGGTAGGCGATGGTGAAGGACACGCCGGCCGCCGTCGTGATGGAGTGCACGCGCACGTCGGCGTTCGCGGCCTCGCCGAAGGCGACGACGGCCTGGCCGTCGAGGCGCGGGGTGATGCGCACGGCGCCGGGGTCGTCGCTCGAGATGACGACGAATCCGGAGGCGGCGCGGGCAAAGGAGACGAAGGCGTCGTCGAAGGCCTCGGCCGATCCGTAATGGTCGAGGTGGTCGGGGTCGACGTTCGTGATGAGCGCCACGGTCGTGGTGTACAGCTGGAAGGAGCCATCCGACTCGTCTGCCTCGACCACGAACAGGTCGTCTGCACCCGACTCGGCGCTGACGCCGAGCGACCGGATGACGCCGCCGTTGACGAAGCTCGGGTCGGCACCGAGGGCCAGTAGCGCCTCGATGACCATGGCCGACGACGTGGTCTTGCCGTGTGCCCCGGCGACGGCGACGACACGGTCGTTACGGGTGAGCCAGGCGAGGGCCCTGGCGCGGTGAACCACGGGGAGGCCGCGGCGCTTCGCCTCGAGGTACTCGGGGTTGTTCTCGGCGATCGCGCCCGTCACGACGAGGGTGTCTGCGTCGGCGATGTTGCCAGCGTCGTGGCCGATCGCGATGGGTACACCGGAGGCACGCAGGGCCTCGACCGTCTCGGTCGCGCGGATGTCGGAGCCGCTGACGGCGAAACCGGCCGCGGCGAAGAGCCGGGCGATGCCGCTCATGCCTGCACCGCCGATTCCGACGAAGTGCACCCTCCCCGGCTGGTCGGGCATGGTCTGGGAGAAGTCGGACTTGATCACCATCGCTACGCTATCGCCCCCGTCGCGGTGTCTTCGTCACGGTGCGGTCGCCAGGGTGTCGTCGATGAGCGCGACCATGCGGTCGGTGCCGTTGCGTACCCCGGTCGACGATGCGCTCGCGGCCATGCCGGCGAGTCTCGCGCGGTCGCCGAGGATGGGCAGGAGCTTGTCGGCGATCCAGTCGGGGGTGAAGTCGGCGTTGTCGACGATGTGGGCGGCCCTCGCCGCGACGGCGTCGCGCGCGTTGAGCTTCTGCTCGCCGTTGCCGATGCCGAGCGGAACGTAGACCGCAGGGATGGCGAGGGCCGAGAGCTCGCTGACGGTCGACGAACCCGCGCGGGCGAGCACCAGGTCGGCCACCGCGAGGGCGAGGTCCATCCGGTTGCAGTACGGCAGCACGTGGTAGCCGGGCAGGGTCGGGAAGGAGACCGAGGTGCGCTCCCCCGTGATGTGCAGCACCTGCCATCCGGCGCCGAGGATGAGGTGGACGGCCTCGGCCATCACCGCGTTGATGTGCTCGGCCCCGAGGGATCCGCCGGTGACGACGAGGGTCGGCTTGCGGGCGTCGAGTCCGAACTCGGTGCGCGCGGCCGGTGCCTCGCCCCGTCGGTCGAGTTGTTCGATCTCGGACCGCAGCGGCATGCCGACGAACCTTGCCCGCCGCAGCCTGGTGCCACGGAAGGCGACTCCGACCGAGTCGGCGATGAGGCTTCCGAACCGGTTGGCGATCCCGGGGCGGGCGTTGGCCTCGTGCAGCACGATGGGGATCTTCTCGCGCCGGGCGGCGAGATAGGCGGGGGCGGAGACGTATCCGCCGAACCCGACGAGAACGTCGATGCGGTGCTCGACGATGAGGGCGCGGATGCGCGCGACGGTCGCGGCGAACCGGCCGGGGAAGCGCAGCGCCGACAGCGACGGCCGGCGCGGGAATGGCAGCTTGCGTACGACGAGCAGGGGGTAGCCGCGCTCGGGTACGAGACGCGACTCGAGGCCCTCTGCCGTGCCGAGCACGAATACGGCGGCGTCGGGGTCGCGTTCGGTGAGGCGGTCGGCGACCGCGAGCAGGGGGTTCACGTGGCCGGCGGTTCCCCCGCCGGCCAACAGGTAGCGGGTCATGCCCGCGACCCGCGCGTTCCGGCCCAGTTCGCCGTGCCGCGGCTGCCGTCGATCCCGGGTGCGCCAGCGACGGCGGGGCGCTCGCGTGCGAATGACAGCACGATGCCGATACCGAACAGGGTGGTGACGAGGGCGGAGCCGCCGGAGGAGATCAGCGGGAGGGGCACACCGAGCACGGGCAGGACGCCCAGCACGACGGCGATGTTGATGAATGCCTGGCCGATGATCCACACCATGACCGCGCTGGTGGTGATGCGCGCGAACGGGTCGGGGTTGGAGCGGATGATGCGCGAGAACGTGACGGCCAGCACGATGAAGAGCACGAGCACGGTGATCGCGCCGAGCAGGCCGAGCTCCTCGCCGATGATCGCGAAGATGAAGTCGTTGTCTGCTTCTGGCAGCCACGACCACTTGGCCTTGGAGTTGCCGAGGCCGGCACCGAACAGGCCGCCGGAGGCGAGGGCCCACCAGCCGTGCACGGTCTGCCAGCAGAATTGCGCGTAGTCGCTCGCCGAGCTGCAGCCGTCGAGCCAGACGTCGATGCGGTCGCCGCGGGAGTTGCTCGAGAGCGCGAGCAGGGGAACGCTGACGGCGGCGAGTACCACCGGAATGAGCAGGAACCTCAGGCGGACCCCGGCGAAGAACAGCGCCCCACCCACGAGCATCAGCAAGATGATGGCCGTTCCGAGGTCGCCACCGTAGAGCACAAGGCCGATGGCGACGCCCGCGACGGGCACGATCGGCATGGCGAGCTGCCGGAGGTCGTTGATGCGGTCGGCCTTGAGGGTGAGGATGTGCGCCAGCCAGATGGTGAGCGCGACCTTGGTGATCTCCGACGGCTGCACCGAGAGCCCGCCGAGGTCGAGCCAGTTTCGGTTACCTCCCCGGCTCACGCCGAGGCCGGTGAACACGACGAGCAGCTGCAGCGTGACGCCGATGCCGACTGCGGTGCCTGCCCATCGGCGCCAGAACCTGGTGGGCATGCGCGAGGCGATGAGCATGATGGGCACCCCGAGGAGCGCGAACAGGCCCTGCCTGGCGAACCCCGAGAAGAAGTCGTCCGACTCCATGTAGGAGGTGACCGACGATGACGAGAGCACCATGACCAGGCCGAACACCACGAGGAACAGGGTCGTGCCGAGCAGGAGGTAGAAGTTGCCGGTCTCGGCGACGAAGAGCTTCTTGACGGCGATGATGGCCGCCGAACCCGAACCCGAACCCGAACCCGTGCCCGACGGTGCGACGGTCGATGTCGGCGCCACCTGCGGTCCGTCAGTCGTGGTGCGGCGAGTGGGGCGGTGTGGAGTGGTCGTCATCCGGCGCGTCTCCCAACATTTCGTGCACTGCATTGCGAAACCGCCGACCGCGGTCTGCGTAATCGCGGAATTGATCCATGGACGCCGCCGCCGGCGCTAACAGCACCACATCCCCTGGCCCGGCTACGCCCGACGACAGCCTCACGGCTGTCGGCATCACCAGTTCAGTGTCGGTCGTGTCGACCTCGAACAGCGGGAGTTCTGGCGCGTGTCGCGCGAATGCCGCCAGGACTTGCTGCCGGTCGCTTCCGATGATGACGGCCGCGCGCAACCGGGGGGCGACCCTGACCACCAGCGCCCCGAGGTCGGCTCCCTTGAGGAGTCCCCCGACGACCCAGACCACGCGGTCGAATGCCGTGATGGATGCCTCGGCCGCATGCGGATTGGTGGCCTTCGAGTCGTCGACCCACCGGGTGCCGTGCCGGTCGGCCACCGTCTCGGTGCGATGCGAGTCGAGCGTAAAGCGATGCAGGGCATCGCGAACGTGCTGCGGCGAGACGCCGGCGGAGCGGGCGATCGCCGATGCGGCGAGCACGTTCGCGATCATGTGCGGACTACCGAGGCCGCGTGCGTCGAGCACGTCGGTGGTGGTGATCTCGATGGCGCTGGTGTGGCGCTGGTCGAGGAACGCGCGGTCGCAGAGCACGTCTTCGACGAGCCCGAAGTCACTGGGCCCTGGGATGCCGAGGCCGAAGCCGATCGCCCGGCATCCGTCGACCACGTCGGCCTCCTCGACCATCGTCATGGTCGCCGGGTCATCGCGGTTGTACAGGCAGGCGACCCTGGTGCGCTGGTAGATGCTGGCCTTGGCTTGGCGGTAGGCATCGGCCGACCCGTGCCAGTCGAGGTGGTCATCGGCGATGTTCAGGCACACGCTGGTGTGTGCCGAGATCGACTCCGCATAGTGCAGCTGAAAGCTCGACAGCTCGACGACGAGCGCGTCGAAGCCCTCAGGGTCGCGGATCGCGTCGAGCACCGGAATGCCGACGTTGCCGCACGCGATCACGCGCTTGCCACCCGCGCGCATCATCGCGGCCGCCAGCTGCACGGTGGTGGTCTTGCCGTTGGTACCCGTCACGGTGAACCAGTCGGCCACCGGGGTGACCTTGTCGCGCACGCGCCAGGCCAGCTCGACGTCTCCCCACACGGCAACGCCCCGGCCGGTGCACCATGAGACGAGTGGATGCGTCGGCGCGAAGCCCGGCGACACGACGACGAGCTCGGGGTCGAAGTGCTCGAGCTCGCGGGTGCTGTCGGTGTCGGGTGCGGTCACGACCAGGCGTGCCCCGATGACGTCGAGCAGCTCGGCACGGTCGGGATCTGCCCTCCCCGCGATGACGAGCACCTCTGCGCCGAGTTCGACGAGGGTGTCGGCGACGGAGAACCCGGTCACCCCGAGGCCGAGCACGGCGACCCGGAGGCCCGACCAGTCGGCGTGCCAACTGGCGAGCTCCCGCACGTCGGCGGCCGTCCTCACCGGTACAGCCATTCGATGTAGAACAGGCCCACGCCGGTCGAGACGAAGAGGCCGGCGATGATCCAGAACCTGACCACGATGGTGACCTCCGCCCACCCCTTCATCTCGAAGTGGTGGTGCAGCGGGCTCGCCCGCCAGATGCGGCGTCCCTTGGTGGCCTTGAAGTAGATGCGCTGCACGATGACCTGCGAGGTGATCACGAGGAACAGCCCGCCGATGAAGATGAGCAGCAGCTCGGTGCGCGACAGGATGGCGAGGGCCGCGAGGGCACCGCCGATGCCGAACGAACCGGTGTCGCCCATCATGATCGAGGCCGGGGAGGTGTTCCACCACAGGAACCCGATGAGCGACCCGACGATCGCGGCCGCGATGGTCGCGAGGTCGAGGGGGTAGGAGACCTCGTAGCACTTGTAGAGATTGGGCGAGGCGATCGCGAGGTTCGCGAGCTCGACGCAGGACTGGTTGAACTGCCAGAACCCGATCACGACGTAGGAGCCGATGGCCAGCACGGCGGACCCCGCGGCGAGGCCATCGAGCCCGTCGGTGAGGTTGACGGCGTTCGAGACGCTGGTGGTGATGAGCACCACCCAGAGCACGAACACGATGAGGCCGACGGTCGCACCGAACATCACCACGAAGTCGAACGGCAGGTCGCGCACGAACGACACCGCGGTCGAGGCGGGCGTGATTCCCTGAGGGTCTTCGTAGTTCACCGCGAGCAGGGCGAAGATCGTGCCGACGATGACCGACCCGACGATCTTCCACGGGCCGCTGAGCCCGGTGCTGTTTTTGAGCCGCACCTTGAGGAAGTCGTCGATGAATCCGATGGTGGCGAGGCCGACCATCATGAGGATGACGAGGAGTCCAGCGCCCGATGGCCGTTGCTGGCCGGCGAGCTGGCCGACGAAGTACCCCACGATCGACGCGGTGATGAACACCACGCCGCCCATCGACGGGGTGCCGCGCTTGACGACGTGGGTGGTCGGGGTGTCTGCCCGCACGAACTGGCCGAGGTTCAGCCGCCGGAAGGCACGGGCGAACAGCGGGGTGAGCAGCAGGGTGAAGACCATCGAGACGATGGCAGAGACGAGCAGCGCGATCATCGGGTGACCCCTGCCAGGCGGTCGCCGAAGTCGCGGAGTCCCGCCGATGCGGAGGCCTTGACGAGCACCACGTCGCCGGCGCGCAGCTGGTCGCGCAGCACCGCCTCGGCGGCGGCGGCGGTGTCGACGAGCGTCGATTCGCCGTCCCACGATCCCTCGAGGCCTGCGGCGTTGTGCAGGTGGCGGGCCTTCTGGCCGACGACGACGAGCGACGCGATGTTGAGGCGCACCACGAGCTTGCCGAGCGCGTAGTAGTTCTCGTCGATGAATTCGCCGAGCCCGTCGATCTCGCCGAGCACCGCGATGGTGCGGTGGCCGCCGCGGCCGATCTGGGCGAGCGTCTTGAGCGCGGAGCCGACGGTGTCGGTGCTCGCGTCGTGCGCGTCGTTGATGACGGTCACGTCGCCGGGCGCGGAGAGCAGCTCCATGTGCCACGGCGCGAGCGCGGGCACCGTTTCGACGGCGGCGATCGCACTGGCGAGGGGAACTCCGAGCGCGCGGGCGGCGGCCAGCGCGGCGAGGGTGGCCATCACGTGGCGTTCGCCGAGGATGCGCAGTCGCACCGGCAGGCGCTCACCCGAGTCGACCAGGGTGAACGACGACCCCGTGATCGTGTCGTCGAGGTCGACGGCCTGCAGCTGCGCGGAGTCGTCGAGGCCGTACGAGACGGCGTTCGAGCCAGCGGCGGCGACGGTGGATGCGGCGGCGTCATCGTCGGCGTTGACCACGGTGACCGCGGCGACCGGTGCGGACGCCACCTCATCGAGCACGATGGCCACGTCGACCGGGGTGGTCGACGGCGCACCCATCACGAGCATGCCCGTGGTCGCGGCGCCGATGCGGAACCGCGCCTCGACGGATCCCGAGTACATCGAGAGGGTCGCGGCAGGCACGTCGACGTCGCGGAGGATCGCCCTGAGCAGCATGGCGGTCGCGTCGACAGCCGATGCGCGCACGAGATTGTCTCCGCCGACGACGCCCTGCACGTCAGCGAGAGTGAACGACGACACTTACGACCAGCCCGCCTCGCGAAGCGCGTCGCGCGCTTCGTTGCGTGCCGAATACGGCGTGCGTACCCCGCGGATGTCGCGGTAGTCCTGGTGGCCTGGGCCTGCCCAGAGGATGCTGTCGCCTTCCTGGGCGAGGGCGACCGCGACGCGGATCGCCTTCTCGGGAGGGCTGATCTCGTGCAGCTCGGCCTGGTGCTCGGCGAGGCCGGCACCCTCCACGAGCGTCGCGCGGATCGAGGCCGGGTCTTCGAACCGCGGGTGGTGGTCGGTGATCACGAGGATGTCGGATCCCTCCGACGCGATGCGGCCCATCTCGTGCCGCTTGGTGGCGTCGCGGTCGCCGTCGGCGCCGAACACCATGATGACCCGCCCGGTGGTGACGGTGCGCACGGCGGCGAGGGTGTTGAGGAAGGCATCGGGGCTGTGGCCGAAGTCGACGTACACCGTCGGACCGCGGTCCCCGGAGACACGCTCGGTGCGTCCGGGGAGGTAGGCGTCGATGCCGTTCTCGCCCAGCGAGTGGCCGATGGCCTCGAGTTCGAAGCCGGCTTCGACGAGCATGACGATCGCCAGGCCGGCGTTGGCGGCCATGTGCCAGCCGATGACGGGTATGCGGGTGATGAGGGTGCGCCCCTGCGGGCCCGACAGCGAGAACTCGGTATACGCGGCCTGCTCGTCGAGGATCTCGACGACCCATTCCGCATCGGTGCCCGGCGTCGCCGACACCGTGGTCACCGGGATGCGTGACTGCTCGACGACGCGCTGCCCGTACGGTGAGTCCAGCGACACGACGCCGCGGCGACCGCGGTCGGGGTCGAAGAACGCGGCCTTGGCGGCCAGGTACTCCTCCATGTCGGCGTAGTCGTCGAGGTGGTCGTGGCTGAGGTTGGTGAAGGCGACGACGTCGAACATGATGCCGTCGACCCGGTTGCGGCTGAGGGCCTGCGCGCTCACCTCGAGCACGACGGCGCGCACCTCGCTCTCGCGCATGCGGGCGAGGAGGGCGTGCATCTCGCTGGCCTCCGGCGTGGTGAGCCGGCTGACGACGACGAGATCGCCGATGTGGCGCTCCGCGGTAGAGCTGAGGCCGGTGACCAGGCCCAGCTGCCGCAGGATGCCCTCCAGCAGGTATGCGGTGGAGGTCTTGCCGTTGGTGCCGGTGATACCCAGCAGGAGCGGTGGATGCTCCCCCGTGCGGTACACCCAGGCAGACACGTCACCCAGGGCCGAGCGCGGCGACTCGACGAGCACGATGGGCAGGCCGACGTCTGCGGCGAGGGCGGCACCCGCCCGGTCGGTGAGGATCGCCACGGCCCCCGCGTCGCGCGCCTCGGCGGCGAACGCCGCACCGTGGTTGTTCGCGCCGGGAACGCCGACGTAGAGGTCACCCGGCTGCACCTCGGTGGTACGCAGTGTCACTCCGGTGACCTCGACCCCGTCGAGGGAGCCGGTGTAGTCGAGTCCGAACTCCGCGACGAGCCCGTTGAGCGCTCGTGCTGCGGGATGTTCCGGCCTCAGTACCGGGGGCATCAGGGCGTTCACGTGGTCCTCGTTTCTCACCAGGTCGTCGGCAGCTTGGGTGAAGGTGTCGGCGACGGGGTGACGCGATACGTTTTGAGCACCTGCGTCATGATCTTGTTGAATGTCGGGGCCGCGGCTGCCGACGTCTTTATGGTACTTGGCTTCGTGAAGGTCACGACGACGGCGTACTGCGGGTCTTCGGCGGGGGCGAGCCCCGCGATCGAGACGATGCGCTCGCTCGTGTAGCGGCCGTTCTCGGCGATCTCGGCGGTACCGCTCTTCGCGGCTACCCGATAGCCGGGGATGGCCAGGTCGGCCGCGAGGTCTCCCCCGGTGACGACCCCTTCCATCATCTCGACGACGCCGTCGGCTGCCGCTTCGGACACCACCTGGGTGCCCCCGGTAGGTGCGGCGTCGACGACGGTGCCGTCGGGCAGGGTGCACCCGGTGACGAGCGTCAGGGGCAGGCGTTCCCCGCCGTTCCCGAGCGTCTGGTAGATGCTGGCCATCTGCGCGGCGGTCACCGCGACACCCTGGCCGTAGGAGACGTCGTACTTCTGCTGGTCGTCCCAGGTCTCGGCGAGCAGGCCAGCCGACTCGCCCTGGAAATCGACCTCGGTGCGCGATCCGACGCCGAACGCGCGCATGTAGTCGTACCTGGCCTGGTTGGACAGGCCGACGGCCAGCTGCGAGATGCCGACGTTGGACGATTCCTGGATGACGCCGGCCAGGGTCAGCCGCAGTTCGTCGTGTCCGACCGCGTCCCGCACTGTGCTGCCTTCCGGTGACGTCCAGCGGTAGGGCACCGTGACCCGTGACGCGGGGCTGGAGACACCGGAGTCGAGCAGCATCGCGGCGGTCATCGGCTTGAACGTCGAGCCGGGCTCGTACGGCGTGGAGAAGGCGAGGGAGCCGAGGTTGGTCGCGGGGGTTCCGTCGACGTTGTTCGGGTCGACCGAGGGGTAGTCGGCGAGGGCGAGCACCTTGCCGGTCTTGACCTCGGTGACGCTCGCCGTGGCGGATTCGGCACCGATGGCCACCGCCTGCTCGGCGATCATCTGCTGGACGCTCCACTGCAGGTCGGCGTCGATGGTCGTGGTGACCGTTCCGCCCTCGATGGCGGGCTGCGTCGTGACGGTGCTGCCGGGCAGGCGGATGCCGTCGGCCCCGCGTTCGTAGGTCGACGACCCGTTGGTGCTGGCGAGGCAGGAGTCCTCGGTGAACTCGAGGCCGTTCTGCGGGCCCTCGGTTCCGACGAAGCCGATCAGGTTGCCCGCGACGGATCCGTCCGGGTAGATGCGGGCGGGGCGCTCGACCGGGTAGACCCCCGGGATCTCTAGGGCGGTGACGGCCCGCATCTGCTCGGTGGTGACCTTCTGCACGACGTATTCGAAGTCGGATTCGGGGTTCGCGGTGAACGAGCGGAGCACGTCGGCCTGGGTCTGTCCGGTGATCTCGGCGACCTCGGCGGAAGCCTCGGCGAGGGTGACCTCCACGGCGTCGTCACCGTCGCCGCGCTCGAACGACGACGGCACGATGCGGGGCGAGGTGGTGATGTCGTATCGGATGACGCTGCCGGCGAGCACATCGCCCGAGCTGTCGACGATGTCGCCCCGTGCGGCGTAGGTGGTGTCGGAGATCGCGCGCTGGTCGAGGGAGCTCGCGTTGAGTTCGTCTGCGCGGACGATCTGGATGTCGACCAGTCGCACGATGAATACCGAGAACACCGCAATGGTGATGAGCATCGCGAGCGAGAGACGACGGCGTGTCGTGCGAGGTACGGTCACCATGTGGCTCCCCGGGTGTCGATTGCCGTGAGGCGATGGCTTCTGGATGCGATGTCGCTGGCGCGCGGTCCCGCTAGTGAGTCTTGGGAGTCGGAATTCCGGTTGGTGAACTCGACGCTACCGACCCGACGGCACCATCGGCCGTAGGCGCGCCAGTGCCGGTGCCGTCAACCGGTGCGACGGGGCCGGTGTCCTGTCCGTCGACGGTGCCGGCAGCGGGCGCGTCGGTTCCGGTGACCGGAATCGGCGAGGTGGCGTCGGCCGGGGCTTCCACCCCGGCGCCTGCAGCCGCCCCGGCACCGGCTGCTGCACCGGCCGCGGACGGCACGTTGGCGAGCAGCGAGTTGGGGATGAGCGGGCTGCCATCGGGAGCGGTGACCAGGGCGGAACTCTCGGATGCCGCGGTCGGCGTTCCCAGTACGACTCCGTCGGAGAGCCGTAGGTACGCTGCACTCGATCCGGCGACCATGCCGAGTGCCTGCGCCTCGGCTGCGAGGTGCTGGGGGGCGTCGAGGACCTGCAGCTGCTCGACGAGCACCTGCTGGTCGCGGCCCAGTTCGCTCTGCTGCGCCTGGAGTGCCGAGATCTCGTATGCACCCTCTGAGGTGGCGATGGTCAGGAGCAGCTGCGCCGCGAGGATGCCGAACAGCCCGACGACCGACCCGATGGCGGCGAGGAGGCGGGGCCTTGCGCTGCGCTGGGCGCGGGTCGGGGTGACCTCGACGACCGGCTCCGGACGCGACGGGCGACCGAGGAAGGTGGGTGCGGCGGGGTGCCGTGCGGGCAGAGCGCTCATGCGGCCCTCCTGATTCTCTTCGCAGCACGCAGCCGCACGGGTGTTGCTCGGGGATTCTCGGACTTCTCGTCGTCACTGGCCAGTTCCGCCCCGCGGACGAGCAACTGGAACTCCGGCTGGTGTTCCGGCAGCTCTACCGGGAGTCCTTCAGGCGCGCTGGATGAGGACTTCGTGGCAAGGACGCGCTTCACGATGCGATCTTCGAGTGACTGGTACGCGAGAACGACGATACGGCCGTCGACGGCCAATCGGTCGAGCGACGCGGGCATGGCGGTTTCTAATGCGGCGAGTTCTTGATTGACCTCGATGCGGAGGGCCTGGAAGACCCGTTTGGCCGGGTGGCCGTTGCGCTGGATGGCGACCGGCGTGGCGGCGGTGATCAGTTCGACGAGGTCGGCGGACCGTTCGAGCGGGGCGCGGTCGCGGCGTTCGACGATGCGGTCGGCGTATCGTCCGGCGAGCCGCTCCTCGCCATAGTCGCGAAAGATGCGGCGCAGGTCGGCTGCGCTGTAGTCGGCCAGCACCTGCTGCGCGGTGACCGGAGACGTGGCATCCATGCGCATGTCGAGGGGTGCGTCCTTGGAGTAGGAGAAGCCCCGGTCGACCCGGTCGAGCTGGAGGGAGGAGACGCCGAGGTCGAACAGGATGCCGTGCACCTCGTCGATGCCGAGGTCGTCGAGGGCCTCCGCGAAGCGGTCATAGACGGTGTGAACGAGGTGTACGCGATCCCCGAAGCGCGCGAGACGCTGGCCGGCGATCTCGAGCGCATCGGGGTCGCGGTCGAGGCCGACCAGGGTCAGGTCGGGAAAGCGATCGAGGAATGCCTCGGCGTGTCCGGCCATTCCGAGCGTTCCGTCGACGAGGATTGCGCCGTCGTGTTCGAGAGCGGGCGCGAGCAGTTCGACACTGCGGGCGAGCTTGACGGGAGTGTGGATGTCATCGGTCATGATGTTCGGCCTGCTCCTGGATGCTGATCCCCATCCGCTCCTACCTGCCACCGGGGAAGTGTGGCAGGGCGAACATCGGCTGGGGGTCGGCATCGAGGTGCTAGAAGAGCCCGGGGATCACCTCCTCCGTGGTGTCGGCGAAGGCGGCTTCCTGCTCGGTGTAGTAGGTCTCCCACGCGGCGGTGTCCCAGATCTCTGCGCGGTTGCCCGCGCCGATCACCGTGAGGTCGCGGCCGAGTCCCGCGTAGGCGCGGAGCTGGGCGGGGATGGTGACGCGGTGCTGCGCGTCGGGCACCTCGGCGTTCGCTCCGGAGAGGAAGAGCCGGAGGAAGTCACGCGACGTCTTGCTGGTCACCGGCGCCTGGCGGATCTTCTCGTGCATCTCGTCGAACTCACGGGTGCTGAAGACATAGAGGCACCGTTCCTGGCCCCGGGTGATGACCACGCCGGATTCGAGTTCTCCACGGAACTTGGCCGGGAGGATGATGCGGCCCTTGTCGTCGAGCTTCGGGGTGTGGGTACCAAGAAACATAGGTACTCACCCCCTCGATCGCCGGCCCTGTCCAGGTGTCCTCCACTTTACTCCACTTCGCCCCACAATAGATATGCGGCCCCCTCTTCTGGGGTGTCGACGACCCGATATGCGCGACGAATGCAGGCTTTTTCTGGGTGGAGGGCAATTCCGCGCCCGCCGTGTCGCGAAGGGTGCCGTGTGCCGCCCGTGGGTCGTCCGGGCACTAAAAAAGAGCCGGCCCGAGGGCCGGCTCGCTGCACAAAAAAAGAGCCGGCCCGAGGGCCGACTCTTCAGTGGTGCTGGCTGGGAGGGGCTAGTCCCTGCCGTCGCGCCCGTCCTGGCGCTTGTCCCACCGCTCGTTCATGCGGTCCATGAACCCGGTGCGGGGCGATCCGGAGGCGGTCGCCCTGGTCGACGTCGACCCGGCCCGCTCTGCCGCGCTGGGCTCCTCCGGGATTCCGCCCTTGCGGGGCGGTGCGATGGCCAGCAGTGCGCCGACGAACATCAGGATGAATCCCAGGACCCCCACGAGGGGCTGCCTGACGATCACCCCGGTGACGATGACCCCTACCCCGGCTATCGCGACGAGGATCCCGACGACGATAAGGGTGTAGTTGGGCTTGCCCCGGCGGTTGCCCACCGTGGCCACGAAATCTGCATCGTTGTGATAGAGGCCCCGCTCCATCTCTTCGAGCAGTCGCTGCTCGTGCTCAGACAGCGGCATGATGACTCCTTCTACTGCCTCGAGTGCGACGGCTCGAGTGCCACGCAAGATCCCCACAAGTCTATGGTCCCCCGGATGGCTAGGCTAGGCATGTGGCTGAGAGTACGCGGTTAGTTGACCTAGTCCAGGCCGACGTAGACGGGTTCCTCGACGCGCGCGAGCCCCTGTTGACGTCGATCGCCCCGGACCTTGCTCCGTTTGTCGATTACTCGCGGGACCTCCTGCGCGGGGGAAAGCGGTTCAGGGCACTGTTCTGCTACTGGGGATGGCAGGCGTCGAGCGGCCTCGCCCCGACCTCCTCCCCCGGCGATATGACCGACGACGACGGACGGACGGATCCCGATATCCGCGCCGTCGTCAAGGCCGCGAGTGCGCTCGAGATCTTTCACGCGGCCGCGCTCGTGCACGACGACATCATGGACAACTCCGACACCCGGCGCGGGCTCCCGGCCGCGCACAAGCGGTTCCAGGCCCTGCACGCCGACGGCGGATGGACCGGCAGTGACGCGACATTCGGCAACAGTGCTGCCCTGTTGCTCGGCGACCTGCTGCTGAGCTGGAGCGACGAGCTGTTCGACGAGGCCATCCGCATGCTGCCCTCCCCCGCACAGGCGCTGGGGCCCCGCCTCGAGTTCAACCGCATGCGAACCGAGGTCACCGCCGGGCAGTACCTCGACATCCTCGACGAGAGCTCATGGCAGAACCATCCGGAGTCTGCGCTGCTCGACCGTGCCCACCGGGTGATCGTCTACAAGTCGGCCAAGTACAGCATCGAGGCTCCCCTGGCCATCGGCGCAGCCCTCGCCGGCGCGACGCCGGCGCAACTGGATGCCCTGCGCGAATTCGGGCTGCCCCTCGGCATCGCCTACCAGCTGCGAGATGACCTGCTCGGAGTGTTCGGGGACCCCGCGGTCACCGGTAAGCCGGCCGGAGACGACCTGCGCGAGGGCAAGCGCACCGTGCTGATCGCCCTCGCCAGGCAGGAGATGGAGCCCAACGCCCGCACGCTGCTCGACGAGCTGCTGGGTGACGTCGAGCTCACCGAAGAACAGGTGGGGATGCTGCAGGCATCGATCATCGGCAGTGGCGCCGTCGACAGTGTGGAGAAGATCATCGACCATAACGTCACCCGTGCGGTGTCGGCCCTCGACGATGCTCCGATCAGTGAATCCGCCAGGGCACAGTTGCGGCACCTCGCCGACGCGGTCACGCGCCGCTCGGCATAGCGGGCGGCGGCTCAGAAGCCGAGGGCCTGCGCTATCCGGCGCACCTCGGCCTTACGGCCGGCAAGCAGCGCGTCGATCGGCGCCATGTCGAGCATGTCGTCGTCGCTCAGCAGCCAGTTCATCGCCTCGTCGTCGCTGAAGCCACTGTCGGCGAGCAGCACCAGGGTGCCACGCAGTTCGTGCAGGGGCTCGCCATCGCGAATGAAGCGGGCGGGCACCTTGAGCACGCCGTCGATGCGTTGGGCGAGCAGGGCGCGATCCTCGACGAGGCGCCGTACCTTGCTCGGGGTGGTGTCGAGGAGCTCGGCGAGGTCGGGAACGCTGAGCCAGGAGTCGTCTGAAGCTGTAGTCACAGGCCAAGACTGCCAGACACCGGCTCGGCATTCATGCCGGTCAGCGGGGAATTGTTTCGCGTAGGTTAACTCGATTCACATGCGCCACTCTGATTGACACGCGTTGACATCTATGTCAGCGTGGGGAAATCTGCGTCGCATGCGCGGAGACAGTATCAGGGGGATCCGATCCGGTGACTCAGGGCCGGTCGGAACACGTCAGGGGCGCATGCGGCCCCGCCACTATGCAAACGGGGACACGTACATGGCACATCTTCCGCGCAAGAACCCTCGCGAACAGTTGAACAACAGGAGCAGTCGCCTCGGACGGGGCATGCTCTCCACCATTCCGATCGTCCTCGCCGGATCGATGGCAATGAGCCTCACCGGACCCATCGCACCGGCCAGCGCCGAAGATCGCGACGCCGACCGCCACAAGCCGGCCCCCACCGAACAGGGCAAGTCGATCCGTGAGGCACTCGCGGCGGCCCACGCGGCATCCACGGCAGAAGCCACCTCGTCCGGCCAGGCCGCATCCGTCGCCGCAGCACCGGCCTCGTACACCGTCGTCGCCGGCGACACCATCAGCGGGATCGCCGGCCGCTTCGGCATCCCCACCGCATCCGTGCTCGCCATGAACGGCCTCGGCTGGAAGTCGGTCATCCACCCCGGCCAGAAGCTGACGCTGTCGTCCGGTGCGGCAGCGCCCACCGCCGCGGCGCCGGCGCCGACCCCGGCACCCTCCGCCTCCCGCTACACGATCGTCGCCGGCGACACTGTCGCCCGCATCGCCGCGAAGTTCGGCGTACCGACGGCTGCCGTGCTCAGCGCGAACGGCCTCTCCAGCAGCAGCATCATCTACCCGGGCGGAACCCTCGCCATCCCGTCGTCGACCGCGCCCGCCGTCGCGTCGCAGGCGCCGATTGCCGCACGCCCCGCGCCTTCCACGCCCGCCGCGGGCGGTTCGCACACCATCGCCTCCGGCGAGACCATCGCCAGCATCGCCAGCAAGTACGGCGTCACCATCCAGGCGATCCTGTCGGCGAACGGCCTGAGCTGGTCGAGCATCATCTACGGCGGCCGCACCCTCGTCATCCCGAGCGCGGCACCCGCGCCGGTCGCCCCCGCGGCATCCACCGCGGTGGGAGGGAGCATCACCCCGCTGACCGCCGAGATGGCCCGCAATGCCTCCACCATCATCTCGGTCGGCCGCTCGCTCGGGGTCAGCGACTACGGAATCGTCATCGCGCTCTCCGCGGCCATGCAGGAATCCAGCCTGCGCAACATCAACTTCGGCGATCGCGACTCGCTCGGGCTGTTCCAGCAGCGCCCGAGCACCGGATGGGGAACGGCGCCCCAGCTGACCGACCCGGCATACGCATCCCGCCTCTTCTTCGGTGGATCGTCGAACCCGAACAAGGGGTTCACCCGCGGCCTGCTCGATATCCCGAACTGGCAGACACGCACCGTGAACCAGGCTGCGCAGGCCGTGCAGCTCTCCGGACACCCCGATGCGTACGGCAAGTGGGAGACCTCGGCTCGCGCCTGGCTCGCGCAGTTGTCCTGACCCAGCGACCGCTTCGCGGTGTTTTGGACGCCCGTTCACCCGGGGCCTCCCTAGAATCGTCCGGTGACCACGAACACCACTGACCCAATGATCGGCCGTCTCATCGACGGCCGATACCGGGTCAGGTCGCGCATTGCGCGCGGAGGTATGGCCACGGTCTACCTGGCGACAGACCTGCGCCTCGAGCGACGCGTGGCGATCAAAGTGATGCACGGGCACCTCGCCGACGACAGCCAGTACAAGGCGAGGTTCATCCAGGAGGCCCGCTCCGCCGCCCGGCTGGCGCACCCGAATGTCGTGAACGTATACGACCAGGGCCAGGATGCCGACACGGCCTACCTGGTGATGGAGTACCTGCCGGGCATCACCCTGCGCGACCTTCTCGAGGAGCACCGCTTCCTCACCACCGACCAGGCCATCGACATCATGGAGGCCGTGCTCTCCGGCCTCGCCGCCGCGCACAAGAACGGCATCGTGCACCGCGACCTCAAGCCGGAGAACGTTCTGCTGGCCGACGACGGCCGCATCAAGATCAGCGACTTCGGCCTGGCACGCGCAGCGACCGCGCAGACCGCGACCGGCAACGCGCTACTCGGCACCATCGCGTACCTCTCGCCGGAACTCGTGACCCGCGGCGTCGCCGACACGCGCAGCGACATCTACGCGGTGGGCATCATGCTCTACGAGATGCTCGCGGGAGAGCAGCCGTTCAAGGGCGAGCAGCCGTTCCAGATCGCCCACCAGCATGCCAACGACACCGTCGGCGTACCCAGCGCGAAGAATTCGGCGGTGCCGACCGAACTGGACGAACTCGTGCTGTGGGCCACCGCACGCGACCCCGACCAGCGTCCCCGTGACGCCACGACCATGCTCGAGCAGCTGCTCGAGACGCAGGCCGACCTCAAGGCGCAGGGCGCAGACGAGCACGCATCGCAGGCGCAGACCGCGGTCTTTCCGCAGCGCACCATGGTGCTGCCCTCCCCCACCGCCCAGACCACGGCCTACGCCGGGTCCACCGCAGATGCCACGCAGGTGATCCGGCCGCCGGTGCGTCACCGCACGGGCCCGGTCGTCGCCGACAGTACGACGGCCCTCGCTGCCAAGTCGGCGAAGCGCAAGGCGCGGGGCTTCTGGCTGTTCGCCCTCGTGCTGATCCTCGCCGCCCTCGCCGGCGGCACCGGCTGGTACTTCAGCAACGGGCCAGGGGCACTGGTCACGGTCCCGGCCGTGTCCGGTGAGAGCGTGGAGTCGGCACGGCAGATCCTCACCGCCGCGGAGCTCACGGTCGCCGATGCGACGAGGGACGTCACCGATCCGTCGATACCCGCTGGGCAGGTCGTCGGCGTCGACCCGGAGAGCGGCGCGCAACTCGAGCGGGAGGCATCCGTCACCCTGCTCGTCTCCATTGGGCCGGCTCAACTGCCGGTGCCCGCAGTGGCGAGCCTGCCCGAGGGCGACGCTGTCGCGGCGCTGCGGGACGCGCAGTTCACCACGACCGACTCGACCACCGAGTTCAACGGCGACATCGATGAGGGCCTGGTCATCAGGGCGCTGGGTTCCGACGGCACCGACCTCGCCACCGTGCCCACCTACGGCGAACAGCAGCCGGTGACCCTCGTCGTGTCACTGGGCGCGGTTCCCGACGTCGCCGGCATGTCGATCGACGACGCGACCGCGACCCTCGAGAGCGTCGGGCTGATCGCCGAGGAAGGTGCCCGCGACTATAACGAGAGCGTCGACCGCAATGTGGTCGTCGCCGGCGTTCCGCGCACCGACGGTGCGGTGCGCCCCGGCGACACGATCGACCTGCAGATCTCCGACGGTCCGGCCCCGGTCACGGTGCCCGATGTCTCCGGCATGACCAGGGACGACGCCGTGGCCGAACTCGAGGCCCTCGGGCTGACGGTGAGCTACAACCCACTGTTCACGCCCTTCGGCGGTGCGCTCGTCACCGGCACCAATCCCGAGGCAGATGAACTGGTCTCCCGCGGCTCGAACGTCGCGCTGTACCTGCAGCTGCTCGGGTAGCACGCACCCGGGTTCACCGGCGGCTGCCCGGGTTTCACCCCCGGGCAGCTGGTGCGGCGCTACTTCTGCGCGCCGAGCTCCTCGGCTACGAGGAACGCGAGCTCGAGCGACTGCATGTGGTTCAGGCGCGGGTCGCACAGCGACTCGTAGCGGGTGGCGAGGGTGGCCTCGTCGATGTGCTCCGAACCGCCGAGGCACTCGGTGACGTCGTCTCCGGTGAGCTCGATGTGGATGCCGCCGGGGTGGGTGCCTGCCGCACGGTGCGCCTCGAAGAAGCCCTTGACCTCGTCGACGACGTCGTCGAAACGGCGCGTCTTGTAGCCGGACGGCGTGGTGAGGCCGTTGCCGTGCATCGGGTCAGAGATCCATAGCGGCGTCGCGTCGAACTTCTTGATCGCCTCCAGCAGGGGCGGCAGCGCGTCGCGCACCTTGCCTGCACCCATGCGGGAGATGAAGGTCAGCCGCCCCGGCTCGCGGTCGGGGTCGAGCTTGTCGATCAGCCGTTCCATGTCGTCGGGCGACGTGGTGGGCCCGAGCTTGACCCCGATGGGGTTGCGCACCCGCGAGAAGTAGTCGACGTGGGCGCCGTCGAGGTCGCGCGTGCGCTCCCCGATCCACAGGAAGTGCGCCGACGTGTTGACGGGCATGCCGTTGCGGGAGTCGATGCGGGTCATCGGCCGCTCGTAGTCCATCAGCAGGCCCTCGTGCGCGGTGTAGAACTCGACGCGCTTGAGCTCGTCGAAGTCGGCGCCCGCCGCCTCCATGAACTTGATCGCGCGGTCGATGTCGCGGGCCAGCAGTTCGTAGCGGGCGTTGGCGGGGTTGCGGGCGAAGCCCTTGTTCCAGCTGTGCACCTGGCGCAGATCGGCGAACCCGCCCTGGGTGAATGCACGCACGAGATTGAGGGTGGATGCCGCGGTGTGGTACCCCTGCACGAGGCGACGGGGATCCGCTGCCCGCGACTCCGGGGTGAAGTCATAGCCGTTGACGATGTCGCCGCGGTAGGCGGGGAGCGTCACGCCGTCGCGGGTCTCGTTGTCGCTCGACCGCGGCTTCGCGAACTGCCCGGCCATGCGGCCCATCTTGACGACCGGCGTCGACGCGCCGTAGGTGAGGACGACGGCCATCTGCAGCAGGGTCTTGACCCGGTTGCGGATCTGCTCGGCGGTCGCACCGGCGAAGGTCTCTGCACAGTCGCCGCCCTGCAGCACGAAGGCCTCACCGGATGCCGCGGCGGCGAGCCGCGAGCGGAGGATGTCGACCTCGCCAGCGAAGATCAGCGGAGGCAGCGACGCGATCTCGGCGGAAGCGGCACCGACGGCGTCCTTGTCTGGCCAGGCGGGCTGCTGCTTGATGGGGAGGTTCCGCCAGTTGTCGAGCCCGGCCACTACGGCGGCATCGGGCAGGACGACAGTATCTTCGGACGGATCCACCACGGTATTACCTCTTCGCTGCGGCGCGGACGCGAGTCATCCGCGCGGTTCAGGCCGACGAAGCGGCCCCGACAACACTACCGGCTCTGCGTCGGTGGCCAGCCGACCGGTCAGCGTGAGGCCGAGCCGCGCTTCTCCTTGACCGAGGTGGCGTACACATCGGAGTACTCCTGGCCGCTGAGCCGGTTCAGTTCGTACATGATCTCGTCGGTGATCGACCGCAGGATGAAGCGGTCGCCCTCCATACCGTGAAAGCGCGAGAAGTCCAGCGGCTCACCGATCACGATGCCGATGCGCTTGACGCGCGGAAGGCGTTTGCCGATGGGCATGACCGCCTCGGTGTCGATCATCGCGACGGGGATGACGGGAACGTCGCCCTCGAGGATCATGCGGGCCACGCCGGTGCGCCCACGGTAGAGCTTGCCGTCTGGACTGCGGGTGCCCTCCGGGTAGATGCCGAGTACCTCCCCGCGGTTGAGCACGCCGAGCCCGGTGAGCAGCGACGCCTCGGATGCCTTGCCTCCGGAGCGGTCGATGGGCAACATGCCGGCCGCCTTGAGGAAGGTGCGGGTGAACCAGCCCTTGATGCCGGTTCCGGTGTAGTAGTCGCTCTTGGCGAGAAAGCTGATCTGGCGGTCGATCATCAGCGGCAGGAACACCGAGTCGATGAACGAGAGGTGGTTGCTGGCGAGGATCACCCCACCGGTCTTGGGGATGTTCGAGTGCCCGATGACCCACGGCCGGAACGCGGTGCGCAGGATCGGACCGACGATCAGGTTCTTCATGAACCAGTAGAACATCTGCGCACCCTTCGAGAGACCGTGCCAGCATAGCCCGGGGCTGGCGGCACCGGATGCCGTTTGCCGGCCGTCACCGCGAGGTGGAATGCAGCCGCGCCAGGTCGGCCGCACCGACGACACCGGCGTCGTTGCCGAGCTCCGCGACCACGAACCGCGGTTCGGGGTGGAAGCCGCGCGCGGGCAGCGTCGCGAGGAACGACTCGCGCACGGGTTCGAGCAGCAGGTCGCCGGCGATCGCGACTCCCCCGCCGAACACGAACAGCTGCGGGTCGAGCACGGCGCTGAGCGATGCGCACGCCTGCCCGAGCCAGTGCCCGAGCTCCCGCAGGGCGTGGTTCGCCCCGGGGTCGCCCGCGGCAATGAGCGCCCCGACGTCGTCGCCGCGCAGGGTGCCGGTGCGTTCGCGGGCGATGGCGAGCTCGCGCCCGATGCCGCCGGCGTCGGCGATCGCGCCAGCCATCCGCAGCAGCGCTCGGCCGGATCCGTACTGCTCTATACAGCCGCGTGCGCCGCAGCCGCACGGCAGACCATCAGGAACGACCCTGAGGTGCCCGAGCTCTGCCCCGGCACCGAAGCCGCCTCGGAACAGCCGGTCGCGCGAGACGATGGCGCCGCCCACCCCGGTACCGATGGTGAGCATGGTCATGTCGCTCACCTGGCGGCCGGCGCCGAACCGGAACTCCGCCCACCCCGCCGCGTTCGCGTCGTTGTCGATGGTGATGTCGTACGGCAGGCGCGCGGAGAGCCGCTCGCGCAGCGGTTCCTCCCGCCACGGGATGTTCGGGGTGTAGTAGACGATCGACTGGTCGGCGTCGATGAACCCGGGGGCGGCGACACCGACCGCGGAGATCTCGCGGGATCCGGCGAGGCGGGTGACCATCCCGACGACCGCGTCGACGATGGCGTCGGAATCCCTGGCATCGGTGGCGACCCGGTCGTCGGCGAGGATGCGCCCGTCGTCGGAGACGACCGCCCCCGCGATCTTCGTGCCGCCGATGTCGATGCCGATCGCGTGCATGCTGGCCTTCCCGTCGTGTGCCCGCGAATGAGTCTATGGATGCCGCGGCTCGCGCGGCTCGCGGCCGGTGCGCACTCCGCCTGGGCGAATCGCTCTCCCCTGTAGACTGTGCCCATTCTTGCCCCCGGTACCAAAGGAGTTGCCGTGCACCAGTACGACGTACCCGCCATCGTCGATGCGGATCCCGACGCGAACGCGACGGACCTGCTCGAGGGTCGCGTGCGGGAGACGCCCGACCTCCCGCTCTTCGCCATCCCGACCGCGGGCGGAGGATGGCGCGACATCACCGCCTCCGAGTTCCGCTCCCAGGTCGTCGCGCTCGCCAAGGGCTTCGTTGCCGCGGGTATCGAGCCCGGTGACAAGATCGGGCTGATGTGCAAGACCCGCTACGAGTGGACCCTCATCGACTTCGCCGCCTGGTACGCCGGGGCGTTGCTCGTTCCGGTGTACGAGACCTCGTCGCCCAGCCAGGTGCAGTGGAACCTCAGCGACTCGGGCGCAACCGCGATGATCACCGAGACCGCCGACCACTTCGCCCGGTTCGACGAGGTGCTCGCCGATCTCCCCCTCGTCACGAAGGCGTGGCAGGTCGACCTCGGCGACCTCGACAAGCTCGCGGCCAAGGGGCTCGTCGCTGGCATCACCGACGAGGAGATCGAACGGCGTCGCAACATCGCCGTCGGCTCCGACATGGCGACCCTGATCTACACCTCCGGCACGACGGGTCGCCCCAAGGGCTGCATCATCACCCACTCCAACTTCGTCGAACTGTGCCGTAACGCGCAGCGGGCCCTGCCGGAGGTAGTGAGCCCCGGCGCATCCACCCTGCTCTTCATCACCACCGCGCACATCTTCGCCCGCTTCATCGCGATGCTCTGCGTGCACGGCGGGGTGAAGGTCGGCCACCAGCCGGACACCAAGCAGCTGCTGCCGTCGCTCGCCACCTACAAGCCGACCTTCCTGCTCGCGGTGCCGCGGGTGTTCGAGAAGGTCTACAACTCGTCGGAACAGAAAGCCGAGGCGGGCGGCAAGGGAAAGATCTTCCGCGCCGCAGCCGACGTCGCGATCGCGCACTCGAAGGCCGTCGACGCCGGGACCGTGCCCCTCGGCCTCAAGGTCAAGTACGCGCTGTTCGACCGGCTGGTCTACGCCAAGATCCGCGCGGCGATGGGCGGCAACGTGAAGTACGCGGTCTCGGGCTCCGCCCCGCTCGGCCTGCGCCTCGGGCACTTCTACCGCAGCCTCGGCATCACCATCCTCGAGGGCTACGGGCTCACCGAGACCACGGCCCCGATCTCGGTCAACCTGCCCTCGAACTTCGTGATCGGCAAGGTCGGCCCGCCCCTCCCCGGAGTGTCGGTGCGCATCGCCGACGACGGCGAGATCCAGGCGAAGGGCATCAACATCTTCGGCGGCTACTGGCAGAACCCCGAGGCCACCGCCAAGGAGTTCGACGGCGAGTGGTTCAAGACCGGCGACATCGGCACCATCGACGACAACGGCTACCTCGAGATCACCGGTCGCAAGAAGGAGATCCTGGTCACCGCTGGCGGCAAGAACGTCGCCCCGGCGGCGCTGGAGGACCCGATCAGGGCGAACCCGATCATCGGCCAGGTGATCGTGGTGGGCGACCAGAAGCCGTTCATCTCGGCGCTCATCACCCTCGACGACGAGATGCTGCCGGTCTGGCTGAAGAACAACGAAGAGGATCCCGATCAGGGCATCGCCGCGGCATCCACGAATCCCAAGGTGCTCGCAGAGATCCAAAGGGCGGTGGATGCCGCGAACGCGCAGGTATCGCGCGCGGAATCGATCCGCAAGTTCGTGGTGCTGAACACCGACCTCACGGAGGCCAGCGGTCACCTGACCCCGAAGCTGAGTATCAAGCGGAACGTGATCCTGGCCGATTTCGCCGACAGGATCGAGGGCATGTACCTCGGGGCGCCGACGACACAGGGCCAGACGATCGTCGGCTAGCGACGCTCCTCCGCGGATCAGACGGGTGCTAGAACCAGTCTGATTCGCGGATGAGGCGCATCGCCTCGCGCTTGGTCGGCTGGTCGAGCCCGTCGATGTAGAGC
This sequence comes from Marisediminicola senii, assembly GCF_011057645.1. Lineage (GTDB taxonomy): Bacteria > Actinomycetota > Actinomycetes > Actinomycetales > Microbacteriaceae > Marisediminicola > Marisediminicola senii. The sequence goes on along the minus strand of NZ_JAALGE010000007.1, from coordinate 12,140 downwards.
TTGCCGTCGAGGTGGTCCAGCTCGTGCTGGATGGCCTGGGCCATCAGTCCCTCGCCGCCGATCTCGACGGGGGTACCGTCGAGGTCGACGCCCGTGGCGCGGGCGTACGGGTAGCGGCTGCGCGGAAAGTAGAACCCGGGAACGGAGAGGCAGCCCTCTTCGACGAGGGCCGGCTCGCCCGACACCTCGGCGAGCACCGGGTTGATGATGTATCCGACGTCGCCGTCGATGTTGTAGCTGAACGCGCGCAGGTTGACGCCGATCTGGCACGCGGCGACGCCGGCGCGGCCGGGAAGGCGCACACTGTCGAGCAGGTCGTCGACAAGGGCGCGGGCGCCGGGGTGCGCCTCGCGGATCGGGTCGGACACCGTCTTGAGCACGGGATCCCCGAACAACCGGATCGCTCGTTCCGTCATGCGCTACCCCTGTCGTTCCTGCGCCTGTCGGATGTCGAAAAGGCCGTCGACCAGCCTACCCCGGCGAGGTTTCATCATTCAGGCACGCCGGGTGCGCGTCAGGCCGGCGTCACCTCGACCAGCAGGTCGCCGACGTCTACCTGCTGGGTGGACTGGATGGCGAGCCGCGCGACGGTACCCGCCACCGGGGAGGTGATGGCTGCCTCCATCTTCATGGCTTCGATCGACGCGACAGTCTGCCCCGCTGCAACGGTGGCGCCCTCGGCGACCTGCAGCGTGACGACGCCCGAGAACGGCGCCGCCACGTGGCCGGGCTTCGAGTGGTCGGCCTTTTCCGATGCGGTGGTGTCGACCTTGATGCCGCGGTCACGGATGAACACCGGGCGCAGCTGCCCGTTGAGCGTGGTCATGACGGTGCGCATGCCCTTCTCGTCGGCGTCACCGATCGCCTCCAGCCCGACGAACAGGCTCACGCCCTTGGCGATCTGCACGGTGTGCTCCTCGCCCTGGCGGAGCCCGTAGAGGTAGTCGGTGGTGTCGACGACGGAGAGGTCGCCGAACATCTCGCGCACCTGCTCGAACTGCTTGGTCGGGGCGGGGAACAGCAGGCGGTTGAGCGTCGCGCGGCGTTCAGTCGAGCCGCCGACGAGCGACGCGGTGTCGGCCTCGCTGACCTCGGCGGGCCCGGTCGCGACGGTGCGGCCCGCGAGCACCTTGCTGCGGAACGGCTCAGGCCATCCGCCGGGCAGGTCGCCCAGTTCGCCCGCCATGAAGCCGATCACCGAGTCGGGGATGTCGTACTTATCGGGGTTCTGCTCGAAGTCGGCCGGGTCGGCGTTCGCCGCGGCCAGCGCGAGGGCGAGGTCACCGACCACCTTCGATGACGGGGTGACCTTGGGCGGGCGGCCGAGCATACGGTTGGCGGCGGCGTAGAGGTCTTCGATTCTCTCGAACTGGTCGGCGAGCCCGAGCGCGATGGCCTGCTGGCGGAGGTTGGAGAGCTGGCCTCCCGGGATCTCGTGGTTGTACACGCGCCCGGTCGGCCCGGTGAGCCCGGACTCGAATGGACGGTACACGTGGCGTACCGCCTCCCAGTACGGTTCGAGGTCGGAGACGGCCTTGAGCGAGAGCCCGGTGTCGCGGTCGGTGTGGGCGAGGGCGGCCACGAGGGCGGAGGCGGAGGGCTGGCTGGTCGTTCCGGCCATCGGGGCGCTCGCGACATCGACCGCGTCTGCCCCGGCCTGGCTCGCGGCGAGCAGGGTGGCGAGCTGGCCGCCCGCGGTGTCGTGGGTGTGCACGTGCACGGGAACGTCGAACCGCGACCGCAGTGCGCTGACCAGGGTGCTGGCGGCGCCCGCGCGGAGCAGCCCGGCCATGTCCTTGATCGCGATGATGTGGGCCCCGGCCGATACCATCTCGTCGGCGAGTCTCAGGTAGTAGTCGAGGGTGTAGAGCGTCTCGGCCGGGTCGAGCAGGTCGGCGGTGTAACAGAGGGCGACCTCGGCGACGGCGTTGCCGGTCTCGAGCACCGAGTCGATGGCGGGGCGCATCTGCTCGACATCGTTGAGCGCATCGAAGATACGGAAGATGTCGACGCCGGACGACGCCGCCTCCTTGACGAAGGCGTCGGTGACCTGGGTTGGGTACGGCGTGTAGCCGACCGTGTTGCGGCCGCGAAGCAGCATCTGGATCGCGACGTTGGGCAGCGCCGCCCGCATCGAGGCGAGCCGTTCCCACGGGTCTTCGCCGAGGAAGCGCAGCGCGACGTCGTAGGTGGCGCCGCCCCAGGCCTCGACCGACAGCAACTCTGGCGTCATCCTGGCCACGTACGGCAGTGCTTCGACGAGGTCCCGCGTGCGCACGCGGGTGGCGAGCAGCGACTGGTGGGCGTCGCGGAAGGTGGTGTCGGTGACCGCCAGCGGGGTCTGGGCGCGGAGGGCTGCGGCGAACCCGGTCGGTCCGAGCTCGAGCAGGCGCTGGCGGGATCCCGCGGGCGCCGGGGTGTCGAGGTCGAGGGTGGGCAGCTTGATGGCCGGGCTGATGACGCCCGCACCGTCGCCGTGGGGCTGGTTGACGGTGACGTCGGCGAGCCAGTTGAGGATCTTGGTTCCGCGGTCCTTCGACAGGTGGGTCTTCACCAGGTTGGGACGCTCGTCGATGAACGAGGTGCTGAGGTCGCCCGCGGCGAATTCCGGGTCGTCGAGCACGGCCTGCAGGAACGGGATATTGGTCGCGACGCCGCGGATGCGGAACTCGGCGAGGCCTCGGCGGGCGCGGCCGATGGCTGCGGCGAAGTCGCGGCCGCGGCAGGTCATCTTGACCAGCATCGAGTCGAAGTGCGGGCTGATCTGGGTGCCGGGGTTGATGGTGCCACCATCGAGACGGATGCCGCCACCACCGGGCGACCGGTAGGTGGTGATCTTTCCGGTGTCGGGGCGGAACCCCGCCGACGGGTCCTCCGTCGTGATGCGGCACTGCAGGGCGGCACCGCGCAGCCGGATGTCACCCTGCTGCAGCCCGAGCTCGGCCAGCGACTGCCCGTAGGCGATGCGCATCTGCGACTGCACGAGGTCGACGTCGGTCACCTCTTCGGTGACGGTGTGCTCCACCTGGATGCGCGGGTTCATCTCGATGAACACGTGCTGTCCCTTGCGCTCCCCCGCGGTGTCGAGCAGGAACTCGACGGTGCCGGCGTTGACGTAGCCGATCGATTTCGCGAACGCGATGGCGTCGCGGTACATGGCCTGCCGGGTGTTGTCGTCGAGGTTCGGCGCCGGGGCGATCTCGACGACCTTCTGGTGTCGGCGCTGCACCGAGCAGTCGCGCTCGAACAGGTGGACCGTCTCCCCCGACGAGTCGGCGAGGATCTGCACCTCGATGTGCCGCGGGCGCACCACGGCCTGCTCGAGGAACATCGTGGGGTCGCCGAACGCACTGTCGGCCTCGCGCATCGCCTCCTCGAGCGATCCGCGCAGCTCGTCGCGGGTCTTGACGAGGCGCATGCCGCGCCCGCCTCCCCCGGCAACGGCCTTCGCAAACAGCGGGAAGCCGATCCCGTCGGCGGCGCTGAGCAGCTCGTCGAGGTCGCGGGAGGCCGGCGTCGACGCGAGCACGGGAACGCCGGCGGCGATGGCGTGCTCCTTGGCGGTGACCTTGTTACCCGCCATCTTGAGCACGTCCTGCCCTGGCCCGATGAAGGTGATGCCGTTCGCGGCGGCGGCCTCCGCGAGCTCGGGGTTCTCGGAGAGGAACCCGTAGCCCGGGTAGATGGCATCGGCGCCGCACTCCAGGGCGACGCGGATGATCTCGCCCACATCGAGGTAGGCGCGCACCGGATGCCCCGGCTCGCCGATCTGGTATGCCTCGTCAGCCTTCAGCCGGTGCAGTGAATTGCGGTCCTCGTGCGGGAACACCGCCACCGTCGACGCGCCCAGTTCGTATGCCGCGCGAAAAGCCCTGATCGCGATCTCGCCGCGGTTGGCCACCAGAATCTTCGTGAACATCAGGTTCCTTCATCGTGATCGACCACAACGTCGACGTTTAGGTGCTTTCAGACTAGTGAAGGTATCGTTTCATCTCGTGCATGTACTCAGCGTCAGCTCCCTGAAGGGGGGCGTGGGAAAGACCACGGTGACGCTCGGACTCGCGTCCGCCGCCTTCGCCAAGGGACTTCGCACCCTCGTGGTCGACCTCGACCCGCAGTCCGATGTCTCGACCGGCATGGATATCGACATCGCCGGCCACCTCAACGTCGCCGACGTGCTCGCTTCTCCCAAGGAGAAGATAGTGCGGTCGGCGATCGCCCCGAGCGGGTGGACGAAGGGTCGGCCAGGCACCGTCGACGTGCTCATCGGCAGCCCGTCGTCCATCAATTTCGACGGCCCGCACCCGAGCATCAAGGACATCTGGAAGCTCGAGGAGGCGCTCGCCCACGTCGAGTCCGACTACGACATCGTGCTCATCGACTGCCCGCCGTCGCTCAACGCCCTCACCCGCACCGCGTGGGCCGCCAGCGACCGCGTCGCCGTGGTCACGGAGCCCGGCCTGTTCTCCGTCGCCGCGGCCGACCGTGCCCTGCGCGCGATCGAGGAGATCCGCCGCGGCCTCTCGCCGCGGCTGCAGCCCCTCGGCATCGTCGTGAACCGCGCGCGGGTGCAGTCGCTCGAGCACCAGTTCCGCATCAAGGAACTGCGCGACATGTTCGGCCCCCTCGTACTCAGCCCGCACCTTCCGGAGCGCACGTCGCTGCAGCAGGCCCAGGGGGCGGCGAAGCCCCTGCACATGTGGCCTGGTGACAACGCGCAGGAGATGTCGCGCAACTTCGACCAGCTGCTGCTTCGCGTGATGCGCGCGGCCCGCATGGAAGACCCGCAGCCCGCCGCGACCGCAGCGCAGTAGGCCAGGCCCCCGCTCCGCGGGCCGAAAGGCGAGCGGTGGTACAAGCAGGCGGCGCTGGGGCCAGCTGTAGCACGGCCCATCTGTCACGGCCCATCTGTAGGCCGGGGATGCTAGAGACCGGTGGATGCTGCCGCTCAGCTGGCCTTGTTCGAGCGACGCACCGCGAGCTCGTCGGCCACGTCGGGCAGCTGCGCGTCGATGTCGACCAGGGTGGACTCCACCTCACGCAGCACCTTGCCGATGGCGATGCCGAAGACACCCTGGCCACGGCTGACGAGGTCGATGACCTCGTCGTCGGAGGTGCACAGGTAGACGCTCGCGCCGTCGCTCATCAGCGTGGTCTGTGCGAGGTCGTTGACGCCGGCCTCGCGCAGCTGGTTGACCGCGGTGCGGATCTGCTGCAGCGAGATGCCGGTGTCGAGGAGGCGCTTGACGAGCTTGAGCACGAGGATGTCGCGAAAGCCGTAGAGGCGCTGCGATCCGGAGCCGGCTGCTCCGCGCACGGTCGGTTCGACGAGCTCGGTGCGGGCCCAGTAGTCGAGCTGGCGGTAGCTGATCCCGGCGGCGCGGGCGGCGACGGCGCCGCGGTAGCCGGAGGCGTCATCGAGGTCGGGCAGACCGTCGGTGAAGAGTAGTTCCATGTCGTAGCGAGGATCCTCGCTGCGGCTGCTCACTTCACTCATGCGATTGCTCTCTGCCTCTCGGCATGTTGTTCGCGGTCCGCGGCTGCGTCCCCACCAGCAGGTCAACGCTACCCAGACCGGGAGGCCGGGGCAATGACATCCGCTCGAACGGCTGCGGCGTGTCGCGCCCAGGCCGTGCGGAGCTAATTGTCGAGCCGTCCGAGGGCGGACCGGATGAGGCTCGAGCGCACGATCTCGAGCTGGCCCGCGATCTCGCGGGCGAGTTCGAGCGCCTTCGCGCGGCTCGACGCGTCGTTGCGGCGGGTCACCGGCATCAGCGCGTTCTCGATCAGGCCGAGTTCCCGCTCGGCGGCGACCCGGAAGGTGCGCAGGTGCCGCGGCTCGATACCGGACTTCTGCAGTTCGACGAGCGACCTCAACACGTTGACTGCGTCGTCCCCGTAGTACTCGGAGGCGACGATCAGCGACGAGGAGACCGCGTCATTGAGCAGCTGTGGGGTGGCCCCCGCCTCCTTGATCAGTTCTTCGCGGGGCAGCCGCCGCTCGGTGGAGAGGATCGATGGCACGGACGACGCGCCACCCGGCAGTTGCGGCTGCCTGCCGGCATCCAAGTCGTCGAGGTATTCCTTGATGACCTTGAGCGGCAGGTAGTGCTCCCGCTGGAGGGTGAGCACGAAGCGCAGGCGTTCAAGGTCGGACGGTGAGAACTTGCGGTAGCCGGACTCGGTGCGCGACGGGCAGATGAGCTTGCGCTCCTCGAGGAACCGCAGCTTCGACGGGGTGAGGTCGGGAAAGTCGACCGTCATGCGGGCGAGGACCTGCCCGATGCTCAGCAGCGTGGTGGGGCCGGGCGCTCTCGCCTGGCCCGCAGTCGCCGCCACTACGCGAACGCCTGGGTCGCGAGGTCGGCCCGGGAGGCGTAGAAGGTGAGACGGAACTTGCCGACCTGTACTTCGGCGCCGTCGCTCAGCATGGCGCTGTCGACGCGGATGCCGTCGAAGTAGGTGCCGTTCAGCGACCCGAGGTCGCGCAGCTCGAACGCGGTGCCGGTGCGGTGGAACTCGGTATGCCGACGAGACACGGTGACGTCGTCGAGGAAGATGTCTGCGTCGCTGTGGCGGCCGACCGTCGTGACGTCGGCATCGAGCAGGAACCGGGCCCCGCTGTTCGGGCCGCGGCGCACGATCAGTAGCGCGGAGCCGGAGGGGAGGGCCGCAATGGCCTGCTGCTCTTCGACGGAGACCTCACCGGTGAGGGCCGCTACCTGGGCCGCGAACTCACTCGTGAAGTGCGCACTGGTGTCGGTCGATTCGTACTGGGCACCCGCCCCGTTACCCACCGGGTTCGCGTCGGCCTCATGCTCGTGCGACAGATCAGCCATCGTGAACCTCCTTTAGGGTCCCAGCGTATCTGATGACGCGGCGTGGTCGTCTCGCGATGAGCGGATCACGCGGGAGGTTTGCACGAGGTAGATCGCGCCCGCCCACCAGTACAGGAATGCGCCCCACAGCGCGAACGCCCATCCCACCGGGTCGGTCACCGGGCTGACGTTCGGGAAGGCCTCGCCGATCATCAGGATGGGCAGCGCGTAGAACAGGCAGAACGTGGCGACCTTGCCGAGGTGGTGCACGGGAAGTGGCCCGAACCCGTGGTTAGCGAGCACCACCCCGAGCACCAGGAGCACCACGTCGCGCCCGACGATCGCGGCGACGAGCCACCACGGCACGACCTCCCGCGCGGCCAGTCCGAACAGCGTCGCGAAGATGAACAGGCGATCGGCGGCCGGGTCGAGCAGCTGGCCCAGTCGGGACATCTGGTCGAACCGACGGGCGATCACGCCGTCGAGGTAATCGGTGACACTCGAGACCACCAGCACGAGCAGGGCGAGGGCATCTTCGCCCGACAGGATGAGGCCGAGGAACACCGGCACCAGCGCAAGCCGGAGGAAACTCAGGCAATTGGGCACCGTGAGGATGCGATTGCTCACGTTCTGCGACCTGTTCGACTCCACGCTGCCCGAGTCTATAGAGCACGTACCCGACCCCCGGAAACCGGCGCCGGGCGCGGACATTCCGCTTCTCGTCGGGACTTCTGCTCCCCAGCCTGCGTCGTGGCCGTCCCCCCGAAGTGGGGAGTGTCCAGAAAGTGAACTCTCCATAGACTTTGTGAGCAGACCAGTCAGCGGGCGTACCCAATCCCGCCGACGCGTGAGCCTGATGGCCACCGGTCGCGAGAACAGAACAACTCCCCCCGAAACACCTTGACCCGTACCCGAAGCGAGTCATCACCATCCAGCCAGTGCACTCCCCCGTGCCCTGCCTCGCGCTTCAGGTAGCTCCCCGTCGAGGACGCAATCACCTGTCCCCCGAATCGCAGGCACCCCTATGGCATTACCCATCTCTTCACCGCGGCACCGGCCGGCCATCGCGCCGCTGCGCCTCGTGGAAGACCCCTCAGCGGGTTCCTCGCTGAGCGTGGTCCCGGGGTCGGCGACGCTCCCGGAATGGGCGTCGTCGTACCGGCGCAGGCTCATCGCCACCGATACCGCGGTCATCGTGCTCTCGGTGACGGGTGCCTTCGCCGCACGGTTCTGGTGGGGCGCCACACCGCTGCAGTTCGGCGAGATCGTCGCCCACTACCTGGTCATCACCGCGGTGATCATGACGTCGTGGCTCGTCGCGCTCACCGTGTACCGGTCACGCGAGCAGCGCCTCATGGGTGCGGGCGTCGCGGAATACCGCAGGGTCGCCGCCGCGAGCTTCGTCGCCTTCGGGCTGCTGGCCATCGCGTTCCAGATCCTCGAGATCGACGTCGCACGCGGCTTCTTCGTGCTCGCCCTCCCGCTCGGCGTGCTGGCCCTGCTCGCCGGGCGCTGGTCGTGGCGCAACTGGCTGAACCGACGTCGCTCGCACGGCGACTACCGTTCCCGCACCCTCGTGGTCGGCGAGCGCGCCGACGTGGAATTCGTCACCCGCCAGATGGAGCGGCAGCCGAACTCCGCGTACGAGATCGTGGGCGCCGCCATCGACGGTGACATGCAGTCCCCCGTCAGCCTCGCCTCCCGCTCGATTCCCGTGGTGTCGAGCCATGCCGACGTCGCCAGGGCGGCTGCGCGCATGAACGTCGACGCCGTCATCGTCGCGGGGCACCCGTCGGGCGGCAGCCACTACATCCGCGACCTCGGCTGGGATCTCGAGGGCACCGCAGCCGAGCTGATCGTGGCCTCGCGCCTGACCAATGTGGCCGGCCCCCGCATCCATTTCCGTCCCGTCGAGGGCCTGCCCCTGATGCATGTCGAGCTGCCGCAGTACGAGGGCGGCAAGCACGTGCTCAAGCGCGCCCTCGACGTCGTCGGGTCGGCCGCCGGGCTGGTGCTGCTGCTTCCGCTGATGGTCGTCATCGCGGTGCTGGTGCGCCTCGACAGCGACGGCCCGGTGCTGTTCCGGCAGGAACGCGTCGGCCGCGGCGGCGCAGCGTTCTCGATACTGAAGTTCCGTTCGATGGTGTCGACCGCCGAAGACGACCTCGCCGGCCTGCTCGACCAGAACCAGGGCGCCGGCGTGCTGTTCAAGATGCAGAACGACCCCCGCGTCACGCGGATCGGGCGCGTGCTGCGCCGGTACTCGCTCGACGAGCTACCTCAGCTGTGGAACGTGCTCATAGGCGACATGAGCCTGGTCGGCCCCCGCCCGCCGCTGCGACGCGAAGTCGCCGACTACGAGAGCCGCGTGCACCGCCGGCTCTACATCAAGCCGGGCATTACCGGAATGTGGCAGGTCAACGGGCGTTCCACGCTCGACTGGGACGAGAGCGTTCGGCTCGACCTGTATTACGTGGAGAACTGGTCGATCACCGGTGACCTCGTCATCCTCTGGCGCACCCTGCGCGTGCTGCGGCAGTCAGTGGGTGCCTGGTGATTCCCACCTCCCCCTCCCGCGGCGTTCCCCGCGCCGCCACCCCCATGAACCCATCACCGCAGGCCTCCCCCGGGGCCGTCCCCACCCCGTCCACCCGACGACGAAAGGTATCCCCCATGCCGACCGCAGACCACCCCAGCTGGAACAGGAAAGCAGGACGACCCTTGCGCATCGCGATGGTCGGAACCCGGGGAGTACCCGCCGCCTACGGGGGATTCGAGACCGCCGTCGAAGAGATCGGCCAGCGCCTCGTCGCCTCCGGGCACCAGATCATGGTGTACTGCCGCACCACGGGAGACGACCAGCCGAAGAAGGAACACCTCGGCATGTCGCTCGTGCACCTGCCCGCCGTGCGGTCGAAGACCCTCGAGACGCTCAGCCACACCTTCCTCTCGATCCTCCACCTGGTCGTCCACCAGCGCCCCGACATGGTGTTCCTGTTCAATGCGGCGAACTCGCCGTTCCTGCCGCTGCTGCGCATGTTCCGCATCCCGGTCGCCGTTCACGTCGACGGGTTGGAATGGAAGCGCGGCAAGTGGGGCAAGACCGGCCGCCGCTACTACAAGGTCGCCGAGCAGCTCGCCGTGCAGTGGGCGGACGCCCTCATCGCCGACGCCCAGGGCATCGCCGACTACTACACCGAAAAGTTCCAGACCGACACCGACCTCATCACCTACGGCACCAAGATCATCACCGACCCCGCCGCCGACCGCATCGCCGAGCTCGGACTCACCGCCGGCCAGTACCACCTGGTCGTCGCGCGGTTCGAGCCGGAGAACCACGTCGACGTGATCGTCGACGGATACAGCGCCAGCGATGCGAAGCTCCCCCTCGTCGTGGTCGGCTCCGCGCCGTACTCCGCCGAATACACCGACCGCATCGCGGCCGTCGCCGCGGCGGATCCGCGCATCCGCATGCTCGGCGGCGTGTGGGACCAGGAGCTCCTGGACCAGCTCTACGCCAACGCCCTGACCTACCTGCACGGGCACTCGGTGGGCGGCACGAACCCGTCGCTGCTGCGCGCCATGGGCGCCGGCACCTCAGTGATCGCCTGGGACGTCAACTTCAACCGCGAGGTCGTCTCCGAGGCGGCCTATTTCTCCAGCCCGTCCGACGTCACCGCCCTGGTGAACGAAGCCGAGGCCGAGCCGGAGTGGCACCACCGCCACGGGGCAGCACTGCGCGTGCGCGCCGCCGCCGTCTACAACTGGGAGACCGTGACCGACGGCTACGAGCAGCTTGCGAACCGTCTCGCCCACGGCCACACCGTGCCCGCCACCCGCACCGGCGAGCCGACCACGGCAGACCGCCACCTCGCCGCCGCGGGCACGCAGAGGGAGCGCTACGTTGCATAACCCGACAGCCACCCAGGCACAGCATGGCGCCCGCGCCGTCCACGACACCCGAGCCACTGCCGAGAGCTACACCGACACCGTGCGCCGGCTCTCCTCCGCGCAGAAGAAAGCCGCCCCCGGCGCCCCGGCGTACTCGATCCTCGTGAACCGGCCGGCCGGCCGACTGCTCGCGGCCGCCGCGTACCGCGCCGGACTCACACCCAACATGGTGACCGGCATCAGCGCCCTGTTCACCTTCACCGGGATCGCCTGCATCGCCCTGGCCGAGCCGACCTGGGTCACCGGCATCGTCGTGTGGCTGCTCCTCGCCGTCGGCTACGCCTTCGACTCCGCCGACGGACAGGTCGCCCGCCTGCGCGGTGGCGGCTCCCGCGCCGGGGAGTGGCTCGACCACGTCGTCGACTCGGTCAAGATCGTCAGCCTGCACCTCGCGGTACTCATCTCGATGTTCCGGTTCTTCGACCTGCCCGACGGCTGGCTTCTGGTGCCGATCGCGTTTGCCATCGTCGCGACCGGGCAGTTCTTCGCGATGATCCTCAATGACCAGCTCAAGGCCGTGCACCGGGCGACCACGGGCGTCACGGTGCGACCGCGTACCTCCGCGAGCCTCGGGCGTTCCCTGCTCGTGCTGCCAACCGACTACGGCATCCTGTGCCTGGCGTTCGTGCTGCTCGGCGCCCCCGCCGTGTTCCTCGCGGCGTACTCCGTGCTGCTGCTGGGCAACGCCGGGTACTTCGCGCTGGCCTCGGTCAAGTGGTTCCGCGACATGGTGTCGCTCGATGCCGTGCCGCGCGACGAGGTGCCTGCTGACGTCGTGACCGGTGCCGCCCTGCGCGTGCCCGCCGACGCCGCGCGTGGGGCTGGCGTTCGATGACCGACACCACACCGGGCGACGGCACCGAGCTGCCGGTCGACCCGCACCGCCCCCGCATCGCGTGGTGGGTGACCGCCGGCGCCGTGCTGCTCATCGTGATCGTCGTCGTGGCCATCGCCCTGGGGGTTCCCCGCACCGACGGCGATGATTCCGAGCCGACGGCCGGCAGCGCATCGCCGAGTGCGACGGCATCGGTCGAGCCGACCGCGTCGCCCGCACCGTCGGAGGAAGAGCCCGGGGCATCGACGGTGCCCGACGCCGAGGCATCCACCCCGGTCGACGACGCCGACGATGCGGTGAGCGACGGCTCCGGCGAGCGCCCGGCCCCGACCACGGTGGCCATCGACGATACGGCAGCCCTGGGCAACGGCGCCGAGGTGCGCATCGACCGCCTCGAATCCGTCCGGGGAGAGGCGGTCGCGCCCGGGGAGCACGCCGGGGGCGCCCCCCCCGTCGCCCCCCCCACAGTCAAAACGACCGCCGAGAGCATCGACACCCGCCCCACCGCAGCCGCACGCCACCTCAGCGCCGGGCCC
>NZ_JAALGE010000079.1 GCF_011057645.1 Marisediminicola senii | reverse complement strand
AGACGGGCGCCGGGGCGCACGGCACGCGCCCCGCGCATCGGCCCGTCGAGGGCGAGCGACCGGCGGGCGGCGTCGGCGCCCGACGCCCACTCGGGATCCTCGACCGTCGTGAGGTGCTGCAGCAGGTACGGGGGAACGATGAAGTGGCTCATGATTCGATGCTGCCACGGGCCCCCGACGTCGCCCCGAACCCCCGCCGCGAGCGAATCCCCGCCGGGGTGGAAGACTGGGTACATGGACAGTCCGGATGTAGTGGTGGTCGGCTCGGGACCCAACGGAATGTCCGCGGCGGTGACGATGGCCAGGGCGGGCCTCTCGGTGCGGGTCTACGAACGCAATCCGACCATCGGCGGCGGCGCGCGCACGATGGAGCTCACGCTTCCCGGATTCTGGCACGACATCTGCTCCGCGGTGCACCCGATGGCGCTCGCCTCAGGGTTCTTTCGTTCGTTCGAGCTCGAGAAGCGCATCGACCTGGTCGTTCCCGAACTCTCGTACGGGCATCCACTCGACGGTGGTCGGGCCGGCCTCGCCTGGCACGACCTCGACCGCACCGCAGATGACCTCGGTGTCGACGGCCGGGCGTGGGACGGCTTCTTTCGCCCGCTGGTCGAGCGCGCACACGAAGTGGCGCAGTTCAGTGGCTCCAACATCCTGCAGGTGCCGCGGCATCCACTCACCATCGCGCGGATGGGCATGCGCATCCTCGAGCAGGGCTCGCCCGCCTGGAACCTGCGCTTTCGCGGAGAGGAGGCCCCGGCGATGCTCACCGGCGTGAACGCGCACGCGATCCGTCGCATGCCGAGCCTCTCGACCGCGGCCGCCGGCATCGTGCTCGCGGTGCACGGGCACGCGCGCGGCTGGCCGGTTCCCATCGGCGGGAGCCAGGCGATCATCGACGCGATGGCCGACGACCTGCGGGCACACGGGGGCGAGATCGTGACCGACACCGAGATCACCTCGCTCGCCGAGCTGCCACCCGCCCGCGCCGTGATCCTCGACACCAGCGCCAAGGCGCTCGGGCAGATCGCGCGCGACGTGCTGCCCGACCGCTACCTCAAGGCACTCGACCGGTTCAGCTACGGCAACGCGATCGCCAAGGTCGACTACGCCCTGTCGGCGCCGGTGCCGTGGGCCAACGAGCACCTGCGCACCACCGGCACCCTGCACCTCGGCGGCTCGCGCGCCGAGCTCGCGGCATCGGAGGCGGAGGTCGCGGCGGGCCGCCACCCGGCGAGCCCCTACGTGCTGGTGTCGCAGCCCAGCGCCTTCGACCCGTCGCGGGCGCCGGAGGGCAAGCACGTTCTGTGGGCATACACCCACGTTCCGGCCGGGTCGACGGTCGACTGCCGGGAGGCGATCACCGCGCAGATCGAGCGCTTCGCCCCGGGCTTTCGCGACACCATCCTCGCCTCGGCCAGCCAGAACGCGGTCGAGGTCGAGCTCCACAACCCGAACTACGTCGGCGGCGACATCGCGGCGGGGGAGCCCAGCATCCGGCAGCTCATCGCCCGGCCGACCCTGTCGACCGACCCGTGGCGCACCCCGACCGACGGCATCTACCTGTGCTCATCGTCGACGCCGCCGGGGCCGGGAGTGCACGGCCTGGCCGGCTACTACGCCGCCCGGAGTGCCCTCCGCCACGAGTTCGGCATGACACCCCCCAACCTGAGAAGGACGTGACCCCTTGGCCACCAACTACCGCATGATGGCGTGTGCCCCCGAAGACCTGTTCAACGTGCTCACCGACGGCTGGCTGTTCCCCAGCTGGGTGGTCGGGGCGGCGCGCATCCGCGACGTCGACGAGTCCTGGCCGGCAGAGGGCTCGAAGCTGTACCACTCGTTCGGAATGTGGCCGATGCTGCTGGACGACACCACCACCCTCGAGGAGTGGGACGCCCCGCACCACGTCAAGCTGCGCGCCAGGGGCTGGCCGATGGGCGAGGCGTTCGTTCAGATCGACGTCAAGCCCCGCGGTGAGGGATGCATCGTCCGCATGATCGAGGACGCCATCCTCGGCCCCGGGCGTATCGTGCCGCAGTTCATGCGCGACCCGATGATCCACATGCGCAACACCGAGACGCTGCACAGGCTCGCCTACATGGCAGAGGGCCGCGCCCGCACCGCCGTCGCGGCCTGAGGCCGACCGGCGGTACCGACACGGCCCTCGTTACCGGTGCGGCGCGTTACGCGATCTTGCCGCCCGCGATGAGGATGGTCGCACCCGAGGTGTAGCTGGCGTCGTCGCTCGCAAGGTAGACGTACGCTCCGGCGCACTCGGCGGGCTGGCCGGGGCGCTCGTATGGGGTGTCGGCGCCGAAGTTGGTCAGCTCGTCGGGGTTGCCGGCATCGGGCTGCAGGTTGGTCCAGAACGGCCCGGGGGCGACCGTGTTGACCCGGATGCCCTTCGGGGCGAGCTGTTGTGCCATGCCCTCGGTGAAGTTGATGATCGCGGCCTTCGTCGACGCGTAATCGACCTTGTCTGGCGACGGCTGGGTGGCCTGGATACTGCTGGTGGTGATGATGCTTCCGCCCGCGGGGATGTACTCGAGCGCCGCCTTGGTCAGCCAGAAGAGCGAGAACACGTTGGCCGCGTAGGTCTTGGTGAGCTGATCGGTCTCGAGGTCGAGGATGTCGTCGATGTTGTTCTGGTACCCGGCCACCATCACCAGGGTGTCGAGTCCGCCGAGCTTCGATGCAGCCTCGTTCACGACGTCGACGCACTCCTGCTCGCTCGAAGCGTCGAGCTTGAGCGACAGGGCGACGCGCCCGGCCTTCTCGATCTGCTCGACGGTGCCCTCCGCGCCCTCTTCGTCGCTGTGGAAGGTGAACGCCACGTCAGCGCCCTCGCGCGCGAATGCGATCGCGGCGGCGCGCCCGATGCCGGAGTTGCCCCCGGTCAGCAGCACCTTGCGGCCCTCGAGCCGGCCGCGGCCGACATAGGACTCCTCGCCGTGGTCGGGGGAGGGGGACGGTTTGCCGTCGATGACGTCGAATGGCGGGCGGGGGTACTGGTCGCGTGGATCATTCATGCTCCCCAGTGAACAAGTCGCCGCGGCATCCCGAAAGCCCCTTGCGGGCGGGCGGCATGGGCGGTACCCGGGGTACATACGGGAAGTCGTGTGGCAGAGCTGTCGCGATGCGGTGGCAGTGCAGTAGCAGTCCTGTCGCGATACGGGCATGGATGCCGGCGCCGCCCGCACAGCCCGGCCGTGGCAGACTCGGCGAATGACTACGACTATCGCCCTGCGCGGCGACACCGGCCCAGCTGGCACCGGCACCGAGTTCGACGCCTACGTGGCGGTCCCCGCCGGCGAGGTGCGCGGCGCCGTGATCGTGATCCACGAGATCTGGGGACTCGTCGACCACATCACCGGCATCGCCGACCGCCTCGCCGCCGAGGGCTACCTGGCAATCGCGCCCGACCTGCTGAGCCGGGTCGGAATCGATCCACCGATCGGCCTCGAGCTGCAGGACATCATGTTCAGCCAGGACCCGAAGGTGCGCAGCGACGGCCAGCCGCGCCTGCGAGAGGCCCTGTCGCCGCTGCGATCGCCCGAGTTCGGTGCCGACGCGCTGGCCAGCCTCACGGCCACCGTCGACTACCTGGTCGAGCAGCCGGGCGTCGACGGACGCATCGCCGTGACCGGCTTCTGCTTCGGCGGGAGCAACGCCTTCGCGCTCGCCGCGGCCGACCACCGCATCCGAGCTGCCGTGCCGTTCTACGGCCAGGGCCCTGAGGCGTCGGCCGACGCGGGCATCGCGTGTCCAGTGCTCGCGTTCTACGGCCAGAAGGACACCGGCCTGATCGACGCGCTGCCCACCGTCACCGCGACGCTCGAGGGTGCTGGCGTCGACTTCCGCACCGAGGTGTACCCGCAGACCGGGCATGCCTTCTTCAACGACACCAATCCGTTCACCTACGACGCCGACGCGGCGAACGATGCCTGGACGAAGCTGCTGGCGTTCCTCGATGAGACGCTCGGCGCGCAGGCCCCGGCTGACGCGCGCTGACGCGCACTTGACGGGCACCTGACGCGCACTCGACTGGCACTGACGGGCGGCCAGCGCGACTCAGATCAGGTCGCGCAGTGCTTCTTCCGGGCTGATGCCGGCCGCGGTCGCCCGCCGGGTGAGCCGCGCGAATTGGTCGGACGACAGCGACACGGTGACGGAGACGGTGGATGCCGCGGCCGCCGGTACCTCGTCGGTGCCGTCGTCGTCGAACGAGAAGAGCTCGGGGTGCGCGGCTGCGGCGGGTGCCGCGGCCGGTACCGCAGCGGCAGGCGTCGCGGGCGCAGCGGGAGCGGCGGGCTCCGCTGCTCCCGGCAGCCCGCCCCCGCGCAGCGCCGCGGGGCGAGCGGCAGCATCCACGTCTCCCTTGCGCACCCAGCCGGGGCCGGACGGCACAGCACGTCCGCGCTGGAATGCCTCGGCTACCGCGCGTGCCCTGGCATCCGCGGCCTCGTTGAGCGGGTGGTTCGCGTGCCCCTTGACCCATTCGAAGCGGTACTTGCGGCCGACCAGCGCGGCGTCGATCTCCTTGAGCAGCTCGAGGTTCATCACGGGCTTGCCGTCGCCCTTGCGCCAGCCCTTCGCCTTCCAGCCGCGCATCCACTTGGTCACCGAGTTGATGACGTACTGGCTGTCGCACAGCACGAGGAGCTCGTCGTCGAGGTGCGCGGTCGACCGGAACAGGTCGAGCACCGCCATCAGCTCGCCCTGGTTGTTGGTCGCGTGCTTCCAGCCGCCGGCCGCCCAGCAGTCGTCGTCGACGTACCAGGCCCAGCCGGCGGGCCCGGGGTTTCCGAGGGCGGATCCGTCGGCGGCAGCAGTGATCACGGGGTGCCTTTCGTGGGGAAGCACCCAGTCTGCCAGCCGCGGGACGCTGGCCCCGTCGACACCGTGGCGCAGTGCATGGCACAACCGACACCGGTGCAGCCGACGGCGGTCAGCCCGCACGCGCGGAACGCACGGTCGCCTCATAGAAATGGCATAGCAACGGCATAGCGTCGCGGCGTTGAGTATGGGTAAGTCGTCGGCCAGGCACTCTGGCCGGCGCACCACATCTCTCCACCCGTGCCCAGGAGGCGCCGCAATGACCACCG
Source organism: Marisediminicola senii (assembly GCF_011057645.1). GTDB lineage: Bacteria > Actinomycetota > Actinomycetes > Actinomycetales > Microbacteriaceae > Marisediminicola > Marisediminicola senii. Next base: position 1,481 of record NZ_JAALGE010000079.1, on the reverse strand, counting down.
ACCAGGAACCCCAGAACACTCCCGCACCGCAGAACACTCCCGAACCGCAGCCCGCAAGCGTCGCTGCACCCGCGCGTAACCGCCGCCGCCGCTCCGCACTCCTCGTCACCGCGGTCGCCGCCGCCGCGGTCATCTCCCTCGGGGCGGGCGCCACCGCGAGCGCCACCCTCGCCGGGGCCGCATTCAGCTACGGCCGCGGACTCGCCGAGACGCCGCAGAGCACCTCGGGCTGGTCGTTCCCCGTCACGCCGTCCCCGCGTTACGAGTCCCCCCAGCAGCAGGCGCGGCAGCGGCAGTCTCCGCAGCAGCAGCAGTCCGGTTCGGCGTCGTCCACCGCGACGCCCGCGACCGCCGAGGAGCAGCAGGGCGTCGTCACCATCCTCACCACCGTCGGCTACGACGACACGGCCGAGGCGGCAGGCACCGGCATGGTCATCGACTCCGACGGCTACATCCTCACCAACAACCACGTGATCGACGACTCCACGAGCATCGAGGTCACCGTCGAATCCACCGGTGAGACCTACGCCGCAACGCTGGTGGGAACGGATGCCACGGCCGACGTCGCGGTGCTCCGCCTCGACGACCTCGGCGGCGCGGCCCTCGACACCGTGTCCTTCGACACCGACGGGGTCTCCGTGGGCGACGACGTGTACTCCGTGGGCAACGCCGGAGGCACCGGCGACCTCGTCACGGCCTCCGGCGCGGTCACCGCGCTCGACCAGAGCATCACGGTCTCGAACGAGTACTCGCGGTCGACCGAATCGCTGACCGACCTCATCGAAGTGGATTCCGACGTCGTCTCCGGTGACTCCGGCGGCCCGCTGTTCGACGCGGACGGCGACGTGGTCGGGGTCGTCACCGCGGCGTCCTCCGGATCCGCCGACATCGTCGGATACGCGGTCGACATCGACACGGCCCTCGCGGTCGTCGACCAGATCGAGACCGGCGTCGAGACCGACACCGTGCAGATCGGCTACCCCGCCTTCCTCGGCATCGAACTGGGTGCCACCCAGGGCGCGCAGGGTTCCCAAGGCACGCAGGGCACCGCGCAGGCCGGCGTCACCGTCGGGGGAGTCATCGACTCCAAGCCCGCCGCGGCAGCCGGCCTCGTCGCCGGTGACGTGGTCACCTCGATCGACGGGGTCGCCGTGACCTCCGCCGAGCAGCTCAGCAGCATCGTGGCCTCGCACGACCCCGGTGACCAGGTCAGTGTCGGCTACACGGATGCCGCGGGTGCTGCGCAGTCCACCACGGTGACGCTCGTCGCCGGTCCCGCATAACCGACGCCCCGACCTCCCCCCACACGACACGGCTGGCCGCGAGGCCGGCCGTGTCGCGTGTCCGGAACCCGGCAGCACCCCCGCCCCCCACGCCCCCCGCCGCACCCCCCACCCGCCCCCCCCCCCCCCCCCCGCCGCCCCCCCCCCCCCCCCCGCCGCACCCCCGCACCCCCCCCGCACCCCCCCCCCCCCCCCCCG
>NZ_JAALGE010000078.1 GCF_011057645.1 Marisediminicola senii | reverse complement strand
CCACGGTGATCGGGGCGCCGAACAGAAAGTGCCCCGGCACGCCGAACCGCTCGCGGAATGCGATGCGGCGGTTCTTGGTAAGCAGGCGGTGGCCGCCCCAGATAGCGACTGGAATGACGGGTACGCCCGCCTCTGCGGCGAGGCGCACCGCGCCGGTCTTGAATTCGCGCACCGTGAACGACGCGCTGACCCCGGCTTCGGGAAAGACGCCGACCAGTTCGCCGCGCCTCAGCGCCTGCACGGCCTGTGCGTAGGCCTTAGCGCCCGCGGTCATGTCGACCGAGATGTGGCGCATTCCGCGCAGCAGAAAGCCGACGCCCGGCTTGTCGAACGCGCCCTTCTTGGCCATGAAGCGGATGCGGCGCTTGTTGTGCATCCACGTCGCCCACTCGACGAGCGCGAATTCGAGGTAGCCGAAGTGCGTCATGGCGATGACCGCGCCGCCCGTCTGAGGAATGTTCTCGACACCGGAGGCACTGCGCTTCAGGCGCCAGAAGCCGAACAGGCCGCGGCCTGCGACGATCGCGGTGTCGTAGATGGGTTCCCTGCGCTGCACGGAACAAGCCTAGAACGCCCGCCTGCGCGTTACTCCCGCGGGGGGTGCGCCCGCCGGTGGCCGATTGATGATCTGATGTACTGGGCGCCCGGTGCGTCCCCGTCGATCCGAGAGGTGCGCATTCCCCATGGTCCATAGAGTCCAGGCAGTCGTGGTGCGGGCGAAAGACGCACCCGTCTCGCTCGAAACGATCCTCGTGCCGGATCCCGGCCCGGGGGAGGCGCTCGTCGATGTGCTGACGTGCGGCGTGTGCCACACCGACCTGCACTACACGCAGGGTGCGATCAACGACGACTTCCCATTCCTGCTCGGGCACGAGGCCACCGGCGTGGTCTCCGCGGTCGGGCCCGGCGTCACCTCGCCGAGCGTCGGCGACCGCGTCATCCTGAACTGGCGTGCCGTGTGCGGCGACTGTCGTGCCTGCCGCCGCGGTGAGCCGCAGTACTGCTTCAACACCCACAATGCGACGCAGAAGATGACGCTCGAAGACGGCACCGAGCTCACGGCCGCGCTCGGCATCGGCGCGTTCGCCGAGAAGACCCTGGTCGCGGCCGGCCAGTGCACCGTCGTCGACACCGAGGTCGACCCGGCGGCGGTCGGGCTGCTCGGCTGTGGCGTGATGGCCGGCATCGGCGCGGCGATCAACACCGGTGGCGTGTCTCGCGGCGACTCCGTCGCGGTGATTGGATGCGGCGGCGTCGGCATCGCCGCCATCCAGGGTTCCAAGCTCGCCGGGGCGACGACCATCGTCGCGGTCGACATCGACCAGCGCAAGGTAGACCTCGCGCTCACGCTCGGTGCGACCCACGGCGTCAACTCGTCCGAGGTCGACCCGGTCGAGGCGATCCGCGAACTCACCGGCGGCAACGGCGCCGACGTCGTGATCGATGCCGTCGGACGGCCGGAGACCTACCGCCAGGCGTTCTACGCGCGTGACCTCGCCGGCACGGTCGTGCTGGTCGGGGTGCCCAACCCCGAGATGACCATCGAGCTGCCGCTGCTCGACGTGTTCGGGCGCGGCGGGTCGCTGAAGTCGTCGTGGTACGGCGACTGCCTGCCGTCGCGTGACTTTCCCATGCTCGTTGAGCACTACAAGCAGGGCTCGCTCGACCTCGACGCGTTCGTGTCGGAGCGGATCGGGCTCGGCGATATCGAGGAGGCGTTCGGCAAGATGCATGACGGAACAGTTCTGCGTTCGGTGGTGGTGCTCTGATGGGCGACATCCGTATCGAGCACGTCGTCACGTCGGGCACGTTCTCTCTCGATGGGGGAACCTGGGAGGTGGAGAACAACGTCTGGCTCATCGGTGACGACGACGACGTGGTCATCATCGACCCCGCGCACGACCCCGCGACCATCGCCGAAGCCATCGGACAGCGTGAGGTCACTGCGATCCTGCTCACCCACGGCCACGACGACCACATTCGCGCGGTCGACGAGTTCCGCCAGCTCGTCGATGCCCCGGTGTTCCTCCCGCCGGCGGACCGCATGCTGTGGAACGAGGTCTTTCCCGAGACTTCGCCCGACGGCTATGTCAACGACGGCGACGTGTTCGAGATCGCGGGGGAGTCACTGCATGCGATCCACACGCCGGGCCACAGTCCTGGATCGACCTGCTACTACCTGCCGGAGGAGCGCACCCTGTTCTCGGGTGACACCCTGTTCAACGGCGGACCCGGGGCGACCGGACGCTCGTACAGTGACTTTCCGACCATCATCGAGTCGATCCGCGGGCACCTGCTGACCCTGCCGCCCGAGGTCGTCGTTCTCACCGGCCACGGCGAAGCGACGTCCATCGGCGCGGAGGCATCGCAGCTCGACGAGTGGATCGCCCGGGGGCACTGACCCGGTCGGTCATCTCTCGCGCTGGGTCGCTCACCCTGGCGGTCAGCCCGCACGTTCGATCAGGCCCCGCACGAAGGCCGCCTGGCCGATGTGCTGCGCGCAGTCGTCGATCACGCTGACGAGCCGTACCGCGAGGGTGACGGGCGGCGTCCACCGTTCGTCGACGATGGCGGCCACTGCGTCGTCGTCCAGTGTGGCTACGTAGGCGACCGTGCGCTGGTGCACAGCGTCGAAGTATTCCACGAGCAGTTCGGGGGAGTCGACCGAGACCGCCGCAACCTGTTCCGGGGTATGGCCGTACCCGGTGTCGTCGCGTTCGAGGTCGAATCCGAAGCGGTCGACCCAGCCGTCAGCGAGCCACAGTTGTTCCGAGCCGTCGGCTTCGGCGACATGACTGTCCTGTACTCGCGCCGAGTGCCACACCAGCCACGCGATCGTGTTGGCTTCGGTGTCGACGCGGTGGGCGAGCTGCGCGGGGGTCAGGCCGTCGACGGCCTCGCGGGCGCCGTCGCGCGAGCGCGTGAGGCCGTCGATCAGGATGCCGCCCGCCGTCGTGAGCGGGGTGCTGGGTGTCGATGGCGTCGCGGTCATGGCGTCTCCTGTGTGGGTGGGGATGGAGTCGGGGCTGGGGTTGCTGACATCGGTGGGGTAGCGGGAATAGGTGTAGTAGCTGCAATCGGCTGTTCCATCGGGTCGTGCGCTTCCGAACCAGCGAGTGCCCGGTTGTCGGTGGCTGATCCTCGCAGGTCCACGCTACCTCCGCGCCGAGTGCGGTCCGTTCCCATTGGTAGCCACTCCTCTGCCGGCCCCGCCGCAAACGGCCGCAATAGTCTGGTGGTGACGCTCCCGCCGGTCACTGCCCATCTCCTCCGTACCTATGACCACCCCGATGCCATGAGCACATTCCACTACTTCGGCACCTACCACCCGCTCATCGCGGGCCGATCGGGTTCCGACGAGCACGCGATTGCCGAGCCCGCCGACACGGTACCGCCGCCCGGACCGCACGACCTCGACGTGTGGATCACGGAGTGGCAGGTCGCAGAAGATCGCACCGAGATCTCGCTCGGCGAGCAGGTCGAGTGGATGCTGGTGCCGATGGACCAGGACTGGATCGACCGCCTCTTCGCTGACCGTCGACACATCCAGTGGCAGGTCGACACCTACGCCGATGTCGGCCGCGATCCTTCAGACCCGAGGGAATACGTGGCACTCACCGGACGGGTGTCGCGGATAGACCAGATCTCGGTGCGGTACGTGCAATCCGAAGATCCGGCAGTCCGCGGGTGGGTGCCGGTGACCGGCGGGGCGACCGAGCACAGTGTGCTGAGCTTCGGCACTCCGCGTGCGCACCACGGCCGTCTGGTCGGCTGGATCGTGAGGGTGCAGCACGAAGGCTGTTAGCTACCGCCATCGAATGGGGGCGCGCGCTCGTCGCCTGCTCATCACGTAGCTGGTCGGAAGGTACACACACAGGGACAGGATGAACAGGGTAGTGAGGCCCAGTCCACCGAGGGCGATGGGGAGCAGAAGGTCCCGCTCACCACCGAGCAACAGCGCGAGCAGAACGGCGAAGCCCGTGCCAATCACGCCGACTGCCGCTGCGATGCAGCTCAACTCCACGAGATCCTCTATGGAGAACGAATCGTCGCTGACGTCGCCGAGTTGCTCGTTCCCCTCGTCGAAGAGGCGGCGCTCCTCCTGCAGGTACTCCGCGAGCTCGACGATCGCACCATGTGGGTCGTAGTCGCTCGGGCTCATGGTCTTCGGTATCTCCAGCGATCGGAGGATGCCGTCCGGATCGTCCCTGTTCGTGCGAACCAGATATCGCGCGAACAGCCTGCGCTCCTCGACGGTCGACCCGTCCGCGACCAGAAGCCCCCAACGTCCCGCCTGGTCCAGGCTGCACCTCGACCGATAGCTTTCGGCCAGTGCCCTACGCGCTGCCTGGTCGAGCGGCGCCGCACGGAGCCGGGCGCGCCACACTTCCCGTTCAGCCCGGAGAGCGTTTCGTGCGGCCTCGCGGGTATCCAGATCCACGGTGCCAGTGTGGCAGTCGCGTGGCGCTGTCATGACGAATCAGAACCCCACCTTCGGGGCGCGGTGAACTGGCGAACGGCACTAGCAACGAACTAATGAGGTGAGAGGCACCACCGACCAGTAAGCCGGCAGCAGCAACAACAGGCGCGGTAGCCGGCAGCGTCAGACCCGCAACACCGTCGTCGGGTCACTGGAGTAACTCCGCCCGGTAGGCGACGTCCAGCTAAACACCCCGTTGCCCGCCGAGCGCACGAGCCAATCCGTCTCGTGCTTGAGGCGGTGGTGGGCCCGGCACAGGTGCGCGAGGTTGTCGTGCGAAGAGCTGCCGCCGTATTGGCGGTCGACGGTGTGGTCGAGGTCGCAGCGGCGCGCGGGCTGCGAGCACCCCATGAATCGGCAGGTGCCGTCGCGCACCCGCAGCCACCTCTTCAGATCGGCCGGAACCGCGAATTGTTGCTTGCTCACCGACAGAACCGCACCGGTGTGCGGATGGGTGAGGATTCGCGTGAAGCTCGTCGCGGTGCGGGTGATCTCCCGCGCGGTGTCGGGGTCGATGGGCCCGTATCCATCGAGCTCCGCGGGTTCGTCAGACAGGCCGAGCAGCGTGAACACCGGCACGGTGATCGACACCTGCGCACGTGTGCCGAGGGCGACACTTCCGTCGTCCAGCGCGGGGGAGGTGCCCGCGATCAGCAGGTTGGAGCCGAGGTCGGTTCGCAGCTGGTCTAGTGTGCGCGGATCGCCCGCCCTGCGGAACGCCTCGGCGTCTGCGGTAAGCCGGTCGTGCGCGGCAGCCGCGGTCGCGGCGGGCATGAAGAAGGTCAGGTACGACATTCCGTCGCGGGCCGGCTCGACGAACACTCGCCGGGAATCGCGGGCCTGCCGATGCCGAACCGCAATGGACTCCGGATGCCGCCGCTCGCGTATCGCGCGCGCCTTGCGATGCAGGTGCGCGACGGTGTGCGTTCTCGCGTACGGCACGAGGTCACGTTCGAACTGCCCGCGAGCCTCCTCGGGGAGGGAGTTCGCGTGCTCGATGATCTTCTGCGCGTGTCGATAGGTGATGGCGCCGGTACGCAACGCCGCCATGGTCTCCGGCAACTCGTGCATCAGCGACTGGCTCTCGGTGAGCATCTGGTTGACCGAGAACTCCGGCAACCGGATGGCGCAGGCGATCTCGGCGGCGATGCAGCGACGGGCGCGCTCCGCAATGGACCACGCGGGGCCCGCGGTCGCGTTCGACCCCGAGAGGCGCTCGCCGCGGGCATGTTCGAGGGCCTCGGTGACCTGTCGTGCCTGGTCGACCAGCGCGGCCCGCACCGCGCTCGCCGCAGCGAGCATTCGCTCGGCGGCCGAGAGCGAATCGAGGAGGAAGTCGAGGGTGCCCTCGAGTGCCACCACGGGAGCGGAGTCACCCAACCCGAAAGCAGCGCCGGGATGTGCGGCGTCACGCGAGGCCGCGGTGTTCGTGGAGATCGTTCCATCCATAACCCCAGTGCACCAGCAACCACCGACATTCCCGTGCCGAGGACCCGGGTGGAAAGACGCGGGTCGCGACTCCAGCAGAACCCCGCCGACCTCCACCCATCCGCGCCACCCCCTCGACCTGCTAAGCTCCCAAGGTTGCCGTCCAACGGCCGCGGATAAAGAGAGCCGCTCCACTTCCGGAGCCGGCGCCGCGCAACTGACTGAAAGGGGATCCCATCTATGGCACTCGAAGCCAACATCAAGAAGGCGATCATCGACGAGTACGCTACCCACCCCGGTGACACCGGATCTCCTGAGGTTCAGGTTGCAATGCTGAGCCGCCGGATCAAGGACCTCACCGAGCACCTCAAAGAGCACAAGCACGACCACCACTCACGTCGTGGACTGCTTCTGCTGGTGGGACAGCGTCGCCGCCTCCTGGGTTACCTCCAGGACATCGACATCGACCGCTACCGTGCGCTCATCGAGCGCCTCGGACTGCGTCGCTAGTCAGGCAACTCTTCGCTGATAGCGCGAACTTCTTCTCGGCAGGCCGTCACACTTGGGTGGCGGCCTGCCGCAGTTAACACGACCCGCACCGGCGACGATCGCGACCGCGACCCGCCCGACCCGCGACCCGCCACCCGCCACCCGCCCGACCTGCCACCAGCCCGACCCCCCGCCCCCATCCGCGTCCGGCTCCTATACACAACTGACGCCGCCGCCGAAGACGGTAGTGTAAAACCCGTGGGCCGCCGTACTCTTGACAAAAAAACA
>NZ_JAALGE010000077.1 GCF_011057645.1 Marisediminicola senii | reverse complement strand
GCCAGATCCCGCCTCACCCTCGTCCCCGACACCGGAACCGAGGTGACCACCGAACCCGCCCTCGGACTCAGCGCCTAACCCCCAAACCGAAGGACACCGCTACACCACCACCGGGGACTTGACCCGATTCCCCTGCCTTCTAGGAATGCGACAAGGCGGGTCAGGGTGCCAAAGTTCTGATCGTTCTTGTCCTTACGGGGCGCGCCGGCGGCGTCCAGGCCGTCGTGACGGATGTTATCCGACAGCAGCTTGTCGAGCTGGACAATGAACTCGTCCCACTCGCGCTGCGACGGACGCAGGAGCCAACCCAGGTCTTGTGGCCTATCAGTGTGCTTGACAAGCTCCTGTTTGAATGCGCCGATCCAGAGCGCGTTGAGATTTTCGAGTTCGAGAAACAGGTGATCGAAGGGGCCGATGCCGTCTGCCCAATGGCCCATCTGTGCCATCCACCACGCAGGATGCGGTTCGAGGCCATCGTCAGCTACTTGATAAGACTTCCAACGTTGCTGATGCTCCGGAGTGAGTTTGGCTAGGTCGCCGTAGAAGGCGGCCACACGGCGCACGACTGATGATCCCACGTCGTCCCGGTCGTAACCGGACAAATCGTAGGCAAACCCAAGATGGCTCAGGGAGACGTTGTCGCGCTCCGGCTCGGTCTCGTCCATATAAGCCTCGTCGCCAATGCCCATATCGACGCCGAAATCCCAATACCTGAAGTGATACCGCGGGTCGTTCCGATACGGCTCCAGTACGTCGAAGCTAAAGTAGGCCAGTTCGAGTGTCCCGCGACCCTTCGCCATTGCCGCGCCGAACGGATGCCCCTTGAGCCGAGCGGGAACGCGCACCCCACTCAGCGCCAGCGGCGTTGGGTAGAGCACCAGACCATATTTTGCGCCGGCCAGCTCATCAAGCGATTCGATCTGCGACTCAATCGTGCGCCGCGAAGGCCACGGCCTAATGTGCGGATTGGGGTAGTCGACTTCAGACACCATCACCTGAAGATGCCCGCCTGCGACCATCTTTTTCGCGACCTCCACGACCGCGGGGTCGACCTCCCTCCGCAGATATAGACCGTTGAAGTCAACGGACTGCAAGTACCGATGCGTAACTGCTTTCACCAAGCCATCGGGCAGGGGATCGGTCACGGTGCCATTTTAACCGCGCCCGAGCATTCCCCGGTCCCATCTAGCACCAGGGCTTGGTTGTTCCGCTCCAAGCTCACCGTTCGCTTTTTGTGGGAGTGCGTATAAGGACGTCGATGGTGCCCATCATGTTCTTCGAATGCCGTCGTCGGCTCCGACGACCCGACAAGGGGTTTTCTGGCAGTGTCGACTCAGAATTGCAGGATTACGCGGGCGGTCACGTTCGATTCCTGACGAGAGGACCTCCCCGAGCGCGCGTCGCCTGCTAGGGCTATGAGGTGAGCGTTGGGTTCGAACATTTAGAAACGCGTGTACCTATTGCCGAGAATAGTCGCTGCACGATTGCTGACGATGCTTGGTAGGCGGGAGTGCGATGAAACCCAGGTCTGCAGGTCGGGCTCGATGAAGCTCGCGAGGTCACACATAAACTGGTGGTCGATGTTGAGGTCGCGAGCGAAGATCGGTTCGTGATGAGCGGCACGGTTGCGTAGCATGCGCAGCCGTTCCATTCTCTGGCGTAGAGAATCACGTCTCCCCTGATAATGCGGAAAGGCGTGTTTAAGGCCGCGTTCCCAGAGCGATGCGTGGTACTTGTTCACTAATAACCCTTCCCAGAACGATGTCTTCAATTCGGCCACAACGTGTCCGGGACCCCACTGACCGTTGAGTTTCCGCCTATTGAGATAGCTCTCCGCCTCTTTGACGTAATCAAAGTCGTTAGTGCCTAGCGGCGCCTTTGACCACCAATCGGCGCGGCCGAAGATGCCGCTGAGCTCATTGTGCATGGCGTTTCGTACTCCGACTTCGACCGCTGCATACGCACCAAGGAGAGCTGCCGAGGCTTCGACGTTCCACATATATAGGCGCATGGCTTCTGGGCGGGATCCGCCTTGCGCCGAGAGATATGGGGCGAACCGATCCGCTCCGATAATCTGCGACAGACCAGGCAAGGTGGCCGCGTCAACAGGCTGCACTGTCATCCTTCTTCGGTCGCATGAGTCTTGTTGCCTTCCACGTTTGAGTGCTATCGTGGCACCCGTAAGCCCCGGACGGGACACGCTAAACGTGTCGGCGCGCCGGGGCAATCACTTTAACGGAACGCACTTCGACGTGTGACGTTATAAGAAACCATAGTGACTACGACAGGTCATAGCTTTGGTTGAAGTATTCGGCCGCGTTGAGGTCGTCAGGCTGGGGCGGCCAATTCTTGATCTTCTGCACTTCACGAGTCCATCTGCAACGGTGTCATCAGCCTCGGTCGGCTGGCAGTGATAGTGGATCGCACACCACGCCATGTTCGATGGGTGGTGGCTGCACATTGAACCGTCCCCGGTTGTTTGCCGCTCCTATGCGGGTGCCAGCACCGGTTGGGATGGCGTTGTGAGGTCAGCGTAATACGCGGCCTCGAACTCCTCAGGCGGTACGTTCCCGAGGGTGGTTGGCAGGCGTCTAGCGTTGTACCAGTCGACCCATTCGGCGGTAACCCATTCGACGTTGTCGACCGTCTTTAACGGCCCGTTGCGGAACGGTGAGTCATCGCGGATGGCCTCGTTCTTGAACAGGCCGATGGTCGACTCTGCCAGCGCATTATCGTACGCATCGCCGATGCTGCCGATGGATGCGGCGATGCCTTCCAGCGCGAGTGTTTCCGCGAACGACACCGATGTGAATTGACTGCCGGCATCCGAGTGGTGAATGAGCCCATCGCTGGTGGGATGACCGGCCCGATCCCGTCGCCACAACCCCATCCGAAGAGCTGTGGTCACGAGCGGCGTCGTTTTGGTGGTGGCCGCGTGCCAGCCGACGATTGCCCGCGAGTAGCAGTCGATGACGAATGAGACGTAAACGAATCCGGCCCATGTCCGGACGTAGGTGAAATCGGCCACCCACCGTTGGTTCGGCGCTGGCGCGGTGAAGTCCCGCTCCAGCAGGTCTGGGGCGCGAGCGGCGTTACGATCCTGAATCGTCGTCCTGATGCCGCGCCCGCGGACAAGGCCGTTCATCCCCAGATCCCTCATCAGCCGGTCCACCCGTCGCCCCGACACGTCGTGGCCTCGGCGGCGCAGGTGGGCGAGCATCTTCCGCCGCCCATACATGCCCTCCGGCGTCCCGACGGACGCCAGCAGCTCGTCGATGATGACCGCGTCGGTCAGGTCGCGGGCGGACGGGTGGGCGTGTTTCCAGGCTCGAAAGGTTCGCGCGGCGACCTGCACGCCCTGCTCACGCAGGACCTGGCAGATCGACTCGACCGCGCGCCTCTTGGCTCGTTGCTCGTCGATGAAGGAGACGATCAGCGGCGTCGGGGGTCGAGTTCCCCGGCGAAGAAAACCGCCGCGTCCCGCAGGATCGCATTGGCCTCCCGCAGCTCGCGGTTCTCCCGCTCGAGTCGGCGCGTCCGCTCCGACTCGCTGGAGGTGGTGCCCTGCCTGGCGCCAGCATCCACCTCCGTTTGCCGCACCCACCGGCGCAGTGACTCCGCACCGAACCCGAGCCTCTTGGCCACCGAATCGCATGCGGCGGTCAGGTTCGGGTACTCATCGCGGTGATCGAGCCCGAGCCGAATCGCGCGCTGCTTCGTCTCCTCCGGAATCCTCTTTGGCATGATCAATACCTTCCTTCCAAACTCGAAAGGAAACGGCATCAAACCGGGGACGGTTCAAGGAACTGAACGAGCTAGCGCTATCGATACCCGATACGTCGTTCCAGCGGTGGGATTCATCGCCATTCTAATTTGCGTCGCTATTGCGGGTTGGTCCTTTGCCGGTGGTGACACGGGGCAGGGCTGGATGTTGATTGGGTTTGCTGCCCTAGGTATCGTCGCAATTGTAGGAGGGCAGATAGTTATTCGGAAAAAGAACATGTACCGAATCAAGTAACTGTCGACTGGGCTCGTCGCATCCCGATGCCAATGGTCTCAGCCGATCGTCTATTCACACGTGCGGCGTTCAGCTCACAATACGTGCAGCGTTCGAGCGAACGCGCGGCGGTAGCCGCGACAATCACACTGTCCGTCGCGGCCCTGACGGTGTCGTCTGCGCTCTAGCACCCGAGCCTCTACTGGCATCAGATTGGGCCGGGAGTGCCGCCTAGACGGCGGTACGCTGCAAGGCCCGAACGGGTCTTATCAAGCCTTGATCGTCGGGACCGATGAGGAGTCCGGTGCGGTCGTCGACCAGGCGGAGGATCCGTTTGCCAGTCTTGTCGGTGTAGTCGATGAGTTGTATTGCAGGTTGCCCACCCGCGCGCCACCGAAGATGCTCTCGTCGGTTCCGGCGGGGACGTATTAGCTATCGTGCGCTGCGTCGCTGTTTTCTGGAGCGGATGCGAGTGAGGGGGCTGACACGGACGCATTCGGTGGTGCGCTGCGGCTCTTCCCTGAGATGGTCATAAACAGACCCCGCAATGCATTTTCAGCCTCCCGCGCCGGGGGAGTGGTCAACAACCACCAGTGACCGGGACGCCGACGGGAGCAAGGGCTGTAGCTCAAGATGCTGGCGGTAATGGATACTGTCGTACCAAATCCCGCGCCTGCCTCAGCGCCTCTTCAGCCTCAGACGTGCCCACTCGCTCGAACCATCCGTGCGCAGCGTGATTCCGCCACGTCTGTATCTGCGCGATTTGCTGCACATCGCTTGCGGTGATTGCTTTGGCGGTTCTGAGTACGGAGGAATAGGAGGCAAGTGTTGGTTCTGGTCTTCTCACGGCAAGATGCTTTGCGTCTGCCAGTTCTCGCAGATGCCTTTCGAGTGCCGCGCCCACGTATGAGAGAGCAGCAGCCGGGTGCGATTCCGTTTCAGTCAGCAGGACTTCGGCATGCATGAAGTGATCCTCTGTATCGTTCCCCGAACCAAGAATTAGCCTCGCCATCCGGTAGCTAGCGTGACCACCGATTGAGATTGGTGCCTTGGCGACCCATTTGGCCAGTCTGCGGGCATCTACTTCCGCGACGGTCCTGATAACACTGACGTAGCTGAAACCATGCTCGATAGCGAGGGCGCGCAAGGTGAACGACAACGTTATAGGGGTGACGCGAAACGGGAGCTTCGCCGCAGCACCGATAGATGCGACTGCTCCATACAGTGCGCGACGGTCCATCGCAGTACCATCTCGCCGGAGAACCAGCGGGCCATTCGTTCTGTCTCCTACGTACCTCGCGATCACAGCGAATACCTCGTCAGGCAACACCACAAACCGCGACTCGAACTGTCGTTGTCGAGTCGGAATCCTCAGAACGTTACGCCCCTCTACAACTCCAATATGCCCAATCTCGGCGTTCACAAGCTCATTACTCTTGAGGCCACATATCGAGAGAAGGGCGATGATGACACGTTGCCGGTCAGACTTCGCATTGCTCCAGACCTGCGAAAGCTGAGCAGCGCTGAGGGTGTCTCGTGAAAGCGGCTCCACCCGCTCGCCCTCGACCACTTCCGCAGGGTTGGAAGTACAGATACCTTCCGACACGAGCCACTTGTAGAAGAGTCGGAGTACCTGCAGCTCACCCTCAACCGTTGATGCCTTGTGTGGAATTGCTTGAAGATAATCGACATACGCCGCGATGCTTGCAGGTGTGGCATTTTCGGGCGAAACGTTTACGTCGCTGCACCATTTCAAGAAAATTCCTAACCGGAGCGAGTAAAGCTCGCGCGTGCTGGGCTTCACTTTGCGCACCATCACGAAATGCAGCAGTCGTTCGTCCCATGCGGCGCGATCCATTTGGCCACTGTATGGAACCGCCAAGTGCTGTACGTCGCCACCACGCCACGTCGGGCCATTTCGTTTGAGGACCTCTCGAATCGCGGGGTATCTCCACGTTCGGAAGAGCGGCGGAGAGACGCACGTTCCGTTGGTCGATTAGAGACCAGGTGACACCTATCGTCAGGCAGACCGGTGCGCGGCGTCCCCCAAATTACGGACTTGCAAGCGAACTGGGTGGAACCTCGTCGGCAAAAAATTTGATTCGCAGTCCGTTCGACGGTTTGCTTTTGTACCCCGAGCTCTTGTATCTCAGCCAATTCCGTGAAACGGTTTACTCACAAACATCAGGCAGGGGGCCTCATGGACAACGAAGTTACGACTCCATTGATCATCGCGATCGGGTGCTTCATTCTCATCGGTCTTGGTTTCGGTTTTTTTGCGGCAATGCTTCGCAAAGACAAAATCACTCGAAATGGGGCCATCGGAATTCGAACCAAAGCGACCATGGCTTCCGATGAAGCTTGGATCAAGGGGCAACGTGCCGGGGCGCCCTGGGTTCTCGCTGGCGCGTTGGCAGCCGCAGCCGCGACCCTAGTCGGTCTCATCGCTCTATTCGCTACTGGTTTTCAGCCGTCCCAGGTAGTGAACGCATCCGTGATCCTGCCTGGATTCGCTTCCGTGATCGCCATGCTCGTTCTGTCAGGGACAGCCGCATCGCGGGCGGCAAAACAAGCCGGTTGATGCACTTCAGCTAGTTGCGTCCCGCATAGTGGTGTAGCGCGGTTGCCGGGTTCGTCGTACTGATGGACATGAAGGCGGCCACCGCGTGATCCTTCGAGGAAACTCTCACATCCCACTCGAAAGGCATCATCACGATGAC
>NZ_JAALGE010000076.1 GCF_011057645.1 Marisediminicola senii | reverse complement strand
CCCCCGCCCCCAGGCCCCCCCAGGCGCCGCGCCGGGGAGGTTGCACGGTGCTGCGCTCGGCGGCGCGGTCGGGCGCGGCGGGGCCGCGGCCGCCGGCTCTCGGTGGGGTGTTGCGGGTGTCGCTCATCCTGCGATTGTCCCAGCCCCGGCGGGCCTGCCCCTCCACCAGTCCGGGGCGGCCATCGGCTTCTTGCCCGCCGGTTGCACCGTGACGAGCTCGATGGGGTCGCTCGCGGTGCCGACCAGGAGCCTGCGATCGTGGAACACCAACTCGCCGGGCTCCGCGCGGGCGACGTCGCGGGCGACGGACGCGTCGAGCACCTTGAGCCTGGCGCCGTCGACGGTGGTGAATGCGCCGGGCTCGGGCGTGACGCCGCGGATGACGTCGTACACGGCCCCGCCCGGCATCGTCCAGTCGAGCGCGCCGTCGGCGAGGGTGAGCTTGGGGGCCAGGGTCACGTCGCCGCGTTGCGGCTCCGCCCTGGCGTCACCGCGGGCGATGGAGTCGACGACCCTGCTGAGCAGTTCTGCACCGCCGTCGGAGAGGGATGCCAGCAGGTGCCCCGCCGTCTCGTGGGCGCCGACGGGCTGGGTGACCATGCCGAAGACGTCTCCGGCGTCGAGCTCCGGCACGAGCTGGAAGACGGTCGCCCCGGTGATCTCGTCGCCCGCCATGATGGCCCGCTGCACGGGCGCGGCCCCGCGCCACCGGGGCAGCAGCGAGAAGTGCAGGTTGATCCAGCCCAGCCGCGGTGCCGAGAGCAGGGGCTCGCGCACGAGTGCGCCGTAGGCGACGATCACGCCGAGGTCGGCGCCCAGCGCGGTGATGGCGGTGGTCGCGTCGGCGTCGAGGCGGTTGGTGGCGATCACGGACAGCCCGAGGCGTTCGGCTTCGACTTCGACGGCGGTGGGGGTCAGGATGCGGCGGCGACCCTGCGGCGAGGCCTGGCGGGTCACCACGCCGACGATCTCGTGCGGCGACTGCGCCAGCGCCCGCAGGCTGGGCACCGCGGCAGCCGGGCTGCCGGCGAAGACGATGCGCAGTGGTGCCGGCGCGGCTGGCAGCCGCTGGGCTGGCTCCTGAGGGGCTGGCTCCTGCGGGGCTGGCGTTGCGGCGTCGGGAGAGGGATTCATTGGGCCTTCGTTTCGCGCGATCACGCGATCAGTCGAGGAACGGTTCCGTGTCGTCGCAGCGCACCTTCAGTGTAGGCAGCGGCAGCGGGGCGGCCTTTCCCGGCACGCGCTTACGGCGTGCGCTCGCCGCCCTGATCACTTCCGCGCGGAGGGCGGAGGTCACCTCGGCACCGCGCGCGTACTCGAACCGCACGATGGCGCGAACGGACCCGCCATCGACCTCCACCGGGCCGAGGATGTCGGCGCCGTCCATGCCGCTGACCGCCGCGATGGCCGTCTCGACGGCCGATGGCGCGCCGGTCACGGTGGCGACCCGGATCGCGGGCGGGAATCGCAGGCGCCTCCGGTCGGACAGCTCGGACGCCGCGTATGCCTCGGGGCGCCAGGTGGCCATGGCGGAGGCGAGAGCTCCCCCGACGCCGACCAGGATGACGGGGGCCTTCGGGGCAGCGAGGGCGGCCGCGTTCGTCCACCACCGCAGGCAGTCTTCTCCCACCCTGAGGCTCTCGCGTGCCAGCATCCGTTCCCCATCGAGCAGCAGCACCGCATGGTAGCCACCGTCGGCGATGGGTTCGGCGCCGCGGGTGGCGACGACGAGCGCGGGGGCGTCGGTGACCGAGAGGATGGGGCGGTCGCCGTCGGCGACGATGACGCGCACGCCGGGGAATGCGCGCCCGAGGTCTTCTGCCGTGCGCACCGAGCCCTGGCCGATGAGGGTGAGCTTCTCGCCCTCGCAGTGCGCGCACCGCCACGCCGCGGCGGGCTTGCCGCACCAGTGGCACGACGGCACCGACCGGCCGCTCTTGGTGCCGAGCGGGCCCTCGCAGTGCGCGCAGCGGGCGGACTGGCCGCAGTCGGAGCAGGCCAGTCGCGGTGCGTAGCCAGGGCGGGCGACCTGCACCAGCACGGGGCCGGCCGCGAGGGCGGTTCGGGCTTTCTGCCACGCGCTCGACGGAATGCGCGCGATCGCGGCGTAACGGTCTTGTGGGGCCTGCTGCGCGGTGGGCAGCACGCGCGGTGAGATGGTGCGCTCGGGGCCGAGTTCGCCGACGAAGCCGAGTTCGACGAAGCGCTCGACCTCGGTGCTGCGCGCGTGCGAGAGCAGCAGCAGCGCACAGCCCTGCTGCTGCTGGCGCACCAGGGCGGCGTCGCGCGTGTGGACGTAGGGGCTGAGCGGTTCGGAGTGCAGGGGATCGCCGTCGTCCCAGATGGCGATCAGTCCGAGGGCGGCCGCTGGCGCGTAGACGACCGAGCGGTTGCCCACGATGACGAGCGGGGTGTCGCCGAGGCACGCGAGGTGGGCGCGGTATCGGTCGGGGCCGGACTGGCGGGCGTCGAGGTGCACGATGCGGTCGGCGGGCAGCACGGCGTGCAGCGCGGAGAGCAGCTGCGCCTGGTCGCGGTAGTCGGGCACCGCGAGAATCGCGGAGCGGCCGACGGCGAGGGCATCGGTCGCCGCCGCGGCCATGGTGGTCGCCCAGTGGCCGACCCACTCGCCGGATGCGAGCGGAACGACCCGCGGAACAGCGTCGACGGCCACCCTGCGGCCGTTCTCGACGGCGTCGCGGATGCGACCGGCCGGGTATGCGGTTATGTCCACCGCCCGGATCTCGTCGGCGGCGGTGGGCGGGGCGGCGGCGGAAGCCGGGACCGTGGGCGGGTCGGCGGAAGGCACGGCGGCATCGGGGGTCTCGTCGGACGCGGCATCCATCCCGCCCGACTGTCCCCCAGCTGCCGCGAGCCAGGCCTTCTCGACGCGCACCTGCCGCTTCGGCACGGCAAGTCGCAGCACGTCGCTGGCCCCTCCCGCCGCGCGGTCGGCGACGGCGCGCGCCAGCGTCCAGACCTCGGGGGCGAGCACGGCGGCGGTGGAGATGACCGCGTCGACCTCGCTCAGCGCCCCGGCGTAGTCACCGTCGGAGGTGACCTCGATCACGAACGCGTCGGCGATGCGCCCCGCGGAGCGGAGTGGCACGCGCACCCGGATTCCGGGGGTCACCTCACCGACCAACGCTGCCGGGATGGCGTAGTCGAACAGCCGGTCGAGCTGCGGGAGGGGCGAATCGACGATGACGCGCGCGACGGTGCGCTTCGGCGCGGGCCCGATCGTGCCCGGCCCCGTCGCGGCCCCTGTCACGTCAGAACCCATCGTCGCTGCCGGGAGGGATCAGAGCCCGGCGGCGCTGCGGAGGTCGTCGACGCGGTCGAGGCGCTCCCAGGTGAAGTCGGGTAGTTCTCGGCCGAAGTGGCCATAGGTGGCCGTCGCCGAGTAGATCGGGCGCAGCAGGTCGAGGTCGCGGATGATGGCCGCCGGGCGCAGGTCGAAGACCTCGCGGATGGCGGAGGTGATCACGTCGTCTGTCACGTGCCCGGTGCCGAACGACTCGACGTAGAACCCCACCGGTGCCGCCTTGCCGATGGCGTACGCGACCTGCACCTCGAGCCGGTCGGCGAGGCCCGCCGCGACGGCGTTCTTCGCCACCCAGCGCATCGCGTAGGCGGCGGAACGGTCGACCTTCGACGGGTCCTTGCCGCTGAACGCGCCGCCGCCGTGCCGGCTCGCACCGCCGTAGGTGTCGACGATGATCTTGCGCCCGGTGAGCCCGGCGTCGCCCTTGGGGCCGCCGATCTCGAAGCGGCCGGTCGGGTTGATGAGCAGGGTGGTCGCCGACGAGTCGAGGGCACAGGTCTCGAGCACCGGGCGGATGACGAGCTCTTCGACCTCTCGGGCGAGCTGCTCGTCGGAGACGGCGGGGGCGTGCTGGGTGGACAGCACGACGGTCTCGACGGTGCGAGGGGTGAGGCCGTCGTAGCCGATGGTCACCTGCGTCTTGCCGTCTGGCCTGAGGTAGTCGACGAGGTGCTCCTTGCGTACCTCGGCGAGCCGCTCGGCGAGGCGGTGCGCGAGCCAGATCGGCAGCGGCATGAGCTCCGGCGTCTCGCGCACGGCGAAGCCGAACATGAGCCCCTGGTCGCCTGCGCCCTGCGCGTTGAGGCTGTCGTCGTCGCCGGTGCGGGCTTCGATCGCCCGGTCGACGCCCTGCGCGATGTCGGGAGACTGCGAACCGATCGACACCGTGACACCGCAGTTGCGGCCGTCGAAGCTCACCTCGGACGAGTTGTACCCGATGGCGGTGATGCGGTCGCGCACCAGGGTCGGGATGTCGACGTAACCGGTCGTGGTCACCTCGCCCGCGACGTGCACGAGGCCGGTCGTCACGAGCGTCTCCACCGCGACGCGGCTGTGCGGATCGACCGCGAGCAGGGCGTCGAGAATGCCGTCGGAGATCTGGTCGCAGATCTTGTCTGGGTGCCCCTCGGTCACGGATTCGGAGGTGAACAGGCGCAGCCCGCGTGAAGGAGACGTCATGGTGGCCCGTCGAGAGAGGGGGTCGAACGTCGGCGTCGCGCGTCGGTTCAGACCAGCAGGTCGAGTATTCGGTGTGCCACCGCAGTCTTAGTGCCGACGGCCTCGACAACTATAGCTCCGGCCGCGTCGAGCACCCTGACGTCGTTGTCGGCCACGGTGAAACCCTCGCTCCAGCCCACCCTGTTGACGACGAGATAGTCGCAGCCCTTGCGCGCGATCTTCGCGCGGCCGAGTTCGAGCAGGGCGGAGTCGTCGCGTTCGGTCTCGGCGGCGAACCCGACGACGACCTGTCCGGCTGGTCTGTCCAGGGACAGGCCGGCGAGGACGTCGGGGTTCTGCACGAGCTCGAGGGTCAGCGTATGGCCCGTCGCGTCTTTCTTGATCTTGGATTCGTCGACGCTGGCCGGCCGGTAGTCGGCGACGGCCGCAGCCATCACGATGACGTCGTGGGCAGGCGCCTCGGCGGTCATGACGCGCTGCAGGTCGAGGGCGGTCGCGGCGTGCAGCACGCGCACCCCCTGCGGCTCCGGTACCTCGAGGTGCGCGGCGACCAGGGTGACGTCGGCGCCCCGCGCAGCGGCGGCGGCGGCGATCGCGACACCCTGGAGTCCGCTGCTGCGGTTGCCGAGGAAGCGCACCGGGTCGATGGGTTCGCGGGTTCCGCCCGCGGAGACGAGAACGCGGCGACCGGCGAGGTCGGCGGTGTTCGCGGTACTCGCGGCAGCGAGGGCGGCAGCGACGATGGCGTCGGGCTCCGACATGCGGCCGGCACCGGCATCCGTACCCGTCAATTGCCCCACCTCGGGCCCGACGACCGTGATCCCCCGCGCGGCGAGGGTTGCGATGTTGGCGACGGTGGAGGGGTTCTGCCACATCTCGGTGTGCATGGCGGGGGCGATGACGACCGGCGCGGTGCTGGCGAGGATGGTGGTGCCGAGCAGGTCGTCGGCGAGGCCGGCGGCGAGCTTGGCGATCGAGTTGGCGGTGGCCGGCGCGACGATGATCAGGTCGGCCGATTGCCCGAGGGCCACGTGGCGCACTTCGGCGACCCCCTCGTAGAGGTCGGTCTCGACGGGATTGCGGCTGATGGCCTCGAACGTGGGGCGGCCGACGAAGCGCAGCGCGCCGGCCGTCGGTACCACGTGCACGTCGTGCCCTGCGAGCACCAGGGCGCGCACGACACCGACGGCCTTGTATGCAGCAATACCCCCGGTGACGCCGACGACGACTCTCAGGGTCGCGCCGGTGCCAGCGGGGGTATCGGTCATGCCGGTATCGCTGTCAGTCGGCGAGCGGCTTGGCGACGAGCTTGTTCTCGTTGATCTCGTGGAGGGCGACCGAGAGCGGCTTGTCGTCGATGGTCGAGTCGACCAGGGGTCCGACGTTGTCGAACAGGCTTCCCTCGTGGAGGTCGGCGTAGTAATCGTTGATCTGGCGGGCGCGCTTGGAGGCGAAGATCACCAGGGCGTACTTGGAGTCGACCTTCGACAGCAGTTCGTCGATGGGCGGGTCGATGATGCCTTTTGCCTTGTCAGCCATGGTGTTGCTCCTTGTTGAGGTGTTCGCGACGAGTGGAGTGTGGAGGGGCCGATACGGCCACCTGGGGGCGGAAGGGTGCTATGACCGTTACCGCAGCGCCATCAAGTCTACGACCTCGGATGCCGCCGTGCCGACGTCGCTGTTCACGACCCGGTAATCGAACTCGTCCTGTGCAGCCAGTTCGACCTTGGCGGTGGCGAGTCTGCGCTGTTGTTCTTCGGTGCTCTCGGTGCCGCGGCCGATGAGCCTGCGCACCAGTTCTTCCCAGGTGGGCGGGAGCAGGAACACGAGAACGGCCTGCGGCATGGTCCCCCGCACCTGGCGCGCACCCTGCAGGTCGATTTCGAGAAGCACGCTCATACCCTCGGCCATCGCCTCCAGGACCGGCCCGCGCGGGGTGCCGTAGCGGAACGCGTTGTGCACGGTCGCCCACTCGAGCATCTCGTCGTTCTCGACCAGCGTGTCGAACTCGTCGTCGCTGAGGAAGAAGTAGTTGACGCCGTGCACCTCGCCTGGGCGGGGCTTGCGGGTGGTCGCCGACACCGACAGGTGCACGTCGGGGTAGTTCTCGCGGATGTAGGTCGATACCGTGCCCTTGCCGACCGCGGTGGGACCGGCGAGCACGACGAGGCGGGAGGGGATGCCAGTCTCCTGGCGCTTCTCGCGGTCGACGAGCCACTCGCGCAGGCGGGGGCGGTGCCGGGCGCCCCGCCCCCCCACCCCCCTGGGGGCGGCGCGGCCCGGCCGTGCCCTGGGCCTGGCGGCGCGGGGCGGGGCCAGGCCCGGG
>NZ_JAALGE010000075.1 GCF_011057645.1 Marisediminicola senii | reverse complement strand
CCCCCCCCGGGGGCGGCGGGGCAGGCGGGGGGGGCGGTGGGGGTGGCAGGGGCGGGGCGCCGCCGCAACCCGAATGGCCCGCCGCCCCCCCCCCGTTCTGAGGCGCAGAACCCCCCCCCCCCCCGCCGGTCACGTCAACTGGTCGCGCCGCACGGTCGTGCCGGCTGGTCGCGCCGCACGGTCGCGCCGGCTGGTCGCGCTAGTTGGGCATCAGGACTCGAGGTGCCACAGCCCGCGGTAGTACCGGATGCGGTCGTCGTCCGGCTCGATACCGTAGGCCCGGAAGAATTCCGGCTGGTGCCCCTCGCCGAAGTTCCAGTCGAGGCTCATCGAGGCGACCGCGAGGTCGGCCCAGCGGTCGCCCACCGCGAGGTCACCGAAGTCGACGTTGCCCACCCACTCCCCGCGGGCCGAGACCAGGGTGTTCGGCGCGCAGGCATCGCCGTGTACGAGCACCGGATCGGCGATGGCGGGGCGCTGGCCCAATGCCTCCGGCTGACGACCGACCCAGGATTGCGCCGTCCACTCGGACGGGAAGTCGCGAACGTCGATCGCGTGCAGGACACGGAGACCGGCGGCGATCGCCCGGATTGCCTCGGACGGCCTGGCCCGCCACATCGGGCCCACCGCACCCGTACCGGGCAGCGCTGCGGTCACGAGCCACTGCGCCCCGGCGTCGAAGCCCACGTCGAGAACCCGCGGGGCGGCGTGGCGGGCGCTGATCCATTCCAGTCGGTCACGCTCCCGGTCGAGATCGATGCCGGTCGACCGCGGGTTCCACTTGACGAACCGGTCGTCGCCGATGCGGAAGGTCAGTCCGCCCGCTTCGTTACACCAGGCCAGCTCGGGCGTGGATGCTCCCGCGAGCGTCTGCACCACGTCGGGCACGACGATTCCGGTCATCGGACTGTCGAGGGGGCCGAGTGTTCCGGGACCGGGTGTTCCGACGCTCATGTGGTCCACCGTCCAGCCACCCGGTCCGACTCCCCCGCCAGCCCTAGATGAGGCCCTTGGTGTGCCAGACGGTCTTGGTCTCGGTGAAGAACGAGATGCGGTCGAGCGATGCCGCGGGCACGCCCGGCTCCGGCGGCAGCACGCGCATGAGCGTCTCGGCTGCCGCGATCTGCAGATCGACCCAGTCGAGGGCGCCAGCGCCCGCGAGGTCGATGGCGTTGACATCGGCGTGGCTGGCGAGCCACGGCGCCATCTCGGCCGGCGACCCGGTGAGGATGTTAATCACGCCGCCGGGTACGTCGCTCGTGGCGAGAACCTCACTGAGGCTGATCGCGGCGAGCGGTGCTGCCTCGTTCGCGATGACGACGACCGTATTGCCCGAGACGAGCGCCGGAGCGACGACGTTGACCAGGCCGAGGAGCGACCCAGCCGCCTGCTGGCCGGTGCCCTGCCCGGTGCCCTGGGGCGCGACGATGGCCACGACGCCGGTCGGCTCGGGCACGGAGATGTTGAAGTACGGGCCGGAGACCGGGTTCGCGCCACCGGTGGCCTGCACGTACTTGTCGGCCCAACCGGCGTACCAGACCCAGCTGTCGATGGCGTCGTCGACCTGCGCCATGGCGTCGGCGGGCGATGCACCCTCCGACTCGATGATCTCGGCGATGAACTGGGCCCGGCGTCCCTCGAGCAGCTCGGCGATGCGGTACAGCACCTGCCCGCGGTTGTAGGCCGTCGCTCCCGACCAGCCGGAGAAGGCGCTGCGGGCGGCGACGACGGCATCGCGGGCGTCCTTGCGCGACGCCTTGGCGGCGTTGGCGAGGAATGTGCCGTCGGCAGAGGTCACCTCGTACACGCGACCCGATTCACTGCGCGGGAACTTGCCGCCGATGTAGAGCTTGTAGGTCTTGGGAATGGCGAGACGACTCACTTGGCGGCCTTCTTTCGTGCGCTGGAGCTGCTGTCGGGGCTGCTGGTCGAGTCGGTGCCGCTGGCGCTGCCGGTTCGGGTCGGCGAGAGGTATGCGGCGAGGCCGTGCCTGCCGCCCTCGCGGCCGTAGCCGGATTCCTTGAAGCCGCCGAAGGGGCTGGCCGGGTCGAACCGGTTGAAGGTGTTCGCCCAGATCACACCGGCGCGCAGCTTGTCGGCGACGGCCAGCACGCGGCTGCCCTTGTCGCTCCAGATGCCCGCCGAGAGGCCGTACGGGGTGTTATTCGCCTTGGCGATCGCCTCGGCCGGGGTGCGGAACGTGAGCACCGACAGGACCGGTCCGAAGACCTCGTCACGCGCGATGCGGTGGCTGGTCGACACGTTCGTGAAGATCGTCGGGGCGAACCAGAACCCGTTCTCCGGGATGGCGCAGTTCGCGGTCCACCGGTCGGCGCCCTCCTGCTCGCCGATGTCGGAGAGCTCGCGGATGCGGTCGAGCTGCTCACGGCTGTTGATGGCCCCGATGTCGGTGTTCTTGTCGAGCGGGTCGCCGAGGCGGAGGGTCGACAGTCGCTGCTTGAGCCGGTCGACGACCTCGTCGTGGATGTTCTCCTGCACCAGCAGGCGGCTCCCGGCGCAGCAGACGTGGCCCTGGTTGAAGAAGATGCCGTTGACGATGCCCTCGATGGCCTGGTCGATGGGGGCGTCGTCGAACACGATGTTCGCCGCCTTGCCGCCGAGTTCGAGAGTGACCTTCTTGTCGGTGCCGGCGACCGACCGCGCGATGGCTCGCCCGACGGCGGTCGAGCCGGTGAAGGCGACCTTGTTGACGTCGGGGTGGTTGACGAGCGCCTCGCCGGTGCTGCCCGCCCCGGTGACGATGTTCACGACTCCGGCAGGCAGGTCGGCCTGCTGCAGGATCTCGGCGAACAGCAACGCGGTGAGGGAGGTGGTCTCGGCGGGCTTCAGCACGACGGTGTTGCCTGCGGCGAGTGCTGGCGCGATCTTCCACGCGAGCATCAGCAGCGGAAAGTTCCACGGAATGACCTGGGCGGCGACGCCGAGGGCGCGGGGGTTCGGGCCGAGTCCGGCGTAGTCGAGCTTGTCGGCCCAGCCGGCGTAGTAGAAGAACCACGCAGCCACGAGGGGCACGTCGACGTCGCGGCTCTCCTTGATCGGCTTGCCGTTGTCGAGGCTCTCGGCGACCGCGAGTTCGCGGGCGCGCTCCTGCACGAGGCGGGCGATGCGGAACAGGTACTTGCCGCGATCGCGGCCCGACATGGTCGACCAGGTCGTGTCGTATGCCCGGCGGGCGGCGGCGACCGCGCGGTCGACGTCGCTCGCGTCGGCCGTCGAGATCATCGTGATCTGCTTCTCCGTCGCCGGCGAGATCGAGGCGAACGGGGTGCCGCTGCCGTCGACGAAGTCACCGTCGATGAAGAGGCCGTAGTCGCTGCGCAGCGCGAGGATCGACGTCGATTCCGGCGCGGGCGCGTAGTCGAGAAAACTCATGGGGTCTGCCTCAGTCAATCGTCACGTAGTCGGGTCCGGAGTAGTGCCCGGAGGTCATCTTCTGGCGCTGCAGCAGCACGTCGTTCAGCAGGCTCGATGCGCCGAACCTGAACAGGTGCGGGGTGAGCCATTCCTCGCCGACGGTCTCCGCGACCGTGACGAGGTACTTGATGGCGTCCTTCGATGCCCGGATGCCGCCAGCCGGCTTGACCCCGATCTTCACTCCCGTGAGGCGGTGCCAGTCGCGCACGACCTCGAGCATCGAGAGGGTGACGGGCAGGGTCGCGGCGGGCGCGACCTTGCCGGTCGAGGTCTTGATGAAGTCGCCGCCGGCGAGGATGGCGAGCCACGATGCGCGGCGGATGTTGTCGTAGGTGTTCAGTTCGCCGGTCTCGAGGATCACCTTGAGGTGGGCGAAGCTGCCGTCGGCGCGACGGCAGGCCTCCTTGACGGCCACGATCTCATCGAACACCTGGCCGTAGCGGCCGGAGAGGAATGCCCCGCGGTCGATGACCATGTCGATCTCGTCGGCACCCGCGGCGACCGCGTCGGACGTGTCGGAGAGCTTGACGGCGAGGGACGCCCGGCCGCTGGGGAACGCGGTGGCCACCGCGGCCACGTTGATGCCGTCGTCACGCCCGGCAGAATGCGCTGACCCGAGCGCCTCGACGGCGTACGGCACCATGTCGCCGTAGACGCAGACCGCGGCGACCCTGGGGGTGCTCATGTCTGCGGCATCCGGAGTCATCGCCTTGGCGACCAGCGAGCGCACCTTGCCCGGCGTGTCCGCACCCTCGAGGGTGGTGAGGTCGATGAGCGAGATGATCCGGTCGAGCGCCCAGGCCTTCGACGTGGTCTTGATCGACCGCGACCCGAGGCCGGCCGCGCGCTGCTCGAGACCTACGGCGTCGACGCCGGGAATGCCGTGCAGGTACCGGTTGAGGTTGGCGTCGGAGGGTTCACCGCCGATGAGGGACTGGGTCCGATCACGGAGGGCCAGCTGGGTGGTGGTCATGGGTGGTCCTTACGTCGGATCAAACCACGATTCTATTCGCCGAACCGGCCTTAGGCTGGCGCCATGACGATGACGCCAGACTCCCCAGCCCCAATCGGTCACTCCGGCGGCACGGACACCCCGGCCGGTGGGCTCGCCCTCGCCGTCGACTTCGGGGGCACCAAGGTGGAGTCGGCGCTCGTCGACGAGCACGGGAGCGTCGTCGCCGGTACCAGGTTCCGCGAGGCGACCGGGCCGGAGAAGGATGCCGACGGGCTCGCCACTTCCGTGCGCACCGCCGTGACCGCGACACTCGCTGCGCTGCCGGAGGGCTCCGCGTTGGTCGGCGCCGGTATCGGTGCCGCTGGTCCGCTGCACGAAGACGAGGGGCTCGTCTCCCCCCTGAACCTCCCCGCCTGGCGGCGGTACCCCCTGCGTGACCTGGTCGCCGGCCTCGCGCCAGGCCTGCCCGTCACCCTGCGCATGGACGGGCTGTGCATCACCCTCGCCGAGCACTGGATCGGTGCCGCCCGCGGGTACGACAACGTGATGGGCATGATCGTGTCGACCGGCATCGGCGGCGGCCTGATCCTCGGTGGCCACACGGCGTCCGGCCCTACCGGAAACGCCGGGCACATCGGACACGTCGAGGTCGCCGGCTTCGACGACCCGTGCGCCTGCGGCGGTATCGGGTGCGTCGAAGCCATTGCCTCCGGCCCGAACACCGTCGCGTGGGCGCGGGCGCAGGGCTGGGAGGGCGCGACCGGCGAGGACCTCAGCGCGGGCTACGCCGCGGGCGACGCGATCGCGGTGGCAGCCGTGGAACGCTCCGGTCGGGCCCTCGGGCAGGCCATCGCGTCGGCGACGGCCCTCGTCGACCTCGACATCGTGGCGATCGGCGGCGGGTTCTCGCAGGTGTCCCCCGACCTGTTCACGCACATTCGCGCGGCGACCGCCCGGCGCGCGGAGTTCTCGTTCGTCACGAAGGTCGTCGTCGTTCCGAGCGGGCTCTCCGGTGACGGGCCGCTCATCGGCGCCGCGGCGCTTGTGCACCGCGCGGAGACGGTGGCCTGACCGCGTCCGGTCCGGTGCGCGTATGCGACCAGCGCTAGCGCAGCAGCGAGCCGCCCCTGCCCTTGATGAGCACGTGCCCGCGCGCCGTCGACAGTCGCGTCCACGGGCCGGTCTCGTACACGGCGACTCCCCCGCCCCCGCCAAGGAACCCCAGCGACACGGCCGCGAAGGCACCCCCCGCGACGATGGATTCCCGGCCGGCGACGGGGCGTCCCCACACCTCGGAGCGCACCTTGTGCACGATCTGCTCCCCGGTGCCGGTGGGCACGGCGGTCGCGACCTCGGCGATGCCCTCCCTGGCTATCCGTTGAAGGGTCTCGTCGTCGATCGGGTCGGCGGTGGTCCACCCGCTCCTCGGTGGTGAGATAGCGGCCCAGCCCGCCGTGCGCACGTCGTCGGGCAGCGTCACGGTGACGGGCGCCATGGCATCCATCACCTCGTCCTGCAGGGCGGTGACCAGGGCGACCAGCTGGCGCAGCGGCACCACCGCGTCGACCGGTTCCGAGACCTCGACCGCGAAGGTACGCAGGCCGAGCACCGTCGGGCTGGAGTCGAGCAGGCCGACCGGGTGCAGCACCGCGACGTAGGCCGCGAGCACTCCGCCGGTTGCCACGAGGCGCACGGCGCCGCCGTCGTCGACGCGGGCGGCACGGGCGAGGTACACCCGGAGGTCGCCGAGGGAGAGGGAGTCGGTGAGGTCGAATTCGCGTGTCATCTGACCTCTAAAATAGGCGACACGACCTCGGGCGCCGCACCGGACGGTCCGACAGAAGCCGGGAGCGCGCGTGATGAATCCGATCGAAGGCCTGCTGCACGCACTCGACCTCACCGACACCGGGGCGAGAACGAGTGAAGACATCTTCACAGGGCCCAGCCAGTGGATGCCGCTGGGCCGCGTCTTCGGCGGGCAGGTGCTCGCGCAGTCCCTCGTTGCGGCCATGCGAACGATCCCGGAAGAGCGACTCGTGCACTCCATGCACGGGTACTTCCTGCGGCCGGGCAACGTCGAGCTGCCGATCACGTTCTCGGTCGACCGCATCCACGACGGACGGTCGTTCTCCACCCGTCGTACGCAGGCGTACCAGGAGGGCCAGCCGATCCTGTCGATGATCGCGTCGTTCCAGGACGAGGACGACGGCCTCGAGCACCAGATCGACATGCCGGCCGACATCCCGCTTCCGGAGACGCTGCCGAGTGCCGCGGAGGCGCTGGGTGAGGTCGACCACCCGGTCGCGCGCTACTGGGCGCATCAGCGGCCGTTCGACATGAGGCACATCCCGTCGCCGGTGTTCCTCGCCGTGGACGGACCGCGGGTCTGGCACCAGGCAGTGTGGCTCAAGGCCACCGGACCGCTGCCCGACGACAAGAACCTGCACCGCGCCGCACTGGCCTACGCGAGCGACTACTCGATCCTGGAGCCGATCTTCCGCCGGCACGGGCTGGCCTGGGCGACGCCAGGGCTCAAGGCGGCGAGCCTCGACCACGCGATGTGGTGGCACCGCTTCGGGCGGGTCGACGAATGGATGCTCTACGTGCAGGAGTCCCCGAACGCCATCAGCGGGCGCGGCCTCTCGCAGGGACGCATCTACGACCTCGACGGGCGGCTGCTCGCATCGGTCGCGCAAGAGGGCATGGTGCGGGTTCCGCGCAGCTGACGCGCTGCGCGACCCGAGTTGGACGTCAACCGCGCTTCGTGAACGCGACCGGCTCTTCGACGTACGGCTGCCATACCTGGCGGAGCTCATCGGTGATGCGCTGCGGGCGCCCGGTGGCGGCCGTGACCATCACCAGGGTCGTCGCCGCGCGAGTGAACAGCGCGCGCGGCTCGACGCCGGCGGGCGAATACAGCTCGTAGCAGACCCCGAGGCCCGCCCCCCCCCGGCGCCCCATCCCCCACCCCCAGGCGATCGGGGGCCCCCCGGAGGGGAATGGGGGCCCCGTCCTCCACTCCCTCCGCCCCAGCC
>NZ_JAALGE010000074.1 GCF_011057645.1 Marisediminicola senii | reverse complement strand
CGCCAGATCCCGCCTCACCCTCGTCCCCGACACCGGAACCGAGGTGACCACCGAACCCGCCCTCGGACTCAGCGCCTAACCCCCAAACCGAAGGACACCGCTACACCACCACCGGGGACTTGACCTCCCTCGAGCGCCAGGGTGACCAGGGCCGGATCAAGCGCGCCAACAATCTGCCGAACGGTCGCATAGCTCGGGGCCGGCAGTTCTTGCCTCTGCGCATCGGCGACGGCGAGGCGGTGCAGAGTCGCCAGAGCGGGCCGCGGCCGGGTCAGCGCCAACCGCTCGATGAACGCCACCGTCTCCGGCGCCGTTCGGCGGACACCCCTATCTGCCCGGGGATGAGGATCAAGGCCCGAGACACCGCCTACCCGATAGAGCTGGTTCCACCGTTGCAACGTTCGAGCAGCGATCCCGGTCTCCCGGGCCAGAACCGCGAGCGGGATCTGGTCTTCGACGTGAAGCCGAAGAACACGCCACCGCTCCGTCGCGTCCATGAGCCACTTACACGGTGGTGCTCTCGCGGGCCGCGAAGGCCTGCTGGTGACGGTAAAGGGTGGCCCGGCTCCAGCCGACGAGTTTCGCGGCGTCTTCCGCAGTCCGGCCCTTTGCCCTGGCTTCGGTGACGAGCTTGAGCTTGTCTGCGACCACGACGGGATCTGACAGGGGCCGGCCGAACCTGGTGCCGCCTTGCCGAGCAGCCGTGATCCCGGCATTCACTCGTTCCGTGATCAGCTCGCGCTCATACTCAGCCAACGTCGCGAGCATGTTCAACATCAGCCGGCCCGACGTCGTCGACGGGTCGATGCCATCCGAGATGCTCTTCACCTGGACATCCCGCTCCCAGAGGAGCTTCACCGTGTTCAGCACATCGATCAGGGACCGTCCGAGTCGATCGACCCTCCAGACGACGACGGTATCGCCGGGCTTGGCGTAGTCGAGGAGTTTCTTTATCCCGGGACGTGTGATCGCGGTCCGACTACCCGAGGTGACATCGGCAAATATGTCACGCTCCTGCACGCCCGATTTAACCAAGGCGTCGACCTGCAACTTCGCGTCTTGGCTTCTCGTACTGACCCGTGTGTACCCGAGATGTCTCACCTGGCCATTGTGCCTCAGAAACTGCTAGAGGTCGCGTGCGAAAGACACTTGACGATAAGACATGTTTCCAAGGCAAACGGCGCCCCGGAAATCCGCCACTTCCCAGGGAAGCTCGGAGCAGGTTTCGCGTGCCTCGGAAAGCTTTACTTTTCTGAGGCAGCTAAATCAGGGGTGGCCGCGGCCCGAGCGACCGTCGCCACTACTGGCGCCCCATCTAATTCGATGAGAGGGACGCCAGTCGCGTCAGTTGCCTATCGAATTTGGCCGAACGTGGTTCGAATGTCAGCCACGAGCAGATCGGGTTGTTCGAGAACCGCGAAGTGCCCGCCGCGGCCGACCTCGTTGAAGTGGACGAGGTTCGTGTAACGCTTCTCGGCCCAGCGGCGGGATCGGCGGACGTACTCGCCAGGCATGATGCTGAGCCCGACGGGCACCGTGAGGGGTTCCTGGATGGTGCCGGGGTTGGCCCAGCCCGTCTTGTTGGACTCCCAGTACATGCGAGCAGCCGAGGCTGCGGTATTGGGAAGCCAGTAGAGCATGATGTCGTCGATCATCTCGTCGAGGGTGAATAGCTTCTCGGCGTCACCGTGCTCGTCATGGGATCCGCCGACGTCTTGGAACATGGCGTAGATCCAGGACGCCAGGCCGACGGGTGAATCGGTGAGGGAGTAACCGATGGTCTGTGGCCGGGTCGACATTTCTTGCGAATATGCCGAGAGGACCTGCCAGTAGTAGCCGCTTTCTTGCATCATCGCCTGTTCCTCGGGCGTTGCGTTGCGGGCTTCGTCGTCGGTGGGCATGAACAACGCCATGTTGAGGTGGATCCCGGCGAGCCCGATGTTCGAGGCGGATTCGAGGGCGGCGAGTTCGGAGGTGACGGAGGCGCCGAGGTCGCCTCCCTGGGCGAACCAGGTGGTGTATCCGAGGCGCTCCATGAGGACAGTCCACGCTTTGGCGGTGCGCTTGAGGTTCCAGCCGGTCTCGGTGGGTTTTCCGGAGAACCCAAACCCGGGGAGGCTGGGGATGACGAGGTGGAACGCGTCGGTAGCCGTGCCGCCGTGGGCCTCCGGGTCCGTGAGGGCGCTGATCGCGTGCCGAAATTCGAGGACGGAGCCTGGCCATCCGTGGGTGAGCAGCAGTGGCCGCGCTCCGGGCACGGTGGAGCGGATGTCGAGGAAGTGGATGTCGAGGCCATCGATGTTCGTCATGTACTGGCCCCAGCTGTTCAGCAGCGCCTCGGTCTTCCGCCAGTCGTAACTGGTGGCCCAGTGTTCGACGAGCGCTTTGATCTTCTCGAGCTTGGGGCCTTGGGAAGTGTCGCCGACGGTCTCCTGGTCGGGCCATCGGGTGTTCAGAAGGCGCTGGCGGAGGTCATCGAGATCTGCCTGGGGGATGTCGAGGGTGAAGGGGATGATGGCGGCGGTATCAGTGCGGTTCATTCTGTTGTCTTTCGTTTGGGGTCGGTTCAGAAGTGGACTGGGACAGCGGGGCTGTCGGATGTGGCATTGGGATCGACGGGTGCGTTTTTCGGGATCAGCACTGCTGTGGCGATCGTTGCGACGAAGAAGACCATCGCGGCGACCAGAAATGCGCGGTCGTAGCCGGCGACAGCGGCGGCCGCCCGGCCGAGGTTTCCTGCGGATGTGGATGCTTGAAGGGCGATGGTGCTGAGGGACGCGGCTCCGAGAGCGCCGAAGATCTGCTGGCCGGCGTTGGCCAGGGCGGAGGCGACACCCGCGTCTTCTAGGTGGACTCCGGCGGTGGCGGAGTTGAACCCGGCACCGAAGATCAAACCCATGCCGATGCCGAGAACGACGAGAGCGGGAAGAACGGTCGTCGCGTAGCTGCTTTCCGGGCTGAGGGATGACAGCCAGAGAAGACCGGCGCCGCCGAGGAGAGAGCCGGCAGCGATCGGGACTCGAGGCCCGAACCGGCGCAGCAACGGCGGGGCCACGGCAATCGACATGACGGTGATGCCAAGGATCATGGGCAGGAACGCCAGCCCGGTGACCAGCGGAGTAAAGCCCTTAGTGTCCTGCAGGTAGAAGGTGAGGAAAAGAAATACCGAGAACATGCCGATGGCCGAGAGGGAGACCCCGAGCAGGGAGCCGCCGCGGTAGCGGTTCATGACCACGCGGAGAGGCAGCAGCGGATGGGTGCCTCGACGCTGGATGAGGATAAACACTCCGAGCGAGACGATGCCGGACGCAAGCAGCGCGATGGTCGAGCCTGCCGCCCAACCGGACGTTTCCGCTTGGGTGAATCCGAGAACAAGAAGCACTGTTCCCGCGACGACAGCCACGGCTCCAGGAATGTCGAGAACAACATGGCTGCTTCCGGTTGTTTTGGGAACCAAGATCACGGCGCCAACGACGGCGATCGCGGCCAGTGGCACATTGACCCAGAGGCACCACGCCCAGCTCCAGTACTCCGTCAGAGCGCCGCCAAGCAGAAGTCCAACGGCCGCGCCGGCGCCGGAGACGGAGCCGAAGACGCCGAACGCACGGGTCCGGTCGGCCGGCTCACGGAAGACGATGGTCAGCAGAGAGAGCGCTGCCGGGGCGAGCACCGCTCCGAAAACTCCCTGCGCTGCCCGTGCGGCGACGAGCATTGCCAAAGATGATGCAGCCCCGCCGACGAACGAGGCGGAAGCGAAGCCAATGAGCCCGATCACCAATGTCCGCTTCTGCCCCCACCTGTCGGAGATCCGGCCGCCGAGAAGCAGCAGGCCCCCGAAGCTCAGGGCGTACGCGCTGACAACCCACTGACGGTCGGCGGAACTGAAGCCGAGGGCTTCTTGCGCTCGGGGAAGCGCGATGTTCACGATCGTCGAGTCCAGCACCACGATCAGCTGCGCCAGGGACAACACCGCCAGAACCCACCACTTACTGGAATGAGGTCGTTCTCGGATTTGGGAGCCCCGTCCCGACTCAAGTTTTGCCGTGTTCATCGTGTCTCCTGTCGCGTGTTGGCCCGACGCAATTCGTCAACCTCTGGGATCATCTTAGCAAAAGACGATCTATTTAGGTTACGATATTGGCATGAACTCTTTTTCGACTGTCGGTGCACCCGTGTCGCTGCCCGAAATCGATTGGGGCGCCGCCGGGATCGAGACCGAACTCGGCTGGGCGCTGCCGGTGATGTACCAAGGTTTCTCACGGTCGGCCACGGTGGCGGTTGCCGAGGTCCCGGGAGGACCGCGGGGATACCAGGTCCTGGTGTCGATCACGACCGAGGAACCCTCCTCGCAGTTGGCTCTCGCTCACCGTCTCGGAATCGACAAGACCCAGATGACATACGTGATCGACGCCCTCGAGGCAGGCGGACATGTGGAGCGTCGCCCGGACCCGACCGACCGTCGCATCCGTCAGGTGCACCCCACCGATGCGGGCAGGAGTCTGCTGGCATCCGCACGCGTCGCACTCCGCGACGTCGAGGGGGTCCTCATGCGAGATCTGAGCCCCGACGAGCAAGAACAGCTGCGCCGCCTGTTGGCCAAGGTCGCCCTTGGTGCCGGTGCCGTCGAATCGTGCATCGCCGACGCCCGGGCAACCCACGAATACCCTCTCGCGTCCCCGGAACGATCCCGCCGGTCGCTCCCTTCGACCTCAAAAGAATGAGATACCCGTCATGACCAGCAGCATCCTCGTCGCCGGCGCCACCGGTGACCTCGGCCAACGCATCGTCCGCGAACTCCTCCAGCACGATGTCCACCTCCGGGTCCTCACCCGGCCCGGCAGCGCGACGACCACCGCACTCTTCGCAGGCAACGACCGGATCGAGGTCGTGAGTGCCGCGTACTCCGACCACACCGCCTTGACCGCTGCCGCAACGCGCGTCGACGTGGTCGTGTCGGCCGTCAGCGGTATCCGGCCCGTGATCGTCGACGCGCAGCGCGCCCTTCTAAAGGCGGCCGTCGCCGCAGGAGTACCCCGGTTTATCCCGTCGGACTTTTCCGCCGATTACCGCCCGATCGCCCCTGGTACGAACCGCAACTTCGAGATCCGACGCGAGTTCGCAGCCGACGTCGACGCAGCCCCCATCCAAGCGACCTCGATCCTCAATGGGATGTTCACCGACCTGCTCACCGACGAGGCGCCGATGATCCTTTTCGGCCGTCGGCGGGTTCTCTTCTGGTCCTCCGCCGACCAGATCCTCGACTTCACGACCAAAGACGACGTCGCCCGCGTCACCGCTCTCGCGGCCCTTGACGACAACGCACCCCGTGTCATCGAGATCGCCGGCGCGCAGGTGACGGCTCGGGACATCGCCCGAACGATGACGGAGCTCACCGGGACGCCGTTCAAGCTGCAGTGGGCCGGCACCACCGGGACCCTGTCCGCGATGAGCAAGGTCGGCAAACGCCTGTCCAAGAACCCCGACGAGACGTTCCCCGCCTGGCAAGGGATGCAGTACTTCGTCAGCATGTTCAGCGGCCAAGCGCAGTTGCGCCATCTCGACAACGACCGCTACGGCGCCCACACCTGGACCACGGTCCGTGACGTCCTCCAGGAGCACCTCACTCAGCAGAGGGAATCGACAACGGCGTAATCGCCCCCTCGACGATCCCACCCCCGTGGAACACGATCACCGCGAACAACGATGAAAGAAACGGTCATGCCTGACAAGAGAAGCTGGGGCAAGCCCGCCATCGACCCGATGAACCTTCGCTCCATGCTGATGCTCGACGTCGCCCGAGAGATGATGATTAGCGACACCTGGACCCACAAGGCCGTCTCGGTGTCCATGTCGAACCCCGAGAACCCGGAAGACGCCGCTGTTTCCTTCCTCGGCGTCAACGACCCTGATGGCATCGTGGATGTCGCCGACGGGCGCCTCGACATTGCCACGTTGAATCCGGTCGTCATGCTCAACATGGCACGACTCGGTACCGGCCCCTTCCCATCCCCGCTGGACCTGGCGACCATCGCTGTCATTCCGCACTACGACCAGCTCGCTTTCGCCGTCGCCAACCGACTCGGGTTCGAAAGCCTGGCCGATATCGCCGAAGCGAAGTATCCCCTTCGGGTGTCGGTTCGCGGTTCACTCGATGTCGTCACGGCCATGTCCATCGACGTGGTCCTCAGCACCTACGGGTTCAGCCTCGCCGACATCGTCGCGTGGGGCGGGACGGTGTTCTACGACCAGCCAATGCCCAACCACCCCACCCGAATCGGACGCCTCGAGAACGGTGAAATCGACGCCATCTTCGAAGAAGGCACGATCATCTGGGCCAATGATGTCATTGCCGCCGGCGCCAGCATCCTCCCCATCGACGACGACCACCTCGCCACACTCATTGCCCTCGGCTTCCGTCGCGGCATTCTCGACAAGGCCACGTACCCCACCCTGCCCGGCGACATCCAGACCCTTGACTACAGCGGCTGGCCGATCTACTGCCGCATAGACGCAAGCGATAAACTCGTTCGTCAGTTCTGCGCGGGTCTCGAACGGGCCAAAGATCGAATCGTGTGGCAGATCGGACCCGAGAATCAGCCACCCCTGCCTCTCGAACAGATGACGACCGACTCTCCGGCGAGCCCGTTCGACGTCCCCCTGCATCCCGCCGCTCGCGCGTATTGGCAGGAGATCGGGTACCCCGTAAAGCCGTAACACGCACTGCATGCAATATCCGGGCGGCTTGCGCGTTCTATCCAGCTAGCTGCCAATGCGGTCGGCCCCGCCACCCAGCGATAACAAAACGCCGCCATGGAACGACAAAAGTCACAGCCACGAGGCGATCGACCATGAAGCGATGAGCGAACACCCAATGCCCGCTGACCACCCGCAAGCGGGCGGTCACGACGGTCACTCGGGCCACGGCGGACATTCCGATCACGTAGCTCAATTCCGTCGGCTCTTCTGGATCATGCTCGTCATGGCCCTTCCCGTGATCGGGTTCAGCGGAATGTTCTCTGCCCTACTCGGCTACCGGTTGCCCGATGCCGCCGCCATCGCGTGGGTCTCCCCGATCCTCGGCACCGTGATGTATTTCTGGGGCGGCCGGCCGTTCCTGGTCGGCGCGGTATCGGAACTGAAGTTGCGCAAGCCCGGCATGATGCTCCTCATCGCGCTCGCGATTACCGTCGCGTTCGTCGCATCGTGGGGAGCGAGTATCGGATGGCTCGACACGGAACTCGACTTCTGGTGGGAGCTCGCCCTGCTGATCGTCATCATGCTCCTCGGGCACTGGATCGAGATGCGCTCCCTTGCCCAGACCTCCAGCGCACTGGAATCGCTCGCCGCCCTGCTGCCAGACGAAGCAGAACGAATCGACGGCGATACCATCGTCACCGTTGCCCCCGCAGACCTCGCCGTCGGTGACATCGTCATCGTCCGACCGGGCAGCCGCGTTCCCGCCGATGGCACCGTCACCGAAGGAACGGCCGACGTCGACGAATCCATGATTACCGGAGAATCCCGCCCGGTAAGCCGCGGGCCCGGCGCATCGGTTGTCGCCGGCACCGTCGCAACCGACACCGCCATTCGCGTGCGCATCACCGCGATCGGCGACGACACCGCCCTCGCCGGCATCCAGCGCCTCGTCACCGAGGCGCAAAACTCCAGCTCCCCTGCCCAGCGCATTGCCGACACCGCAGCCGGCTGGCTGTTCTGGTTCGCGCTCGGAGCCGCAGTGATCACCGCCATCGTATGGACCCTCGTCGGCAGCCCGAATGATGCCATCATCCGCACCATCACTGTGCTGGTCATTGCCTGCCCGCACGCCCTCGGTCTCGCCATTCCGCTCGTCGTTGCGATCTCCACCGAGCGCGCCGCCAAGGCGGGAGTGCTCGTGAAGGACCGCCTCGCCCTCGAAAGCATGCGCACCGTCACGTCGGTGCTGTTCGACAAGACCGGCACCCTCACCAAAGGTGAGCCGTCCGTCAGTCACATTCTTGCTACCGCTGCGCACACGGACGACGACATACTCGCGTGGGCCGCAGCAGCAGAGGGCGATAGCGAGCACCCGTTGGCCAAAGCCATCGTGCAGGCAGCGAAGGTTCGCCAACTGTCTGTCGACAGAGCAACCGACTTCCAGGCGTCCACTGCCATCGGCGTCACCGCTCGCGTCGATGGGCGTCGGATCGCCGTCGGCGGGCCGGCAATGCTTCGCGCAAGCAACCTCCAACCGCTCTCAGACACCGAAGCGTGGAAGGCCGACGGCGCCATCATCCTTCACGTGCTCTCCGACGGCGACGTGGTCGGCGCCATAGGCCTCGCCGACGAAATACGTCCAGAATCCCGCCAAGCCGTCGACGCCCTGCACGCGATGGATATCCAGGTGGTCATGATCACCGGTGACGCCGAAGCGGTTGCCCATTCGGTTGCCGACGAACTGGGCATCGATCGCGTCTTCGCGGGAGTGCACCCCGAAGACAAGTCGGCGAAAGTCGCGGAACTACAGAAAGAGGGTCGAAAGGTCGCGATGGTCGGCGACGGCGTCAATGATGCCCCCGCCCTCGCCCAGGCCGACGTCGGCATCGCGATTGGTGCCGGAACGGATGTCGCCATCGCCTCGGCCGGCGTCATCCTCGCCAGCTCCGACCCCCGCTCAGTGCTCTCCGTCATTGAACTATCCCGCAAGAGCTACCGAAAAATGAAGCAGAACCTCTGGTGGGCCGGAGGCTACAACCTCATTTCGGTTCCCCTCGCAGCCGGAGTACTAGCCCCGATCGGGTTCATCCTGCCCATGGAGATCGGTGCGCTGCTCATGTCTGTCTCCACGATCGTGGTTGCCCTCAACGCCCAGTTGCTACGGCGACTCGATCTGCAACCTGCACGCGTCACCGGCGGGTGATCGGCCAGGCAGGGTTGGAGCCGGCGCAGGCGAGGAACAAGTGAACCCATCGCGAGCGGCAACACTGGGTATTCGTTCACCTATGCATCGTGGGCGAATAGGCGAACGTATGGGCACGGGGTGCCCAGCCCTGTCCTGCCGTGGTCTCCGCGGCAAGCGCGCTTCCCAACCTCACCCACACACCAACACTGTGACTGAGGTTGGGAAGTAAAGAAACCACGGCAGGACAGGGCAAAAACGAAGGCAAATTGTGTTGTGACTCTTGGATGAGGGTTTGGATAGCGTGAAATTGAGTGACTAGGTCTGGCACCGAGACGGCATCCTTGAACAGGAGCCTTGTTGTGATCGAGTTATGACGGAAGGCGCAAGTGGGTGGCGGGCGCTGCCTCTATTTGATCGGCGATGCGGGGTAGGAAATTGGTAGACACGGCTGGCCTGAATAACGATGCCATAGTTGAGTCCCGCATAGTGGTGTAGCCGCGGTGGCCCGGCTCGTCGTGAAGACGTGGACGCGGTCACCGTGTGATCCTTCGAGAAGTCTCTTACCTCGACTCGAAAGGCATCATCACGATGACCGC
>NZ_JAALGE010000073.1 GCF_011057645.1 Marisediminicola senii | reverse complement strand
ACGAGATCCATGAGCGTCCGGGGGGCTGGGAGATGTGTAAAAGAGCCAGCCCACAACCACTCCCCGCGGGCCGTGAGCCATCAACAACCCCCCCAGCCCCGCCGACCACGCCCGGGGGGACGCGGCCGGCGAGGCGGGGCCAGGCGGTACCCCTCGCCCCGCGCACCCGACTCAGCTCCGGAGCTGAGCCGGGTGCCCACCACGAACTCCCGGGCCGCCCCGAATGAATGGCCCGTTAGGCCATAGCGTCGGGCAACGCCCCGGGCTTCACCACTCACCGAGAGGCCAGCGCATGCGACCGCACAGCATGTTCACCCCGATGCTGGTCCTCACCCTGCTGCTCCTCGGTGGCTTCGGCCTCTTCGGCGGCGCCGTGTGGGGATGGGCCGGCCTCCGCCCCGAGCACGCGCCCCGCATCATCGCCGCTGCCCCAACCTGGCGGCACCGCGGCAAAGCCTGATGGCCCGCACCAACACCCGCCGCATGCACGCCCTCCGCGACGAGTTCTTCCTCGAAGGGCAAACCCAGTCACGGTCCACCGACCCGACTATCCGCGCACTGTCGCACTGCTGGCGCTGCCGCCAACCCATCGACTACAACGTCGCACCGCACAGCACCGACGACAGCCACAACCTCGGCCACTACAAGAACGTCGACGACTTCCCGGAACTCCAAGAGGACCGAGACAACTTCCGCCACGAGCACCGACTCTGCAACCTGCACGCAGGCAAGCGCATGCACAGCCTGGGCCTCGGCGACGCCGTCGCCGACTGGTGGTAACCCGCGCCCCAACCGAAAGGCAACATCATGGCCAAGCTTGGACCCATCACCGGACACATCACCGTGCACATCGGTAGCTCACCCCTCGACATCCAGCCCGTCGAGTTCGACATCCCGCTGCGGTTCGTCGAGAACACCAGCTACGACAGCGATACTCCGCAGGTCGAGTTCACCGGCGTCGCCCGCACCGAACTGCGCGAGCAGCTGACCGAGACACTGCGCACCCTCGCCGATCGCCTCGAGGCATCCCTGCTCGCACCCGCCCGGGTCGTCACGACCTGCGACGTGTGCGGTGCGCAGATCGCAAGCGAGACCCTCGCCACCCTGCGGCACGAAGCCGACGGTGCACACAGCTTCAAGCAGGGCATCATCACCCCGCCTCGCCACTACGAACTCATCGACGACGACGACATCGACGACGCCATCATCGACGAGCCCACCGCCTGACCGTGAACAAGTACACCGCCACCGGCCTGCTCGCCGCCGCCGCAACAGGCAAGCGCGTCCTCGTGGTCTCGCCCCATTACCGGGCATCGCAACAGGCCCATGCTCAAGTCGCCTCCCAAGCGGAGCACATCCACACGGTCCGCATTGTTCACCTGCTCGGCGAGAGGCGGATCGAGCTTGGCTCGACCGACGGGGTCATCACCTTCGTCACTCCGACGAACGTGCGCGGCCGCAGCGCAGATGAAGTGCTGGTGGATGACGAGTACGCCTTTGCCCAGGATCCGCGACCCGTCCTCCTGCCGGTCATCGCGACCAGCCCGCACGGTGAGTTGGTGCGCGGGTGAGCGACGCGCAGCCAGTCGCGACGGGCGGTATCCGTCCACCTCGCGGCCCGTCGGGTGTGTCTCGTCCCTTCCCCGCCGAAGAGGAGGGAGGCGAGGCGTACATCCCACTCGGCTCCTCACGCCGACGCAGCAACGACCTGCTGCTCGCGACGATCGCCAAGCTCGACCTCGCAGACGCAGTGCGAGACCGTAAGCGCCAGCAACGCGACCGCAGACCAGCACGCGTCGCAATCCGCCGCTCCATCCACTGATTCGCCAGAAAATCCAGCCTCAGGGCAGGAACCGGACCAGAGCGCGGGATTCGGCGGCGAGGATCTGGCGACGGTCAGCGAGAAACTGCTCGAGCTCCGCCGTGGTGACGGCGAAGACGTTGGGGTTGGACCTGGCGAAGAAGGCGATCCGGCCGGCGTACATGTCAACGGTCCCGACGCCGCGGCCGGCGGCGAGCAGGTGATTCCTGAACTCGGTCATAGCGCTGGGGTCTATTCGCTGCATGGTCATGGGGTCTCCCGGTGGGTAATTGCGGCTGTCCTAGACGCGTCTGTGGATTGGCGACGCTACGTGCACGGGGTACAAAGAACGAACCCCACTTGGGGGGTCTAGAGATGCAGGTGCTGTGCTGCGACAGCGCGCCCGCGTCGCACAGTCGAGCGCTATTCGCCTCGCCGAGTCTCAATACGGCGAATAGCCAGCTGGTGGACTAGAGTCCACTGCTCTTCGTAGGTCCCGTCCGACACCGCCAGGCGGGTGATCAGCGTGACCAAGGCGGGGTCTGCTGTGGAGCGGCTCTCTTCGATGTGCTCGACCATCAACGCGATCGCGTCGGGGAGCAGCTCGCTCATGCTCATCGGTCAGGCCGGGTGGGGTCCGGTGACGGTGGTGCTGTAGACAGCGGGGCTCTCGTCCCAAAGGAAGACGCGGTTGGCGTGCTCCGTGCAGTACCCATTCGAGAGGGTGCCCTTGACGTTCGGGTGTCCGGCGACGGTGACGAGCCATCGCGCTGGCTCGTCGCATCGGTTGATGGTGCAGGCGCCGAGCTTCGCAGGCGCCGGCGCAAGGGCGGCGTCGGTGCGGAGAGTCATGCGCTCGCCGAGCGGGTGCGCTGTTCTGCGAGGCTACGGACCGGGGCAAGAAAGTAACCGGCAGGTTCTTGGTTCGAGTCCAAGTCGAGGAGCTCGAAGGCCGCACGGGGCTCCACCCCCTGCGGCCTTCGTTATTTAAGCTGTGCGTCGGGTGCGGCCCTCACGCATCCAGGTCGTCGACGCCGGGTAGCCAGCTGTTGCCCGGCGTGCCCCAGCCCGACTTGCGGATGACCTTCGCCACCGTCTTCTCCCACCCAGCGTCGAGACGGTCGACGTAGAGGATGCCATCGAGGTGGTCGTATTCGTGCTGGAAGATGCGGGCGAGCCATCCATCGGCCTGGATCTCGAATGGCTTCTGGTCGAGGTCGACGGCCCGCAGGATGGAGCGTGCCGAACGCCGCAGCGGAAACCGCTCGCCGGGCACCGAGAGGCAGCCCTCCGACTCGTCGTCGTCGTCGGGTTCGCCCAGCGGCACCGGGGTCACCCAGAGCTCGGGGTTGATCGCGACTCCGCGCCAGAGCCGGTCGTCATCGTCGACCCAGTGGTACACGAACAGGCGCAGTGGAACGCCGACCTGCGGAGCGGCGAGGCCCACCCCGGGTGCGGCCTCCATGGTGTCGTACATGTCGGCGACCAGTTGCGCGAGCCGCGCATCGAAGTCGGTGACCGCGCGAGCGGGCGTGTGCAGCACGGGGTCGCCCGTGATGATAATCGGAAGTACGGCCATTCGCCCAGAATATCGGCGCCGTAGCGGTTAGGTTTCTCACGTGCAGATGGACATCAGTGACCTCACCGATCAGGTGGTGACACTGACCCCGATGCAGGGGCTGGGCATTCCGGTCGCCCTCGTCGGAGCCGTCTTCCTGGCGCTGGGTGCGCAGTTCCAGCACCGCGGTGTCGGCAAGGTCGAGGCGAAGCTCGGTGAGCCGACTCGCGGGTTGAGCAAGACCCAGCTGATGGCTCTGCTCACCCGGCCGTCGTGGCTGATCGGCACGCTCATGCTCGGCCTCGCCGTGGTGCTGCAGCTCGTCGCCCTGCGACTGGCTCCACTCATCGTGGTGCAGCCGCTCGGGGCCGTCGCGCTCGTCATCACCGCGCTGGTGAACACCAGGGTGAGCCGGGTCAAGCTCGACAGGCTCACCATCCGCGCGATCGCCCTGTGTGTCGGGGGAGTGGCGCTGTTCGTGGCGTTCGCGGCATCGTTCGCGCAGGAGACCCCGATCACCGATGCGCAGCTCATCACGGTGCTGGTCATCCTGGCCGTGGTGCTGGTGGCGGCTGCGGTCGCGTTCCTCGTGCTGCGCAGAAGGCTACGCGCCATCCTCTACATCGTCGGCGCGGGTGTGCTCTACGGTTTCGTCGCGACGCTCGCGAAGGTCGTGATCAACCGGATCGTGTCCGACCAGTTCGACTGGCTCACCATCATCTGCGTGATCGCGCTGCTCGCCGGTACGGCACTGGGCGCGTACTTCGTGCAGAACGCGTATGCCTCCGGGCCGCCCGACCTGATCATCGCCGGGCTCACCGTCATCGACCCGCTCGTCGCCGTCGGCATCGGAATCGTGGTGCTCGGCGAGGCGTCGGAGGCGCCGCTGTATGCCGTGATCGCCTTCGTCGTCGCGGGAGTGATCGCCATCTACGGCGTGTTCGAGCTGTCGAAGCACCACCCGCAGAGCCGGCATTAGGGTAGGTTGCACCGTAGTCCTCTCCCGCTCGGACATCGCCGCGAGACCCGCCGGCCCACACCGCTAGGAACCCTGAAGACTTTGCCAGCAGCCCTACAGCCCGACCGTTCCATCGCTCGACCGTTGCGAATCCTGATCGGTGCAGACACCTTTCCTCCCAACGTGAACGGTGCGGCGAACTTCGCCTCGCGGCTGGCCGCGGGCCTCGTGGAGCGCGGGCACGACGTGCACGTGATGGCGCCCGCGTTCTCCCGCAAGACGGGTGCATTCGTCGAGGAGCACGACGGCGCCCGGTTCACGGTGCATCGAGTGCGGTCGTGGCGCTGGTACCCCCACGAGTGGCTGCGCTACTCGCTGCCGTGGCGCATCCAGAAGAACGCGGCGGCACTGCTCGACGAACTGAAGCCCGACGTGGTGCACATCCAGTCGCACATCGTGGTCGGGCGCGGCCTCGCCCGGCAGGCGTCGCTGCGCGGCATCCGGCTGGTGGCCACCAACCACTTCATGCCGGAGAACATGATCGAGTACACCCACCTTCCGCAGTCGATGCGGCCCCCGGTCGTCGCCGCGGCGTGGCGTGATGCGCGCAAGACCTTCATGCTCGCGCAGTCGGTGACCAGCCCGACCCGCAAGGCG
The DNA here is from genome assembly GCF_011057645.1 of Marisediminicola senii. Taxonomy (GTDB): domain Bacteria; phylum Actinomycetota; class Actinomycetes; order Actinomycetales; family Microbacteriaceae; genus Marisediminicola; species Marisediminicola senii. The sequence continues at coordinate 4,535 of NZ_JAALGE010000073.1, read as the reverse complement.
GCCCAGTTTCTCGAGGACGCCATCGGCATCGACGACGTGCTCGCGATCTCCTGCGGGATCGACGCGTCGCACTATGCCCCGAGCGATGCCCCGCGCACCGAGAACCGCATCCTGTTCGTGGGCCGGGTCACCGCCGAAAAGAACATCGACCAGCTCATCCGCGCGGTCGCCCGCCTCGATCCGGCCCTCAACGTGAAGCTCGAGATCGTCGGGGGTGGTGACCTGGTTCCGCAGCTTCAGCAGCTCGCGACATCCCTCGGCATCGCCTCCAGCGTCACGCTGACCGGGTACGTCGACGATGCCGGACTGCTCGCGGCCTACGGTCGCGCGACGATCTTCGCGATGCCCTCGACCGCCGAGCTGCAGAGCATCGCGACGCTCGAGGCGATGGCCTCGGCGCTGCCTGTCGTCGCGGCCGACGCGATGGCGCTGCCCCACCTCGTGCACGATGGCGAGAACGGGTACCTCTTCACGCCCGGCGACATCGACGACCTCGCGGCGAAGCTCACCCGCCTGCTGACCGCGCCCGACGCGCAGTTCGAGAAGTTCAGGCAGACGAGCCTCGCCTACATCGAGCCGCACGACATCGGACGCACCCTCACGACCTTCGAGGCCCTCTACCGGGGCGAGCGGGTCACCGCCCCGGTCACTGAGGTGTCGCTGGACAACCCCGCGGCCTGACCGCTGCGGCGCGTTCGTCTTGCGCCTGCTGCTGCGGCTGCGCGCCCGCCGACTGCTGATCGCCAGCTCCCGTCCCTCCGGCGCCTGACGAAAACGAAGGAGAAACGGGCAAGAGCGGCCCGTTTCGGGTCCCGATCGGCCCGCGGCGACAGTTCCTCCTTCGTTTTGGCTAGGTGCGCGGAACGTATTCCGTGGGTGGTATGCCTCCCGCCCGGCACCCGACGAAAACGAAGGAGAAATGGGCATGAGCGGCCCGTTTCGGGGCCCGATCGGCTTGGGGCGACAGTTTCTCCTTCGTTTTGGTTAGATGCGGGCGCGGGAAAGGTGCCGCTCGCGCTTTCGCGCGGCGGCACCTCGACCACGGTGTCTGCTAGCTGATCGCGTTGCGGCGGCTGGTCGTCACCAGGGTTGCGCCTGCAATGAGCAGGAGCAGCGCAAGGATGCCGATCGGTGCTCCGTCGACGCCGGTCTGGGCGAGCGAGCCCGGGGCGGCTAGTGCGGACGCCGCGGCACCGTTGTCGGCGACCGTGACCAGTGCAGCGACCTCGGTTGCGGTTCCGGTCTCAGCCGGCACCGCGCGCGTCGCGGCATCGGCCGGTACTGCCGGAGTTGCGGTCTCGGTCGGTTCCGTCGGGGTGACGGGCCCAGTGGGCTCGGTCGGGGTGACCGGGGTGACCGGGGTGACCGGGTCAGCTGGGTTGACCGGCTCGGTCGGGTCGGTCGGGTTGACCGGCTCCGTCGGCACGACGGGTGTGTTCGTCTCGCTGTCTCCGATGACCGAGATGGCGTTGTCGCCGATCGTCACCGGGATGTCGAGCACGGGCCCGGTCTGGGTTCCGCCGCCGATGCTGTCGTCACCTGACCTGGTCGAAGCAGGTGCCGCGGCCGGAGCTGGCGTCGCGGGCACTACCGGCGCAGCGGGCGCGACCGGGGCTGGTGCCGGCGCGGGTGCGGGTTCGCCGACCACGGAACCGCCGATGATGTTGATCGCGTTGTCCGTCACGGTGACGGATGCCGCGGCATCCATCACTGCCTGGGTTCCGCCCGCGACACTGTCGCTTCCCGACGTGCTCGGCGCCGCAGCGACCGGGGCGGGTGCAGGTGCGGCGACAGGCGCCGGCACCACCGGGGCAGCGGCAGCAGGCGAACCGACCGTCGAGTCGCCGACCACCGATACCGCATTGCCGACCACGGTGACCGGGGCCAGGATGTCGGCGACGACCTGGGTGCCAGACAGCACGCCGTCGTCTCCGGTGGTGTCCGCGGAGTGCGCGGCGGTCGTGCCGAGGATGGTCATTCCCCCGACGAGGAGGGCCGTGTACAGCCCCCCGGGTTACGAATCTGTTCATTTCTCTCGAGCTCCTTGCTGAATGATGGGTGCTCCCGAACGGGAGGCTGGGATCCGTGTGTCGCGACGCAACCGCGACGGGATCCCCATCAGTCAGGCGAAGAACCGGGCTCGAGCGAGAGTGACGTCGGAAGGGTCTCGTCGGTGCACGGTGCGGCAAGTGCCGCGCCGGCGAGAAAGAGTGCCGCGCCGTCGACGATGCCGTCAGCGGCTGCGGGTCCACCGGTCGAGCCGTGCGCTCCGGTCGTCGATCCCCCGGCCGCGGGGGTGATCACCGGGCGGGTGGGCGAGGGTCGGCTCGTTGGGTGCGCCGCGTTCGGCCGCCGCACTCTCCAGCGGCACGGCGGGCGCAGCCTGCTCGAGCCAGACCGGGGCGATGGATGCCGCCGCCGCGGCCGCCTCGAACGCCCTGCTCACACCGGCAGCACGGTCGACTGCCGCAGGCGATGCGACGGTGACGGGCCCGCCCGTCACCACGGCCGCGGGCGACGGCTGGCCGGGGTGCCCGCCCGGCTCAGGCGTCACTCCGGATGCCGCGGGCGGCACCACAGCTACCGGCAGACCCGGCAGGCCCGGCAGACCCGGCAGACCCGGCACGACGACTGATCCCGGAGTACCAGGGATCACCGTGTCGGCGACATCCGTGACGTCGGAGATGATGCCCCCGACCGCCGTGTCCGCCCCAGCGGCGACATCACCGACGATGCCGAGCACGCCGTCGGTGACGGGAGACGTGACCGGGGAAACACCATCGGTGACGGGCGAAACCACCGTCGAGACCACGTCGATGTCGACGCCGAGCACGGAGACGGTCGGCACCAGCTGGTCGAGCGTCGTCGTCGCGTCGACGGGAAGTTCAGCCGCGGCATCCACCACGACCGCAGCCGTGTCGACGACGGTCGGCAGCACGGGCAGCGCCGAGGGTGCGGGTGCAGACGCGGCAGTGGATGCTTCCGCCGCAGGCAGCGCGGCCGGCGCAGGTGCCGGTGCCGGAGCTGCGGGTGCGGCGCAGCAGCAACAGCCACCGGAACCGCCGCGGGCGCACCCGGCAGCACGGCCGACGTGGTCTGCGCGACCGTGTCGACCGCCAAACCCACTGTCGACCCGAGACCACCGAGCAGGCCGCTGTCACCGCGACCTCCGTCGTCGGCGGACGCACTCGACGCGGTGCCTACGCACACCAGGGCGGTCGCAACGGTGGCGGTGTACAGGCCGAGGCGTAGGGCCCGCGGCACCCGGTTTCTCCGAGTCATCCCCATTGCAATCACCCCCCCGGTGACGTTCTCGCTCGATTGTGATCTCCGTCACGATGAGCACGCGTGTCGACGTCAGCACAGGGAATTCGTCGAAATGTACCCCGGAAATGTGCGCAACTCGGGGTGCATGTCGCCCGGAACGAGTGGATGCGGCCCGCCGCCCTCAGCCTCGCGAACCGCTGAGACCGCGTCCGATAGCTGCGGTGCCGAACCCGTCGGGTATCGTGTGATGCTGGCGGCCGAACGGCCGTTGCAGTGCGTTCGGCGCCCCGGCTTCTGGCCGGAATGTCGTCGCGGGGCGGTAGCTCAGCTGGTTAGAGCAGCGGACTCATAATCCGTCGGTCACGGGTTCAAGTCCCGTCCGCCCCACCGAAAGGGCGCACCCTATTCCGAGCCCCACACCGCCCTCATTCGTGCTCCGGCAGCAGCGGCGTCGACCAGCCCGGATCGCGGCCGAGCTGGGCGGCACGCGCTACCGACGCGGCACCGAAGCGATCGCGCACGGCGTCGAGAACCGTGTCGAGGCGCGCCCCGTCGTCCCAGGCGATCGGCAGCTCCGGCTGAAGGCTGTCGGCGCGCCCGAGGTGTGACAGCGAAATGCCGATCAGGGTGATGCCGCGTTTCGCGATCTCCGGCTGCGCGGCAAACAGCAGTTCCCTCGCGACGGCGAGCAGCACCGAGGTGCGGTCGGAATCAGAGCGCACCGTGCGGGATCGGGTGGCCTTGACGAAGTCGCCGAACCGCAGGCGCAGCGTGACCGTGCGGCACACCCGGTCACCGTCGCGCAGCCGTCGCGCGAGCCGGTCGACGATCTGGGTGAGGATGAGGTCGATCTCGTCTGGTGAGCGTGGCCGACTGCCGAGGGCGCGCTGCGATCCGATGGAGCCGCGTCGCCGCGTTCCGTCGACCGGCCGCGGATCGCGCAGTCGGGCCAGCGCGTGCAGGTGTGCCCCGGTCGCCTTGCCGAGCAGCTTCTCGGCGGTCGCCTCCTCGAGCTCGGCCAGCTGCCCGACGGTGGTGATGCCCTGCCGGTGCAGCTTCTCGGCGGTCACGACACCCACACCCCACAACCTTTCGACCGGCAGGGGGAGCAGGAATGCCCGCTCCTGGTCCGGCTCGACCACTAGATGAGTGAGTCCTAATTGGTCTCGCTGTGGCCGGTGCGATGTCCCGATCGGGATAGCCCCGCGTGGTCGCTGTTAATCGTTGGCGGAGGGTGTTAAACCCTGTGTGTGAAAACCGACCTCAAC
>NZ_JAALGE010000072.1 GCF_011057645.1 Marisediminicola senii | reverse complement strand
CGGCCTCCGAGATCGTGAACGTCCTGGCGCGCGCGCCCGGCACGAGGCGGGAGACGGCGCTGCGGTGCGCGGCCTCCGCGGTGAGGATCAGGTCGGCCCCCTCGATCGTCGACACGTCGAGCGGTCGGGACGCGTGGCCGAGGATGGGGAACCCGCCGTCGGTTGCCATGGCAGCGGCGACCTCGCACGCGGCGGCACCGTGGTGCGCCCGCGATCCGGCACTGCTCACCGTGATCGTCGTGCCGGGGTCGGCCGCCACCAGCCGGTTCGCCAGCAGGGCGGCGGCGAACGGCGAGCGGCACACATTGGCCGTACACACCACGAGAACGCGCATTTCACCACTCCATCCGGTCCCGACTGCACGCGGTATCGAGGTCCGGTTCCCGTCGTGCTGCCGATCATAGCTACGTGCCAGGATGCCCCGGCGGCTAAGCTCGGCGAACGGCTGTCGACCGACGGCCTCGGGCAGGAGCTATCGATGGGCGATGCTTCGGCTACCGACCGCGCGCTCGCGCTCATCGTGGTCAACTACGGCTCGCACGACCTCGTCGCCGAGAACCTCGCCTCGCTGCGGTTCGCCGGGCTGGCGGCATCCATCGTCGTCGTCGACAACTACACGACCGACGCCGAGCGCGACGCGGTGCGTCAGCTCTGCGCGAGCCGCGGCTGGACCCTTGTCGCCCACGACGACAACGTCGGTTTCGGCGCCGGCGTCAACGCGGGGGTCGCCGCCGCACACCGCATGGGCTGCACGGTATTCATGCTGCTTAATCCGGATGCCGCCATCACCGACGAGACCGTCGCGGCGCTGCACCGGCTGTCTGTCGACCACCCCATGACCGTGTTCAGCCCCACTGTCGTGCGACCCGACGGGAGCCGCTGGTTCGACGGCGGCACCGTTCTGGTTCGCGAGGGACGCACGAGTACTGCGCCCGGTACGGACAGCTCGGCCCCCGGCGGGTGGCTGTCCGGCGCGTGCCTCTTGGTGCACCAAGAGCTGTGGCAGAGGGTCGGCGGATTCGACGATTCCTACTTTCTATACTGGGAAGACGTCGACTTCTCGTGGCGGTGCGTGGCGGCCGGGGGGCGACTCGAGGTGGTGCCGACCCTCGAGGTCACGCACGCCGTGGGCGGCACGCAGGGCGCGTCGGCCGCGCGGGGCGCGGGCAAGTCGCCCACCTACGTCTACTTCAACTGCCGCAACCGGTTGCTGTTCGCGGCTTTGCACCTGACCCGGCGACAGGCCGCGCGGTGGCTGCTCGGCAGCGTCGGGTACGCGTGGGCGGTGCTGCTGCGCGGTGGCGGGCGCCGCGGCATCCTGAATCGGCCCGTCGCGCTGCCCGCCGCCGCCATCGCCGGTACCGTCGCCGGGGCATCGCACCTGATCCGGAGGCTCCCCGCGGCGCGGCGGGCGGCGAACAGCCGGGCGGATACGATGATGGACACCGGTCGGGGAGGACAGTAGTGGAAGCCAACGAGTACGTCGAGGCGCTGCGCAAGCGATGGCTGCTCATCGTGGCGATCGGCCTGCTGGCTGCCGGGCTGGCGTTCGCCGTGGCCTCGTCACTGCCCACCATCTACCGCGCGACCAGCAGCGTCTTCGTCGCGACGCAGCGCGGCGAGACCACCTCCGAGCTCGTGCAGGGGTCGACGTTCACCCAGGCGCAGGTCGAGTCATACGCCCAGCTCGCCGACCTGCCGATCGTGCTCGAGCCGGTCATCGCCGAACTCCAGCTGCCGGTCACCGCCGACGCGCTCGCCGAGCAGGTGACCGCAGACATCCGGCTCAACACCGTGATCATCGACATCACGGTCTCCGACCCGTCGCCCGAGGCTGCGGCATCCATCGCCAATGCCGTTACCGCGTCGCTCAAGACCACCACGGAACAACGGCTGTCGCCGCAGGGGGCCGGGGAGGCGCCCGTCATCTCGATGGAGACGGTGTCGGCCGCGAAGGTACCGACCGGCGCCTCGTCGCCGAACACCCGGCTCATCGTGCTCACCGGCCTCGTCGGCGGCCTCGCCCTCGCCATCGGGGGCATCCTCGCCCGCCAGTTCCTCGACACCCGGGTGCGCAGCGAACGCGACCTCGAGCGCTCGAGCGAGAGCCCCGTGCTCGGCGTGATCGGACGCCAGGACGCCAAGCACACCGCCACGATCGTGATGCGCACCGACCCGCACAGCCCGCAGGCCGAGGACTACCGGCGCGTCGCCACCAACCTGGAGTTCGCGAACGTCGACGACCCGGTGCGCTCGGTCGTCGTGACCTCGGCCTACCCCGGCGAGGGAAAGACCACCACCGCCGTCAACCTCGCCCTGGCCATGGCCGACCGGCTCGGCCGGGTGCTGCTGATTGACGCCGACCTGCGCAAGCCGTCGGTCGCCGACTACTGCCAGATCGACGGGTCGATTGGACTCACCTCGCTGCTCGTGGGCAATGCGACCCTCGACGACGCCATCCGCCCGTGGGGCGGCGGCCTGATTGACGTGCTGCCGTCGGGGCTCGTTCCCGCGAACCCCAGCCAGATGCTCGGATCGGTGGCCATGGCCGACCTGTTCGCGCACCTCGCCACCCGCTACGACTTCATCGTCGTCGACAGCGCTCCGCTGCTGCCCGTGACCGACACGCTCTCGCTGGCGAAGATCGCCGACGGCACCGTGCTGGTCGCCCGCTTCAAGAAGAGCCGGCGCCAGGAACTGCAGATGGCGGTGCGCTCGCTCGAGCAGGTCACCGCACCCGTGCTCGGCTTGGTGCTCAACGGCATGGTGTCGCGCCGCGCGGTGTCGTACTACGGGTACACCGACCCGGCGGGTGCTGGTGCGGCGGGTGCCGCGGTTACCGCTGTCGTCGATGCGGGTGGGAGCACCGGTGCCGGCGCGACCACGGGTTGGGTGCCGGCCCCCGCGGTGATGCCGCCGTCGGCCGACCAGGCCGGTCCGGCAGACCCGGCGCGGCCGCGCCGCGCCTAGGCCGCGCGTGACCGACCCGCGCAGGGGCGACGGGCAGCGGCCTCTCGTCGTGATGAATGCGGTGCCGTTCGTCCGCCCCACCACGAATCCGTTCCTCAGCCAGCTGCTCGCCGCCATCCCGGGCGACGGGGTCACGACCGTGCCGTTCTCCTGGCGCCGGGTGGCGGCCGGCCGGTTCGACGTGCTGCACCTGCACTGGCCCGAGAACCTGCTCGACGGCAGGCCAGGGCCGGCACGCACCTGGTGGCGGCGCCTGCGGCTGCTGCTGCTGCTCGCCCGGCTCGGCCTCACCAGGTCGGTGCTGGTGCGCACCATCCACAATGTGGCCACCCACGAAGCGCGGGCGCCGGTGGACCGCTGGCTGCTCGGTCGACTCGACGCCCGCACCGCGATGTGGATCCGGCTGAACCCGCACACCCCGGTGCCCGGAGCCCGGTCGAGGCAGGAGCCGGCGAGTCGGGTCATCGTGCACGGGCACTACCGCGACGTGGTTCCGGCGGATGCGGCGGTGGATGCATCGCCCGATTCCACCACTCTCGCCAGCGTTGCCGCCGAGCCCGTCAACCTGCTCACCTTCGGCCTGCTGCGGCGCTACAAGGGCATCGAGCACCTCGTCGAGGAGTTCGCCGCGGTTCCCGGGCACGGGCTGCGACTGCGGGTGATGGGCAAGGCCGCCGACCCGGAGCTCGAGGCCGAGCTCATCGCCCTGGCCGGCGCGGATCACCGGGTGGAGCTGGCGCTCGGGTATGCGAGTGACGCGGCGCTGGCGGCATCCATTCGAGCGGCGGAGCTCGTGGTGCTGCCCTACCGCGCCATGCACAATTCGGGCGCGCTGCTGCTGGCCCTGTCGCTCGACCGCCCGGTGCTGGTGCCGGAGAACCCCGTCACGGCAGACCTCGCCAGGGAGGTGGGGGCCGGATGGGTGCGCGCCTATGCCGGGCCGCTCACCTCCGACGTGCTCGCCGCGGCCGTCGCCGACCTGCGCGATGGGCCCCCGACTGGCCGGCCCGACCTCTCGGCACGCGACTGGCCGGCGATCGGCGCCCAGCACCGCGACGCCTACCGCCACGCCGCCGACCCGCGCCACCACCGATCGGGGAGAACGCCATGAGGGCACCACGTCGCACGGTCGTCTTCGTGCACTCGTCGAACGAGATGTTCGGGGCAGACAGGATGCTGCTGCACGTCGTCGACACGCTGGCCGGGCACCCCGACCTCACGGCCGAGGTCTGGCTGCCAGCGGATGTCGAACGCTCCGCCGACTCCGTGCAGCAGCACCTCGAGGAGCGCGGCGTCACCACGCGCGTGCTGCCGACCCCGATCCTGCGGCGCCGGTACCTCACGCCCGCCCACCTGCCTGGCCTGATCGCCCGCACTGCGACGCTGTGGTGGCGGCTGCTGCGCGCGCGGCCAGCGATCGTGTACTGCGCCACCAGTGCCGCGCTGCTCGCCGCGCCGGTCGCGCGACTCGCCGGGAGCCCCCGCGTGATCATGCACATGCAGGAGATCTGGAGCCCGTCCGACGCGAGGGTGCTCGGAACCCTGGCCTCCGCGTGCACCGATATCGTCGCGATCTCGACCGAGTCGGCCTCATCGATGCCTGGCCGCCTGCATCGGAGGGTGACCACGATCGTCAACGCCGTCGCCGACCGGGCGACACCGCCGCCCACGCCGGTTGACGAGACCGTCGGCCCGATGCGCTTTCTCGTCGCGAGCCGCTGGAATTCCTGGAAGGGACACGCCACCCTGCTCGCCGCGTGGGATTCGCTCGACACCCCTCCCGGCCAGCTCGTCATCGTCGGGTCGCCACCTGAGCTGGGTACCGCGGTCGACGTCGTCGGACTGGTCGCCGCGCTCCGACACCCGCAGAGCGTGACCGTGGTCGGGCAGGTCACGGACACCATCGAGTGGATCGACCGCAGCGACGTCGTCGTCATGCCATCCGACGATCCAGAGCCGTTCGGCCTCGTCGCGGTCGAGGCGTTCAGCCGGCGCAGGCCGGTCATCGCGTCGGCGGGCGGCGGCCTGGGGTCGATCGTCACGCCGGGGGTCGACGGGCTGCTGTTCACGAACCGCTCGGTCGCCGAACTCGCCGACGCGCTGGCGAGTATCGACCGGCCGCGCGCCCGCCGGATGGGGGAGGCGGCCAGGGCCACGTTCGTCGACCGCTACGCGATCGACCGGTTCAGCCGCCAGTTCGGCGAACTGTGGTCGCGCTGAGCGCTGCGGCAGTCGCCGGCGAACCCGCCGCCGGGCCCGCGTGGGCGCCGACCGCCGCGTCACCCGCCGCTCCGACCGCCGAGACCGCCGCCGCGACAACCAAGACCGCCGCCGCACTCACTGCCGCTCAGGCCCGGCGGTACTCCACGTAGGTCGACCCGACGGAGCCGGCGAGGATGCCCGCCCCGCGCGCCACCGTGCGAGCGCCCCTGGCCCGCAGGTCCATGCGCTTGGTCACCATTCCCGCGACGACGCGGAAGGCACCGCCCAGTACCCGCACCGCCCCGCGGATGCCGAGCCAGATGCGTGCGAACCCACTGTGCAGCGGTGTCGGCGCGAGTACCAGCGACGTGCGCATCCAGGTGTTGCCGCTCCGGAACGCCCGGCGCATCACCCAGCTGCGGGTGAGGCGCGCCGACGGAACGACGTCGATCACGATCGCCTCGTCGCACCAGGTCATCACGCCGCCGCGGTCGTGCAGCTGGCGGGTGAACAGGGTGTCCGACCCGCCGCTGAGGCCGAACCGCTCGTCGAACGCGAGGCGCAGGCTGCGCACCTGTTCCATGTCGAGCAGCAGGTTGTTGGTCGCGGCGGTGTCCACCGCGGTTCCCGTGGGCATCCTTCGCCGGTCGAAGAACCGCCCGGCCACGATCCACGGGTCGAGTTCGTCGGCGAATTCCGACACCACGGGCCCGACGACCGCGGCGCTCCCGGTCTGCCGCCAGACCCGCACGAGGTGCTGCAGCCACTGTTCGACCGGACGCTCGTCGTCGTCGATGAACACCAGCAAGTCGGTGGATGCCGCGGCCGCGAGTGCCGCGTTGCGTGCCGCCGCGATGCCGGGCGACGGCACGTGCAGGTACTCGATGGTGTCGGGTTCCCCGTGCGCCTCCACGAGGCACCGCGCGCCCCCGGCGGGGTCGTTGTCGACCACGAGCACGCTGGCGTGGGCATCGCGAATCGACTGCGCCTGAGCGAGCAGCATGGGGAGGAGCGCACCAAGGTCGTCGTTCCTCTGGTGGGTGAGGGCGACGATCAGGATGCGTTCCCCGGTGGAGGGCGCGGGGGTGCCGCGGGAATGGTGTGACACGGGAGGCTACTGCGCGCTTCTCGTGGCGGTGAGGTTGTCGAACGTGGTGGTGAGCGGGATGGCGGTGGAGCTGCCGGAAAGGTAGCTTGCGACTCCGATGTGACCGGCGGCCTGCAGCGAGGCGGTGGTGTCGGTGGTGGTCAGCTGCCACGCCGCGGGTTCGGTCGTGCCGGTCTTCCAGACCTTGGCGCGGATGGTGGTCGGAGCGGTCCCGACGACCTGCATGCGGATCTGCAGCTTGTCGCCTGTGGCGTAGGTCAGCCCGGAGACGACGGCCGCGTTGGTGGTTGTGCCGTTGCGCTGCAGCTGCACGTTCACCTGCCCGTTCGCGGCGATCACGGCGCGGGTGCGGTAGTCCTCGGTGCCGACGCGGCGACCGATGAGGGAGACGAATGTGCCGCCCCCGGTCGACGCCTGCTGCAGCGATGTGGTGACCTGAACGTCGGTGTCGGTCGAGCTGACCGCCGTGAGGTAGGACGAGAGCGTCGCGCCGGCGCTGGGCGAGCGCAGCTTGGCTACACCCTCCCCGACGCTGAAGTTCGCGGCGCCACCGGCGACGCTCCACGCCCCACCGGTCTGCGCCGAGCCGAGTCCGCTGGCGGTGGTGCGCTCGAACGCGTCGGTCGCGATCGCGGCCGGCGTTGCGGGCGGCTGCGGTACGACGGGGGCGGTCACCGTCACGGCCCGGGTCGACGCTGTGGTCGCCCCGTCGTCGTCGGTCACGGTGAGGGTCACCGTGTAGGTGCCCGCGGCGGCGTAGGCGTGGTTCGCGGTGGCGCCGGTCGCCGAGTTGCCGTCGCCGAAGGTCCAGGCGTGCGAGGCGATCGTGCCGTCGGAGTCGGTCGACGCAGTGCCGTTCACGGTGACGGTGAGGTCGGTCGCGGATGCGGTGAACGACGACACCGGGGCGACGTTCGGGGCGGTGGAGGTGCGGCCGGCGAGTACGAAGTGCCGGTCGACGATGCGTGCGCTCACGGCTTCGTTGTAGATGGCGACCTCGTCGATGGAGCCGTTGAAGTACTTGTTGCCACTCCAGCTGGAGTCCCCGCCGATGCGCCAGTAGCCCTTGTAGGCCTGACCGGTGGTGGTATCGGTGCGCTGGGCGACCTGCTTGCCGTCGATGAACAGCTGCATGCCGGTCGGGCCGAGGTTCGCGACGACCTGGTGCCACTTTCCATCGTTGAGTCCGGGGGCACTCTGGATGGTGCGCGCCACGGTCGGGTACGCCCCGAACATCACGCGCCCCGCGCCGTCCATGTAGATGCTGCGGTCGTGCGAGCCCGAGTCGCCGGTGCGGGAGTTGCCGAAGCCGACGATCTTTCCCCCGCCGGTGCTGGTGGTCGTGAACCACGCCTCGATTCCGAGGGTGTCGTCGGCCTGGGTGGCGGTCTGCGATGCCACGACTCCGGTCACGCCGCTCGACGAACCGGAAAAGGTCGTCGCGGTATCGGTGTCGCCGGCGATGGCGCCGACGGCTCCGCGTCGCACGGCGGATCCTGCGACGGCGTCGCCCGATCCGACCCAGTTGCGCACGGCGGTTCCGCTGCCCTCGCCCAGGCGCCAGTACGCTGCCGGGCTGTCGTCGAGCACGCCGCGGGCGTAGTCACTCATCACGGCGGTGCCGGAGGCGGTCGCGGTGATCGGGTCACCCCAGGCGACGTTGCCGTTCGGGTCGGTGGCACGCAGGCGGTAGGTGTGCGTCGACCCCGGGGCCAGGCCCTCGTCGAGGAAGCTCATGGTCGGGCGGTCCCACCAAATGCGGGAGGACCCGACGACGGTGTGCACGGGGCTGGCGTTCACGCCATCGCGGATGACGTCGTAGGTGAGGTACTGGTTGTCGCGGTCGTAGTTTGCGAGCCACGACAGCTGCACAGTCCCGGTGGCGATGGAGGTGGCGCTGGGCTTGAAGCTCGCGCCGCCGAGTCGGGGGCCATCCTTCTTCGGGGCGATCTCCGGTGAAGCGAAGCGCACGATGCCCTGCTGGTTCGTGCTGTTGACCTTGGTGAACTCGCCGGCGTAGAGCACGTAATCCTCGTTGGCAGTGACGTCCCATGCACCCTGGCTCATTCCGGTGAACGTGCCCGTGTTGATGTCTGGCCACCAGTTGAGCAGCGACGGGGTCGGGGTGCCAGGCACATCCGGGTAGTTGTAGGGGTCGTCGGTGTTGACGCCACCCGAGCCATTCTTCGACCACGCCATGGCGCGCTGGTAGATCTTCGGATTGGTCTCCGGGAACCCGCCGCTGTTGCCGCAGTAGTGCGCGTGCGACGCGGTGTAGACGACGTCGGAGGTCGCGGCGACGGAGTAGGTATCTCCGTGACAGTCCTCGATCCAGACCAGGTCGCCGTTCTTCCAGTCGGCGCGGAACGCGCCCTCCAGTGTGCCGGTGCCGCCGAAGTGGTAGCCGGTTCCGTAGACGCTGTCGCCGTCGGAATCGAGGCTGTAGATGGATGCACTCGTGCCGGCGTTTCGCACCGACGAGTTGATGTTCCACGGCATCGACGCGCCCGTGGTCGCGGCGACGGCGCCGAGGCCGAAGCCGGGGTTCGACGAACCGTTGAGGGTGGTGAAGCTCCCGCCGAGAACGACCTTGGTCTCGTCAGGAGAGATGACCATCGACGACACTCGTCCGCCCTCAGCGACCGGGGCGAACGGCTGGAGGGCGCCGGTCGACGCCGAGACGGCTCCCGCGCGGACGCGGGTGGAGTTGGCGAGGGTGGTGAAGTTACCGCCGATGTAGACGGTGCTATTGGTTGCGACCACTGATTCCACAGCACCGTTGGCGGTGGGGGCGAACGACGTGACGAGCTTGCCGGTCGCGACGTCGAACGCGGCCACGCGGTAACGGTTGATGCCGTTCACCTGCGTGAACACGCCGCCGATGTAGACGCGGGTGCCGTCGGGCGACGTTGCCACCGACTTGATCTCCCCGTTGACGGTGTGCGCGAAGGAGGTGATGAGCTCACCGGTGCGGATGTCGTAGGCGAGCAGGTTGGAGCGGGGAACGGTGTTCACGCCCGCTGCGGCCCCGGCCGGGCGCGCCGTCGTGAACTTGCCGCCCACGTAGACGGTGTTGCCGACGATCACCTGGTCCCAGACCACGCCGTCGATCTGCACGGTGGGCAGGGGGTCGGATGACACGGTCTGCGGCGCACCGCCCTGGGGGGAGGTGTCCGCGACCGCCGCCGTGCTGCCGGTCGTCGCGACGACGAGCGACATGAGCATCACGGCGATGGTCAGGATCGAGAGGGCGGGGCGGGAGTGAGGCTGAGTGGAGCCCATGATGTTCCTCGGGTGGGTCGGGGGTGACCTGCGGTGGGTGATCGCCGGTCGGTGGGGGGAGTCGGGGTGGGGTGCGTGCGGTGCGACGTGCAGAGGGGGAGCCGCGGTGACGGCGGGGGG
>NZ_JAALGE010000071.1 GCF_011057645.1 Marisediminicola senii | reverse complement strand
GCGGTCATCGTGATGATGCCTTTCGAGTCGAGGTAAGAGACTTCTCGAAGGATCACACGGTGACCGCGTCCACGTCTTCACGACGAGCCGGGCCACCGCGGCTACACCACTATGCGGGACTCAACTTATGGATGCCGCGGCAACTCCATCTCGAGGGGGAAACTCACCCGATCTCCACCGATTCTGCCGGCCGCCGTTTTCCGTGTCGGCTGCTCGACACCGGCATCGGGCTGCCGCTGTCTCGGGCGTCCACGCCTGTTTCGAAGCGGCGACCCGGAGAAGGCGAGAAACAACACGAGCATGTGGAACCCGAGCGTCAAGACCCGATTGTGGCGGGTGAGAAAAAGCGGAACCAGTTATCGATAACTTAGCTCCGCGCTCTTTGCTGCTAGATAACGCGCGCCAAGTGGACTGTTCTGTTGGTTTCGACTGAGCAAATTGGCGCCTAAACATCAGCGCCGAAAAGAGGCTTTATCCAGTTGCGCATTGTGACCCGCTGTGGCTCGTGACGCGCTTGTGCTTACGCCCTAAATCACCTTAACTGAGGGAATTTTCGCAAAGGTGGCCCGGGCTTCGGTTGTCCAATCAAACTATCGACATGACGACTAGGCCAGCGCAAAGGTGCACTATCGACGTCCGAGGCACAATACGTTTGCTAGGCGACAACGCAGAGCGGCTGTCCTATCGACTTTGTGTTGGCCCCCAGGGCCCTGTGAATAGACCTACCTACTTGATGCGCCACTGGGGGTGGGAAGGCATTACCGATCTGCCTGTAGGTAGACGTTTTTTTCCCAGCAAAAGCCCAATTTGGGCTGAATCCCTGTATAAGCGCCACCATCTCGTTCGTAAGGCGGGGTATGTGGTCGATGGGGTCCTCCCCTGACGGCGCATCATTTGCGATGCCTTTGCCGTCCACGCCGAGAGCCAGCCAGGCTAATTTGGCCCTAGTAGGACCAAGATCCGCACCGCCATGTTTCTTCGATCCGCCCACGATGGTTGGACCGACGCCTGCTGCGTTCTTAGCCCATCGTTCAGCTCCTTGCCACCCGTTCTGACGCATTGAAGGAAGCAGCGTTTCGCCAACTAACTTTGGTGCCCCGCTAACCTCCGGCCATTCGAACCGCGAGAGCTTCCGACGTTTAAATGCCACCAGAATGAATCGTGGGCGCAACTGCGGAACGCCGTAGTCGGAGCTGTACAGCAGTTGCCAATCGGCCTGGTAACCCAGGCGCAGCAGCTCGTCCAAGATCGACTGTCTGTAAACCGAAAACCGTGCTGAAGCTAGGCCACGAACGTTCTCGAGCAAGACCGCCGCCGGCCTGGATTCGCGGACCAGTCGCAGTGCCTCAGGAAACAAGTCCCTTTCGTCATCCGCCCCAAGCTGATGACCGGCCATGCTGAAGGGGGGACATGGCACTCCACCTGCCAGTAAATCTACTCCCTTGAAATCGCGACCATTCACTTCACGAACGTCCCCCTCGTGGACATTCCAACTCGGCCGGTTCAAACGAAGAGTGGCGGCGGCGTCGCGATCAATCTCGACAGCGAGCGCATGGCCAAAGCCCGCCTGCTCGAGACCAAGAGACTGGCCTCCCGCGCCCGCACAGATTTCCAGCACGCTCAGTGATTGATCGGTCACTGTCGGCTCCGTCACAACTTTCATCCGCTTATCCTCCAGGGCACCTCCGACACTGTAGTTGACAACCCCCACGCATTTCGGCGCCTGTTCCTTGGCCCCGCAGGCCTCGCTTTTTTGGGCGATCTCCGAACCCACTAAGTCCTTTTAATAGCCTTCGATGAAGATGCGGTGAGTGTTATCCCGAACGGGATTCGATTGAGGACCATCGATCAAGTGGTAACCCCGTCCGCCACCCTCAACAACCTCGCTAAATTGGCCCGCTCCTGCCCAGTGAGCGAGTTGTCTTCGTTGACGTTGTGAAGGGCAATCGACCGAGCCGCGTTCATATCAGGATGCGCTGATCTGAGAAGGTACTGCTGACCTCCTGCCACCGAACGGGATGCGACATCCAGCCCCAAGTCACGTAGTTCTCGGGCCCGTCTCTCTGTATGTACAGCGTCACCGGTTAGTACCCGAAGTTCTTCGGCTGATACTTCCTCACCCACTCTTTGCGAGAGGTAATTCAGGATCAGCCGATGTGAGGCACCGAATCCCTTCACAACTTTGTACCTCGTGGGGAGTGTGGGGTACAGCACATCCATTGCGTTCACGAGTAGAGCCTTCACCGCTTCCAGCCTCTCGGCACCGGAGTAGCGCTCTACAGCCAATACCTGGAAGGAGCGAGCGAGCAACTTCTTGGACTCTAGATAGGCGTCGACGAGCTCACGTTCCGTCGCGTCGAGGTCTCTCATGAGCTCCACAAGGATCTCGAGCGAGTTCAGTGCGCTATTGCGCTTTACGTTCCATGAATCAATCACGACCGCCCCCAGGCATTATTTCTATCGGCGGATATCGCATAACGCTCACGTCATCGCCTGCTTCCTCGACCTCTTCCAAATCCCCAAGCCATTCGCGCAAGAAGCTCTCCCCATCGCGATCACTGTCGTTGGCGCGCCGGAATGAAACCTGCGAGGGGAGGCTCACACGAACCGGTTGCCCTGCTTGTGGGCCGTGACTGTCCAGCGCACGCTGCAGTTCGAGACCCGCTGCGAACCGTCGTACGTCAGAAACAAAATCCAAAACGATCACTCTTTTTTTGTCTGGTGAAAGTCGTAAACCGCGGCCAAGCTGCTGGAGAAAGATCCTTCGGCTGTGAGTTACTCGTTGGAAGACCACTAGGTTCACATCCGGAACGTCTACTCCTTCGTTCAGTACGTCGACGGAACACAAAATGCCAACTTTGCCTTCAGCAAAATCCCACAGCAATTTGTTGCGTTCGATCGGGCCCATCACAACGCCCGAAGAAGAACGTGAGTAGATGGGTTTGGCACTTGTGAACCCGAGAGCGTTTATCCGTTCAGCAATGCGCTCGGCGTGTGCCACCGTGCCGCAGAATATGATCCCACGGCCGCCGCCCGCTAGCTCCTCCCAAGCCTCCCGCACCCGGTCCACCACGGCGTCGTCCCATTCATTGATAAAAAGGGTTCGATTGATGGCTTTGGGCGTGAATCGATCACCTTGCAAGTGCTTTAGCGATTCCCAATCAACGTTGTCGGTAAACATGCGGTAATCGACGTTGGCCAGATAACCGGTTTGCAGGCCGCGAACGAGATCGATACTGGTGACTGCTCCATCAAACCAATCATCGAGATTCCCGCCCTCCGGCCGCCACGGCGTCGCAGTAAGGCCAAGCAAAAACGGGCCATCAGCGGAACCGTGCGCGAGCCCGCTCAGAATCAACTCATACCGGTCGGCACCAAGGTGGTGGCACTCGTCGACGACAAGAACGTCATAACGCGGCAAGTCGACACCGTTCTCAAGCGCGATCGCGATTGAGTCTCGCGATGCAAAAACGAAGTCAAAGTGATGCAGTTCTGTCCAGGCCGGCCGCTCCGCCCCATTTACGACAACTGTGGCTTGATCGGCACGAAGGAACGGCCAGAAGGAGCGCTCGAGTTGGTAAACGAGGTCATTCGTATGGGCAACCACAAGAACTCTTAGATTCGTATTTAGAGCGGACAGTCGCCGAAGTGACTCCGCCGCGACAAAGGTCTTTCCCAGACCGGTCGCAAGAACCACAAGAGCGCTTGGCGTCCTCCCTGACACTGCCGCGTCAACAATTGCTAACACCGCCTCCTCTTGGTACTTGCGTAAGCCAAAACGACCGGGGGCTCTCGCTGCAGGGCTCTCCACGTCCAGCCGAGCAACCCGGCGAGCGAGAGCGGGTCGGTCCCAGATCTGGACGGTTATACCCTCGTCAGCGAGCTGGCGTCTCTGCGTCATGAAACCCGCGGTGAAACCCGACTTGCTCACAATTACTGGCACGTCGGCTTCATAGCTTCTAATCGCAGCAAGAGTCTGTGCAATGACTTCTGCACCAACAGGGTTCGCCCATCTCTTCACCTGGAAGAGCCATCGCTTGCCCGCTCGGCTAGCTATGACATCGGCACCGCCGTCGCCAGATACACCGATGACTGAGACGTTCTGAAAACCCTCCACGACAAGCAAGCGGGACACCAGCCGCTCGAAACCCTGCCAAGAAGACGAACTGATTGCTGAGTCACCAAAGAAAGCGGTCAAGCCAGGCGCGCTTCGAGGTAGGCAAGCGATGCACGAACGCGCGCGACTATAAGCGGATCCGTGTAGCTGAACCGAAGGTACGCTGCGCAATCATCGAGACATCGAGAGAAGATCCCTACGACCTGCTCTCGCGAGTTCTCCGCGGCGACTTTCCCTACGGCAGCTGGGTCCGCCAAGGATTCAGTCCACACGGTCCCAAACCAACCTTCCGGATAGCGGGAAAAGAACCGAGCGAGAACGCCCGCGCTGGCAAACCCAAGAAATGCACCAGACTCGCGCAGGCTGGCAAGTTGGTCGAGCACCCCAGCGCTGATCAGCCTGTCGGCTAGTTCTCTTTGCTCGTATTGGTCCAGCTCCTGAAAGAAATCGGCAGCGTCGTCGTTTCCATTGAGGCGTTCAGCAATTTGCGCGAACACGGCGCGAATTGAATCAGACACCTGCTCGGCACCCGCTGCAAGATTCTCACCCCAGACGTCGGCAAGGATAGTCGCGGATATGTTCCTGACTGAGTGACCAGACCGGCCATGCAGATCTGATCTGAGACTATGTAAGTACTGAGCGGCCTCAATAGCGACTGCTTCCTGGGGACGCACCCCAAGATGAGTGAACAGCGAATGGGATTCGTCGATAAAGACCTCGATCTTGCCGGGAGCGCGGGATGCGAGCGTAGGCACACCTTCACCGTCCCAACGAGGTTTCAAGGAGCCGGCCCTATATGCGACCACGTCGAGGGGGTCTGATTTCTTTCCATCGGCAAGAGTGAATGCCAGGCTTTCGAACGAGTAGCTAGGAAGGTGTTCGGACTCTCGTCGTAGAAGTTCGACGGAAACCGGATCTTCTGCCCCTCGCAGGGCCTCGCAGGTGGAACACCGCTCATCGTCAATCCCGTTCAAGCTGCTGCAGACAGCGCATCGCCACGGTTCTTGCACCTCAGGGATTTGGGAGGTGTTGCAAAATTCGCAATGGCTCGCGGATGCAGCAATGATGGCGGAGCATGCGAGGCATTGCTTTGAATGCAAGATGCGTTCACAACCCGCGCAAACATCGACGTCAGGGGCATTTTGGTAGCCGCACTCGGAGCACTCCTCTAAGGCGGCCAGTGGGGGCACGGACGCATTTTCAACCAGCTCCCACCACTTGGCATCATCGTAATAACCAGACTCTCGGTCAATGAACCGTCGGTACATCTCCTGTTCGACTTCTCTTCCGATACGCACGGGCTTTGCGGAAACTTCGTCAAACCGACCCATGTACATGTCCGGCTTTCCCGCTATCCGCACTTTCCGGTATCCCTGAAAGAGTTTCGAGATGGGTGAACTGTTCGGAGCGCCCTCCTCCCAGCGGCTCGGAAGTAGTGAGCCGCCTCGCAGGTATTGAACCGCCCGTTGCCATTCCTCTGTGGTGCGCTGGAAATCTTGCTTTGTGAAATCGACAGGCACATGATCCAAATGCACCTCTCCAACTATCCGACCTGTTTGTTGGTCCGTCGGGTATTCCTTCACTGACTCACCAAGGTCGTCGACGTAGTTGAAGAAAGCGTCCTTCTCTCCAACCCTGATAGCTCTGCCATTGCGGATTAGATCGATACCGAACTTGTTGTTGTCGTCGAACCTCTGGATACCCACCCATCCGCGGAGCCGCTCTTCGACCGTCCGAGACGCTTCTGAGCCGCATTCCAAACATCTGGCCGAGACTGCGTCAACGGTGGCCCCGTCCACAAGGCACCTTCGCTGCGAGTAAATGACTGTGTCGATCTGAATGCGCGCGGGGATGTTGCCCCAGTCTTTACGTTCAACAAAGCGGTCGCCCGACCACACGCAGTGCTCGAAGGGGACCACAAGCTCCTGGTTTATGCGGATCCTTGCCTTGGGTCCCTCTCCGTTGCCGAGGAGGGATGCGTATCGTCGACCAATCTGCTGGCGTAATTGAAGTTTTGGGATGTGAGCCAATTGAGCAATGAATCCGGAATTAGGGTCTCCTTCAGGCCACCAATCGCTCACTTCCACAATCGTCCCGTGGTCAAAGTCAGCATGTTTGGCAACTTCCTCGACGGGCACGTCAAACTTGCGACTTCTAACGACGTTCGGGAGGTCCATGGTCACACGCAACGCATTCGCGTCGGAGGACCTTACGGTCGTCACTTTGGTCGTACGACCCAGCTTGCCCGTCGCGATGTTGAACCCCATCCCGAACAGGCCTAAGGAATCGAATCGGTTTTTTCCGCTAAATCCTGCGCGGAGGGTATTTGCTAAACCTTCTTTGTCGAGTCCCACACCGTTGTCCGTGACCCGGACGATTCCCTCGCCTCGTCGGGCCTGACTCTCACCAGGGATCGTTACATCCACTAAAGGGAAGCGGACCGGCGTCCCCATTACTTGCGCTGCCCGAAAGGAATCTATCGCGTTGTCAATCAACTCACAGAGCGCGTCGAGCGGCTTTATTGGCGTGTGAGTAAGCGCTAGAAGCACTTTCGGATCTGGAGTGATGTCAAGAACGTTCGCGACCATGTTGCCCCCTGCTAAGCGCCGATTCAGGTCATTCGGATTCAATGAGACCTGGTCAGGAATATAGCCGCCTTCGGCGAGCAATGCCCGGAGGACACCGCCGGTGTAGTAGCTAAGCGCTAGAAACTTATTCTCAGGGTCTCGTCGTGGGCGCACCGCCATGTACTCGTCCGCGTGTAGAGCTCCCCGTTTCCGTCTCCTGCGACGAAGGCTCGCACCTCTAAATCGCCCCAAAAGGGATTGAGGAATCCCTGTGTTGGGTTGCAATCTCGAATGCAGTGCACATCAGCAATAAAAAGTGAGCAGGCCCCAGTACGGCGCGGCTAACTCGTCGGTGGCGCCGGATATGCGCAGCACGAGCATTCCGCGCGCGATGGTGACACCTCGAACGGGTCCATTAGTGCTGTCTCCCTTGTGCGCGGGTTGCCCACTACCAGAATCACCAAACAGCTGATCTCAAGCCGCACGCATATCTCGGCAGACGCCTCATTTCTGCGTGGCGACTCACCAGTGCGTGGTCGTACGACGCTGTAGTGCTTCGCCGCTTTGTCGCTTCGGTACCGCCTGGGACGGTCTCTTAGGTGCATGTCAGATCTGCCGCATCTGTCAAAACGCCCGCGCAGTCTCCTTTCATCGCGAGCGTATTCTGCGTTCTGGCAATCAGGAGCGTTGGTCCAACTCGTCAGTTTCGATTCAAACCATGACGACGCGTTCCGAGGGCAACTTTGAAGTGGCTCTCGGCAGCATCTATTTCCCGAGTGGGCGTTGCGGGATCGAAAACGCGGAGGAGTGAGAATTGGAAGCTGGTTGGGTCGAGGCCACGCAGCTCGACGTTGCTGCCGTGGCCGTTCGACGCGTAAGTGGTCCACCGCTGACGGATGTTTTCTTCACCGTCGGCTTTTCCGACATACTGACGGCCGTCTCTAGTGTCAGTAATGAGGTAGATCCCCACCACAGATGAAAGTGCTGTGCGCCATGAGGCGTAGCGGTGCTCACGTGTGATCGCCTGCAATTGTGCATAGTTTGCGATGAGGCGGTCGAATCCTGGAAATTGAACTGGCTCCGCATCCGCTATCCCGGTGACCGGGTAGGTCGCGGCAGTACTAGCGTTCATCCGCCAAGAGCGTGGCGAACGCCACCCGATCACCAGTCGGTTCCTCAGGTCGGCCATGGGTTCCGCTTGAACAACGTCGAAAGTCCGCAGGGTCCCATCATTCGAAAGCTCGCCGCGGTTCTCCAAGACGGACCAAAGTCGAGCTTGGTCCCCGCCCTCTCGGACGAAAACAATCCACAGTCGCGGAGGCTCAGCGGGAAAGCGCTTGGTGTTCGCTGATTGAACTCGTGTGTACTCGAGTATTTCGGCGTCGGTTGATTCAGCGTGAAGTCCGATGAGTCCGCTGTCTTCGGGCTCCGTTGTATACGCGTGCCGAATCACGAGGGCCGACGCAATATCGATATTTGCGTCGCGTAAGAGGGGGCCGAGGGTCAATACCATCCGAAATCGTCCTCCCCAATATTTCGATCAATCTACCTGAGAGTCGATCTATGCTCCGCTCTTGAGGCCGTCATGCGCCTCGCCAAACCGTTCGCGGAACCGCTTCTATTGGCCGCTGCCGGGGAACGGAATCAAGGTGTTATGAAGTAACGGGAGGCCAGCCTCGCGGAGTGGGCGCTCCAGAAGGTCGAAGACGTTTTGCTTCACCAGCACGATTCCTCCGGGATCGAGCTCCCGGGAACGGTCAACGATCAAGTCGATGTTTCGGTCGAGCGCTGCCTTTCGCAAGGATGGCGAGAAATAGTTCACCGGTAGGCTCGCAAGACTAATCAAGTAGGTGCCCTAGGCCTTAAGCCTCTCGAGCCAGGGCGTCATTTGATTTGGCCCGCTTACCAGCGCCGGGTTGTCAAAGAGCGCCCGCACCTCTTCGCGAAACAGACTGTCCTTTCCCGTCAGGGCATCGCGATAGAAGAAGCGGCGGTTTGCGACTTCGCCTCCATCGTCGGGGCACTTTCGACAATCAAGAGCAGTGGCCGCAGATCCGCAGTCGCACTGGCGCGTGGATGACCGCGTCGAAGTGCGCCTCAGGCACGACGCAGCTGCTCGAGCGCGGAACGGTAGGCGACACCGGCGAACCAGGTGGTAAGCGTGGACGCCGCGATGCTTCTGAGCACGGCGCAGGTCAGTCCAGATGCGACGAGCCCGTGCGAGACCCAAGCCAGAGCGAAGCGCGTCACGGCCCGCAATAGTGGTACCTGTCGCTCTAGCGCAGCAGGGAGCACCACCCTGCACGGGTACGAAACCACTAACCGTACTGAGCCTGCTGGACACGAGTTTGGTGGGAGGTTGCTCAAGTGACCGAAAACCTCGTCCTCATCGTCGCCGCATTTGCAGTCACTGCTGCCGCCACCCTGCTGGGCCCGCGGCTCGGCATTGCGCCGCCACTGGCACTGGTCGCGGTCGGAGTTGCCGGCAGCTTCCTTCCGGCATTCGGCGCCGTCCGCATCGACCCGGAGTGGATCCTCGCCGGGTTACTTCCGCCGCTGCTGTACGCAGCCGCGGTCTCGATGCCCGCGATGAACTTTCGACGGGAGTTCGGCGCGATCGGGGGACTGTCCGTCGTGTTGGTCGTGGGAAGCTCGCTTGTGCTCGGGCTGTTCTTTATGCTCGTCATTCCCGGGCTGGGGTTTGCATGGGGCGTCGCGCTCGGGGCGATCGTGAGTCCGACGGATGCGGTGGCGACATCGATTATCAAGCGCACGTCGGTGTCTAAGCGCGTGGTCTCGATTCTCGACGGGGAAAGTCTGCTGAACGATGCGACGGCGCTGGTGCTGCTGCGGACGGCGATCGTGGCGACCGCGGCATCCTTCTCCTTCTGGGGCGCCGTCGGAACGTTCGCATACTCCGTCGTCGTCGCGGTCGTAATCGGCGGGGTGGTGGCGTGGCTGAACCTAGATGAGTGAGTCCTAATTGGTCTCGCTGTGGCCGGTGCGATGTCCCGATCGGGATAGCCCCGCGTGGTCGCTGTTAATCGTTGGCGGAGGGTGTTAAACCCTGTGTGTGAAAACCGACCTCAA
>NZ_JAALGE010000070.1 GCF_011057645.1 Marisediminicola senii | reverse complement strand
CCCCCGCGGCCCCCGCGCCCCGGGTCCCCCTTCGCCAGGCCCCGCACCCCGACGATGTCCGCGGTGCGGTCGGCTGTCGTCGCGGTCCCCCCGGTCGTGCCGGCGACGCGTGCGGCGGACGCGCTGGCAGGCGCCGGGGTGGATGCCGCGGCCGCAGCCACGCCGTCGCCGCCCGCACCGCCACCGACGACGTCCCCGCCGCCGGCACCGCGGAACCCGACGATCGCGCCCCCCGCGCGAGCGCGCACGGCGGCGACACTGGGAGCTGCGGCCACGAGTGCCTTGGTGTACGGGTCCTGGGGGTCAGTGAGGAGTCTCTGCGCCGGGCCCGACTCGACGATGAGTCCCTTGTTCATGACGACGAGCTGCGAGGCGCGCTCTGCGGCGAGGCCGAGGTCGTGGGTGATGAGCAGCATGCTCGTGCCGTGCTCCGCGGTCATGCGGTCGATCTGGTCGAGGATGGTGCGCTGCACCGTCACGTCGAGCGCGCTGGTCGGCTCATCGGCGATGAGCAGCTTGGGCGAGCACGCCATGCCGATCGCGATCAACGCGCGCTGGCGCATGCCGCCCGAGAACTCGTGCGGATACTGGTTGGCACGCTCGGCGGCGTTCGGCAGCCCGGCGGCGGTGAGCACCTCGACGACCTTCTGGTCGACGGTGCGCCGGGTCGCCTTGCCGTGCACGAGCAGCGTCTCCGCCACCTGCGTGCCGATCTTCGACACCGGGTTGAGGTTCGACATCGGGTCCTGCGGCACGAGGCCGATCTCGGCACCGCGGATCGCTCGCATGCCCGACTCCGGCATGCCGATGAGCTCATGCCCGGTGAACTCGACGCTGCCGCCGGTGATGACGCCGTTGCCGGGCAACAACCCGATCACCGCCATCGCGGTGGTCGACTTGCCCGAACCCGACTCGCCCACGATCGCGAGCGTCTCGCCGTGCGGAATGTCGAACGACACCCCGCGCACCGCCTCCACCATGCCGCCGGTCGTGCGGAACGAAACGGCCAGGTCGCGAACGCGCAGCAGGGGCGCCGAGGGGGTGTCCATTCCCCTATCCTGCCGTAGCGGCGCGTGCCCAGGCGCCCGGCACCGCCCACGACACGAACTAGCGTGGGCGCATGAGAACTTCCATCGCCCTCACCATCGCGGGCGCCGCCGTCGTGGTCGCCTCGCTCACGATCGTGCTGGTCTCCGGCGTGCTCTCTGCGCCGCCCGCCGAGGCCCCGACCGAGGAGTTCCCTGACGGGCCGACCGTCGCCTTCTACGGCGACTCGTACACGCTCGGCACCGGCGCGAGTGACCCGTCGCAGCGCTGGTCGACCATCATCAGCCGGGACCGCGGCTGGAACGAGTTCAACCCGAGCGTCAACGGCCTCGGCTTCGTCACGAACCGCGGCGGCGCCGCAGGCGACGGCGACATCCTCGACCAGATCATCGAGCGCGGCCCCGACATGGTCATCGTCACGATGGGCCTCAACGACAACTTCTCGTTCGCCACCCGCGCCGACGACATTGAGGCGCAGATCCCCGCCGACCTCGAACGCCTCCGCGACGCCCTGCCTGATGCGCGCATCATCGTCGTCGAACCGTTCTGGTATACCGACGAACGGCCGGAGTCGGTCGACACCATCATCGGGTGGGTGATGGATACCGCGGCCGCCGTCGACGCGGAGCGCATCACTGGCGCGTCCCGCTGGATCGAGGGCCGCCCCGACTGGATCGCCGCCGACGGCCTGCACCCCAACGACGAGGGATACGCCGCCATCGCCGAGCGCATGGACGCCGAACTGCAGCGCCTCGGCCTCTGACTCCGCCTCGCACACCGCAGGGCAGCAGCGCCCCCGACACCTGCGCCACACGGGTGAACGCCCTCTTGCGAGCCTGATAACGAATCGGATGCGAACACCCAGTCACCCCCGCGTAAACTGTCCTGGTGAGTAGCCAAGATCCGATCGACGTCGCCCTGATCGGCGGCGGTGTCATGAGCGCGACCCTGGGCGCCCTCATCAAGCAACTGCAGCCGGACTGGAAGATCACGATCTTCGAGAAGCTCAGCGACGTCGCCAAGGAGTCGTCCAACCCCTGGAACAACGCCGGCACCGGGCATTCCGCCCTCTGCGAGCTCAACTACACGCCAGAGCTCCCCGACGGCAGCATCGACATCGCGAGTGCCGTCAGGGTCAACGAGCAGTTCCAGGTGTCGCGTCAGTTCTGGTCGCACCTGGTCGCGAAGGGCCTGCTTCCCGACCCGCAGGCGTTCATCAACCCCGTGCCGCACATGAGCTTCGTGTGGGGCGAGACCAACGTCGAGTACCTGCGCAAGCGCTACCTCGCCCTCAAGGACCACCCGCTCTTCGCCGGCATGGAGTACAGCGAAGACCCCTCGGTCATCCGCTCCTGGGCACCGCTGCTGGTGCCCGGCCGCAGCAAGGCGCAGCGCTTCGCCGCCACCCGCTTCGAGGCCGGCACCGACGTCGACTTCGGCGCGCTCACCCGCGGCCTCTTCGACTACCTCACCGACAACGGCGCGGAGCTCAAGACCGAGCACACCGTCACCTCGCTCAAGAAGAAGCGCGACGGCAGCTGGAAGATCGGCCTCAAGCACGAGATCGGCGGCACCAAGCACTTCGAGAACGCGCGGTTCGTGTTCGTCGGCGCCGGTGGGGGAGCCCTCTCGCTGCTGCAGAAGTCCGGCATCCCCGAGGCCCGCGGATTCGGCGGATTCCCCGTCAGCGGGCAGTTCCTCCGCACCGACAACCCCGAGATCGTGGCGCGGCACAAGGCCAAGGTCTACGGCAAGGCCGCGGTCGGCTCGCCCCCGATGTCGGTTCCGCACCTCGACACCCGCGTCGTCGACGGCGAGGCCAGCCTGATGTTCGGCCCGTACGCCGGATTCAGCCCCAAGTTCCTGAAGACCGGCTCGTTCATGGACCTGCCGCTGTCCATCCGCCCGCACAACATCCTCCCCATGCTCGCCGTGGCGAAGGACAACATGGACCTCACCTGGTACCTCGTCACCCAGGTGCTCGCGAGCAAGGGCAAGAAGTTCGAGGCGCTGCGCGAATTCATGCCCAACGCCGACCCCAAGGACTGGTACCAGATCACCGCCGGCCAGCGAGTGCAGGTCATCCGCAAGGACAAGAAGAAGACGGGCGTGCTGCAGTTCGGCACCGAGGTCGTCGCGGCGAAGGACGGCACCATCGCGGGCTTGCTCGGCGCATCGCCCGGCGCATCCACGGCCGTTCCCATCATGCTGACCATCCTCGAATCGTGCTTCCCGAATCGAATGGATGCCTGGGCTCCCGTCATCGCGCAGATGATCCCGAGCTACGGCAAGAAGCTGGCCGACGAGCCGAGGCTAGCCGAAGCGACGCTGTCATCCACCGAATCGGTGCTCGCCATCGCCTGAGCGGGTCACCCTGCGTCCGCGGGCGGCGTACCCGTGCGTGCCGGTGGCGTGCCGTCCGCATCGACGGCCCGGCCTACCCCGTTTGGGGCACAAATGGGTGCGGCCGCAGCATCCACACCCCTTGTTTCGGGGGATGTCTCGCCCCTAAAAGGGTACAGATCGCCGCGCCGCGTTCCGTTAGCGTGAAG
Organism: Marisediminicola senii; assembly: GCF_011057645.1. GTDB lineage: Bacteria > Actinomycetota > Actinomycetes > Actinomycetales > Microbacteriaceae > Marisediminicola > Marisediminicola senii. Next base: position 6,207 of record NZ_JAALGE010000070.1, on the reverse strand, counting down.
CGGGGCTGATCCTCGAGGAAGCAGGCAGTGACATGACCGGCACGACCGGACGCAGGGTTCGAATGGCGATTCTCGACGACCACGAGATGCTGCTCGACAGCATGAGCAGTTGGATCAAGGCCAACGCTCCCGACTTCGACCTGACGCTGAGCGCCCTCACCTGGCTGCAGCTCGTGCACAGCGAGAACTTTCCGACCGAGCTCGCCCTCATCGACTTCCAGCTCAGCGAACCGATCTCGATCGAGGCACGCGTGCGCACCTGCCGGGCGGCCGGGGCCAAGGTCATCGTGCTCAGCGGGCTCGACGACGACGAGTCGCGCGAGCGGGCGCTGCGGGCCGGCGCCGCAGCATTCCTGTCGAAGACCGTGCCGATGGTCGAGGTGATGGATGTCGCGCGCTCCGTCATGGGCATCGCCAAGGGTATGTACGAACCGCAGGACTGGCGGCCGCTGCCCGGCGGCGCGATGGTGCTCACGCAGCCCAAGTTGAGTAGCGGCGAGACCACAGCGCTTACGCTGTATGCATCGGGGTTGAGCACCATCGAGGTCGCGCAGCGCATGAACGTGCAGTACGAGACAGCAAAGACTTACCTCCGCCGGGTGCGCGAAAAGTACACCAGGGTGGATCGACCGGCCAGCAAGAAGACGGACCTCATCCGACGAGCTGCCGAGGATGGATATCTGCAGTAGTGGCAAAGCTCTACTTTCGGTACGGCGCGATGAACAGCGGCAAGAGTACGGCGATGCTCCAGGCGGCGTTCAACTACGAGGAGCGCGGCCAGCAGGTCCTGCTGGCCAAGCCCCAGGTCGATACCAAGGGCGACTCCGCGATCGTCTCCCGGCTGGGGGTCAGCCGCTCCGTCGACTTCGTGCTCTCGCCGGATGCGGACGCCTGGGAGGCCTTCGAGGCGCAACGCGCGAGGGTGCTCGCCGAGACCGGCCGTGAGGTCAGCTGCCTCCTCGTCGACGAGGCGCAGTTCCTCAGCGAGACCCAGGTCGACGACCTGCTGCGCATCGCCATCCAGCACGGCACCCCGGTGCTCGCCTACGGAATCCGCACCGACTTCCAGACCGTCGCCTTTCCCGGAAGCCGGCGGCTGCTCGAGATCGCGCACTCGCTCGAAGAGCTCAAGACCATCTGCCGCTGCGGTCGCAAGGCGGTCTTCAACGCGCGCAAGGTCGGCGACGCCTTCGTGTTCGACGGCGACCAGGTCGCGATCGACACCTCGATGGAAGCGGAGCGTTCCGCCGACGCCGTCGTCGGCTACGAATCGCTGTGCGGCGCATGCTACCTCGACGAGAGCGGCGGCGTGCTCAACAGCGGCCGCCGCGCCCGGGAACACATATAGGGTTGACCCTGCCTGGCGAGACGCTCCCCACGTTGTCGCACCCCCACAGGCACGACCGTCCGCGTTCCCCAGCGCGCTCATTCCCGAGGATCACCCGAGATGCTTACCCCTTTCTTCGTCGCGCTCGCGACCCACGATGCCGCGTCGGCGGCCATCGCGACCTACACCGCCGCCTCCGGCACCAGCGTTCCCGCCGTCATCGGCATCACGACCGGTGGCGCGGCGGTGTTCCTGCTCATTTACGTGCTGGTGCAGGCCGCGGCGCGCAAGAACATGAACTGACGCCGCGACGGGCTGGCCGCGTGACGGGCTGACGCCGCGCAGGGAATGCGACACCCCACCGCTGGCGTTGAGCCTGACCATGACGACAGCGAACCCGACCGACCACACCCTGCCCACGATCGGCATCCTCGGTGCGGGCAAGGTCGGCACCGTGCTGGCGCGCCTGCTGGTTGCGGCCGGCTACCGCGTCGACATCGCCGGATCCGGTGACGTCTCCCGGATCGCCCTCATCACCGAGATCCTCACGCCGGGCGCGCACCCGGTGACCGCGGCCGAGGCGGTCAGGGATTCCGACATCGTCATCCTCGCCCTTCCCCTCGGCAAGTACCGCAGCATTCCGCAGCGCGAGCTGGCCGGCACGCTCGTCATCGACGCCATGAACTACTGGTGGGAGGTCGACGGCATCCGGGACGACCTCACGGATCCCCGTGTGCCGTCGAGCGAGCGGGTGCAGCAGTTCCTGCCCGAATCCCGCGTCGTGAAGGCGTTCAACCACATGGGCTACCACGACCTCGACGCAGGCTCCCGCCCCGCGGGCTCGCCGGAGCGCAAGGCCATCGCTCTCGCGGGCGACGACGAGCGCGACATCGAGATCGTGGAGCGGCTCATCGACTCCATCGGATTCGACCCGGTGCGTGCGGGAACCCTCCACGACAGCATCAGCCTCGAACCCGGCAGCGAGCTGTTCGGTGCCAACACCTCCGCGGAGGGGCTGCGCGCGGCACTGGAGCGTTTTCCACGGTCGGAACGGGGCCTGTCGGTGCAGGAGGCTCGCGCCGCCTGAGTGACGCCGGCCGCGGCATCCACTTGGCTCGATCGACTGCGCGTTAGCCGCCAGGCTGCGAATCGGCCCACAACGACGAAACGCCCTCCTTGTGGAGGGCGTTTCGTGTTGCTGCCGGTGATTCACCTGTGTCGGGGTAGCGGGATTTGAACCCACGACCTCTTCGTCCCGAACGAAGCGCGCTACCAAGCTGCGCCACACCCCGATCACGCCGTCAGAACCCGGGGGTTCCTCTGGTGCCTACCCAGAATAGCTGAAATCGTCACCGGTCAAAGTCAGCAGCACCGCTTCGGGCTTGCAGGCGAAGCGAACCGGGGCGTAGATCGACGTTCCGAGGCCCGCGGAGACGCTCAGGTAGGCCGCGCGACGGGCGTGGTGCCACAGGCTGAGGCCACTCGCCTGTTCGCGCGGGATGTCGCAGTTGGTGACCAGGGCGCCGTACCCGGGCACGCACACCTGGCCGCCGTGGGTGTGGCCGGCGAAGATGACATCGGCCCCGTTCGTGACGAGGGAGTTCAGCACTCGCTGGTACGGCGCGTGGGTGACCCCGATCGACACGACCTCCGAGGCGGAGGCGTCGTCGCGCCAGCCGACGTTCTCGCGCAGGTCGTCGAGCGCCCCCGGGATGCGGTCGAGGCGGTCGTAGCCGAGGTGCGGATCGTTCACTCCGACGAACTCGAGGTTCGACCCGCGGATGGTCATCGCGCGGGCCGTGTTGTTGAGGTCGAGCCAGCCGAGGTCGGTGAAGAACGACTCGAGGCGCCCGGTATCGAGCGTCGACGGTCGGCGGGGCCTGCTCGACGGGCCGCTGAAGTAGGTGAACGGGTTCTTGGCCTGCGGGCCGAAGTAGTCGTTCGACCCGTTGACGAAGACACCGGGAACGCCGCGGAACGGCTCGAGCGCGTACTCGATGCCGTCGATCCCGTCGGCGTGACCCAGGTTGTCTCCGGTGTTGACGATCAGGTCGGGCTCGAGCACGGCGAGGCTGCGCACCCACTCCTGCTTCGCGGCCTGCCACGGGGCCATGTGGAGGTCGGAGAGGTGCAGCACCGTGAGAGGACGCGCGCCGGGGGCGAGCACGGGGAGGGTCTCCTCGCGCACGGTGAACGAGTTGCGTTCGACGAGCGCGCCCCAAGCTACGGCGCCGACCCCGAGCGCGGCGGCGGCGACGAGGCCGCCGGTCGCGCTCCGGGAGGCGCTGCTCACGAGCAGTCCGGTGCGGCGCCGTCAGCCATCGCGCCGCCGTTGACGTTCAGCGTGATGTCGACGTCGGTCGATCCGCCGGTGCCCCCTGCGGGGTCACTGCCGGTCACCTGGCACCGCTGGGCGTCGTCTCCCTGCGTGTAGACGAAGCTGACCCTGGCGGGGTCGTACCCGGCCTCCTCGAGCGTGCCGATGGCGTCGCGCTGGCTCTGCCCGGCGAGATCCGGCACGGTGGCGGCGAGCGACCCGTCGCTGACCGAGACCGTGATCGGCGCTCCCTGGCTGGCGAGGGTGCCCGCCGGCGGGTTGGTCGCGGCGACCTGGCCGGCCGGGCGCTCGGATGCGACGGTTCCGCCGTCGACGTAGTCGAAGCCGAGGCGTTCGAGCTGCTGGCGGGCCGCGGTCGGCGTCTGGCCGATCAGCGACGGCACGGTGACGCTGGACCCGTTGAGGAGGGCGCGCGGCGGGTCGGGGAACTCGACCGTGTTGGCGTAGAGCGGGCTCGCGTTGAGCGCGGCCATGATCGGGCGGGCGATCGCGTAGCGGATGTCGCCTGCCCTGACGCCGCCGACGTTGATGCGACGCAGGTTCTGCTTGCCGACGATGTTGCCTACCCAGACAGCGGTGGCGACCTCGGTGCTGGACTCGACCATCCAGGTGTGGAAGGCGTCTGCGGTTCCGGTCTTACCGATCAGGGCTGTGCCGTCGCGCGGGTTCGCCCGGGCTCCGGTCCCGTTCCCGGTCATGACGCCCTCGAGCGCATACGCCGCTGCTGCGGCGACCTCGGGGGCGATGGCCTGCGAGCACTGGGCGTTCTGCCCGGCGAGCTCGGTGCCGTCGGCGGCGACCACACGGTCGACGGCGATCGGCTGGCACAGGATGCCGCCACTGGCGACAGTGGCGTAGGCGTTCGCGATGCTCAGCGGGGCGACCTCGTCGGTGCCGAGCACGATCGACCCGAAGGTCTGCAGCTCGTTGCCATCTGCACGGTGCACGCCCATCGCCTTGGCGGTGTCGCGGATGTCGCACAGGTCGAGCTGCCCGGCCATGCTGTAGAACGCGGCGTTCACGGAACCCGCGGTCGCGCGCAGCACGTTCATGCGGCCAGCGTCTTGCCTGCTGTCGTTGAACACCGGGAACGGGGCGTTTCCGGGGGCGCACTCAGACGGCAGCATCCGGTTCGTGTAGGTCTTCTGGGCGCCATCGACGGACTCCTGGAGGCCGCGGCCCTGCTCGAGCCACTCCACGAGGGTGAACAGCTTGTAGGTCGAGCCGGACTGGAATCCGGAGGATCCGCCGTATTCCTGGTCGGTGTTGAAGTTGACCGCGGTGGCCGTGGGCCCGCCGCCGTCGGCGCTGTCGTTGAACTCCTTGTTCTGTGCCATCACGACGATGCGGCCGGTGCCGACCTCGACGGTGGAGACGGCGGAGCCGAGCTGGAACCGCGACTCGTCGGCGGGGGCATTCGCCATGACGACATCGGTCGCGTTGGCCTGCTGGTCGAGGTCGATGGTCGTGTAGACGTCGTAGCCGCCGCGCTTCCAGTTCGCCTGGCGCTCCTCCGGAGTCGCTCCCAGCGCTTCGAGGTTCTTGATGTTCTTGATGACGTAGTCGCAGAAGTACTTCGCGGCCGTCGCGTTGATGCATCCATTCGCCGGCTCCGAGAGCAGCACGGTGGTCTCGTTCACCGGGGTGGCGATGGCCTCGTCGTACTGTTCCTGGGTCACCATGCCCTGGTCGAGCATGTTGCCGAGGATGGCGTCGCGGCGCCCCTGGTTGCGTTCCCAGTTCTCGGGGTTGCCGGGGTTGCGCAGGTTCGGGGTCTGCACGATGGCGACGAGGCTCGCCGCCTGCGCGAGGGTGAGGTCCTTGGCGCTGGTGGAGTAGTACTGCTGGGCGGCGGACTCGATGCCGTAGGTGTTGCCGCCGTAGCCGGCGATGTTCAGGTAGCCGAGGAGGATCTGCTCCTTGGTGTAGCGCTTCTCCAGCCCGATGGCGAGCTTCGCCTCGCGGAGCTTGCGGTCGATGGTGCTCTCCTGCGCGGCGTTGTATGCCGCCATGCGCTCTTCCTCGGTCTCGAGGGTCAGCGCCTGCTGGATGAAGAGGTTCTTGACGAGCTGCTGGCTGAGCGTGGATGCGCCCTGCGTCGAGCTCGACGTGATGTTGTTGACGGCGGCTCGGGCGATCCCGGCCACGTCGACCCCGCCGTGCTCGTAGAAGCGCTCGTCTTCACCGGCGACCGCGGCGTCCTTGGCGAACTGCGACACCTCGTCCCAGGCGACTTCCTGCCGGTTCTGGTCGAAGACCTGCGCGAACGGCACCTGCTGGCCGCCCTGGGTCGCCCACAGGGTGTTGCGCTGCGACTGCTGGTCGATGGTGATGTACTCGGGCAGGTCCTCGAAGATGCCCACCGTGCTGTTGGCGGTCGCCGTCGTGACGGCGAGTGCTGGAGTGATCATGGCGGGGGTGGGAAAGCCCCCCCCGGCCGTCTCTTTTACTCAACTCCCTCCCCCCCCCCCGCCCCCGCAACTCGGATTCCCGCCTTTTCTTTTAAAAAAAAAAAAATCTACACAGGAGACGGTCCTGTGAG
>NZ_JAALGE010000006.1 GCF_011057645.1 Marisediminicola senii | reverse complement strand
CTGCCCCAGCCGTCCTCCTCGACACGCGAGCCGCAGCATCCACCCCACCCCCTCCGCCACCCCACCGCACCGCACCGCACCCCACCCCACCGCACCCCCCTCCCCACCCCATGGACTACGTTTCTCGACTGTGGCGCTCATCGATAACGGCATCTATGTCGACGGAAAACGAACCGGAAACCCGCACACCCTGACCGAGACGTACGAGCTGATGCGCGAACGCCACGGAATGGCGTGGATCGGCCTGTATCGCCCCGACAAGGAGGAGATCCAGTCGGTGGCCGACGAGTTCGCGCTGCACCCGCTCGCGGTCGAAGACACCCTCGGCGGGCACCAGCGCGCCAAGCTCGAGCGCTACGGCGACACCCTTTTCGTGGTGCTGCGCCCCGCGCGCTACATCGACGCGCAGGAGGTAGTCGAGTTCGGCGAGGTGCACCTGTTCATCGGCCCCGGCTTCGTCGTGACCGTGCGGCACGCCGAGAATCCCGACCTCGCCAAGGTACGCCGCCGCCTCGAGGCCAATCCCGAACTGCTCGCCCTGGGCCCGGAGGCCGTGCTCTACGCCGTGCTCGACGAGGTCGTCGACGCTTACGGACCGGTCATCGCCGGCCTCGAGAACGACATCGACGAGATCGAGGACCAGCTGTTCGGCGGCGACCCCGCCGTCTCGCGCCGCATCTACGAGTTGCTGCGCGAAGTCATCTCGTTCCAGCGCGCCGCCGGTCCGCTCCGCGAGATGCTCGATTCCCTGCAGCGTGGAGCCGACAAGTACGGCGTCGACCTCGAGCTGCAGCGGTCACTGCGCGACGTGCTCGACCACGTGCTGCACATCACCGACCGCGCGGCGTCGTTCCGCATCCTGCTCGAGAACGCCCTCACGGTGCACTCGACGCTCGTGACGCAGCAGCAGAACGACGAGATGAAGCGGCTGTCCGAGGCGAGCCTCGAGCAGAACGAGGAGACCCGAAAGCTCTCCGAAACCAGCCTCGCCCAGAGCGAAGAGGTCAAGAAGATCTCGTCGTGGGCCGCCATCCTGTTCGCCCCCGCCCTGATCGGCACCATCTACGGCATGAACTTCACGTACATGCCCGAGCTCGACTGGCCGATCGGCTACCCGCTCGCGCTGCTCGGGATGCTCCTCAGCGGCGTCATCCTCTACCGCGTCTTCAAGGCCCGCCACTGGCTGTAGCGGGGACGACCGGGCCGACACACCCACCGCCGCACCTCTGGTTACGATGGCTCCCGTGACCACAGCCCCCGACTTCGACCAGGTAGTCGGCGGCCCCGCACCCGCCAGCCGCAGAGCAGCGCGCGCGACCGGGCCAGGGGCAGCGGCATCCACCGCTTCAGGCGCCACCCCCGCAGCCACCACCTCCGCCGGCGCGACCCCAGCTCGCGCAGGCACCGCCACCCCCGCAGCCACCACCCCCGCCACCGCAACCGGCAGCCGCCTCGACCGCTGGTGGGCGCGCGTGCTCTCCACCCCGCTCCGGCAGCGCATCTGGGCGTGGGCCGGCCCGATCGCGGTCACCCTGCTCGCCGCCGTGCTGCGCATCGTCGACCTCGGCAGGCCGTCGAGCCTCGTGTTCGACGAGACGTACTACGTCAAGGACGCCTGGAGCATGCTCACCCTCGGCTACGAGGGACAGTGGCCAGACGGTGCGGATGCGAGCTTCATCGCCGGGGCGACCGACGTGTTCACGAGCGAGGGCGCCTACATCGCGCATCCTCCGCTCGGCAAGTGGATCATCTCGCTCGGCATGCAGGCGTTCGGCGCCGGTGACCCGTTCGCGTGGCGCATCAGCACCGCGATCGTCGGCGTGCTCGCGGTCGCCCTGGTCTGCGCCATCGCGTTCGCGCTGTTCCGCTCGACCATCCTCTCCACCATCGCCGGCTTCCTGATGGCCATCGACGGCCTCGCGGTGGTCATGTCGCGCACCGCCCTGCTCGACAACTCGCTGATGTTCCTCACCCTGCTCGGCTTCGGCGCGGTGCTCCTCGACCGGCAGCAGAGCGCGGGCCGACTGGCCGAGTGGGTGGAGCGGCGCCGCGCCGCCGGACGCAGCACCGACCTCGGCCCCGCCCTCTGGTGGCGCCCGTGGCTGATCACCGCCGGACTGCTGTTCGGCCTCGCCACTGCGGTCAAGTGGAGTGGCCTGTACTTCCTCGCGTTCTTCGCGATCTACACCCTGCTGGTGGATGCCGCCGCCCGCCGCCGCGCCGGGGTGCTGTTCTGGGCCAGCTCGACCGCGGTGCGCCAGGCACCGGTCAGCTTTTTGCTCATGGTTCCCATCGCGATCGCCGCCTACCTCGCGACGTGGACCGGGTGGCTGCGCACCGACGGCGGATACGACCGCAGCTGGGCGGCCGACCAGGTGGCCACCGGCGTCACCCCCACCCCCGGCTGGTTGCCGGCCGCGTTGCAGAGCCTGTGGCACTACCACCAGTCCATCTACGCGACCAACCTCGCGCAGGAGACCCCGCACGGCTACCAGGCCGACGCGCTCAGCTGGCCGCTGCTACTGCGCCCGACCGCGTTCTTCTACCGCTCCAGCGTCGAAGGCGAGAACGGCTGCGGCTTCGGCACCTGCGCCGAATTCGTGACCGCCCTGCCCAACCCGCTGATCTGGTGGCTCGCGGTGGGCGCGACCCTCTTCCTGCTCGCGCGGTTCATCCTGCGCCGCGAATGGCAGATCGGGCTCATCCTCGCCGGCGTCGCCGCGGGCTACCTGCCGTGGCTGCTGTACCTCGACCGCACCGTGTTCCAGTTCTATACGATCGTCTTTCTGCCGTACCTGATCCTCGCGCTGACGGCGGTCATCGGCCTCGTGCTCGGCAGGCCGACCGACACGGAGTGGCGCCGGGTAGCCGGCATCCGCACCGTCGCCATCGGGCTCGCCCTGATCGTCATCGTCGCGACCTACTTCTGGTCGATGTGGACGGGGCTGCAGGTCTCCGGTCCCTTCCAGCAGCTGCGCTACTGGCTGCCGGGCTGGCGGTGAGTCGCCGTATTACGCAGCGGAGATTTCGTGATGGATGCCTCGGGTAGCGTTTCAGCATGGCCACACCTGACTCGTCCGATACCGACCGCGACTGGGGTTTCAAGACCCGCGCCATCCATGCGGGCAACATCCCCGATGCGGTGACCGGCAGCCGCGCGCTCCCCATCTACCAGTCGTCGGCATTCGTCTTCGACGACACCGCCGACGCCGCCGCCCGCTTCGCCCTGCAGAAGTACGGCAACGTCTACAGCCGGCTGAGCAACCCCACCGTCGCCTCCTTCGAGGAGCGCGTCGCCAGCCTCGAGGGGGCGCTGGGCGCCGTCGCCACCGCCTCAGGGCTCTCCGCCCAGTTCATCACCTTCGCGTCGCTCGCCGGCGCGGGCGACCACATCGTCGCCTCGGCGAACCTCTACGGCGGGTCGATCACCCAGCTCGACGTGACACTCCGCCGCTTCGGCGTCGACACCATCTTCGTGCGCAGCGCCGACCCGGCAGACTACGCCGCGGCGATCACCGACAAGACCCGCTTTCTCTACGCCGAGACCGTCGCGAACCCGTCGGGCGAGATCGCCGACATCGAGGGCCTCGCCGACGTCGCGCACGCCCACGACCTGCCGCTGATCATCGACTCGACCATCGCGACGCCCTACCTCAACCGCCCGATCGAGTGGGGCGCCGACGTGGTCGTGCACTCCGCGACCAAGTTCCTCGGCGGGCACGGCACGACCCTCGGCGGCGTCGTCGCCGAGAGCGGACTGTTCCCCTGGGCCAGCGACCGGTTCCCGCTGTTCGACGAGGCGGTGCCGAGCTACGGCGGACTCAACTGGAGCGGCAACTTCGGCGAGTACGCCTTTCTCACCCGGCTGCGCGCCGAGCAGCTGCGCGACATCGGCCCCTCGCTCGCCCCGCACTCGGCGTTCCTGCTCGCGCAGGGCATCGAGACCCTGCCGTACCGCATGCAGGCCCACGTCGACAACGCCCGCATCGTGGCCGAATGGCTCGACGCCGACGACCGCATCGAGAGCGTGTTCTGGGCGGGCCTGCCCGAGCACCCGCACCACGACCGCGCGCTCAAGTACCTGCCCAAGGGCGCGGGCTCGGTGTTCAGCTTCGTGGTCAAGGGCGGCCGCGAGGTCGGCCAGAGGTTCATCGAGTCGGTGCAGCTCGCGAGCCACCTCGCCAACATCGGCGACGCCAAGACCCTGGTCATCCACCCGGCGTCGACCACCCACGCGCAGCTCAACGAGCAGCAGCTCGTCGACGCCGGCGTGCTCCCGGGCGTCGTGCGCATCAGCGTGGGCATCGAGGAATCCGACGACATCATCTACGATCTCGACCAGGCGCTGACCGCCGCGACGAAGGGAATCTGATGAGCTTCGACACCGGCGGCCCCACCCCGGGCACCCCCACGATCTCGCCGTCTGCCGAGCCCGAGGAATCCAACCCGACTCCGCTGCCCGACGACAGCGAATCGGGCACGGTCACCACCCAGCTGACCAACGGCCTCACCTGCTCGCTGCCCGCCAGCAGCCCGCTCGCCAAGCGGCTCAAGTCGCAGCGCACCTGGGTCGGGCCGAACGCCAAGCAGCGCCTCGCCATCCTGCGCAAGGCGAAGTCGGTCGCGATCGTCGGCGCTTCGCCGAACTCGACCCGCTCGAGCTACTTCGTCGGCACCTACCTGCTTCAGTCCAGCGACTACCGCGTCTACTTCGTCAACCCGAACGCCGACACCATCCTCGGCCAGAAGGCCTACCCGGACCTCGCGTCGCTGCCCGACGTTCCCGACATCGTCGACGTGTTCCGCAAGGCCAGCGACATTCCCGCGGTCATCGACGACGTCATCGCCAGCGGTGCGAAGACCGTGTGGGTGCAACTCGGCATCTGGAACCAGGACGCCGCGATCTACGGCGAGAGCAAGGGACTCACGGTCGTCATGGACCGCTGCATCAAGGTCGAGCACGCCCGGTTCCACGGCGGACTGCACCTGCTCGGGTTCGACACCGGGGTCATCTCGGCGCGCAAGCTCGTTCGGTAGGGTGGCCGGCCCGGGGCGCCCAGCCGGCCCCGGGTAGCATCGGGCCATGCCCCGCTCCCGCCTCCTGCTGATCCTCGGGGTCACCCTCCCGCTGCTCGCCTGCATCCTCATAGGGTTCACGCACCCGATGCGCCTGACCGCCGAGTCGGCGGCCTACTGGCAGGGCATGCACATCGCGCTGATCCCGCTGTTCCCGCTGATCGGTGCGGCTCCCTGGCTCATCGCCCGTCGGGTCGACCGCCGCCTCGGCTGGGTCGCCGGGGTGTTCGGCTTCGGCTTCGCCGCGTTCTATACCGCGCTCGATATCCTCGCCGGTGTCGCGGCCGGAACCGTGGTGCTGGCCGGCATCCCCGAGGCGACGAGCTCGATCTACGTGGTCGCCCGCATCCTCGCCTGGGTCGGCGTGATCTCCCTGGCGCTCGGCGTGCTGGTGGCCGGCATCGCCGTGTTCCAGCGCGCCCGCCTGGTCGCCATCCCCGCCACCCTGATCGCGGGCGTCGGCGCGCTGCTGGTGCAGCCTGGCCATATCTACTTTCCGGTCGGCACCCTCGCGATGCTGCTGCTCGGCGCGGGGTTCACGATCCTCGCCGTCGCGGTGACGCGTGATGCCTCGGTCGTCGAGCAGCCCGCAGGCACCGGCTCGACCGCGGGGTCGCGCACCTAGCGTCAGGCGTCGGCGAGCGCGTCCCCGAGCGCGTCCGCGCTCGTCAGCGGTAACCGGCACACGAAGTCGCGGCACAGGTATGCGGTGGTGGCCGACCCCTGGGGCACGCGCCCCTCGAAGAGCTCGAACCCCGCGCCGGCGAAGGCACGCGCCTGCTGCGGGGTCACGACGGCGGTCACGCTTCCGGCACGCAGCCAGCCGCGGGCGAGCGTCACGAGCGCGGCGGCATCCACCGCCGTATCGGCCTGGTCGCCGGAGCCCCCCGCATCACCGTCTCCCGTGACCACCACGAGCTGGCTGGCCGGCGCCTGCAGCCGGGTGACCAGGCCGAGCGCGGCCCCGAACGAGATCGGACGCGGCACGGCCAGCGGGGCGAGCACCGCCATCGCCGACTCCGCGGCTCGCCGATAGCGGTCGTCAGCGGTGAGCAGGAACAGCGTGTGCGCGGCGCCGGACATCGCGGTGATACCCGACGGGTAGGCGCCCTCCGACGGGTCGACCGCCAGCGCGACGCCGTGCGCGGCGAGCGTCGGGTCGGCACCGCCCGGCACCGTGAAGCCGGTCGGCGCGTCGCTCAGCGCGGCGTCGACGAGCCGGCGGGCGCTCTCCGCGTAGCCGACCTCACCGGTGGCGAGCGCGAGGTGCAGCAGCGCCGACGCGAACATCCCGTAGTCCTCGAGGGTCGCCCTGGCCGCAGACACCCGGCCGTCGATCGACGCGCGCACCAGGGTGCCGTCGCCCGTCACGTGCACGGCGAGCAGGTAGTCCGCGGCGTCGCGGGCTGCCTGAATCCAGTCGGGGCGCTGGTGGCGTGCGCCGGCGTCGGCCAGCGCCTCGATCGCGAGGCCGTTCCAGCCGGTGAGCACCTTGGCATCGATGGCCGGTGGATGCTGCTGGGCGCGAGCCGCGGCATCCAGCGAGTAATAGACCCCCTCGACGCGCACGCCGTCGACATCGCTCTCGCTGTCCTGCGCCGACGCGAACGCGCCGCCGAGCACGCCACCCCCGCCGGCCCCGCTACCCTCGCCAGCCCCGCCGACGCGCAGCACTCCGGTCAGGAAGCCCGCGATGCCGTCGGCGATGTCGTCGCCGCCCGGCACCCTGGAGTAGGCGCCGAGCAGCATCGCGTTGTCGTAGAGCATGCGCTCGTAGTGCGGGTCCGACCAGTCGCGCATTGTCGAGTACCGAAAGAACCCGCCCTCCACGCTGTCGCGCAGCGGCGATGCGGCCATCCGGCCGAGGGTGCGCACCGCGAGCGCGGTCGCGTCGAGGTCGCCGAGCGAACCGCGGTCGAGCAGGAAGCCCAGCACCGGCGCGACGGGAAACTTGGGAGCGTCGCCGAAGCCGCCGTAGCGGGTGTCCTCGTAGCCGATCAGCTCGGTCATCACCGCGCCCCACGCCTCGGCATCGGGGAGGGCAGTGCCGCTGCCGTCGCCCGCCTGCCGCTGGTCCTGCGCCGCGAGGGCGTCGTGCACCGTTCCGGCGTTCGACTCGACCTCGTCGCGACGGTCGCGCCACGCCTCGCCGACGGCGTCGAGCACCTGCCGGAACGCGGGGTGCCCCTGGCGGGGCTCGGGAGGCCAGTAGGTTCCGGCATAGAACGCCCGCCCCCGCGGGGTGACGAACACGTTGAGCGGCCACCCGAGGTGCTGCGTGAAGGCGCCCGCCGCCGCGAGGTAGGTGGAGTCGACGTCGGGATACTCCTCGCGGTCGACCTTGATCGCGACGAAGTTGGCGTTGAGGTGCGCGGCGAGCTCGGGGTCGCTGAAGCTCTCGCGCGCCATCACGTGGCACCAGTGGCAGGTCGAGTAGCCGATCGAGACCAGCACCGGGACGTCGCGCTCGGCGGCCGCCGCGAATGCCTCATCCCCCCACTCGAACCAGTCGACGGGGTTCTCGGCGTGGGACCGGAGATAGGGGCTTACGGCATTCGCCAGTCGGTTCGGCATGCTCCCAGCGTAGGCTGGCGCTGTGCCTACGACAGCCATCACCTTCATCGGCGGACCCACCGCGCTCCTCGAATACGCGGGCTTGCGCATCGTGACGGATCCGACGCTCGACCCGCCCCAGACCTACACCGAGCCGGGGACCACCACGCTGGTCAAGACCGCGGGGCCCGCGATCTCGCGTGCCGACCTGTGGCCGGTCGACCTCGTGCTGCTGTCTCACCACGCCCACAAGGACAACCTCGACTGGGAGGGCCTCGAGCTGCTGGCGCAGGGTCCGGTCACCGTCAGCACGATGCGTGCGGGCGCCGACCTGTGGGGCGGCGGCGTGATCGGCCTCGACGACTGGGAGAGCCACCAGCTCGGTGCGGTGACGGTGACCGTGGTTCCCGCCCTGCACGGGCCGCCGGGGTCCGAAGCCCGTGTCGGAACGGTCGTCGGCTTCATCCTCGAGGCCGAGGGCGAGCCGACCGTCTACGTCAGCGGCGACAACGCGTCGCTCCCCCTGGTCGAGCACATCGCCAGTCGCTTTCCGTCGATCGACATCGCGGTGCTGTTCGCGGGGGCCGCGCGCGTGCCGGGCATCGACGCCCCGCTGACCATGACGTCGACGGATGCCGCGACCGCCGCGCGCATCCTCGGCGCGCAGCGCGTCGTCGGGCTGCACACCGACGACTGGCAGCACTTCTCCGAGACCCGCGACGACCTCGAGGCGGCGTTCGCCGACACCGGGTTGCTCGTCGACACTCCCCGCGGCGAGCGCGTCGAGCTGTAGGCGCCTGCCCTCGGCCGGGCAGCGCCGAGTGGAAGGGACGGGCGTCGACGAGCCGTCGCCCGCGCCGGGCAGCGCCGGTTCAGACCGGTTCGGGAGTGGATGCCGCCGCCCGCGCGACGTGGCTCCTGGCGTGCTCGACTGCCGCGTCCAGCTCGGTGAACAGGTGATTGCGGTGACGCAGCGACGCGATGACGCCGACCCGCGTGGCGACGGTGAGGTGTGCGGGCTGGATGCCCTTCACCAGCACCGTGATGCCGCGGCGCTCGAGGGCGTGGATCATCTCGGTGATCACCTTCGCGCCCGTCGCGTCGAGCGCCTGCAGCTGCGACATGCGCAGGATCACCACTGAGACGCCGAGAACGGCGCTGACCCGGTCGAGCACCCGGTCGGCCGCGCCGAAGAACAGGGCACCGTCGAGGCTCAGCAGCGCGATGCGGTCGTCGCCGGGGTGCGCGGGCAGGGGCAGTTCGTCGCGGTGCACCCCGCCCGATCTCGCGAGCACGCGGAGGGCGAAGAACGCAGCCACCGCGATGCCGATGCCCACAGCGACGATGAGGTCGAGCGACACGGTGACCAGCGCGGTGACGACGAACACGGCGGCGTCGGAGCGGGTCGACCCGAGCACGCTGCGCACGGTCGCGACCGACACCATGCGGGCCGCGGTGACCATGAGCACCCCCGAGAGCGCCGCGAGGGGGATCTGCGAGACGACGCCGCTCGCGAGGTAGACGACGGCCAGCAGCACCAGCGCGTGCACGATGGCGGCGAGCCGGGTGCGTCCGCCGGAGCGCAGGTTGACGGCGGTGCGGGCGATCGCGCCGGTGGCCGGCATTCCCCCGAAGAGGCCGGAGGCGACCGAGGCGAGGCCCTGGCCGACCAGCTCGCGGTCGGCGTCGTATGGCCCGGTGTCGGAGATCGATGCGGCGACCCGCGCCGAGAGGAGCGACTCGATGGCGGCGAGGGCCGCGATGGTGAGGGCGGGGCCGACGAGTGCCTGCAGCCGCACCGGGTCGAGGTTCGGCAGCTGGGGTGCCGGCAGCGAGGAGGGCAGCACCCCGATCGTCGCCAGTGGCAGGCCAGCCAGGGTCGCCGCCGCGGTGACGACGACGATGGCGACGATCGAGCCCGGTAGTTGCTTCAGCAGGAGGGGTGACAGCACCATGATGGCGGCGACCACCGCGACGGCGAGCACCGGCCAGACGACGGTTGCTGCATCCACCGAACCGAATGATTGCACGGCAGACACCACGGCATTGCTGCTGGGGCCGGGTGCCGCGCCGATCGCCGCCGGTACCTGCTGGAGGAAGATGATGGCCGCGATGCCGAGGGTGAATCCCTCGATGACCGGCCACGGGATGAACGAGACGACCCTGCCGAGTTTCGCGAGGCCGACGAGCAGCACGATCACGCCGGCCATCAAGCTCACGATGGCGACGGCGCCGACCCCGTGCACGGCGACGATGGGGCCGAGCACGACGACCATCGCGCCGGTCGGTCCGGAGACCTGGATGTGCGACCCGCCGAACACCGCCGCGACGAGGCCCGCCACGATGGCCGTGATCAGGCCGGCCTCGGCGCCCGCGCCCGAGCTGACGCCGAAGGCCAGTGCGAGGGGCAGGGCGACGATGCCCACCGTGACGCCCGCGAGCACGTCGCCGCGCCAGCTGCGGCGCACCTCCGCGTAGTCGCTCGCGGCGGGCAGCAGGGGTCGGAGGTACCGCAGGGGTCGCATGGGTTACGTCGATTCGGGATCGGAAGGCGGTGGCGGGGAATCGGACGGCGTCGACGCCGGCTGCACCGGAAGCCCCGCCGATGCGGTGACCGTCGACGCGAGCTGCTGCCGGGTGTTCTCGAGGATCTCGACCAGCAGGGCGCGAGAGACACGCAGCAGGTCGGCGACCTGCGGGTAGGCCAGCGAATAGAAGACCTGGCTGGCCCGGCGCTCAGCGACGACGAGGTTGTGCTTGCGCAGCACGGAGAGGTGCTGCGACAGGTGGGATGCCTCGAGCCCGGTATCGGCGATGAGGTCGGAGACCGGCACGGTGTTCGCGGCCGAGAGCACCTCGAGGATACGCACCCGCACCGGGTGGGCGAGGCCCTTGAAGAGGTTGGCCTTGACTTCGTAGAGGGGCCGCTGCGCGCCCGCGAATTCGTTCATCGCCCCAGTCTCGCGGATTGATGAATCCATCACGTCGCAGTCGCCCGACACCGTCGCGCCGCGCTCAGCGGGCGAAGTACCCGCGGTAGTACTCGAAGAACCACCCGATGAGGCACAGGATGAGGATGGGGAGCGCGATGATCGCGATCCACGCGCTGACCGACAGGCCGAGGATGAGGATGGTCGAGGCGGCGGCCAGCAGGATCGGCCACCAGCTCCACGGGCTGAACAGGCCCAGCTCCGAATCCCCGTCGTCGATGTTCGCGTCGAGGCGGTCCTCGGCGAGCAGGTCGCCGCCGACCGACTTCACGAGGCGGCCGAAGTAGAACGCGAGCAGCAGGCAGAGCACGGCGCACAGGCCGACCGTGATGACGCCCACCAGCTCGAGGTTGTGCGCCTGCAGGCTCCAGAACAGGTAGACGGAGGTGACGGTGAGGAACGACCCGCCCATGACGTAGAGAATGCGAGCGGCTGACTTCACTGCGAACGACCTTTGATGGATGACTTTATCAATCCATCATATGAACGCGACGTAGGACCAAGGGCCCGTTAACGCGGGCACCGCGCCCGGAGCGTGTGCTTGGGGCGCGGTGCGTGGCTCGCGGCGCGAGGTCCTGCGGGTGGTTACTTCTTCAGGAACTCCAGCACGGCGCGGTTCCATTCGTCGGCGTGGCTGACGTTCACGCCGTGGGGTGCGCCCGCGATGACGACGAGCTCGCTGTGCGCGATCGCCGCGTGGGTGCGCGCACCGGATCCCTCGAACGGCACGGTGCCGTCGCCGTCGCCGTGGATGACGAGGGTCGGCACGGTCACGCGCGGCAGGTCACCCCGAAAGTCGGTCGACCCGAACGAGGCCATGGCGGCGAGGGCCGCGACCTTGCTCGACTGCTTCGCGAGCGCGATGGCGTCCTGGCGCTGCTGCTCGGTGACCTTGAGCACGCCGTCGACCGAGAAGAAGTCGGTGGTGAAGCCGTCGTAGAACTCATTCTCGTCGGCGGTGAGGCCGGCGGTCATGGATGCCGCGGCGTCGGCCGACAGCGGACCCTCCGGGTTGTCGTCGCTCGTGAGCAGGTACGGCGGCACCGCGGAGGCGAACACCACGCTGCGCACGCGCTCGTCACCGAAACGGGAGAAGTACCTGGCCACCTCGCCGCCGCCCATCGAGAACCCGATGAGGGTCACGTCACGCAGATCGAGCTCTTCGAGCAGCGAGTGCAGGTCGTCGGTGAGGGTGTCGTAGTCGTAGCCCGTCTTGGGCTTGTCGCTGCGGCCGAAGCCGCGGCGGTCGTAGGTGATGACGCGGTAGCCGGCGGCGGCCAGCACGGGCACCTGCTCCGACCAGGATTCGCCGGAGAGCGGCCAGCCGTGGATGAGTACGACGGGGCGACCGGATCCACCGGTGTCGTCGACGTGCAGGTTCGTGTTCTTGAACAGTCCGTGGTGTGCGGTGATCTCGGTCATCGTGACGTTCCTTTCGCGCCCGCGATACTGCGGGCCTACCCACTGTGTTCGAACCGCCCCGGCATTCGGATTGGTCGCCCAGCGGGCATACAGCGAACGGCGGGCCGGGGGTCTTCCCCCGGCCCGCCGTCGGCTCGCTGCGTTCGGTAGCGCAGTGCCTAGTTGATCTCTGCCGGGTCTCCCCCGACACGTCCGCCGCGCTCCATGGCGCTGATGCTCGACTGCTCGGTGGGGGTGAGCTCGAAGTCGAACAGCGCGAAGTTCTCGGCGATGCGCTCGCGGCTGTTCGACTTGGGGAACACCACGTGCCCCTGCTGGATGTGCCAGCGCAGCACGACCTGCGCGGGCGTGCGCTCGTGGGCGTCGGCGATCGCTACGATCTCGGGCAGTTCGAGCAGCGGGTACTTGCCCTGCCCGAGCGGGCCCCACGCCTCGGTGATGATGCCGTGGTCGTGGCCGTATGCGGTCTCGGCAGGGCGCTGGTGGTATGGATGCAGCTCGATCTGGTTCACCGCGGGAACCGTGTCGGTCTCGCCCGCGATGCGCTCCAGGTGCTCGACGAGAAAGTTGCTCACCCCGATGGAGGTGGACTTGCCCGCGGCACGGATCTGCTCGAGTGCCTTCCAGCTCTCGACGTACAGGTCGCGCTTCGGGGTGGGCCAGTGGATCAGGTACAGGTCGACGTGGTCGAGCCCGAGCTTCTCGAGGCTGGTGTCGATCGCGGCGTGCGCGCTGTCGGTGCCCTGGTCGGCGTTCCACAGCTTGGTGGTGATGAACAGCTCGTCGCGCGGGATGCCGGAGGCGGCGATGGCGCGGCCGACGCCCTCCTCGTTCCCGTAGATCGCGGCGGTGTCGATGTGCCGGTAGCCGATTTCGAGGGCGTCCGAGACGATGCGCTCCGTGGCATCCGGATCGACCTTGAAGACGCCGAAGCCGAGTTGCGGGATGCTGCGGCCGTCGTTGAGTTCGAGGGAGGGGACTGTCATGGCAGGTGCCTTTCGTCGGGTCCGTTGTATGAGCTGAGGGGGCGGATCAGGGCGTTCGACGCGGCCTGCTCCATGATGTGCGCCGTCCAGCCGGTGATGCGGCTGGCGACGAAGAGCGGCGTGAAGGTGAGGGTGTCGAAGCCCATCAGGTGGTACGCGGGGCCGCTCGGGTAGTCGAGGTTCGGCTTGATGTTCTTGCGCTCGGTCATCGCCGCCTCGAGGGTGTCGTAGAGGTCGAGCACGTCCGGCCGGTCGTATTCCGCGACGAGGGTCTCGAGTGCGGCCTTCATGGTCGGCACCCGCGAGTCACCGTTCTTGTAGACCCGGTGTCCGAAGCCCATGATCTTGCGCTTCTCGGCGAGCGCGGCATCCAGCCAGATCTCGACCCCGCCCGCGGTACCGATCTCTTCGAAGACGTGCATGACGGCCTCGTTGGCGCCGCCGTGCAGCGCACCCTTGAGCGCCCCCACCGCGCCGGTGACCGCGGAGTACAGGTCGGCGAGGGTCGAGGTGATGACGCGGGCGGTGAACGTCGACGCGTTGAACGAGTGCTCCGCGTAGAGGATCATCGACACGTCGAACGCCTCGACCACGACCAGGTCCGGCACCTCGCCGAAGGTCATGTGCAGAAAGTTGGCGCTGTAGCCGAGGTCGTCGCGCGGTTCGACGAGGTGCTCGCCGCGGCGGCGACGCTGGTCGTAGGCGACGACGGCGGGCAGGGCGCTCAACAGGGCGATGCTCTTGCGCAGGTTGGCCTCGGGGCTGGGGTCTGCGGCGTGCGGGTCGCGGGCGCCGATCACGCTGACGGCGGTGCGCACGACGTCCATCGGGTGCGCGGTGAGCGGCAGATCGTCGATGACCTTCTTGACGACGTCGTCGAGGTGGCGGCCGGAACGCTCCAGCTGCTCGAAGTCGGCGAGTTGCTGCTCGTCGGGCAGTTCGCCGTGCCAGAGCAGGTAGGCGACCTCCTCGAACGAGCACTGCGCGGCGAGCTCCTGCACGGGGTAGCCGCGGTAGAGCAGCGAGTTCGTCTCGGGGTTCACCTTCGAGACGGCGGTGTAGTCGACGACGACTCCGGCGAGTCCGCGGTGGATGTCCTGGTCTGGTGTCTCTGGCATGGGGATGCTCCTTCGTGTCGGCGGCGGTCGGCGGTGACCGTCGGTTTACAGCGTGAAGTCGTAGATGGAGCTGTCGAACGCGTTGTACGCCTCGTAGTCGAGCAGTTCGTAGAGGCGGGCGCGGGTCTGCATGTCGGCGACCGTCGGCTGCAGGGTGCCGTCGGCGACGAGGGTGTCGAGGCCGCGCTCGGCGGCTCCCATCGCGAGGCGCAGCAGGCTGACCGGGTAGATGACGATGCGCACCCCGGTGTCGGCCAGCTGCCGCGTGGTGAACAGTTCGCTCTTGCCGAACTCGGTCATGTTCGCGAGCACCGGAACGTCGACCGCGGCGCACATCGCCTCGAACTCGGCGAGGTCGCGCATCGCCTCGGGAAAGATCGCGTCTGCTCCGGCGTCGACGAGCGCCTTGGCGCGGTCGACCGCGGCATCCATCCCCTCGATGGCGCGGATGTCGGTGCGCGCCATGATCAGCAGGTTCGGGTCGCGGCGCGCGTCGGCGGCCGAGCGGATGCGCTTGATCGCGGTGTCTGCGTCGACCACGGCCTTGCCGTCGAGGTGTCCGCAGCGCTTGGGGTTGACCTGGTCCTCGATGTGGAGTCCCGCGACGCCGGCGTCCTCGAGCGCCTGCACGGTGCGGGCGACGTTCATCGGTTCGCCGAAGCCGGTGTCGGCGTCGACGATGCTGGGCAGGTCGGTCATGCGCGAGATCTGCTGCGCGCGCGTGGCGACCTCGGTGAGGGTGGTCAGGCCGATGTCGGGGAGGCCCAGGTCGGCCGAGATGACGGCGCCGGAGATGTAGACGCCCTCGAAGCCCTTGTCGCCGATGAGCTTCGCGCTCAGCGGGTTGAACGCGCCGGGAAAGCGCTGCAGCTCGCCGGTGGCGAGGGCGGCGCGCAGGGCCTGGCGCTTGTCGGCGGGGGTGACGGTGGAGTACAGCATCAGAAGAGTCCTCGTGGCGCGTCGGCCGGGTCGATGAGTCCGCCTCGCGCGGTGACCGTGAGGCCGCCGAGCTCGTCGGCGGTCAGCGCGGGGAGGCGCTGGACGAGGTCGAGAAAGCGTTCTGTCTCGGCGTCGTCGAGAACGTCGGCGGCCAGCATCCGGAATTTGTCGATGTATTGCTGGCGGGCGAAGGGACGTGCGCCGAGGGGGTGCGCGTCGGCGACGGCGATCTCGTCGACGATGCGGGTGCCGTCGGTGAGGAGGATCTCGACGCGTCCGCCGAACGCCTTCTCTGCCGGGTCGGTGGAGTGGTAGCGGCGGGTCCACTCGGCGTCCTCGGCGGTGGTGACGGAGCGCCACAGGGTGAGGGTGTCGAGGCGGGCGGCGCGCTCGGGGGCGTACGAGCGCTCGTGGTGCCACTCGCCGTCCTGGAAGGCGACGGTGAAGATGTACGGGATCGAGTGGTCGAGGGTCTCGCGGCTCGCGGTCGGGTCGTACTTCTGCGGGTCGTTGGCGCCGGATCCGATGACGTTGTGGGTGTGGTGCGAGGTGTGGATGACGACGCTCGCGATGCGCGTGCCGTCACGCAGCTCCGGGTGCTCGCCGTGCAGCTTGCGGGCGAGGTCGATGAGGGCCTGCGCCTGGTATTCGGCGGAGTGCTCCTTGGTGTAGCTGTCGAGGATGCCAAGCTTGGGCTCGCCCGCCGCGGGGAGTGACACCTGGTAGCGGGCATCCGGTCCGTCGAGGAGCCAGGCGATCACGCCGTCCTCTCCCTCGTAGATCGGGGTCGGGCTGGTCTGGCCGCGCATCGCCCGGTCGACGGCCTCGACCGCCATCTTGCCGGCGAAGGCGGGGGCGTGCGCCTTCCAGGTGGAGATCTCGCCCTTGCGGGACTGCCGGGTGGCGGTCGTGGTGTGCAGGGCCTGGCCGACGGCCTGGAAGATCGTCTCGACGTCGAGGTGCAGCAGGGTGCCGATGCCGGCGGCGGCGCTCGGGCCGAGGTGGGCGACGTGGTCGATCTTGTGCTTGTGCAGGCTGATGGCCTTGACCAGGTCGACCTGGATCTCGTAGCCGGTGGCGATGCCGCGAACCAGGTCGGCCCCGGTGCAGCCGGCGTGCTGGGCGACGGCGAGGATCGGCGGGATGTTGTCGCCGGGGTGCGAGTACTCGGCGGCGAGGAACGTGTCGTGGTAGTCGAGTTCGCGCACGGCGACCCCGTTGGCCCATGCCGCCCACTCGGGGCTGTAGCGGCCGGTCGCGCCGAAGACGGTGGCACCCGGCGCGTACGGGTGCGCCTCCGCCTGGGCGCGGGCTGCGACGACGGGGGCCCTGGTGAGGGATGCGACGGCGACGGCCGCGTTGTCGATGATGCGGTTGATCACCATGTCGACCACCTCGTCGGTGACCGCGACCGGGTCGGCGGCGACCTCCGCGATCTTCCATGCGAGTTGGTGTTCCCTGGCCAGATTCTCGTCGCTGCGGTGGACGCGTACCTCGATTGGCTGCACCCGCCCAGCCTAGGCCGTGCGTGCGGCGCGGCCCGGGGGGCCTGCCCCTGGCCGCTTCACGGCGTCTCCCCCAGCACGCTCCGCAGGGCGTCCATGTAGTCCTCGAACGCGCGCCGGCCGCGCTTGCTCAGTTCGAGGTAGGTGGCGGGCGAGCGCCCCTGGTGCGTCTTGGTCACGGTCACGTACTCCGCATCCTCGAGCTTGCGCAGGTGGGTGGAGAGGTTCCCGGCGGTCATGTCGAGCAGCTCCTGCAGTCGCGGGAACGCGATGCGGTCACCGACCGGGATGGCCGCAAGGCTGGCGGTGATGCGCAGCCGGGCGGCCGCGTGGATCACCGGGTCGAGTTCAGTCACGGCCGGTCACCGCGTTCGGCGGAGCTGGGCGATGGATGCCACGGCACCGGCGAGGAACGCCCCGCCACCGAGCACGGCCGTCACGAGGTTGTTGTGCGGGTACCCGAAGAACGGGGCGATGGATGCCACGACGAGCAGGGCGATACCGGTGACGAGCTGTGTCCTGTCCCGCCAGAGCGCGGCTCCCCCGAGGTAGAGCGTGCCGACCATGAGCCCGAATGCCGAGGGGAAATACACCGACGCCAGCTCTGGGCTGAGGCCGTTGTCGATCAAGCCGACGCCGAGCGCGGTGAATGCGGTGCCGCAGATCGACCAGGACAGCCCGTAGACCATTCCCTGGAAGTCGGAGGTACCGCGCACTCCGCGGTTGATGCGGATGCCGAAGACGACCGAGGCGACGATCGCTCCGAGGATGAGGATCGCGTAGCCCGGAATGGCGACGGCCCACGGCACCGTGAACCACGGGTTGCCATCCGGCCACGCCGACCAGAGGAGCAGAAAGCCGACCAGCCAGGCAATGCCCCAGATGCCGTAGAGCCACGGGACCGGGCCCATCATCTCGGAGTCCACGCGCTTCTGCTGGGCCGTGAGGAGCGCCATCGCCTCGGCGGCGTCGGGCGGGGTGTCGTCGTGGGTGCTGGCGCCGGAATCGGCGCCGGGGCGGGAAGAGTCGTGGGGCACATGGCCCGATGCGTTTGCTGGAGTCATACCTACTTTGTAACGCAAACCACTCTGCGGAGTCAATAGGTTTGTTCGACCCCGCGCCCCTACGCTCCCTATTCGAACCGCGCCACGAGCTCCCGCTTCAGCACCTTGCCGCTCGGGCCGAGCGGCAGCGCGTCGACCAGGTGCACGTAGCGCGGGTACTTGTACGACGCCACGTGCTCCCGCGTGAACGCCATCAGCTGCTGCGCCGTCGCGGTCGCGCCCGGCTTGAGCACGACGGCGGCCACGATCTCCTGCCCGTGGGTGTCGTGGGCGATGCCGAAGACCGCGCAGATCGAGACATCCGGATGCTTCGCCAACGCCTCCTCCACTTCGCGCGGGTACACGTTGTAGCCGTTGCGCAGGATCATGTCCTTCGTGCGGTCGACGATCGTGACGTAGCCGTCGGCATCGAGGGTGCCGAGGTCGCCGGTGCGGAACCAGCCGTCGACGATCGCCTTCGCCGTGTCGTCGGGGCGCCCGAGGTAGCCCTTCATGATGTTGTGACCGCGGATCAGGATCTCCCCGAGCTCGCCCAGCTCGAGCATCTCGACGGTCCCCTGCACGTTGGCGTTGCCGATCGCGATCTCGACGCCCCACAGCGCCTGGCCGACAGTGCCGGGGTGGGTGGGCCGCCCCACGTGGTTGAAGGTCGCCACCGGGCTGGTCTCGGTGAGCCCGTATCCCTCGTGGATCTCGGCGTCGAACTCGTCGCGGAACCGCTCGATCACCGCGACCGGGATCGCCGCCCCGCCGGAGATCGCGTACCGCAGCGCGGGCCGCTCGGGGTTGCGCGTCGCCGCGTCGAGCAGCGCGATGTACATCGTCGGCACCCCCATGAAGATCGTGCACCGCTGGTCGACCATGGTCTGCAGGGCGGAGTCGCCGTCGAACCGCGGCACCATCACCACGGTCGCCCCGGCGCGGAACGACGTGTTCATCGCGCAGGTCTGCCCGAAGGTGTGGAACAGGGGCAGGCAGCCGAGCACGCGATCCTCCGGGCGCAGGTCGAAGGTGCTCAGCAGCAGCACGTTGACCTGCTCGACCAGCGCGAGGTGGCATCCCTCCGCGCCCTTCGGCTGGCCGGTCGTTCCGCTCGTGTAGAGGATGGTGGCGGTGTCGAACGGGTCGCGCGGCACGTAGGTGTCGATCGGCTCGGCCGCGCGCGCCTCGTCTTCGAGGCGGGCGAACGGCAGCTCGCCTGTCCTGTCATCCGGAATCAGCACGCTCACCACGTCGACTCCGGCGAGCGCCGCACCCTTCGCGCCCTCGCCGAGCAGCGGCGCCGCGCAGACCAGCAGTGTCGCTCCGCTGTCGCGCAGCACGTACTCGATCTCCTCCGATTTCAGCAGCGCGTGGATGGGCACCACGACACCGCCGAGCGCGAGCACGGCGTAGTAGACCCGCGGAAAGTCGGCGACGTTGGGAATGAGCACCGCGACGGGATCGCCGGGGTGGATGCCGCGTGCCGCGAGCGCCCCGGCATACTCCCGGGATTGCCGCCACAGGTCGCGGTACGTCGTCTCCTCGTCGCCCACGACCACGGCGACCGTGTCCGCGAAGCGCGCGGCGCTCTCGGCGAGGATGGCGGCGACGGACATCGTGCTGAAGTGCGAGGTCATGGCGGTGGTGCCTCTCGGTCGTCGTTGACGCCCCGGTGTATCAGCACGCGTGCACGGGAACCCCCGCTGCTGCTCCGAAGCCGGCATGCGAATCCTACGTCGGCGACCGCTGGCCGCGCAGGATGCCGCGGCCGGCGCGACGTACGATGGAGGGCTGATGACTTCTCTCGACACACCTACCGGCGCGAACGCGGCGAACGGCGCGCCGCCGATGGTGATCCACTATCCCGAAGAGCTGCCGGTCAGCCAGATGCGCGGCGAGATCGCCGACGTCATCCGCGACAACCAGGTCGTCATCGTCGCCGGCGAGACCGGGTCGGGCAAGACCACCCAGCTGCCGAAGATCCTGCTCGAACTCGGCCGGCAGAGCATCGGGCACACGCAGCCCCGCCGCATCGCCGCGCGCACCATCGCCGAGCGCATCGCCGAGGAGCTGGGCGAGGAGGTCGGCGGGCTCGTCGGCTACCAGGTGCGCTTCACCGACCGGGTCGGCCAGCACACCAAGGTCAAGCTGATGACCGACGGCATCCTGCTCAACGAGATCCACCGCGACCGCACGCTCAAGAAGTACGACGCGATCATCATCGACGAGGCGCACGAGCGCAGCCTCACCATCGACTTCCTGCTCGGCTACCTCAAGCAACTGCTCCCCCGCCGCCCCGACCTCAAGGTCATCATCACCTCGGCGACCATCGACCCCGAGAGCTTCTCGAAGCACTTCGACGGCGCCCCGATCGTGTCCGTCTCCGGTCGCACGTTCCCGGTCGAGGTGCGGTATCGCCCACTGGTGCCCGATGCGGTCGAGGTGGATGCCGCATCCGCCGCGCCCGCCGAGGTGGAACCCGACCTCGACCCCATCGACGGCATCAACGCGGCCCTCGACGAGCTGGCCCGCGAGTCGAGCGGCGACGTGCTGGTGTTCCTCAGCGGCGAGAACGAGATCCGCGACGCCGAAGAAGCCATTCGGGGCCGCAACCTGCCCGGCACCGAGGTGCTCCCCCTGTACGGCCGGCTGAGCGCCGCCGACCAGCACAAGGTGTTCCGCCCGTCCACCGGCGGGGGCGTGCGGCGCCGTATCGTGCTGGCGACGAACGTGGCCGAGACGAGTCTCACCGTGCCCGGCATCCGGTACGTCATCGATGCCGGAATGGCCCGTATCTCGCGGTACAGCGTGCGCTCGAAGGTGCAGCGACTGCCGATCGAGGCCATCTCGCAGGCGTCGGCCATGCAGCGCTCCGGGCGGTCCGGCCGCACCAGCGACGGTATCGCGATCCGCCTGTACTCCGAGCTCGACCTTCAGAAGCGCCCGGAGTACACCGAGCCCGAGATCCTGCGCACCAACCTCGCGGCCGTGATCCTGCAGATGATCTCGCTCGGGCTCGGCGACATCGCGGCGTTCCCGTTCCTGCAGCCGCCGGACTCCCGCGGCATCAAGGACGGCCTCGACCTGCTCAGCGAGCTCGGCGCCGTGCGCCTGCCCAAGGGCGCTGGCACGAAGACCGGGCCGAGCAGCGCCGCCGGCGCCACCCACGAGATCACCGCGATCGGCAAGCAGCTCGCCCAGCTGCCCATCGACCCGCGCCTCGCCCGCATGGTCATCGAGTCGAAGAAGCACGGCACCACCCGCGAGGTGATGGCCATCGTCGCAGCTCTGAGCATCCAGGATCCCCGCGAGCGCCCCCTCGAGAAGCGCGCGCAGGCCGACCAGCAGCACGCGCGCTTCACCGACCCGACGAGCGACTTCCTCACCCTGCTGAACCTCTGGAACTACACGAAGGAGAAGGAGCGCGAGCTCTCCTCCAGCGCGTTCCGGCGCCTGTGCAAGGCCGAGTACCTCAACTTCCTTCGCATTCGTGAATGGGGCGACGTCTACCGGCAGCTGCAGCGCATGGCCAAGCCGCTCGGGCTCACCATCGGCGAGGAGAGCGTCAACCCCGCCGGCATCCACAAGTCGCTGCTCGCCGGCCTGCTCAGCCAGATCGGCATCAAGGACGTGCAGAAGAAGGACTACATCGGTGCCCGCCAGGTGCGGTTCCTGATCTTCCCCGGCTCCGCCCTGGCGAAGAAGCAGCCGGATGCCGTCATGAGCTCCGAACTAGTCGAGACCAGCCGTCTCTTCGCTCGCGTCAACGCCGCCATCGATCCGGCGTGGGCCGAGTCCCTCGCGGGCGACCTCGTCAAGCGCAGCTACAGCGAGCCGCACTGGGAGAAGAAGCAGGGCGCCGTGGTCGCCCACGAGCGGGTGACCCTCTACGGGGTGCCGCTCGTGCAGCGTCGTCCCGTGCAGTTCTCCCGCGTCGATCCGGCGTACGCCCGCGAGCTGTTCATCAGGCACGCACTCGTCGAGGGCGACTGGGATCTCTCGCGCACCGACCAGCGCCTCTCGGCGTTCGAGCGGGCGAACAAGAAGCTGCGCAAGGAGCTCACCGAGCTCGAGGAACGCACCCGACGCCGCGACATCCTCGTCGACGACGAGGCGGTGTTCGAGTTCTACCACCGGCGCCTGCCCGCCACCGTGTTCTCGGCCCGCTCGTTCGAGACCTGGTGGCGCAAGGCGCGCGTCGACACCCCCGACCTGCTCACCATGACCGCCGAGAACCTCGTCGACGAGCCAGATGAGACGCGCGTCGACGAGAACGCCTTCCCCAGCACCTGGCAGCAGGGCGACCAGAAGCTCAAGGTCAAGTACCGCTTCGAACCGGGAGCCGACGACGACGGGGTCACCGTCATGGTGCCGCTCGCCCTGCTCGCCCGGCTCTCGCCCGCCGGCTTCGACTGGCAGGTGCCGGGCCTCCGCGAAGAGCTCGTGACGGCGCTGATCAAGAGCCTGCCGAAGGCGATCCGCCGCAACGTCGTACCGGCCGCCGACTGGTCGAGGCGCCTGCTCGAGGGCGCGGCGGGCGTGCCGCTCGAGGAGCTCGAGGAGACGTCGATCACGGCGTACCTCGCCGAGGTCATCCGCCGCAAGACGCACACCCCGGTCGACGTCGACGACTTCGACACCGAGCGGCTTCCCCCGCACCTGCGCATCACCTTCGCCGTCATCGACGACAACGGTCGCCAGGTCGCCCACGCCAAGGACCTCGAGTCCCTGCAGCACAAGCTCAAGACCCGCGCCCGCGAAACCGTCGCCAAGGTCATGCAGCGCACACCGCACTCCCTCGAGCGCGCCGGCCTGACGACGTGGGACTTCGACGAGCTGCCGAAACTCGTCGACACCCGGCAGGCCGGCAGCGTCATCCGCGGGTTCCCGACCCTCGTCGACGATGGCGCGAGCGTGTCGATCCGGGTGATGAGCACGCCCGCGGACCAGGCGCTGGCCATGCCCGGCGGCATCCGTCGCCTTCTCCTCCTCACCGTGCCGTCGCCGCTCTCCTGGGTGCGCGACCACCTGAGCCAGAAGGAGAAGCTCACCCTCGCGGCGAGCCCGTACCAGAACGTGCAGGCGCTGTTCGATGACTGCCTGGTGGCGGTGATGGATGCCGCGTTGCGCGAGCACCACCCCGACGGCCTCATCTGGACCCGCGACGACTTCGAAGCCGCCCGCACCCGCATCTCGGCCGGCCTCATCGATTCGCTCTACGCCGTCGTCACCACCGTGACCGCGACCATCGCGGGCAGCCGTGACGTCGAACGCGCCATCAGCCAGGCGACGAGCATGACCCTGCTGCCCGCGCTCTCCGACGTGCGCACCCAGCTCGCGGGGCTCATCTACCCCGGTTTCGTGTCTCGCACCGGCGTCGCCCAGCTGCAGCACCTTCCGCGGTACCTCAGAGCGATCGTCGCGCGGCTCGAGCGGCTGCCCACCGCCGTCGCGCAAGATCGCGTCGCCCAGAACGAGGTGGCCACGGCATTTGCGAAGTTCGCGGCAGCGGGAGGCACCGTGCCGCTTCCCGGCGACGCCCCGGCACGCCTGGTGCGGGTGCGCTGGCTGCTCGAGGAGCTGCGGGTGAGCCTGTTCGCACAACAATTGCGCACCGCGGAACCGGTGAGCGTGCAACGCATTACCAAGGCGCTCGCCGCCGATGCCGCGTTAGCCTGAGCCATGCGCCCGACCGTCAAGGATGTAGCCGCGACGGCGCGCGTGTCACCCAAGACCGTGTCGAACGTGATCAACGGCATCGTGTTCGTGCGCCCGGACACCCGCGACCGGGTCGAGCGGGCGATCGCCGAACTGGGCTACGTGCCCAACCTCAGCGCCCGCGGCCTGCGCAACGGACGCACCGGCGTGATCGGCCTCGCGATGCCCGACCTCAGCACGCCGTACTCGGCCGAGATGTCGCACCACTTCGTCGAGGTCGCCCACGAGCAGGGCTGGGGTATCCAGTTCGCCGAGACCCTGCGTGAGCCGGCGCGTGCCTCGACACTGCTCGCGCGCGCCCGGCAGCGCCTGGTCGACGGCGTCATCCTCAACCCGACGACCCTCGAAGAGAGTGCGATCGCGCTCGACCCGACGAGGCCACCGCTGGTGATGATCGGTGAGGTGCAGCAGCGCGCGGTCGACCAGATCTGGGTCGACAGCGTCGCCGCAGCACATGACATGACAGCCCACCTGCTGGGCCTCGGGCACCGCCGCATCGGCATCGTCGGCTGCGCAGGCGACGGGTTCAACTCCGAGACCGCCCGGCTGCGGCTGGCCGGGTACCACCGCGCGCTGGCCGAGGCCGGCATCGCACCGGATCGCCGCATCGAACTCGCCTGCGCCACGTGGACGCCCGGGGATGCCGCGGCCGCCGTCACCGCCTTCCTCGCCGAGTGCGACCCGCCCGACGCGTTCTTCTGCTTCACCGACTCGATGGCGATCGGCACCCTGAGCGCCCTGTGGGCGGCGGGAATCCGGGTGCCAGACGACGTCTCGGTCGCCGGGTTCGACGACATCGCCGACGGCCAGTTCGCGACTCCGCCGCTCACCACGGTGTCGTTCGACAAACGCTACTTCGCCGAGCAGACCCTGGCGCGGCTGGTGGCGCGGATGTCGGATGCGTCGGCGCCCGTCACCCGCGTGACCGTGCCGCACGCGATCGTGTCGCGCGCGAGCGCGATTCGCCGGTAGACGCGGGGGCCGTGGCATCCACTCGACCGTTTCATGGTTGCGCTCCAATTACATCGATGTAACGATCGTGGTATTCACAAAGGAGTGAGGCATGAACGAACGACGTATTCCCGTAGGGCCGGGCGGCATTTTCACCCGGAGGACGGCCATCACCGGAACCCTCGCCGCAGTCGGCGCAGCGTGGATCGCAACCGGACTGACCGGGTGCTCGGTCAGCGGTGCCGCGGCCGGCGTCACCCCGCTCGCGTTCTGGCACCTGCTGAGCGGCGGAGACGGCATCCGCATGTCGGAGCTGGTCGACCGCGCGAACGAGGGCAACCCCGATTTCCAGGCCAAGCAGACCGTGCTCACCTGGGGCGCCCCGTACTACACGAAGCTCGCGATGGCCTCGGCCGGCGGGCGGGCACCCGACGTCGCGATCATGCACGCGTCGCGCGTTCCCGGCTACGCGCCCGGCGGCCTGCTCGACCCGTGGGACACCGACCTGCTCGCCGAATTCGACGTCGGCGAGGCGGATTTTCCCGAGATCGTCTGGGAGAAGGGCTTCTTCGGCGACAACCTGTACTCGATCGCCCTCGACGTGCACCCGTTCATCCTGATGTACGACAAGGACATGGCCGCCGAGGCCGGCATCCTCGGGCCCGATGACCGGCTCATCGAGATGACCTCCCCCGAGCAGTTCCTCGAGGCAGGCCGCGCGATGCAGCAGGTCACGGGCGTGCACGGGGTGTCGTTCGGCTACCTCAACGACGGCGCCCAGCTGTGGCGGCTGTGGTACACGTTCTACCTGCAGATGGGCGGCTCGATCGACCTGCCGGAGGGTGGGGTGATGGAGATCGACGAGGATCTCGCGGTCGCGGCGTTCGAGTTCATCAAGCAGATCCTCGACGATGAGATCGCGACCTCCCAGGGCGACTACGCCACCGCGGTCGCCGAGTTCGCGGGCGGTAACTCCGGCATGTTCTTCACCGGGGTATGGGAACTCCCCACCGCACAGAACGCCGAGATCAACGTCGGGGCGATGCCGATCCCCACCCTGTTCGGCACCCCGGCCGCCTACGCGGACTCGCACTCGTTCGTGCTCCCCCACCAGGACAACCCAGACGAGCAGGCCAGGCGCGACGTCTACAAGTTCGTGAGCGACATCCTCAAGAGCTCGGTCGACTGGGCGGGGGCCGGGCACGTGCCCACCTACCTGCCGGTCACCGAGGATCCGGTGTTCGCCACCCTCGACCCGCAGTCGGAGTACGTGGACATCACCGAGATCGTGAACTACGACCCGGTGGCCTGGTTCACCGGCTCCGGTTCCGACTTTCAGAACGTCTTCGGGCAGAACCTCCAGCCCGTGCTGCTGAGCGGCGCCGATCCCCTTCAGGGCATCCAGGCGTTCCGGCGCGATATCGACACCCTGCTCTCGAAGCCCAGCCCGGTCTGACCCGGAGGAGATCTCAATGACGACATCTACCGTGAGCGCCCGGGCGGTTCCCACCGCTGGCCCCGCCACCCGCACCGACACCAGCGGCCCCGCCAGGCGCCGCCGCAGCACCAACCTCACCGCCTACGCGTTCATGGCACCGTTCCTGGTGTTCTTCCTGCTGTTCCTCATCTGGCCGGTCATCCACGGCGTGTACCTCAGCATGACCGACCAGTCCCTCACCGGCGCGGGAGGCAACTTCATCGGGCTGGCGAACTACGCCGAGGCGTTCGCTGACCCGCGCATGTGGAGCTCCATCCTCAACACGCTGTGGTTCACCCTGCTCTCCACCGTGCCCCTGGTAGTCGTGGCGCTCGGCATGGCGCTGCTCGTGCAGATGGGTCTCCCCGCACAGTGGCTGTGGCGGCTGAGCTTCTTCGCGCCGTTCCTGCTCGCCTCCACGGTCATGTCGCTCATCTGGGCGTGGCTGTTCAACCCGTCACTCGGGCTCATCAACTCGATCCTCGGCTCCGTCGGCATCGCTCCGGTGGCGTGGCTGCAGGATCCGAACGTGTCGATGATCGCCATCGTGATCGCCACGGTGTGGTGGACGGTCGGCTTCAACTTCCTGCTCTACCTGGCCGCGCTGCAGAACATCCCCGACCAGCAGTACGAGGCCGCGGCGCTCGACGGTGCAGGCAAGTGGCGACAGCTGTTCTCCATCACGATCCCCCAGCTGAAGCAGACCACCATCCTGATCCTGATCCTTCAGGTGCTGGCGTCGCTCAAGGTGTTCGACCAGATCTACCAGATGCTCCAGCAGGCCATCACGCCGTCGACCAGGTCGGCCGTGATCTACATCTTCGAGACGGGCTTCACCGGCTACCGCTTCGGATACTCCTCGGCGATCTCCTACATCTTCTTCGCCCTGATCATCATCGTCGCGCTCGTGCAGATGCGGGTAACTTCACGAAAGGGCAAGTGACATGACCGACGTCATCGAGAAGCCGCAGCTCGCCGACCCCCGCCCCACCAAGGGGCCGGGCCACCTTCCGGGCGAGAAGCCGTTCAGCGGGGGGCGCATCATCGCGTTCGCCATCCTGGTGGTGCTGGCCATCGGCTGGCTGCTGCCATTCGCCTGGGCCATTGCGACGAGCCTGAAGACCGAGACGGATGCCGCGAGCTCCTCGTCGTGGATCCCCGAGAACGGATTCACCCTCGGCGCCTACGCGCAGGTGCTCGCCGAGGGCAACATCCCGCAGTGGACCATCAACAGCTTCATCACCTCGGCGATCATCACATTCCTGACGGTCGCGACGAGCGCCCTCGCGGCCTACGCGCTGTCGCGGCTCAGCTTCGCGGGCCGCAAGTTCTGGTACGCCGCGATCGTCGCGGCGATCATCATCCCGCCGCAGGTACTCATCATCCCGCTGTTCTACCAGGCCCTCGCCTTCGGCCTCGTCGACACCTTCGCCGGGCTGATCCTGCCGCAGGTGGTCGCCCCCGCCATGGTCTTCATCCTCGCGAAGTTCTTCGACCAGGTACCCATCGAGCTCGAGGAGGCGGCGCGGGTCGACGGCGCCAGCCGCCTGCGCGTGTTCTGGTCGATCGTGCTTCCGCTGTCGCGCCCGATCCTCGCCGCGGTGTCGATCTTCGTGTTCATCGGCGCGTGGAACAACTTCCTGTGGCCGTTCCTCGTGATCAACAACACCGAGCTGATGACCCTGCCGGTCGGACTGCAGACCGTGCAGAGCGCGTTCGGCGTGCAGTACGCGCAGGACATGGCGGCAGCCATGCTCGCCGCATCGCCGCTGATCATCGTGTTCCTGTTCTTCCAGCGCCAGATCATCAAGGGCATCTCGACGACCGGGCTCGGCGGCACCTGAGTAGTGGCGGCTGCCGCCGCATCCATCGCCCTTTTTTCTCGCCGCCTTCTTTCTCGCCGCCTTCTTTCTCGCCCCTGCACCCCTTCGACAGGAGAGCTATGTCCACCGCCAGGATCACCATCGCCCGCGACTTCACCATCGGAGAGGTGACGCGGCGCCTGTTCGGCTCGTTCGTCGAGCACATGGGGCGCTGCGTCTACACCGGCATCTACGAGCCGGGCCACCCCGAGGCCGACGAGAACGGGTTCAGGCGCGACGTGCTCGCGCTCACGAAGGAGCTCGGGGCGACCGTCATCCGGTACCCCGGCGGCAACTTCGTCTCCGGCTACAACTGGGAGGACGGGCTGGGACCAGCCGAGAACCGTCGCCGCCGCCTCGACGGCGCGTGGCACACCGTCGAGAGCAACGAGTTCGGGCTGCACGAATTCGTGAATTGGTCGAAGCTCGCGGGAACCGAGGTGATGGAGGCGGTCAACCTCGGCACGCGCGGCGTGAACGCCGCCCGCGAGCTGGTCGAGTACGCGAACCACCCCGGCGGCACCTACCTCTCGGACCTGCGCCGGGCCAACGGCGCCGAGGAGCCGTTCGACATCAAACTGTGGTGCCTGGGCAACGAGCTCGACGGTCCGTGGCAGATCGGGCACAAGACCGCCGACGAGTACGGACGCCTGGCACAGGAGGCCGCCAAGGCCATGAAGTTCGTCGACCCGAGCATCGAAGTGGTCGCGGTGGGCAGCTCGAACTCGGGCATGCCGACCTTCGGCGCGTGGGAGCACACCGTGCTGTCGCACGCCTACGACGAGGTCGACTACGTGTCGATGCACGCCTACTACCAGGAGCACGACGGTGACGCGAAGAGCTTCCTCGCTACGGCGGTCGACACCGACTACTTCATCGAGTCGGTCATCTCCACCGTCGACGCCGTGCGCGCCAAGGGCAAGCACAAGAAGTTCGTCGACCTCTCGTTCGACGAGTGGAATGTCTGGTACCAGACCGGGCTCGACAGCGACGACCAGCCGCACAATGTGAGCAAGGAGTGGAAGCAGCATCCACGCCTCATTGAAGACGAGTACAACGTCACCGACGCGATCGTGGTCGGAACGCTGCTGAACTCGCTCCTGCGGCACGGCGACCGGGTGAAGATCGCGAACCAGGCGCAGCTCGTGAACGTGATCGCACCGATTCGCAGCGAGGAGAACGGGCCGGCCTGGCGGCAGTCGATCTTCTGGCCGTTCGCGCGCATGGCGGAGCTCGCCCGCGGGCAGATCCTGCGCACGGCGGTCACCAGTGACCGCTACGAGACGGCCAAGTTCGGCGACGCCGACCTCGTCGACGTGAGCGCGACCTGGGATGAGGAGCGCGGGCGGGTCGCCCTGTTCCTTGCCAACCGCGGCCTCGAGGAGGCATCCGAGGTCGAGGTGCTGCTGCACGGCTTCACCGGCGGGCGCGTCACGCGCGCCGAGGTGCTGCAGGTGCCGGAGGGCGGCGACCGATTCAGCTCGAACGTCGAGCAGCACCAGGACCTGGTCGGACTCGTGCCCCTCGACGGCGTCGCGGTCGACGGGTCGCGCGCGACGCTGACCCTCCCCGCGCTCTCCTGGGCGGTCGTCGAGCTCGAGGTCACCCCGGCCTGACGTTGCTTTCATCATTCGGGAGTTGGTGTCGGTGATGTTTCAGCATTCAGGAGTGACCGGCATCCGGGCGGGTTTCCGGGCCCTGCGCGGCTTTCATCATTCAGGAGTGACTGCCGGGATGTCGTCGATATTCAGGAGTACAGGGCGAAAATGAGCGGTGGATGCTGCATCCGCCCATTATTTCGGCCACCGCTGCAATTCCGGGCCCCAGACCTCCTGAATGATGAAACCGGCCGGCGCGGGTGCGGTACCCGTGCCGACCCCCACCACTCCTGAATAATGAAAGCCGCACCCCCGGCACGCAGCCACCCCGCACGCCCGGCCTGCAGCCACCCCGCACCCCGCGGCACGCAGCTACCCCGCACCCCCGGCACGCAGCTACCGCGCATCCCCGGCACGACGCCGCGCGGGATTGGTGCGACACTCGGAGCATGGACACCGCCGTCATCGTCGACGCCATGCGCACCCCGTCTGGGCGGGGCAAGCCCGGCGGCCAACTCTCGCACCTGCACCCCGTCGAACTGCTCGCGCACACCCTGCGTGCCCTGGTCGACCGCACCGGTATCGACCCCGGCGCCATCGACGACGTGATCGGTGGATGCCTCTCCCAGGTAGGCCGCCAGTCGGTGAACATCACCCGCAACGCCGTGCTCGCGGCCGGCTTTCCCGACACGGTGCCGGGTACGACCGTCGACCGGCAGTGCGGGTCGAGCCAGCAGGCAACCGCGTTCGCCGCGCAGGGAGTGATGGCCGGCGCCTACGACGTGGTGATCGCGTGCGGCGTCGAGTCGATGAGCCAGAACCCGATCAATTCGGCGACGCTCGGGCTCGATCCGTTCGGCCCGTCGATCGGCGAACGCTATCCCGGCGGACTCGTCGGCCAGGGCATCTCGGCCGAGCTGATCGCCGCGCGGTGGGGCCTCGACCGCAGCACTCTCGACGAGTACGCCGCACGCTCGCACCGGCTCGCCGCGGCATCCACCCACTCCGCCGACATCGTCGCGGTCGGCGACGCGACCACCGATGAGACCATCCGCCCCGGCACGACCGTCGAGGGGCTGGCCGGGCTCGCGCCGGCCTTTCGCGACGACGCCATGGCGGCACGGTTCCCCGAGATCGACTGGCGCATCACCGCGGGCAATTCCTCGCCGCTCACCGACGGCGCCTCCGCCGTGCTCATCATGAGCGAGCGCCGCGCGACCGAGCTGGGCCTCACCCCGCGCGCCCGATTCCACTCGTTCGCGGTCACCGGATCCGACCCGATCGAGATGCTTACCGGCGTGATTCCCGTCACCCGCCGCATCCTCGACCGCACGGGCCTCGGCATCGACGACATCGACAGCTACGAGGTCAACGAAGCATTCGCGTGCGTGCCGCTCGCCTGGCAGCACGAGTTCGGCTCCGACCCGGAGCGGCTGAACCCGCGCGGCGGTGCGATCGCCCTCGGGCACCCGCTCGGGTCATCCGGAACGCGCCTGCTCACGACGCTGCTCGGCACCCTCGAGCAGACCGGTGGACGCTACGGCCTGCAGACCATGTGCGAGGGCGGCGGCATGGCCAACGCCACCATCATCGAGAGGCTCTGACGTGCAGCTCGCGGGCACCGTCGCCCTCGTGACCGGAGGCGCATCCGGCCTCGGGCTCGCCACCGCCATCACCCTGCGCGCCGCGGGCGCGACCGTCGTCATCGTCGACCTGCCGGGGTCCGGCGGCGAGGCGATCGCGCGCGAACACGACCTGGTCTTCACGGCTGCAGACGTGGTGGATGCCGCGCAGCTCGCCACCGCGATCGACACCGCCACCGCGCTGGGCCCCCTCCGCACCGTGGTCTGCTGCGCGGGAATCGCCCCCGTCGGCAAGGTGGTCGGCAGGAACGGCCCCCTCCCCCTCGAAGACTTCGACCGCGTCATCCGTGTCAACCTCAGCGGCACGTTCAACACGGTGCGACTCGCGGCGGCGGCGATGCAGCCGCTCGAGCCGGTCGGCGAGGAGCGCGGGGTGATCGTGATGACCGCGTCGGTCGCGGCCTTCGATGGGCAGGTCGGGCAACCGGCCTACGCGGCATCGAAGGCGGGGGTCGCCGGCATGACCTTGCCGGTCGCCCGCGAGCTGGCCGCACACCGGATCCGCGTGATGACCATCGCCCCCGGCACCTTCGAGACACCGATGCTGGCGGCCCTGCCGGACGCGGCCCGGGCGTCGCTGGCCGGGCAGGCGCCGCATCCATCCCGGCTCGGCAAGCCGGCGGAGTTCGCGGCCCTGGTCGAGCACATCGTGCGGAACCCGATGCTCAATGGCGAAACCATCCGCCTCGACGGGGCGATCAGGATGGCGCCGCGCTGAGCCGTCAGGAGGAGGACAGGCCGTCGAGGATCGCGACGATGCCGCCGACATAGGAGATGCCGATGACGCACAATCGCGCGACCCCGTGGCTCACGACGCGGGCCACGAACTCGCCGACGATAAGGCCGGCCACCGTGCAGGCGATGACGAGCAGCCAAAGCCACCAGTCGTAGTCCAGCGGGGCGAATCCCGACGCGACCAGTTTGCCGACGAACGCGGTGACCCCCAGGGTGACGAAGTACGGCTGCAACGTTGCGGCAAAACTGTCGTGTTGCCACTTGGTGAGTACCGCGAAAACGCCGACCGCCGGACCGCTGATGCCCGCTGTGGCACTCATAAAGCCCGACGCCGATCCGGCGATAATCCCGGTCGGCCCGATCGGTGTAGTGAGCGAGCCGCGGGTCACAAGCAGCGACACCGTGAGGGCGAGGACGAGGATCGCACCGACGGCGATCTGCAATGTCGGCCCGCCGAGGTTCGCAGCCACGATCGACCCCGGTACTACCGCGATGACCGCCGGCACGGCAAGCAGCAGGTACAGACGCCAGTTGATGTTGCGCCAGACCCGTGTCGTTACCATGAGTGCGGATGCCGCGCCGCAGATGTTCACCATGAGCACGCCGTCGAACGGGCCGATGAGCAGCACGAGCACCGGAGCGACGACGAGCGCGAACCCCATCCCCGAGACCCTCTGGGCAATGGCGCCCGCCATCACCGCCAGCCCGACGAGGAGCGCTACCCCGCTCAGAGGCCGGGCCGGCGCGTCAACAGCTCGCGAGGATTGTCGAGGAGCGCCTTCTCGACGGCCTCCGGCCCGTCGGCGAGCGCGGCGCGCAGCGACCCGATCGGGTCGGGATCCGCCATGTCGAACGGGTAGTCGCTACCGAGGCATAGCCGATCGTCCCCGACCCGGTCGTGCAGGAACCGCAGTGACAGCGGGTCGTGCGTTAGCGAGTCGAACCAGAACCTGCTCAACAACTCGGAGGGGAGACGGTCGAGGTGTGTGCGCGCCTCGGGCCGCACCCGCCACCCGTGGTCGAACCTGCCGATCTGGTACGGCAGAAACCCACCCCCGTGCAGCAGCGCCACCCTCAGCGCCTCATTGCGCGAGAGAACACCGCCGAACAGCAGCGAACCGGCGGCGAGCGTGGTGTCGGTCGGGTTGCCCACGAAGTTATGCAGGTAGTGGTCGTGCATCCGATCCGCTCCCGCGACGTCACCCGGGTGCAGTACCACGGCGAGGCCCGCGGCATCCAGCGCCTGCCAGATCGCCTCGTGCTTCTCGTTGCCGAGGTTCACCCCGGCAACGTTGGTGCTGAGCTCTACCCCGACGATCTCCGGCAGTTCGACGAGCCTGGACAACTCCGCGAGCGCATGGTGCTCGCTCTGCATGGGCAGGTGGGCGAGCACACGGAACCGCTCGGGGAATTGCCTCGCCATCTCGATCATCGCGTCGTTGTGCATTCTCGCGGCGTCCGCCGCGGCCTCGGCCGGCAGTCGGTAGCCGAAATGGGTCGGCGGCACACTGAGGGCCTGCACGTCGACGCCGCACGCATCCATGTCGATGATGCGCTCGCCGAGGTCGAACATTCCGGCCGGCACGGGGCCGCTGCGACGCCCGCCCGGGTAGTCGAACCACCATTCGCCGTCTCGCTTCGTAACGGTCGGAGTCGCCGCGGGCACCACCGTCGCGAGTTCGCGGATGAACCCCTCGGGCACCGTGTGGGCGTGGATGTCGATGGTCATGGCTTCTCCAGGTCGGGGCGAGTAATCGCGGTGTGACGCCAGAAGACGATTTTCTTCTCGGCGTACCAGATGAGCAGATAGGTGACGAGCCCAATCACGAGGAAGAAGAATATGATCACCCAGTAGGCGGCGGTGTCGAAACTGCCCCGGTACCGGATCATCAGGTATCCGAGGCCGCCAACCGAGCCGATGAACTCGGACACGATCGCGCCGATGATCGCCGTGGTGGCGCCGAGCTGCAGCCCACCGAAGATCACCGGGAGGGCCGTAGGCACCCGGAGCTTGGCCATCGTCTGCCAACGAGACGCACCGAGAGACCGCATGAGATTGACCGCATTCGGTTCGGCGAGACCGAGCCCGGAGAGCGTCGTGATGAAGACCGCGTAGAAGCAGGCGAGGGCAGCCTGCATGACCTTGCCCTCCATGCCGAATCCGACCCAGGCGATGATGATCGGTGCGAGGATCACGGTCGGAATTGCCTCGAGTGCGGACAGCGCAGGCAGGTAGGCGGCGCGCAGCCGACTGGAGGAGCTGAGGAGCATTCCCAGGAGGAACCCGATGGTGGCGCCCAAGGCAAACCCGCCCACGATTTCAGTGACGGTGCGGATGATCTGGTCACCGAAACCATCGGCGAACACCACCCGGGGGAATGACTGCACCACCGACGCCGGGGTAGGGAGCAGGATCG
Organism: Marisediminicola senii; assembly: GCF_011057645.1. GTDB lineage: Bacteria > Actinomycetota > Actinomycetes > Actinomycetales > Microbacteriaceae > Marisediminicola > Marisediminicola senii. The sequence continues at coordinate 48,991 of NZ_JAALGE010000006.1, read as the reverse complement.
GGGGAACGATTCTCGTCTCCGTGACGAACCACCACACTGCGAGGATGAGCGGCGCGATCAGTGCGGTGAGGATGTAGGGCGAGAACTTTTTTCTCTTCGCCCGTGGGGACGCGTCGATCGCGAGCTGGGCTATCTGTTCCGTGCGTGTCATCGTTTCCTCGCTCGGGATTCTTCGGACCAGAACACGACGCGGCGTTCGATGACGTCGGCGATGGAGACGAGCGCCACCGCGAGGATCACGACTATGCCGACGACGGAGTAGGTCAGGGGCATGTTGAGTTGGGAGGCGAATTCCTTCGCGAGCTTGCCGAGGCCCCCGTCGGAGGCCGACAGAATCTCCGCGACGAGAACGCCGGTGAAGGCCAGCAGCAGTGAGTGCTTGACCCCGACCATGATCATCGGGATGGCGGAGGGTAGCTGCAGCTTGAGGAAGATCTGGCGACGGGTCGCCTTCAGGGACTGCATCAGCTTGAACTCGTTCGCGGCGGGGAGGGCGAGACCCACCATCGTGTCGATCCACACCGGGAAGAAGCAGATGATGACGGCGAGCGCGATCTTGCTTTCCGACCCGAAGCCGAGCCAGCCGATCAGCAGGGGCGCTAGCACTACTTTGGGGAGCGCCTGCACGGCGATCGCGTACGGAGTGATGGCCTGCCTGATAAAGGGCGAGGTGCCGAGTATGACACCCATGGAGAAGCCGAAGGCGACACCGATCGGCCAGGCGATGGCCACCGCCATCATGGTCTTGCCGAGGTCCTCCCACCAGTACCCGCCTGAGACCAGTTGCACGAATCCGGCGAGGGTGTCGGTGAAGGTGGGGAACAGAACCCGGTTGATAAGGCCAGTCTGAGGGATGAACTGCCAGAGCAGGAGAAAGACCGCGATGGTGATGAGAGCGATCCAGCCAGCACCCTTAGTGTCTCGATCCGGTCGCTGCTGCTTCACCTTGGCGGTGGTGGTCGACGCCGGGGCGAGGGTCGTCATTGCAGCTCCAGCATCTTGCGCGCTTCGGCCACCAGAGCCACGAAGTCGCTCGTGGTCTGCAGGTCCGGGGTGCGGGGACGGTCGAAGGGGATCTCGAGGATGCCGATGAGCCGCCCTGGCCTCGCACTCATCACGGCCACCCGGTCCGACATGAACACCGCTTCGGTGATGTTGTGGGTCACGAGCACCGCGGTGCTCTTCGTGTGTGCCTGGAGGCGGAGGAGCTCCTGGTTCATCGTCTCCCTGGTGAACTCGTCGAGCGCACCGAACGGCTCGTCTAGCAGCAGCAGCTTCGGATCGTGCAGCAGCACCCGGCATAGCGCCGCGCGCTGCTGCATCCCCCCGGACAGCTGCCAGGGGTACGACCCGGCGAACTCGCTGATGCCGACCATGCTGAGGAGTTCTTCGGCCTTAGCCCGGTACTTCTTCTTCGACTCGCCGAAGATCTCGACGGGCAGTAGCACGTTGTCGAGGGTGGTTCGCCAGGGAAACATCACCGCCTGCTGGAACATCATGCCGATCTGGCGGCTCGGCTCGGTGAGGGTCTTGCCGCCGAAGGTGATCGACCCTTCCGTGGCGGAGAGCAGGCCGCCCATGATGTTCAGGGCGGTCGACTTGCCGCAGCCGCTCGGGCCCAGGAGGGAGAGGAACTCACCCTCCCGGACCTCGAGGTTCAACCCGCTGAGGGCGACCATCTCCTTATCACCGGAGCCGAATTTCTTGGTGACGCCCGTCGCTCTCACGAGGGGGGCGGTCTGGGTCGTGGTCGTCATGTTCGTCTCAGTTTTCTGTCGTCGTTGACAATGGAGGTGACGGTATCAGTCGTTCTGCATCTCGTAGTCGGCGGCATCTTCTTCGACGGCCTCGCGGTCGAAGTCGTTCGCGAAGTCGATGAAGTCGTCGTTCAGGACGGTCTCGGCGTCGACCTCCATGTAGTCGTCGGAGGTCGATCGGATCAGGTCGAGGAACTCCTGCGTGCCTTCCACGTCGTGAGCTCCGTAGCGGCTCGTGTCGGCCGGCGGCACCTGCTCCAGCGAGAGATCGAAGCGCAGCTGGCCCTGCGAGACGCCATCGGCGTTCTCTTCGAACGCCGCGGGGATGGCCGACTTCATCATGTCGATGCAAGCGTCGTTGTTGGCCAGGCAGAAGTGGATTCCCATGGCCGTGCCGCGCGCGAAGCGCTGCATCGCCTCTGGCTTCTCTTCGATGACTTGCGACGTGGTGATGATGCCCCGGGCCGGGAAGGTGTTGTAGATCGATGGGGTGAGGTCGAGAAGGTCGATGCCCGCGGTCTGGAGCGCAAAGACGTCGTTGTAGGCGGTGGAGTAGGCATCGACTGAGCCGCTGTCGAGCGCGGCGAGGGTCTCCGGGCCGCCGTCGCCGATCGGAATGAGCTGGACGTCGGTGATGGGGTCGATGCCCTCGGCGCGCAGCGCGGCCTCGAGGAACGCCACCTCGCCGCCGCCGGCCTCGGAGATGCCGATATTGGCTCCGTCGAGTCCGGCGATGTCAGTGATGCCCTCGCTCTCCGGCACGAAGATCCCGAAAATGGCGCCACTGGAGTAGGTGAACATGTTCACCACATCGAGGCCGACCAGAGCGGCCTCGCCGAAAGCCGGGGCCGAGGGGTTACCGGCGTCGGCGTTGCCCGCGACTACCTGCTCCATGGCTGCACCACTGCCGCCGGCACCGACGAACTCCACGTCGAGGTTCATCTCGTCGTAGTAGCCGAGGTTGTCGGCGGCTAGCCATCCCCACCATTCGGCGGTGTAGGTGTCCTCGGCCGCCATGGCCATGGTCACCGTGTAGCGCTCGTCTTCGCCGCCAGATCCCTCCTGGCCGCCCGCGGAACAGCCCGCGAGTGCGAGGGTTCCCACGGCCACGATCGCCGCGATCTGCTGCTGTTTCTTCATGCTCGAATCTCCTTTGGTTCGCTGCATCGGGGTCGTGCGTCGGGCGGGGCCGTTATCCGCCCACTCGTCGTCGAGGGGTGGTGGCTGTCATCCGTGCCGTGTGGTCATAATCTCGCACCACACGACCCGCTTGTCAAGACACTGTCTTACTTTTTGGCCGGTTCGTGATCGCGGGGCTTTTCGATGGTGAGTTCGGCTCCCGCAGTCATCAGGGCGAATGCCTCCGGCATCGCCTCAGCCACCGCGCGCTGTGCACGGAAGCCGCTGCAGTGCATGGGCGACACCAGGGACAGGTCGCGGGCGACGAGCCCCTCGACGGTGCGCTCGATCTTCTCCTGGGTTATTCCGGCGTGCCCGAGGTGGAACCCGCCGAGCACGCCATGCACCCGGTCGGCACCGGTGAGCCTCATGGCGTGGTCGAGCGAGCTGAGCACCCCGGAGTGTCCACACGGATCGAGCACCACGAGCCCGACTCCGTCGACATCGACGATCACGGTGAGATAGTCGTCGATCGGGTCGGGGTGTACATGCCCGTCACGAATCGACATCCGTCCCGTCGGCACCTCCCGCTCGAAATCGACGGTGATGGGGATCTCACCGCTGGTGGTGATACCCGGCGCGATCTCAAGAGGCTCCCGGACTGCCACTATGCCCGCCCCGGCCGCGATGAGCTCGGCCTCCGTCAGGTCGCGATTGAAGTACTGGATCATCAGGTCGGGTCGTCGGATCGAGCGGGGATGGAAGGCCGATGGATGCACGATGAGCGGCACCTTGCGGCCAATGACCCCGAGGGCGGCGTAGATACCGCCGAAGTGGTCGGGATGCCCATGGCTGAGCACCACCTGATCGACCTCGGCCAGATCGATTCCCAATACGGCGGCGTTGTGGATGATCGGGATACCGCTCATCCCCGCATCGAAGAGGATCGTCGTGGTGCGCCCCGCCGTCGTCGCGCGAATCAGGAACGAGATGCCGTTCTCGGCTAGGGGCGTGCCCCTCCGGGGCAGAAAGTGCTCCGCCATGCCCTGCCGCCGGATGCCCGGGGTGTTCTGCATGAGCATGTCGATGTAGTTGTCGACGAGCACGGTGATGGAGAGTCGCTCACAGGTCTGCATTACAGGTCCTTCCATGGTTGGCGTCGGTGGTACCGGAAGGCACACGCCGCGCACGCTACGCCTGCGGGGTTGCGGAGAGCACGGCGGTGGCGTGCGCCGCGAGGGTCATTCCCATGCCGTGCACGAGGGACAGACGGGCTCCGGGGATCTGGCGTCGCCCAGCGTTGCCCCGCAGTTGCTGCACCGCCTCGATGACGAGGAATAGCCCGAGCATCCCGGGATGGGTGTACGACAACCCGCCACCGTTGGTGTTCAGCGCGAGCTGACCGCCCGGCGCGAGCCGACCCTCCCCGACGAATGCGCCACCCTCGCCCTTGGCGCAGAAACCGAGATCCTCGAGGAGTACGAGGAGGCTGATGGTGAAGGCGTCGTATACGTGAACGGTGTCGATATCGTCGAGCGCGACCCCCGCCATCGATAAGGCACGGTGGGAGCTGTCACGGGCGACGGTGGTGGTGAGATCGGCCATCTGCGAGATGTTGCGATGATTCTGCGCCTCGCCGGCACCGAGCAGGAACACCGGGTCGGACCGCAGGTCGGCGGCCCGCTCGGCGGAGGTCAGCACGATCGCGCCTCCCCCGTCGGTGACCAGGCAGCAGTCGAGCCTGTGTAGCGGGCTGGCGATGATGGACGATGCGAGCACCTCGTCCACGGTGAGGGGGGTGGGGTAGGGCGCGTCGTCGACGAGCATCGCCCACTGTCGGGCCGACACCGCGAGTTCGGCGAGTTGCGCACTGGTCGTGCCGTACTGGTGCATGTGACGCTGCGCGACCATGCCGAACGCACCGATGGGGTGAATGAGGCCGTACGGCAGTTCGTACACGGACTGCTCTGCCATGCTCACGAGCTTCCCGGCGTCGCTGCGTTGGGTGCTGCCGTAGGCGATCACCGCGACGGTGCAGAGACCAGCCTGCAGCGCGGCGGCGGCGTGCGCGAGTTGCGCGATGAACCCGCAACCGCCGATCGACGTGGAGTCGACGTGGGTCGGGGAGATACCGAGGTATTCGCCCAGCGTCAGGGTCGGCATCGCGTAGTACGACGAGGAGGTGAAGAGCCCGTCCACGTCGGCGAGCGTGAGTCCGGCATCCTGAAGCGCACGGCGAACCGCCACGGCCATGAGTCCGACCGGCGACCGGCCCTCGGTACGGAAGACGTCGACCTGGGCCGCACCGACGATGGCGGCGGACCCGCTGATACTCACGACGGCACCCCCGCCGTTGCCGCCCGGAATCTGGGCAGGGTGAGTTCGTCGGTCACCGGATCGAATATCGTCTCGACGGGCATGCCGATGTGAACGTCACCGGGAGCGCGGTCCACGATGTTCGCGAACAGTCGGAAACCCTCCTCCATGTCGGCGAGCACAAGCGTGTACGGCACGTCGGCGGCGAAGAACGGGTGGGCGGCGCGGTATTGGGTGGTGAAGGAGTAGACGGTACCAAGTCCCGACGACACAGTGACCTCGAGGGACTCGGACCCGCAGCCCGGGCAGAGGGTGCGCAAGTAGAACACCGCCCGGTCGCAATCCGAGCAGCGTTGGAATACCAGCTCGCGGTTGGCAGCGTGGTTGAAGTACACGGCTTCTTCGCCCCGCGGCGTCGGCGTCGGGCGTTGCGCGGTCATGCCGGTGCCCTGTCGCCGGCCGCCAGCGACTGCAGCACAGCCGCGGTGACCTCGGTCGTCGTTGCTGTTCCGCCGAGGTCGGGGGTGCGAATGTCGGACTCGCCGAGCACGGCGTGAATGGCGTCCATGATCGCGGCCGCGGCCGCGGTCTCGCCGAGGTGGTCGAGCATCATCGCCGCCGACCAGATCTGGCCGATCGGGTTTGCGACCCCGGTGCCCGCAATGTCCGGCGCCGACCCGTGCACGGGTTCGAACATCGAGGGGTGTTCGCCCTCCGGGTTGAGGTTGGCGCTCGGCGCCATGCCCATGCTGCCGACGATGACTGCCCCGATGTCGGTGAGGATATCGCCGAAGAGATTCGATCCCACGACGACGTCAAGGTCATGAGGGTGGCTGACGAATCGGGCGGCGAGCGCGTCGACGTGCATCAGTCGGCCGTCGACACCGGGATGACCGGCCATCACCTCGCGGAACACCTCGTCCCAGAAGGTCATGGAGTGGATGATGCCGTTGGACTTCGTCGCGGAGACCAGGCGTCCACCGCGGGTCGTCGCGAGCCGCGCCGCGTAGTCGACCACGCGCTCGATGCCGCGCCGTGTGAAGATGGCCTCCTGCACAGCGAATTCGTGTGGGGTGCCCGGGAACATCCTGCCGCCGACCTCGGAGTACTCCCCCTCGCTGTTCTCCCGCACCACCATGATGTCGATGCCGCGGTCGGCCCGCAGCAGGGGGCTCTGCACCCCGGGCAGCAGACGGGCGGGACGCAGGTTGATGTACTGGTCGAAGGCACGCCGGATAGGGATCAGCAGGCCCCACAGCGAGAGGTGGTCGGGCAGGCTCGGGTCGCCGACCGCGCCGAGCAGGATTGCCTTCTGCTCGGCCAGCATCGGGAGACCGTCAGCGGGCATCATCGCCCCGGTGCGTGTGTAGTACTCGCAGCTCCAGGGGTACTCGACCCAGTCCACCGTGAAGTCGAACCGCCGGGCGACCTGCTCGACCACCTCGAGCGCCGGCGGCATCACCTCCCTGCCGATCCCATCGCCGGCGAGCACCGCGATCGGGTAGTGGCCGGCGGTTCTCCCCATCATTACTTGATGGCCATCGGGTTGACCGGGGAGCCCACCGCACGGGTGAACGGCAGCGGCGGTGCGCAGAAGAAGAAATCGTACTGGCCGTCCTCTGCGCAGTCTGCGGCGAGCGCCTCCAGGTCGAAGATCTCGCCGACGAAGAGGCCCATGGCCACGAGGAAGATGCAGTGCAGGGGTTGGAAAACGTCTGGGCTCTCATTGGGGAGCACCTCCATCCCCCAGGTGTCGGTGGCGAGCGCGGCGATCTCCCGCTCGGCTACCCAGGGCACGCTGGCGAATCCCATACCGGGGGCGGAGCCCGCCGAGTAGTCACCCCAGTTTCCCTTGCGATCGCCCATCTGGCCGGTGCGCACCATCACGAAGTCGCCGGTTCCGACGGTCACACCCTGTGCCTTCTCGCATTCGACGAGATCATCGGCGGTGATGGCGTATCCAGGCTCGAGGTGATCGACGCCCTTGAGCCTGGCGATGTCGAGGAGAACGCCGCGGCCGGCGATCTGGTTCTTCGCCTGGGCGATGTCGCCGTGGGTGGCACCCTTGCTGGTGACGGCACGGGAGGTGAAGCCATTGAACATGTGCCCGTCGAAGAAGATGTGGGCGAGGGCATCCCATTGCGTTCCCGACTGCAGCGGCATGATGATCATGTCGTCGGTGCCCCGAATGTGGCGGTCATTTCCACCATAGAACTCGTCGATCACGGTGCCATTGGCGATGTCCCCTCCGTCGCGGAACATCAGGTGGATTGGGTTGAACCGCCCGCCGAAGCCACCGCCGGATTGGGGTCCGCTCTGGTCGAAGTTGAGCCCGAGGGAGATGCGCTTTCCGGAGCGGATGCTCGCTGCCGCTCGGGCCACGATCTCCGGGGTCACATGGTTGAGGGTGCCGAGCTGGTCATCCGCGCCCCACCGTCCCCAGTTGGAGTACTTGGCGCTGAGCGCGCGAACGGTTTCCACGCTCGGTGCCTGCTGGTCGGTGCTGGTGGTCTCGATCGTCATAATGGTATTCCTTCGGTGTTTTCTGTTTCAGGCGGACACGGGCTTGGTGGATCGGGTGCCGGCGTCGTATCGGTCTCCGGCGGTGTAGTCGCCGGACCGCAGCCGGTGCTTCTCGATCTTCGACGTCGGGGTCTTCGGCAGCGCACTGACGATCTCCACGTACCGGGGGACCTTGAACGCCGCGAGTTCCTCGTCGCACCAGGAGACGATCGCGGCGGGGTCGATCGTGTGGTCGGGTCTCGCGACGACGAAGGCGCACAGTTCTTCGTCGGTCAGGTCGGAAGGCACCCCAATCACCGCGGATTCCATCACGTCGCCGTGTCGGTTGATGACGTGCTCGACCTCGAGCGACGACACGTTCTCGCCGCGGCGCCGCACGATGTCCTTCTTGCGGTCGACGAAATGGAACCAGCCGTCGTCGTCCTGCCAGGCGCTGTCTCCGGTATGCAGCCAGCCGTCAACGAGGGCCTCCGCGGTCTTGTCCGGTTCCTTGAAGTAGCCGAGCATCATTGCGGCGTTCTTGATGACGAGTTCGCCGATCGTCTTGCGGGGAACCTCCGCCCCGTCGGCGTCGACGATCTGTACCTGGGTCACGGGGACTGTGGGGTCGGGGTGGGAGCGAGGCAGCCCCATGGACCCCGCACGCCGGGGCGCATCGACGGGTTCGAGCAGTCCGAAGGTTGTCTCGCTCATGCCGAAGCCGGAGATGCAGGCGAGTCCGAATCGTTCCTCCACGTCGTCGCGCACCTCGGAGGGCAGCGCGGGCACACCATAGGCGACCCGGACATCGTGGTTGCGGTCGTCCGGGCCCGGCGCGCTCTTCGAGAGGATCACTGTCATGGCGCCGATGAAGTTGAAGACGGTCACCTTGTGGCGGCGTACGTCCGGCCAGAAGCGGCTGGCCGAGAATCGCGGTGCGAGTACGAGGGCACCCTCCGCCCCGATCGCCCCCATAGTGGAGTACGCCTGCGAGTTGATGTGGAACAGCGGGAGGCAGGCGTAGATACGGTCACCTTTCTCCATTGCCATCCAATGCGGGTAGGCCTGTCCGGTGAGGACATAGTTGCGGTGCGATTGCATGACGCCCTTCGGCCGCCCGGTGGTGCCCGAGGTGTAGATGAGGCTGATCAGGTCGTCTCCGCGGAGGTCGACCGAGGGCACCCGCCCGGTCATGGCCGAAGCGGCCGCCGCAAAGTCGTCATAGCCGTCGGCTGCGCCGAGGGCGAAGACACCGTGCAACGACGGCACCCTCTCCTCTATACGGCGGAACAGCTCGGCGTGGGCGGGGTCGATCAGTGCGAAGCGTGCCTCGGAATGCTCGACGAGGAACTTCGCCTCCGCGAACTTGAACCCGGTGTTGATGGCGACCAGTACGGCCCCAAGCTTGGCGAGACCGAGCCAGGAGTGCAGGAAGCCGGGGCTGTTGTCCGCCATGAAGGCGACCCGGTCGCCCTTGCGTACGCCGATGTGGTGCCAGTAGCGGGCAGCCGCATCGACGCGGGCGTTGAACTGCTCGTAGCTCTGCTGCTCGTCCTGCCAGAACAGGAACGGTGACGACGCGTTGCGGTCGACGGCGTGCTCGAGGAAGCTGCGGACGTTGAGGGTGTCGAGGTTCATGCGAGGTCCTTGGAGATCGGGGTCAGTCGGTGGCGCGGGCGGCGGTGCCCTTGGGGGCGATGGCGTCGATGTCGGTGACGACGTCAATGAGCACGGGACCATTGATCGCGACGGCGCGGGCGATGGCGGGTTCGAGGTCTCGTGCGCGGGTCACCCGTATTCCGGTGACGCCCAGGGAATTCGCTACGGCGGCAAGGTCGAGATCCTGGAAGTGCCAGAGTTCGTGATGCCGGCCGGTGAGCGACCCACCGTATGCCACGGTGTAGGGGTTGATCTCCTGGTTGAGTGACCGGTTGTCGTTGACGACGACCACGAGCGGCACATTCCAGCGGGCTGCAGTCTCGAGTTCGGCCAGATGGTAGAAGAGCCCGCCGTCTCCGGTGAACACGACGACCTGGGCATCCGGTCTGGCGATCTGGGCTCCGATGCCGGCGGGAAGTCCCCACCCGAGCGACCCCGCAGCGCGGATGTACCCCTGATCGGCGGCGGCGAGGTCGAGGTATCCGCCGGTCCACATTCCGGCGTGGCCGGTGTCTGCCACGACCAGTGCGTTGTCGGGTAGCAGGCGACCGAGTTCGGAGACGAGGGTCTCCGGCCGCATCGGTTCGGCATCGCGCGGCGCGGTCTCTTCGAGCCCGGCGCTCCAGCGTTCGCCGAGGCGGCGGGCCCTGGCCACCCAGTCAGCGGTACCGCCAGGGTCGACGTAGGAGAGTGCGGCACGAAGGGCGTCGAGGCCGAGCCTGGCGTCGGCGACGATCGGGATGGTCTGCGGGTAGTGCCGTCCGAGTTCGGTGGGTTCGATGTCGAGGTGCACCACGAGTGTGTCGGGCGGTGGCACCTGCCAGGTGAGGGTGACCTGGCTGCCGGTCTTGCTCCCGACGTAAAGCACCAGGTCGGCTTCGAGCAGGATCTGGTTGGCGCTGGCCCTGGCGTAGAGGCCGGGGATACCGATCGCGAGCGGATGGTCCGCGGGCACGGTGTCCTTGCCGTTGAGGGACGTCGCGATCGGCGCGCCGAGTCGCTCGGCGAGCGCCACCACCTCCGCCCCGGCGCCCGAGGCGCGCACCCCTCCTCCGGCGACGATCACTGGGCGGCGCGCGCGGCGAATGGCGTCGGCGGCGCGCGCTATCGCGGCGGGTTCCGGTGCGATCCGGATGGCGGGAACCCGGCGGACGCCCGACCTCGGGACAGGAGCTTCGAACGACTGGTTCTCGACCACGTCTCCGGTGTGACCGGCGAGCTCCAGGTGGGCGGGGCCCGGTTGGCCGGTCGTGGCATCACGGAACGCCTGGTCGAGCTGGTCCGGTAGCCGGGTGACATCGAATACCTGCCTGCTCGACTTCGTCACCGGCTTGAAGAGGGGAAAGTCTTCGATCTCCTGGTAGTAGTTGCGGCCCCGACTGTATTCGTACGGGCCACCGGTGAGGGCTATCACCGGGGAAGAGCCGAGGTAGGCGTCGCGGAGGCCCGCGGCGAGGTTGGCGCCGCCGATGTTCTGCGCCATGCAGATGCCGGGGCGCCCCGTGGCGCGGGCATACCCGTCCGCCATGTAGGCCGCGGCCTTCTCGCCGTGGGTGACGATCCTCGCGATGCCGGTCTCCCGCTCCATCGTGACGAGGGTTGCGCTGAGAGTCGTCGGTACGAGGAACACCGCAGTGACCCCGTATGCGTCGAGCGCTCGGGAGAGATACTCCGCACCGCTCTGTTCTGCCACAGCGACCTCCTCGTCACGTGCCGGATTGGCGCCACCTCGGCGCCGCCACCATGTCTTGTTGAGCAAGACATCGTCTTGTTATTCTGTCCGGGGTTTCCGCGAGTGTCAAGCATCCGGGGCACGACGCAGTGCCGATGGTCGGGATACCCTTGGGCAACCGATAGCCGCGGACTCTTCCGCACCGAACAGGAGTGGGTGCCATGGCCTCCGACACCGACGTCGACCAACGAGAAAGCGGCCCGAAATCAGGCATTCTGGGGCGCGCGATCACGCTCCTCGAACTCGTGTCGAGTCATGTCGATGGGATCGGGGTGCGTGAGGCAGCCCGGCAGACGGGCATCGACCGGAGCGCGGTAAGCCGCATCCTCACCCAGTTCGAAGAACTCGGTTACGTGGAACAAGAGCGCGACCGTGGACTCTACTCGGCCGGCCCCCAGCTGTTCGCGATCGTGGCGGCGCTCGCCGAACGGGACACCCTCGTCAAAGCCGCCGAACCGTTTCTCAAAGACATCGTGGCCCAGTACAACGAGACCTGCTACGTCGCCGCGCGCGTCGGTGACGGGCTGGTGTTCCGCAGCAAGGTCGACTGCGAGCACACGATCCGGTACGTCATCGAAATGGGCAAGCAGTTCCCGCTGCTCAGCGGAGCATCCGGAATGGCAATCCTCGCTGGCCTCCCGGAGGAGGAGAGCGACTCGATCATCGCCACCGGCCTCGTGGCCCACACCCCCCAGAGCATCACGGACCCCGACGAGTTTCGCGCGCAACTGAGGGTCGACAGACAACTCGGCTACTCGTTCAGCCCTGGCCGCTGGGTGCGTAACGGGGCGGGTATCGCCGCACCGTTCTTCGATGCGACCGGCCGATGCGCCGGGGCCATCACGCTCAGCTGCCCTGCCGATCGACTCGAGTCGTTGTCCACCGAGGAGGTCGGGGTTTCTATCAGGGACGCCGCGCACGGATTGACCCGCCGTCTCGGGCTGCTCGGCGACGAGCGGCCCTGACCTCGCTCACTCCGAGTCGACGAACCTGTCGGCCACGTCGCCGCGGGTTGCGATCCATAGGCCGAGCGATCGCGCGGTCTGGATGACCTCGCCGAGCGCAGCGATCCCCGCGGGCCGGCACCCCACGTGGGCATGCACTGTAACGTCGAGGTATCCGACGGTCCCACTCCTTACGAGGGCGTGCGCCGCGGAGGCGAAGCTCGCGGCGAGTTCTCGCGTCGGCTGCCCGTAACGCACGGTCATGGGCAGATCGTTGATCTCCAGACCGAACGGCAGAGCCACGATCGAACCGGATGCAGTGTCGAGCCGGTACGGCAGGTCCGCGTCGAACACGTCTCCGAACCACTCGAATTCGCGCGCGGCAAGCAGCTCCGCCGTGTGCGCACTCGGTGTGCAACGCGGACTGATCCAGCCCCGGGGGCGCTGGCCTCCCACGCGCGTGAGTTCCTCCACGCACCGGACGATCTCCGCGAGCTCCTCATCACGGGTGAGTGCCCCCGGCAGGCGGTCTTGCGACCAGGAGTGGCCGCAGATCTCGTGGCCACCGTCGACGATGGCGCGCACCGAGCTCGACGCAGACTCGGTGAGTATGCCGCTCACGTAGAACGACGCGGGAACGGCAGCGGCGTCGAGAGATTCGAGCACCCGCCAAATGCCCGTGCGCCACCCGTAGTCCGCCCACGACAGCGCCTGGTGGTCAGTGACCCCCGGCGGTAACGGATTCCCCATCGGGCCGAGCCCCGGCGCGATTCCTGGAGCCCATTGCTCGTACATCACATTGAGCACGAGCGCCCCGCGGGCACCGTTCGGCCACGAGGTGATGGAGTGGGTCATCGATTGCCGCCTTTTGTGGGCGCGAATGGCGCAAGGAGTGGCCCGAGGGTGCCCGAGAGTATGGAGTCGACCGGCCGTCCGAGGCCGGAGACCATCTCGACGGGCCGACGCAGGTCGCCCGGGTCGACGAACGGAAAGTCGGTGCCGAACACGATGGAGTGCGCGGGAAGAGTGTCGAGGGCGAGGGCGAGCGTGCTCGGAGTGCTGTTGGCGGTATCGAAGAGCACCCGGTCGAGGGGGATCTGCGCCCGGTCTGCGGTTCCGAGGGCCTCCGCCTCGAGCCGCCACCGCCACACGAGCCGGTGAAGCAGGAAGGGAAGGGTGCCGCCGAGGTGGGGTACGACCCACCGCAGAGCGGGGAACCTGTCGATGATTCCGGAGCAGAGCAGCCGAACCACCGCGATGGTGTCTTCGAACGGCGCGCCCAGTCCCCACTCCATGGAGTAGACGTCGAGCGCGCCGGGTGCGCAGAAGCCGTCGGGGTGCGCGAGTACGAGGCTCGGGGCCTCGTTCATGGCCGAGTAGACCGGCTCCCACCGCGGATCGTCGATCGGGATGGAAGCGATATGGGTGGGCACCGTGTAGCCGACGAAACCGGGCAGCTCGCGAACCCGGCGGGCTTCCTCCGCCGCCTCGGCGGCATGCGGCAGCGGCAGAGTCGCAAGGAACCGCAGGCGATGCGGGTGTGCCAGTACAGCGGCAGCGCATCCATCGTTGTATGCAGCCGCGAGCCTCATCCGCACCGCCGGGTCGGGATGCCAAATGTTCAGGGACGCGAAACTCAGCACCTGGAGGTCGATACCGGCAGCATCCATCATCGCTATCCGCTCATCGAGGCACCCGGTGAAGGCGGGCACCGACTGGATGATCCGGTGGGCGAGGAAGGCTCGAGCAGTCTCGGCGTGCGCGCCGAGCTCGTCGGCTATCTCGGCTACCACCGCGCAGTATTCCGGGGGGTAGAAGTGGGCGTGAATGTCGAGTGCGGTCATTCGCCGGCCGTCGGCTCGGCCGCGTGCGCGAGCACGGCGAGCCTGGCCCGCTGCACGTCGCCCTCGGCGATCGCCGCGACGAGCTCGCGGTGCACGGCGATGCGGTGGCCGATGTAAGCAGCCTCGTCTTCGCCGGGTTGGCCCGTCGCGCTCTCGGACCGCTCGTTGATGATGCCGAGCATCGTGAGATACACCGCAGACAGCATCTCGTTCGGGGTGATGCCGGCGATCGCCACGTGTAGTTCCCAGTTCGCGCGGAGAAACTCGTCGCGATCACCGCGCGCCGCTGCAAGGGCTTCTAGCGCTCTGGTCAGGCCGCGCAGTTGCCGCGCGCTACGGTGTCGGGTCGCGTCTTCGACCAGGAGGGGCTCGAGGGCCTCTCGAATGGCTATCGCGTCAGCGACGGTCGACGCCTCTCCGTGTACGGAGAGCAGGGTGTGGCGCAATCGAACGACGGGCCCCACCTCGGCCACGAAGATGCCGCCGCCGCGGCCGGGTCGGATCTCGACCGCACCGCGGTCGACAAGAATCCGCACGGCCTCGCTCACCGTGGCTCGAGCGAATCCCGATTCTGCACGCCAGTGCTCCAACGTTCCGAGAGCGTCGCCTCTCGTGAGTCCGCGCTCGACTATCGACGACTCGATGCGTTCGAGCAAGGCCTGCGCGCGCGTCGGCGGAGCTGTGGTGGCCATTCCCGAAACCTAACACGGCGAGCTCGCTGCGGCCATAGAATAGTCCGAAAGGTTCGCATGTTTAGTCGAGGGAGTGCATGGTGAGGATCGTCGGGTACCAGGCGCCGAACGGCGTCGAGATCGCGGCGCGTGCGCCCGACGGACTCATACCGCTCTGCGCCGTCGACACCTTCTGGACGGATCCAGCGGGCTGGGTCGCCCGGGCACCCGATATTGCCGAACGAATGGCCGCGGAGTCGGTAACCCTGGTCCCGCCCGTGCTCCCCTCGGCTCGGGTGCTCTGCCTCGGCCTGAACTACCGCGCTCACGCAGCAGAGGGTTCCTTCGGCGTGCCGGACTACCCGCTCATCTTCGGCCGGTGGACGGCGTCGCTCACCGTGGATGGCGCCCCGACGACGGTTCCCATCGACGAGGACGGGCTGGATTGGGAAGCAGAGATCGCAGCCTTCGTCGGAGCGCCGCTGAAGAACGCCGATGCCGACGAGGCGCGGGCGGCCGTAGTTGGGTATGCGACGTTCAACGACCTCAGCGCGCGGCGCGCGCAAAAGTTGACCGCGCAGTGGACCCTCGGCAAGAACGCCGACGCATCTGGCCCGATCGGCGACCTGGTGACTGCGGACGAGGTGGGCGACCTGCGCGATGGCCTCAGGGTGACCTGCCGAGTTAACGGCGAAGTAATGCAGGATGGCAACAGCCGCGACATGATCTTCGAGCTGGGTTCCGTGCTAGCGCTCGTAAGTCGCACGATGACCCTCAACCCCGGCGACATCCTCGTGACAGGCACCCCCGAGGGGGTCGGCTACACCCAAACTCCCCCGGTACTCCTCGGCCCCGGCGATGTGGTCGAGGTCGAGGTCGAGAGACTCGGCATTCTGCGCACGCCGGTGATCGCCGACTCGTGACGGGTCAGGCCAGCTGCTTCTCGAAGCACATCGAGTTGGTCACGGCGCGGTACGGCTCGTAGACCGGGATGGGGCGGTAGCCGATGCGGGAGTACAGCGCGACCGCGTCGGGCTGCCGGTCGCCGGTCTGCAGGATGACGGAATCCGCACCGCACTCGCGCGCGGCCTCTTCGATCGCGGCCATCATGAGGCGGCCGACGCCGGCGCCGCGAGCCTGCGGCAGCACGATCACGCGCTTGACCTCGTAGCGGCCGGCCAGGCGGCGCAGCGCGGCGTGCGCGACGGCCTCGCCGGCATCGTCGATGCCGAGCACGACGGCGACGACGTCGGCCGGGTCGAGCGCGAAGGCGACGGCGGCCTTCGAGGCGAAGTCGGGGTCGTCGTCGTGGCGGCCGGTGTAGCGCTCGACGATCTCGCGGTCCATGAGTTCGCGCAGTGCGACGGCGCGCGGATCTGTCCACGGCACGCGGATGGTTCTGATGGTCACGTTCTCGAATCGTTCTGTTGCAGGTGGGAGGGGCAAACCCTCGGGACGCGAAAGATGGCGGGCCGCGCTGTGCGCGGGCCCGCCATCCGGATACTACGGAGTGCTGGTGACTACTTGGCGCCGACGGTGGCCGAGGCGTTCGACTCGTACGACGTGTTGGTCGACTCGAAGAAGTTGACCAGCTGCAGGGTGTCGTTCGCCGCAGCCATCCACTTCGCCGGGTTCGACACGTTGTAGTGTGCTTCGAAGCCGAGCTCCTCGAGGCGACGGTCGGCCAGGTACTTGACGTACTGGTTGATGTACGTCGCGTTGAGGCCGAGGATTCCGCCGGGGAGCAGGTCGTGGTTGTACTGCTCCTCCATCTCGACGGCGTCGAGGATCATCTGCTTGATCTCGGCGGCGAACTCCTCCGTCTGCAGGTCGGGGTTCTCCTCGAGCACGGTCAGGATGAGGTTGATTCCGAACTTGAGGTGCAGGCTCTCGTCGCGAACGACCCAGTCCATGAGCGAACCGAAGTTGCGCAGCAGGTTGCGCTGGCGGAACGACAGGGCGACCATGAAGCCCGAGTAGAACCAGATGCCCTCGAGGATGACGTTGTACGCAACGAGGTTGCGAACGAAGTCCTTCTTGCCCTCGGTGGTGGTGATGTCGAGGGTCTGCTCGGTCATGCGCTTGATGTAGCGCACCTCGAACTCTTCCTTGCGGGCCATCGACGGGATGTCGACGTGCGAGTTGTACGCGGCCTCACGGTCGATCGGGAAGGTCTCGAGCACGTACTCGAACGACATGCAGTGGTTGGCTTCTTCCCACATCTGCTTCGCGAGGTACAGGCTGCACTCCGCCGCGTTGATGTAGGGGTAGACGCCGAACGCGAGGGCCTTGTTGACCAACAGTTCGTTCGGGTTGAAGTAGCTCATCAAGAAGGTGACGGCGTGACGTTCCTCGTCGGTCATCTTCTTGAAGTCGGCGATGTCCTCGCCGAGCTGGATCTCGTTCGGGAACCAGGTGTTGGCGACGGCCTGGTCGTACAGGTCCATGGCCCACTGGTAGCGGATTGGCTTGAGCAGGAGGCCCTCTTGCAGGCCGGTGCCGAGAATACCCATTGTCTTAGTTCTCTCTTGTCGCTGTTCGAAGATGAAAAGTCTGGAGCGGAGTCACGGGTGGCCGCCTACTGGCAGCTGTCGCACTGCAGGTCGTCCATCGGGTCGACCGGTACGAAGTATTCGAACGGAGCCGCCTCGAACGGAGCCACCTCAACGGTGTCGCCCTCCACCTCAGTGTGCCCGTCGAAGGTGGACGTCTGCCCGGCGAAGGCCTGCTCCGTGTAAGTCAGGGTTCCCATCAGCTGTCACCCTTCGAGACTCCGCCGAACCCGAAACCCTTGCGGGGTGCGGATGCCGGTGCCGCGGCCTGCTCGGCGGGAACGGGCACGACCGTGGCCGCCGACGGGGCGCCGAAGCCGCGCTTGGCACCCGAACCGAGTCCCTCCGCCTTGTTGACCTTGACGGTGGACTGCTCTGCCGTGTGCCGGGGCTTCATGTGCAGGTAGTACGTCGTCTTGACGCCGCGCTCCCACGCTCCCATGTAGATGTCCATCATGTCGCCGAGGTCGCGCGTCTCGAGGTACATGTTGCGGCTGATGGCCTGGTCGATCCACTTCTGCGCACGGGCCGCGACCTCGAGGAACGCGTACGGCGAGAGCTGGAAGCTCGTCTTGTACGTGGCCTTGACGTGGTCGGGGATCGAGTCGATGTTCTGGATGTCGCCCTGGCTGCGCAGGATCGTCTCGCGGGTCGAGTCCCAGATGCCGAGCTTCTGCAGATCGGTGACCAGGTTGCGGTTCACCTCGAGGAACTTGCCGTTCGAGGTGGCGCGGCTGAAGATCTGCGAGAACTGCGGGTCGAGGCCGGGGGTGGTGCCGGCGACGAGGCCGATCGACGCGGTCGGGGCGATCGCCATCAGGGTCGCGTTGCGCATTCCGCCGGCGACCTTGGTGCGCAGGGCATCCCAGTCGAGGCGGGTGGTGCGGTTGACGGCGACGGGGATGCCACGGTCTGCCTCGGTGAGCGCGATGCTGTCGAGCGGCACCATGCCCTTCGACCAGCCGGAGCCCTCGAAGTTCGCGTACGAGCCGCGCTCACGGGCGAGGTTGGCGCTCTCGTCGATGGCCGCGTAGGAGACGTGCTCCATGATCTCGTCGATCAGGTCGTACGACTCTTCGCTCTCGTAGCTGACGCCGAGGCGCTCGACCACGTCGGTGAAGCCCATGACGCCGAGGCCGACGGCGCGGTTCTGCTCGTTCGAGAAGTCCGCCTCCTTGACCGACGAGCGGGTGATGTCGATGAGGTTGTCGAGCTGGCGCACGGCGAGGCGCGCGCTCTCCGCGATCTTCGCGTAGTCCACCGTGAGGCGACCGTCGACCGTAGAGAGGTGCTGCGACAGGTTGATCGACGCGAGGTTGCAGACCGACACGTTGTCTTCGTCCTGCGGGAGGGTGATCTCGGTGCAGAGGTTCGACAGGTGGATGGTGCCCGTGTTGTTGTTCAGGGCACGGTTGTTGATCGTGTCCTTCCAGGTGAGCCACGGGTGCGAGGTGGTCTGGAGCGAGATGAGAATCGACTTGAACTGCTCGCGCGCCTTGATGCGCTTGAACATGCGCAGCTTGCCGGCGTCGGCGAGGGCGACGTACTCGGCGTAACGGGCGCTGAACTCCTTGCCGTAGAGCTCGTTGAGGTCGGAGACCTCGAGCGGGTCGAACAGGTACCAGTCCTGGTCGTTCTGCACGCGCTTCATGAACTCGTCGCTGATCCATACCGCGGTGTTGGCGGTGCGGGTGCGGCGGTACGGGTCGCCGGAGTTCTGGCGGAGGTCGAGGAACTCGGGAAAGTCGAGGTGCCAGTTCTCCATGTAGAAGCAGAGGGCACCGAACTTCTTGCCGCCGCGGCTGACCGCGCGCAGGATCGAGTCGATGGTGTGCATGAACGGGATCGGCCCGGTGGACGACGTGTTGTTCGACCGGATGGGCGAGCCCTGGGCGCGCAGCTTGGTGACCGAGAGGCCGATGCCGCCGGTTCCCTTGGTCAGCCACATGACATCGCGGGTGGTCTTCGCGATGTGCTCGATGTCGTCCTGCATCTCCATGACGAAGCAGTTCGCGAGCTGCGGGTAGATCGTTCCGGCGTTGACGAGCGTGGAGCCGGCGGCGAGGTACTCGAGCTTGGCCATCTTCTCGTAGAAGACGATCGCCTGGGCGGTCGGGTTGGCCTCGTTGAGCGACAGGCCCATGGCGATGCGCATCCAGAAGTACTGGGGAACCTCGAGGGCGTCGCCGTTGCGGCCCTTGATGCCGTACCGGTTGTTGAGCGTGACGACGCCGATGTACTTGAGCAGGTCGTCGTGCACCGGGTCGAGGGCGGCCGCGAGCACGTCGAGGTCGAACATCTCGATCAGGCGGGGGTCGAGGAGCTTCTCCTCGACCCCGCGGGTGATGTTGATGGCGAAGTGTGCCGCGTGCAGCGACTTGAGTTCGTCGGCGGTCTCGTAGTCTCCGAGCACGCGCTTGTAGATGGTCTTGAGGAGCAGTCGCGCGGCGACCGTGTCGAAGGCCGGGTCGTCCTTGACGTTCTGCAGGGCGACCTGGATGACGGCCTCGTCGAGCTGCTGGGTGGAGATACCGTCGAAGAGGGTGATCTCGAGCTCGGACGCGATCTGGGTGACCCAGGCGATGTTGCCGTCGAGGCCAGCGCTCGCGTGCTCGATGGCGAGGTTGATCTTGTTGGCGTCGTATGGCTCTCGTTCGCCATTGCGCTTCACTACGGTAATTGCCACGAAAAATAACTCCCTTGCGTCCCCGGTTTTAAACAGTTCAGTGAAATCAGTTGCAGGCACCGGCGACGCCGGTAAAACGCGGCCGCACCTGGTTCTGCCCCCCAAACCGACAGCTGCGGTTGGACAGTTCAATCACTATATACGGGCCCTCTGACAATCTTGCATCGCAATATGTAGTGGGCGTGTCATCCACAGGTGTGTATAAGTTCGCGGACTTATGCACAGGCTAGGGTCCACCGCCGACACTCCGCGGAGCCCCCGCCACAGCTAGGCTGAACCCTCGTGAGCAGCTACGCAGACCTGTTGAGAACCCCGGGGGTTGCCCGCATCATCGGCGCACAACTGACGGCGCGTTTTCCCAATGGGATGCTGTCGCTCGCCTACCTCCTGCACGTCGAGGGCATCACGGGCTCCTATGGTGCGGCGGGCCTCGTTCTCGCGGCCACCAGCGTCGGCCAGGCCGTCGCGGGGCCCCTCACCAGCCGCTGGATGGGCATCTGGGGCATGCGCCGCGTGCTCGTGCTCACCCTCATCGTGTGTGCGATCTCGATGGGCGCGGTCGCGCTGCTCGTGCTGCCGGTCTGGGCGTACATGCTCATCGGCCTGGTCGGCGGCCTCGCCACCCCGCCCGTGCAGCCCGCGGTGCGCACCATCTATCCGAAGATGGTCAACTCGCGCCAGCTCACCCCGCTGTTCTCGCTGGACGCGTCGGCCCAGGAGATCATCTGGGTCGCGGCTCCCGTGGTCACCACCTTCATCGCCACCCAGGTCTCGACCACCACGGCAATCCTCGTCGCGATGGCGTTCCTCGTGGGCGGCGGCTCGTGGTTCATCGCCTCGCCCGAGGTGGGCAGGGTACGCATCCCCCGCAGCCGCCGCTCGATCGGCAAGGTACTCGCGCGCCGACCGGTGCTGCTGGCGACCATCACCGGGTTCCTCCTGGTCGGGGCATGTGCCGCCGTCGAGGCTTCCGTGGTCGCGAGCTTCGGCGAGGGGTCGGCGGACTCCGGCATCGTGCTGGCCATCTGGGCGATCGCATCGCTGGTCGGCGGGCTGTCGTTCGGCCACATCCCGATCGGGCCGTGGGCGCTCTCCCGCCGCATGTTCGTCGTGTTCATCGGCATGACCCTGGCGATCTTCGCCTCGGGCTTCTGGTCGCTCTCGGCCGCACTGCTCGTCGCCGGCATCACCCTCGCGCCAGCACTCGCCGTGATGTTCGCCATCGTGTCGGCGAGCGTCAAGTTCAGCGAGACCGCGGAGGCGTACGGCTGGGCGGGCACCGGGCAGCTCATCGGTGCGGCCATCGGGTCGGCGTTCGCCGGGTTCCTCATCGACGCCAACGGGCCCGTCGGCGGCTTCTGGGTCGCCGCCGCATTCGCCGGCGTCGGCTTCATCGTTCCCACGGTGTTCGTGCGGTGGCACCCCGACCTCCGCGAGCGTGACGCGAGCCCCAGCCCCGACACGGAGCCGGTCGCCGTCCAGCCGAGCTGAGCCCGCATTACGCTGAGGCCGTGAACACCTCAGCGAACCAGGCGGCGCGGTCCCTCGAGAACAACAAGTACGTCGAACTGCTCGCGCGGCTCGGCTATGCCGTCAATGGCATCCTCCACCTGCTCATCGGCGGTATCGCCATCGGTGTCGTCACCGGCTCGGGGTCGGGATCCGCCGACCAGTCCGGTGCCCTGGGGCAGCTCGCCAGCACCCCCGGCGGTGTCGCCGTGCTCTGGGTCGTCACGGTCGGCCTGTTCGCGCTCGCGCTCTGGCAGGTGTTCGAGGCGATCCTCGTGCCCGCCCAGGAGGAGAAGCGCAAGTGGGCGCACCGCGCGGTGGAGTTCGGCAAGGCCGTGGCCTACGTCGCCGTCGGAGTCACGGCCTTCACGTTCGCGAGCGGCGGCTCGTCGAGCTCGTCGGGAGACACGCAGAGCCTCAGTGCGACCGTGCTGGGCGCCCCCGGCGGCGTGCTGCTGCTGACGCTGCTCGGCCTCGCCGTCGTCGCGATCGGCGGGTACTTCGTGTTCAAGGGCGTGACCCAGAAGTTCAGGGAGGACATCTCGATCCCCGCGAAGCCGGCGGGCACCGCCGTCACGGCACTCGGCGTGGCCGGGTACGTCGCCAAGGGCATCGCGATCGCCGTCGTGGGCATCCTGCTGGTCGTCGCCGCGTTCACCGTCGACCCCAGCCAGGCCACCGGCCTCGACGGCGCGCTCAAGTCGCTCCTCGAACTGCCGTTCGGCAGCATCATCCTGGTGCTCGTCGGCGCCGGGCTCATCGCGTTCGGCATCTACAGCTTCGCGCGCGCCAAGTACGCCCGGCTGTAACCGACACTGCCCGCCCGCGTTCCGAGGAGCGCGAGCGGGCAGGTCGAGTGTTCTGTTCGGTACTACCAGCGCGGGTGGATCGCGGCGCGGAAGTAGCGGTCGTACAGCTCGGAGACCGCGGCGTCGAACTGGGTCGGCAGCTGCGCGGCCGATCCCGCGACGGCGTTCGACTTCGCCTGCTCGACGATGCGTGCCCCGGGGATGACGCTGCTGACGCCGTCGAGCTGGGCGATCCAGGCGAGGGCGGCCTGCGGGGTGGTGAGCCCGGTGTCCGCGGCCAGCGCGGCGAACTCCTGGGCGGCGGCGACGCCGCTCTCGTAGTCGACGCCGGAGAAAGTCTCCCCTACGTCGAATGCCGAACCGTCACGGTTGTAGTTGCGATGGTCGTTCTCGGCGAACGTCGTGTCGGCGGAGTACTTGCCGCTGAGCAGGCCGGAGGCGAGGGGAACGCGCGCGACGATTCCGACGCCGGCGGCAGCGGCGGCCGGGAGCACCTCGTCGAGTGGCTTGAGGCGGAAGGCGTTGAGGATGATCTGCACCGTCGCGACACCGGGGTGTTCGATGGCGGCGAGGGCCTCTGCCGCGGTCTCGACGCTCACGCCGTACGCGGCGATGGCGCCATCCTGAACCAGGGTGTCGAGGGCGTCGTACACGGCCGGGGTGGAGAAGACGGCGGTCGGCGGGCAGTGCAGCTGAACGAGGTCGAGAGTGTCGACGCCGAGGTTGGCACGGGAGCGGTCTGTCCACTCGCGAAACTTCGCCAGGGTGAAGTTCTCGGCGTTCTGCGCCTCGCGACGGCCCATCTTGGTGCCGACGGTGATGCCGTGGCCCGGGTTGTCTGCGAGGTACGCGCCGATGGTCTTCTCGCTCTGTCCGTCGCCATAGACGTCGGCGGTGTCGAAGAAGGTGACCCCGGATTCGACGGCGGCGTCGAGGATGGAGCGGGCGGTGGTGGCGTCGACGTCGCCCCAGTCGGATCCGAGCTGCCAGGTGCCGAGGCCGATTACAGAGACTGTGCGGCCGGTGCGGCCGAGGGTACGTGTGTGCATCGTGTCAGGCTACCCGGGGAGCCGAGCGACGCTCCATTTCGGCGGGGGCCTTGACGCGGCCGACGTACAAGTGCCCGCAAACGTTGGGTGGTGGCCCGCGCGACGCGAACCATACAGTGAGCCCATGAGGCGACGGTGGGGTGTGGCGACGATGGTGGCGGTGGGCGTGCTGCTCGCGGGATGCACGGGGTCCGGGGCGTCGAGCGAGGATTACGCGCCCGCGATCGGGCAGACGGAACCCGGGTTCGCCGAGCCGTATGTCGAGCCGGGCGCGCCGCAGCCGGACGCGACGACCGGGGACGGCGAACAGGGCAGTGGCGGCAGCGGCGACACGGGCACCTCGGCTGGTTCCGACCCGACCGCCGAGGCCGACCCCGCACGTGAGGTGATCAGCGAGGGCTACGTCATCGTCAGCGTCGACGATCCGATCGAGGCGGCGGATGACGCGGCGAGCCTGGTCGAGGCGGTGGGCGGGCGCATCGACGCCCGCACCGAGCAGCCGGCGGTCGACGACGACGGTGCAGCAGACGGCGCCTCCCGCGACGGTGCGCTCGGCGACGGCGCGCTCGGCGACACGGCGGTCGGCACCAGCTCGGGCTCCTCCGGCGGCACGTATCCCGGCCCCGTGCCCGGCACGGAGGCGAGTGCCCGGCTCGTGGCGCGCATCCCCGCGAGCGCCCTGACGGAGACCCTGGGCGGCATCAAGGAACTCGGCGAGTACCAGGAGGGGTCGCTGTCGGCCACCGACGTGACCTTCGAGGCGCGCGACCTCGACGCGCGCATCACCGCGCTATCGACCTCGGTCGACCGGCTCGTCGGGCTGCTCGCCACCGCAGAGACCACGGAAGACCTGCTCACGGTCGAGACCACGCTTTCGCAGCGGCAGGCAGACCTCGAGAGCCTGCAGTCGCAGCGGCGGTCCATCGCCGAGCGCGTCGACCTCGCCACGGTGACCATCACGCTCACGTCGGAGGCGTCGGTGCCGCCGGACGCCCCCGATACGTTCCTCACCGGGCTGGTCACCGGATGGACCGCGCTCGTCGCCTTCCTCGGCGGCGCGCTCGTCGCGACGGGCGTCGCGCTGCCCTGGATCGTCGTCGTCGCAGTGCTCGCGCTGGTGGCCGCCGCGGTTGTCCGGCGGGTCTCCCGCCGTCGCGCGTCCCGACTCGCGTCGGACGGAGAGAGTCCGACTCAGGATTCTGGGCACAGAATAGAGGAATGACGTCGACTAACTGGGCAGGCAACCTCCGCTACAACGCCGTGATGCTGGAGGAACCGACCTCCACCATCGAACTGCAGGAGCTGGTGCTGCTGAGCCCCCGGGTTCGCGCACTCGGCAGCAGGCACTCGTTCAACGCGATCGCCGACACCCTCGACACCCAGGTCTCGCTGGCGAAGATGCCGACCGAGATCGAGATCGACGCCGAGGCCAGAACCGTCACCGTCAGCGCGGGCGCCCGCTACGGCGACTTCGCGCAGGAACTCGCCACCGCAGGCTGGGCCATCCACAACCTCGCATCGCTCCCCCACATCTCCGTCGCCGGCGCGATCGCGACCGGCACGCACGGCTCCGGCGACAGCAACGGAAACCTCGCCACGGCGGTGGCCGGCCTCGAGCTGGTCACGGGCACCGGGGATGTCATCTCCGTGCGCCGCGGGGAGCCGAACTTCGACGGCATGGTCGTCTCGCTCGGCCTCGCCGGCATCGTCACCCGCGTCACCCTCGACATCGAGCCGTCGTTCGAGGTGCTGCAGGACGTGTGGGAGAACCTGCCGTGGGAGCAGCTGTTCGCCAACTACGACGCCATCACCAGCGCCGCATACAGCGTGAGCCTGTTCACCCACTGGGGTGACGACGGCATCACGCAGGCGTGGCTCAAGTCACGGACCGATGACCCGCGCTCCGCAGCCATCGGCGACGATTTCTATGGCGCGACGCGGCAGCAGCGGCAGCGGCATCCACTGCCCGACATCGACGCGTCGGTCACCACGACCCAGCTCGGTGTCGCCGGCCCGTGGTGGGATCGCCTACCGCACTTCAAGCTCGAGTTCACCCCCAGCAACGGCGAGGAGCTGCAGAGCGAGTTCATCGTGCCGCGGCGCAACGCGGTCGCGGCGATCGAGGCCGTGCGCGCACTCGCACCGAGCATTCGCCCGCACCTGCTCGTCAGCGAGCTGCGCACCATGACCGGCGATTCGCTCTGGCTGAGCCCGAGCCACAGCGAGGACTGCATCGGCATCCACTTCACCTGGAAGCAGGACATCCCCGAGGTCGAGGCCGTGCTGCGCGACCTTGACGTTGCGCTGCGTCCGTTCGAGGCGCGTCCGCACTGGGGCAAGCTCTTCGAGACGGATGCTGCCACCATCGCCGCGCTCTACCCGCGCCTCGACGAGTTTCGCGCCCTCGTCTCCGAGCTCGACCCCGACGGGCGTTTTCGCAACGAGTTCGTCGACCGGTGGATCTTCGGCTGAGCTGACGTCGCGGGCGCTCAGCTGCTGATCGTCATCGACGCCACGAGGTCGCCGTCGACGACGAACTCGAACGTGCTCGCGCCGGTGAAGCCGGAGCCGCCGACCTCCACCTGCACGATCGTGACGTCGTCGGTGGTCTCGACCGAGAGCACCTCGAGGGTGGCGTCGGCGCCGATGAACTCGGCATCCGACCAGCGGCGAATCTCGTCGTGCCCGGTGAACACGCGGTCGCCGTCTTCGACGAAGCCGTCGACGGTGATGCTGTCGAGAAAGTCATCGGTGTCGCCCGCGTTGGCGGCGTCGATCAGTATCGCGATGGGTGTCGGAAGTGCGTCGGCCACGATGTCCCCCTCGAAGCTGGTGCGGTTACCCGCGCGGGCGACCGGTGGAGTGGTTGTGCGCACGATCCTGTCGCACCGCGCCCCCGGCGGGCAATAGTCGGGGGTCGAACGGCGGCGACCGGGCGGGCAGCACCCGCTCCCGCCCGGTCAGCGGCGGCTACCGCGCGAACTGGGCCTCGCGGGGAGCGTCGGCCGCGGCCTTCTCGGCGAGCAGCTCGCGCACGCGCGGGATGACCTGCTCGCCGTACAGGCGGATGCTGTTCATCATGTTCTCGTGCGGCAGCGGACCCGAGGTGTACTTGAGGTCGAAGCGCGACAGCCCCAGCACGTGCACGGTGTGCGCGATCTTCTGCGCGACGGTCTCCGGCGATCCGACGTAGGTCGATCCCTGCGGGCCGGCTTCCTGGTCGAAGTGCTGGCGGGTCATCTCGCCCCAGCCGCGGTCGCGGCCGATGCGGTTGAACATGACGCGGTTGTGCGGCCACAGCTCTTCGCGGGCCTGCTCGTCGGTCTCGGCGACATAGCCGGGCGAGTGGATGCCGATGGGCTGCGTCTCGTGCCCGAACTGGGCGAGCGCGCGGTGGTAGAGGTCGACGTAGGGGCGGAACCGGTCGGACGCCCCGCCGATCACGGCGAGCATCAGCGGCAGGCCGTACTTCGCGGCGCGCACCACCGATTCCGGGCTGCCGCCGACGCCGATCCAGGTGCGCATCGAGCCGGCCGCGGTCTTCGGGTACACGTGCTGGTCGACGAGCGGGGGACGGATGCTTCCGCTCCAGGTAACCGCGTCCTCCTTCAGCAGCGCGGCGAAGAGGTCGAGCTTCTCCTCGAACAGGCGGCTGTACTGGTCGAGCTCGTACCCGAACAGCGGGAACGACTCGGTGAACGAGCCGCGGCCGAGGATCACTTCGGCACGACCGTTCGAGACCGCGTCGAGCGTGGCGAAGCGCTGGAACACCCGGATCGGGTCATCCGAGCTCAGCACGGTCACCGCGGAACCGAGCTTGATGTGGCTGGTCTGGGCGGCGATGGCCGCGAGAACCACCTCGGGCGACGAGATCGCATAGTCGTCGCGGTGGTGCTCCCCGATGCCGATGAAGTCGATGCCGAGGGAATCGGCGAGCACCGCCTCCGCCACGACGTTGCGGATCACCTGGGGGTACGGCAGCGTCTCTCCGCTGTCGTCGACGGTCACGTCGCCGAACGTGTCGAGACCGAACTCCACCTGCTGCGTCATAGTCGCCAACTCCACTCAATGCGTTTGTATGTATTCGGGTCAACTATAGGCACCGGAAGGATATTCCCGCCTGGGTGTCGAGTCGTCCGACCGCCGGCGGAAGATGTGCGGCGTCGGGAAATGCGAAAACCCCCGGTTTCCCGGGGGTTTCAGTGGACCCTAGGAGATTCGAACTCCTGACCTCCTCGATGCGAACGAGGCGCGCTACCAACTGCGCCAAGGGCCCTCGCGTGAACAACGTTATCAGGGTTCTCGGACTGCTATCCGCGCACCTACCAGCGCGGTGGATGCGCGGCGCGGCATCGAGATCGGAGGCCTGGGGGCGGTCGCCCCCGGCCCGGCTACGGTCGAGCGTCTCGTGCTCGCGCTACCCGGCGCGGCGGATGCGCAGCACGGCGTCGAGGTCGGGCGTCTCGGCCGGGGCGTCGTCGATGATGCCCATGCTGGCGAACCGGCTCTGCGGGCCACCGTTCGAGGCCGGCGCGGCAGTCGCGACGGTTCGGGCGGCGGGCTCGGCGCGACGGGCGATGGATGGCACGCCGAACAGCACCTCGGCTTCGCGCTGGGCGAGCTCGGCCGCCTCGGCCTCGGCGGTGAGCTGCTCGCGCGCGAGGGCGAGGGCGGCCTGGCTGACCCGCGCCTGCGGGGTCGGCGTCGACAGGTAGAGCGGCTTGGGCAGCGGTACCGGCATCCAGCTCGAGGCGACGGCCTCCTCGGCGACGGGCTCCTCGATGAGGGCCTCGAACGACGAGGCGGTGCGGCGCGGGGCGGCCGCGACCTGCGTCGGGGCCTGCACGGCGGCGGGGCGACGACGCGAGACGGTCGCCATGCGGGTGAGCATGGCGACGGCGAGTGCGGCGACGATGGCCCCGGTGATGACGATGCCGGCGGAGGCGACTGCGGGCACCGCCCCGATGACGATGGCGACCAGCGACAGTGCGAGCACCGACGTGGTGGCGAGGCGCGAGATGCGCAGGCGGCGGGCGGTCTGCGTGCGCGCGGCCGTGGCCATGGTGCCGGGCACGAGCAGCGAGCGGGTGTGGGCGGCAGCGGCGGCCATCGCCTGTTCCTTCGCGAGGGCCTCAGCCTGGGCCTTCTCGTGCTCGATGCGCAGGAGCCTGCGCTGCTCGGCGACGTCGCGGGCGGTGCTCTCCACGCGAACGGTCTCCGGCACCTCTGCGGTCTGCGCGAGGATGCGGAGGGTCTGCTGCAGGCGCACGGCGTTGCGCTCGGTGGCGAGGTATTCGCGGCGGCGGAACCAGGTCGGCATCAGGTAGACGAGCCAGAGAAGTGCGGCAAGCGCAATGACCACGCTCGACCCAAGACCCTGAACACCCATGGGGTTAAGGCTATGAGAGCGCGGGTTGTCGATCCCTCATTCCGCGGGGTGTGTCTGCCCTCACTTGGGAGTTGTCAGCGGATTCTTAAGGTCGCGCCGCGCGGTGAATCGGGTGCAGGCAGCTCAGCTCGATGAGCCCAGACGGATGCCGCTGAGCGCCGCCGCGCGGTCGGCCGACGGAATCACGGCATTCGACACCGGCACGCGTCCGTCGAGCCAGCGACGCAGCACGCCGGTCGGCAGCTCTTCCACCACGAGGGCGAAGCAGAAGTGGTCGCGCCAGTCGCCGTTGATGTGGATGTACCGCCGGCGCAGCCCCTCGTAGCGAAAGCCGAGCTTCTCGACGACCCGCAGCGACGCCTCGTTCTCCGGGCGGATGCAGATCTCCATGCGGTGCAGCCCGGTGCGAAAGAAGCAGTAGTCGGTCGCGAGGGCGACCGCGGTGGGCGTCGCTCCCCGGCCGGCGAATCGCTCGGACACCCAGTAGCCGATGCTGGCGGAGCCGAGCGAGCCATAGGTGATCGACGAGACGTTCAGTTGCCCGGCCAGTTCGCCGTCGACCTCGATGACGAACGGCAGGCCGAGACCGGCACGGGCGTTCGCCTGCAGGCTGCGGATGCTCGCGCGGGTGTCGAAGTTCATCGGCCCGTGGGGGCTCGTCGCCTCCCACTTGCGCAGCCAGCCGCGGTTGTCGAGCAGCTCGCGCTCGAGTGCCCTGGCGTCGCGCAATCGGATGGGGCGGATGGTTATCGCACCCTCGCGCAGCGTGGGTATCGACGTCACCATTCGCTCAGTCTAGGTTGCCGACGTATTCCTTGAGCCATGGTCGAAGGTCGGGTCCGAGATCCTCGCGGTCAACCGCAAGCTGCACGATCGCCTTGATGTAGTCGAGGCGGTCACCGGTGTCGTACCGGCGGCCGCGGAAGACGAGTCCGTAGACACCGCCGCCGTTCTCGGGGTTGCCGGCCAGGGTCTCGAGGGCGTCGGTCAGCTGGATCTCGCCGCCCTTGCCCGGCTCGGTGTTCTCGAGCACCTCGAACACCTCGGGCTTCAGCACGTAGCGGCCGATGATGGCGTAGTTCGACGGCGCGGTTCCCGGGGCGGGCTTCTCGACCAGTCCGGTGATACGCACCACGTCGTCGTCGTCGGTCTCCTCGATCGTCGCCACACCGTACATGTGCGCGACCGCCGGGTCGACCTCGAGCAGGGCCACGATGCTGGCGCCGCGCTTCTCGCACTCCTCGATCATGCGCGTCAGCAGCACATCGCGGGCGTCGATCAGGTCGTCACCGAGCAGAACCGCGAACGGCTCACGGCCGACGTGCATCTTCGCGCGCAGCACCGCGTGCCCGAGGCCCTTGGGGTCCCCCTGGCGCACGTAGTGCATGTCGGCGAGTTCGGTGGAGTAATTCACCTTCTGCAGGCGGTCGGTGTCGCCCTTCTTGAGGAGGGTCGCCTCCAGCTCGCCCACCCGGTCGAAGTGGTTCTCGAGCGCGTTCTTGTTGCGCCCCGTGATCATCAGCACGTCGGTCAGGCCGGCGGCGACCGCCTCCTCGACGACGTACTGGATCGCCGGCTTGTCGACGACAGGAAGCATTTCCTTCGGCATCGCCTTGGTTGCGGGAAGAAAACGAGTGCCAAGGCCCGCCGCGGGGATCACTGCCTTGGTGAGTGTGAAAGCCATTCGGCCACCGTACTATGCGACCGGTTGCCTCGTCGCATACGCGGCCGCGCCGTACCCCCGACCTATAATTGCCGCATGCCGGCCGACCCGCGTCACCGCAAGCGAGCCCTCCGCGTCGAGCTGAGGGAACTCCGCCGCCAACGAACGGCCAGGGACCAGGATGCCGCGACCCTGGCCATCACCGACCACCTGCGTTCCCTCGCCACCGGGGTCGGCGCGAAATCGGTCGCCGCGTACCTCCCGTCCACCGACGAGCCGAACATCCGCCCGTTCATCGACTGGGCGATCGCCGCCGGGGTCACCGTACTGATGCCGGTGTCGCGTGACGACGGGCTGCTCGACTGGGCGGTCACCGACGGCCTGCACGAGCAGGAGGGCGCGCACGGCATGCCGGAGCCGGTCGGCGAGCTGCTCGGGCCGATCGCCATCAACGACGTCGACCTCATCCTTGTTCCCGCGTCGGCCGTCGACCGCACGGGCATGCGCATGGGCTGGGGCATGGGGTACTTCGACCGCACCCTCGGATCGATGGAACGGTGCCCGCCGGTCTATGCTGTGATCTTTGACAACGAGTTGCTCGATTCCGTGCCCAGTGAAGTGCACGACAAGCGCGTCGACGGTGTTGTGACACCCAGCGCGATCGTCACCTTCTGAGCCCTATCGAGGATGCAGTGCCCACTTACTCTTATCGCTGCACGCAGTGTTCGACCGCCTTCGACATCCAGCAGGCATTCACCGATGACTCGCTCACCGTGTGCCCGACCTGCGACGGGCGACTGCGCAAGGTATTCAGCGCCGTCGGCGTGAGCTTCACCGGCTCCGGCTTCTACCGCAACGACTCGCGCGCGGCCGACGCGAAGGCGAAGAAGTCGTCGGGGTCATCGTCATCGGGTGCGTCGGGCTCGTCGTCGTCGGATTCGTCGTCATCGTCCGATTCGTCGGGCTCCGGCTCGTCTGGTGCGGCGAAGTCGGAGTCATCGGGGTCGACGCCGGCTCCGGCATCCACCAGCACCGCATCAAGCAGCAGCAACAGCAACAGTTCCGCCTCGAGTAGCTGAGGAACCCCATGCTCTCTGGCTTCAAGAGCTTCATCCTGCGCGGCAACGTGATCGACCTGGCCGTCGCCGTGGTCATCGGCGCCGCATTCACGGCGATCGTCAACTCGCTCGTGACGAACATCTTCAACCCGCTGATCGGCGCGCTGTTCAACGCGTCGTCTCTCGATGACGCACTGATCGTGTCGATCCCGACGGTCAGCGGCGATACCGCGGAGCTCGCGTTCGGGGCCGTGCTCGCGGCGATCATCCAATTCGTCGTCGTGGCCGCGGTGGTCTACTTCGTGCTCGTGGTGCCGATCAACCGGCTCAGCACCGCGTCGTTCCTGCGACAGAAGGACGAGGAGACGGCGACGCCCGCGAACGTTCCGCCGACCGAGACCGAGCTGCTCATCCAGATCCGCGACCTGCTCGCGGGCCGGCCGTCGCCCGAGGGCGACCACACGCTGCAGACCAAGTAGCGCGGCGCCGCGGGGCGTACCTGCATTCAGAAATTGCAGCCCACTGGGTGGCCCGCACGCAGCACACGGCGATTGCCGCGACGTAGAGTCGGCCCATGCACCCACTCGCTCCCGGAATGCGGCGCCTCGGCACCGTTCTGCGCCGCCTGCCCGGCTCGTCCACCGCCGCCGCCACCCCCGAGCAGATCGCCCGCAGCAATGGGTCGGGAAGCGGGGCGGCCGTGCCGGAGCTCGCGGCATCCATCCTGATGGGCAGGCGCCCGCGATCGGTCACCGTGACGGACCGGCGGGCCGGCGACATCCCGGTGCGCGTCTACACGCCACGGGGAGACGCGACCGATCGCCCGCTCGTCGTCTACCTGCACGGCGGCGGATTCGTCTATGGCGACCTGCGCGGCGGCGACTGGATGTGCGGCATCGTGGCGGAGGCCGTCGGCGCCGTCGTCGTGTCGGTGGGCTATCGACTCGCGCCGCAGCATCCATTCCCCGCCGGCGTCGACGACAGCTACGCGGGCCTGTGCTGGGCGGCCGAGCACGCGGCGGAGCTGGGGGCGGATGCGACGAGGCTCGGGATCATGGGCGAGAGCGCCGGCGCCAATCTCGCGGCCGTTGCCGCCATCACCGCGCGCGACCGGGGCGGACCGGTGATCCGGCACCAGGCGCTGCTGTATCCGGTGACGGGGGCGTTCGACTCCGCGTCGCGGCGCGAGAATGCGAACGCATTCATCCTCAGCGGCGCCGACATGGAGCGGTTCGCCGAGCTGTATGCCGGCGACCCGCACGACTGGCGGGTGTCACCGCTGCTCGCCGAGTCGCTCGCGGGGCTGCCGCCCGCCCACGTCGTGGTCGCCGGGCACGATCCGCTGCACGACGACGGCGTGGAGTACGCCGCGGCGCTGCGCGCGGCCGGCGGTAGCGCAGAGCTGGTCGACTACCCGGCGATGCCGCACGGGTTTCTCAACTTTCCGCGCTTCGCCCGGGACGCCAAGCCCGCGATGGCCGTGGTCGCGACGGCGCAGCGGACGGCGCTGGCGCGCAGCTGACCCGGCGCCACGGCTGCGGCCGACCCTACCCCCAGTGCGGCGGCTTGTCGGCCCGCAGGCGGTCGTCGTTCTCGTCGTCGGTGTGCCGCGTCGGTTCGGGCTCGGGGGTCGGATCTGAGCCGGGCACAGCCTCGGTGGTCACCCGGCGTCGCCGACGAACGCCGGGCGGAGTGCCGGAAGCGCCGTCGGACGACGGTGCGCTGCCGCTAGCCGCGGCCGGCTCGTCAGCGGGCGCCGACGATGGCAATGGGCTGCGTATCGGGGCTGGAGGTGACGCCGAGCATGGTCGCGATGCGGTCGGCGACGGCATCCGGATCCTTGAAGAGTTCGAACGCGTGGACGCGCAGGTAGTGCCACCCGAGCCGGCGCAGCATCTCCGGTCGCAACCGCAGCGATTCGCGCAGGCTCGGCATCGGCGACCGGGTGATGCTGGAATCGGTCTCGATGGTGAGGCACATCCCGCCGTTCGCGGCGACGAGGCCGAGCTTGCCGCGGTGCCCGAGGGCGACCCGGAGGCCCCGCGACCGCAGCCGGCGCGCGAGGTCGACGAGCATCGGGTCGTGGTCGGCGGAGGTGGGTTCCGTAATCGCGTTGGACGCGGCATCCGCGAGGATGTCGGCGAGCGCGATGGCGCCGTGGTTCATGCGCGAGTCGTCGATGTCGTCCGACGTGAAGCACGTGACGATGGCCATCGAGCGGCGCGCCCTGGTCATCGCGACCGCGAGCAGGCGCTCGCCTCCTGGCTGGCCGAGCGGACCGAAGTCCGACAGCACGCGCCCGTGCGGGGTGCGGCCGTAGCCGATCGAGAAGATCACCCGGTCGCGGCTCTCGGCGACGGCCTGGTCGATCGTCATCACGGTGAACGCCTCCGGGCGGTCGCCGAGGATGAAGTCGTTCAGCTCGGTGCGCTGCGCGACCGCCGTGAGCACGGCCTGGTAGACGCGCACCGCATGCTTGGCGCTGGCGGTGATGACCATGAGCGATTCGCTGGGCCTGGATGCTGCGTGCTCGATGACCAGCTCGACGACGCGGGCCACCTCGGCATCGACACTCTCGACCGCACCTGAATCCGTGTCCGGCATGCCGTGGCCGTCCGGCACGAAGTCGAGGCGGAGGCTCGGGTGCCCGAGAAAGCTCCCCGCCCACGGGAGCGACTGGATGCGGCCGGAGTAGAACCGGCGGTTGACGAGCTCGGCGAGGTCTTCTCCCCCCGCCCGGTAACTGCGGGTGAGCGAGAGGGTGGGCAGCAGCGTGCCGAGGGTGGCGAGGGCCGAGTCGGAGTGCAGCTGCTGGAGGTCGTCCTCGCCGGGCTGCGGCGGGCGGTCGAAGTCGTCGGCGACCGCCACCGAGAACGCGGCCGGGGTCTGGGTGACCGGGTCGCCGAACGCGACCGTCTGCTTCGCGCGGCGGATGGCGCCGATGCCCTCGGCGAGGGTGATGGCGCCGGCGTCGACGATGATCACCGTGTCGAACGGCATCGCGTCGGTGATCGCGTCGACCTCGTACGGCGAGGCGAGCCAGACCGGCGCGACCGCGCGGGAGAGGTGGGGGGCCTGCACCTGGAGGATGTCGGCGGTGATGGAGCGGCGGCGCAGCGCATCCTTGAGGGCCGCGGCCTCCCCCGGCCAGTCGATGAGCCCGATGCTCCAGTTCTCGGCGAGCTGCCACCCGAGGATCGCGGCGCTCGCGGCGGCGTGCGCTTCGTCGACGAGGCGGAAGTCCGCTTCGAGGCGGTCGAGCACGGAGGTGTTGGCGTTGAGCAGGGCACGGTCGGCGGCGAGCAGCGACTCGAGGGCGGATTGCCACCACGCGAGCTCGAGCTCGGGGGCGACGAGGTCGACCGGCACGTGGCGCGACGCCAGGTCGGCGATCAGCGGGTCGAGTTCGAGGGCGTGGAGCATCTGCCGGATCTCGGTGCGCTCCTTGAGGTTGTGCAGCACGTCGGACTCTTCCGACAGCTCGGCGAGGCGCTCGCGCAGCACGTCGATGGGCAGGTTGACGAGCTCGTCCTCCGGCCGCGACGTGTTGAGCGGCCGGTCGAGCGATGCCAGGTCCTGCGCCACGTGCTGGTAAGTGACCTGCAGGTCGGCGATACCGACCGGGATCTCGGGCGGGGTGCCGACGGCGACGTAGCGCTGCCACATCAGGCGCTGCGTCTGGATGCGCTTGAGGTTGTCGTGCATGTCGCTGATGTGCACGCCGGGGCGCACGTATTCGCGGGCGAGCTTCTTGAGGCGCCGGCGGTTCGCGCCGGACATCTCGGGGGAATCCCGGCGCGATGCGGTGGCGGAGACCAGTTCGCTCAGCGACCGGTCGAACACGACGGGGAGGAACTTGTCGAGGGTGTCGCGAATGTCGACGAGCAGCTTGAGGTAGACGCCGAGCTGCGAGACGTTGTCGAAGGGGCGCATCTGGGTCGCACCGACGACCTCGTTCGCGCGCTCGAGCAGCTGGGGCAGTTCGGTCTCGCTGAGCCGCTGGGCGAGCCGGTGGGCGTTGCCCGCCTCTTCGCTGGTGATGAAGGTGGCGCCGTACCAGGGCGAGTCGCCTGGGCCGTACTTGAATTCACCGAGTCGCGCGGCCTGCACCATGGCGTCTGCCGCCCGGTCGCGTTCGTTCGCGAGCGCCTCGACCGAGCGTCGGCTCAGGCGCACCGTGGTCGACGGGGCGTCGGGCATCAGCGCGAGGCGGGAGAGCTCGCCGAGGCAGTCGAGCACCGAGGCGGTGAGGGCGGGGTCTTTCTTCGCCATCGCGACCCGGTAGTCGAGCAGCACCTTGCGCAGGCGCACCAGCGCGTCGTCGACCTCGCCCACCTGGGGCTGGCGCGCCTTCTCGTTGCGGGAGATGGAGCGGATCAGGTCGCGGCGCAGGGTGGAGGGCGAGACCGCGAACCCGGTGAGTCCGATGGCCTCGAGGCGGGAGGAGATGCTGGCGAGGCTCGAGCGGCGCGGCCCGACCACGAGCACGCGCTTGTTCTGCGCGACCAGACTGCCGACGGCGTTGATGATGGTCTGGGTTCCCCCGGTGCCGGGGAGGGTGGTGACCACGACCGAGTTGCCAGCGGCGATCTGCGCGACGACGTTCTCCTGCTCAGAGTCGGCATCGAGCAGCAGGATGTCGGTCTCCGGCGAACGGAGGTCCTGGTGCTGGGGCTTGACGGGCGCCCACGCCTCCTCGACCGCGTAGCGGGCGTTCGCGTTGCCGGCGAGGGCGTCGAGGATGGGGTGGTCGAGGTTCTCGGCGTCGGCGAGCAGGCGGGCCGATACGTCGGCGAAGGTGGAGGCGACGAGGCGCGGCTGCACGTTGAACCACTCGAGGTGCGAGGTGAGTCCGCGCAGGCGGTCGATGACGGGGTTGGGCTTGAACGAACCGTCGGATTCGGCGAGGGCCGCGAAGGCCGCGGCATCCAATTCGATCGAGAACTGCTCGCGCAGGGCGGTCGCGAGTTCGGGGTTGAGGCGTGCCGTGCCCAGCAGGCGCAGCTCGAAGTCGCGCCCGTAACGGCGGATGGCGAGGGGACGCAGCAGGATCGGTGCCGCGTACTGCACCGATTCCTGCTGCCAGCTGGCGAGCCCGATGCCGAGGCTCACCGAGTCGATGCCGCGGGTGGTGGCGAGCTCGATGCCCTTCGTCGTAATCTCGGCGGCCGCGACGGAGGCGGCGCGCAGGGCGAGGTCGTCGCGGATCAGGCTCGACAGCAGCGTCGACTTGCCGGTGATGAAGCGGGCGAGGCCGCCGGGGTGGGTGCTGCTCAGTTCGATGCGGGTACGCGGGCTGTCGACGAAGTGCAGCAGCGGCGAGCGGCCGCCGACCTGGGACAGTTCGTGGCGCCACATGCCCCACACCGGTTCGGCGACGTTGCCATCGCGGTGGCCGGAATCGCCGATGCCCAGGGAGTGAGGGGCGGTCACTTGACGCTCCGCATGGGTCGGGTCACGATGGGTAGGGTCGATGTCGAGGTCGGACAGGTAACCGTCCGCGTCGTCTTTGTTGTCAGCACGCCACACAGGGACACCTTAAGCCGCAGCGCACCATCTGGCCGTACGCCACAGGGAGTTTCGTCGACTGCCGCCTCGTACGATGGCCGCATGCATTCGCCAGAGACGCTCATCGCCATGGCCTATTTCGGCGGCGCGGGGCTCGCGACCGGTATGGCTGGAGACGCACTCGAGGGCATCGCGATCGGCGCCATCACGCTCGGCGTGGTCGTCGCCGGTGCCATCGCGGCTGGCTTCACCCTCATTGCGCGACGTGGTCGCGGGCGCGGTATCGCCCGGGCCGGAGGTGCCCGTGCGGGCCGGGTGTCACCACGAACCGTCGCTGGGCCGTCGGGCTCCCCCGCCGGGCTCGCCGACGACGCGGGCATGCGCGCCAACATCGCACTGGTGCACCTCGACGACGAGGTCGCCAGGGCCACCGAGGAGCTCGGCTACGCCACCGCCCAGTTCGGCGAGGCCGCGGCCGCGGGGCTCGCCTCTGCGCTGGCCGACGCCCGCCAGTCGCTCACAGGCGCCTTCGCCCTCAAGCAGCGACTCGACGACAGCATCCCCAACACCGGGGCGCAGACCAGGGAGTGGACCGCGACCATCCTGTCGCGGTGCTCGGCGGCGAGCCGTCGCCTGGCGGAGGAGCTGGCGCGGCTCGACGAGATGCGCGGCCAGGAGCGATCGGCGCGCGACGACCTCGCGGCGGTGCGGGAGCGCCTCGCGGCGGCCGAGGCCCGACTGCCCGGCGCAGTGGACACCGTGGCGGCGCTGGCTGGTCGTTTCGCCCGCGCGGCGATCGCACCGGTGGCCGGAACGCCGAACGAGGTGCGCCGGCTGCTCGACGACGCCGCACGCCGCATCGCCGAGGCGGACGCGCTGCTCGCCTCCGGGGGCACCGGTGCGGTAGCGACACCGGTGCGCGCGGCCGAACGCGCTACCCGGCGCGCGCACCAGCTGCTCGACGACGTCGCCGGCCATGCAGTGGCGATGGATGCCGCATCATCCACTCGCCTCTCGACGGTGATCGAGGCTGCGCGCACGATGGCCCGCGACGCGAGGATCGTGCGCGACTCCCCACCCGACCCTGCCACCGGGGCCGCGGTGGGCACGGCGATCACTGCCGTCGAAAGAGCGGTCGCCGCCGAATCAGCGTCGGACCCGGACGCCGCGATGGGCCGCATCGACGCGGCGACGACGGCGCTCGATGCCGCACTGGCCGGCGCCCGCAACCAGCGGCAGCGACTCGAGCACGCCACCGAGGCGCTGCAGGGCGCGCTGCTCTCTGCGCGCAGCCAGATCGCGACGACGACGGCGTACATCGGCGGCAGTCGCGGCAGCACCGGGGCCGATGCCCGCACCCGGCTGGCCGAGGCGGAACGCCTGCTGGCGATCGCCGAAGCGGAGGCCGACCCGCTGCTCGCCCTCGACACCGCGCGCAGCGCCGCGACGTACGCGCGCGACGCCGACGCCCTGGCCCGCTACGACCTGATGCGCTGATCCTGGTCCGAACTGTCGAACAGTGGGCGCGTCGCACCCCACACGCGTACGCTCGGCTGCACTGCTGTACCCGATCGACGAAGGAGCCACCATGGCCGACAAATCGCCCAAGAAGTCCACGAGCAAGACGGCCGCGACCAAGACGCTGAAGGAAAAGCGCACCGAGAAGAAGGACAAGGCCGCAGGCAAGCGCCGCGACTGATCCGCCACCGCTGCACGAATGACGCCCCGTCGAAGCCGACGGGGCGTCATTCATGTGTCATCGGCGCTGTGCGCCAGCCCTACTTCTCGACGACGGCGAACTCGCCCGACTTGACCTTCGCGCGGTACTGGAAGATCTCCTTCTTGATCACCCTGGCCAGGAAGTACAGGCCGGTGATGTTGGCGAGAGACATGGCGAAGATCATCGAGTCGGAGAAGTCGATGACCGGCCCGAGGGTGAGGGAGGCACCGAACACGGTGAAGACGCAGAACACGATCTTGAACACGAACTCCGCCTTGGCGCTGTCGTTGAACAGGTACCCGGTGGCCTTCATGCCGTAGTACGACCACGAGATCATGGTCGAGAATGCGAACAGAACAACCGCGACCCCGAGTAGCACCGGGAACCACGGCGCCACGGTCTCGAACGCTGCCGACGTGGTCTCGACACCCGGGGCGCTGTCGGTGTCGGCCCAGGTGCCCGTGATGACGATGGCGAGCGACGTCATGGTGCAGATCACCACCGTGTCGATGAACGGCTCGAGCAGGGACACGAAGCCTTCCGTCGCCGGCTCCTTGGTCTTGACCGCGGAGTGCGCGATGGCCGACGAGCCGACGCCCGCCTCGTTGGAGAAGGCGGCCCGGCGGAAGCCCTGGATGATGACGCCGACGATTCCCCCGGCGACACCCTCCGGGTTGAACGCGCCCACGAAGATCTGGCCGATGGCGTCGGGTACCGCGGTGAAGTTGGTGAAGATGACGGCGAGGCATCCCGCGACGTAGAGGACGGCCATGAACGGCACGATCTTCTCGGTGGTCTTGGCGATGGACTTGACGCCACCGATGATCACGGCCCCGACGGCGATCGCGAAGACCAGGCCGATGACGAAGCGCCACGGTGCGAGCGGACCGTCTTCACCGCCCGTGATGTTCACGATCTGGGCCGTCGCCTGGTTGGCCTGGAACATATTGCCGCCGCCGAGCGATCCCCCGATGCAGCAGATGGCGAAGAAGATGGCGAGAACCTTGCCGAGCTTCTTGTGCCCGATCTCGGCCATGCCATCACGCAGGTAGTACATCGGACCGCCGGAGACCGAGCCGTCGGGCCGCTCCCTGCGGTACTTCACCCCGAGGGTGCACTCCGCCATTTTCGTGCTCATGCCGAGCAACCCGGCGAGGATCATCCAGAACGTCGCCCCGGGCCCGCCGAGCGAGACGGCGACGGCGACACCGGCGATGTTGCCCAGCCCCACCGTTCCGGAGACCGCGGTGGTGAGTGCCTGGAAGTGCGACACCTCGCCGGCGTCCTGGGGGTCGGAGTACTTTCCGCGCACCAGGTCGATGGCGTGCTTGAACCCGCGCACGTTCTGGAACCCGAGGTACACGGTGAAGAACGTCGCGGCGACGATGAGCCACACCACGATCACCGGAATCTCGACGTACGAGGCGGTGTCCGGCTCCCCGAACGTGACCGAGTAGAAGATGATGCCGCTGATGAACGTCGCGACGGGGGCGATCGCGTCGTTGATGGTCTCGTCGATCCCGCCCGAGGCGGCGACGACGGCGGGCAGGGAGAGAAGAGTCATGGGATAACCGTCACGGGCGTCGTTGCGATCTGGATGAGCTTGGATGGTGTGCTGCCGAACAGCACTTGCTTCAGCTTGCTGTCACCCGTTCGACCGACGACGATGTGGGCGTTCTCGAGCCCCGCAGCGAGGGAACAGAGCTTCTCGGCGGGCGATCCGTGGATGACGCTCGTCGTCGGAGTGACGGAGTACTCATCGGTCACGGCGACTGCCGGATCGATGATCTGCTGCTGGGCCGCCGCGACCTCGCTGGCCTTGCTGGCCGATCGGTGCTCGTTCTCGGCCGGAGTGGTGAAGGAGTACGGCGACCACGGGATGACGTGCACGACCACGAGGGTCGCTCCCGATTCCGCCGCCAACCGGGCGGCGAATGCCACGGCCCGCCTGCTCGACGAACTCCGGTCCACTCCGACAATGAGCGATGACATGGACTCCCCCTCGCCTGCCCCCGAACGGGGGTCGTGATCCGTGCAATCACAGTATTGGAGCGTATGGGGGGTGTCGATAGCGTGACCGCATCGTGACAGGTCGATCTGCCCGCCCGCCCGCACCCGCCGCTGCGAGTTTGTGACGGACTGTTGCCCGACCCGTGACTCCGGGCACGCCATGACATAGCGTGCGAGCATGTCCGGTTCATCCCCCGCGCGTTTCGTACGCCCGTTGGTCTCGACCCAGTGGCTTGCCGACCATCTCGGCGCCGACGATATCGTCGTGCTGGATGCCACGGTGCTCGAGATCACCGGATTCGATGGCGAGCCCGCCTGGATAACCGGGGACGACGCGTTCCTCGTCGATGGCCACGTACCCGGCGCGCACTTCGCCGACCTGCTGGAGGCATTCTCCGACCCCGCAGCACCGTTCGGGTTCGCCCGGCCGACTGCCGGTCAGTTCGAGGCAGCGGCATCCACCCTGGGCATCGACAACGATTCGACCGTCATCGTCTACGACTCGTCGCTCGGCCAGTGGGCGGCCCGCCTGTGGTGGTTGTTCCGCGCGAACGGATTCGACAACGTCGCCGTGCTCGACGGCGGGTTCACTCGCTGGCACTCGGAGGAGCGCCCCATCGAGACGGGGTACCGGCAGCCGCGGGAGGCCACGTTCGTCGCGCAGCCCCGCGAGCACGTGTGGGCCGATAAGGGCTTCGTCGAGACGGTCGTGCGGGGAGAGCGCCCCGCCGTGCTCGTGTGCAGCCTGCCGCGGCGCGAGTTCAGCGGCGAGGTCACCGTGCGGCGCCGCCGGCGCGGGCACATTCCCGGCAGCATCAACGTGCCGATCAGCAGCCTCGTCGACCCGGCGACGACCACGTTTCTCGAGCCGCCCGCCATCCGCCGGGTGCTGGCGCCCGCACTCGCCCCCGCGTCGACCGTCGTCGCCTATTGCGCAGGCGGCATCACGGCCGCCGGGACCGCCCTCGCACTGGCGCTGATCGGGCACGACGACGTGGTGCTCTATGACGGTTCGCTCAACGAGTGGGCGGCCGATCCCGCCGCTCCCCTGGTGACCACGGCCTGACCCCGCGCCAGCACCGTCTCCCTTCTCCCCCGCCCAGCGCGCCAGCCCGACGGCCACACCGCGAACATTCGGTGAACACGGCCGCGTCGGTTCGTCGCCCGGCACCCGCCCGCCCTACCGTGTGTTCTTTGCACTCGAAAAGTTACGTAAACTCGGCAACACACGCCCCCGCGGGGTGCCGGGTTGCCAATGGAGGGAACTGAAGTTGAACAGGAACACTGTGAGGTCGGCGTCCATCGCCGCCGTCGTGATCGGATCTCTCGCCCTGACGTCGTGCAGCGGCGCCAAGGAGAGCACTGAGGGCGAAGCGGGCGGCGGGTCGTCCGACACCCTGATCGTCTACACGAACTCGAACTCCGACGGCCGCGGCGAGTGGGTCACCGCGCAGGCGGCCGAAGCCGGCATGACGATCGAGATCGTCGGCCTAGGCGGCGCTGACCTCGCGAACCGCATCGTCGCCGAGAAGAACAACCCGGTCGGCGACGTCGTGTTCGGCCTCAACAACATGTTCTTCGAGACCCTCAAGGCCGAAGAGGCCATCACCGCGTACGAGCCCGAGTGGGCCGCCGAAGTCGACACCGCATCGGGTGACCCCGATGACGGTGCGTTCTGGCCGATCGTCGAGCAGGCTATCGTCACCGTGTACGACACGAACAAGGTGTCGGAGTCCGACGCGCCGGACGAGCTCAGCGACCTCTGGGAAGACGACCAGTACCAGGGGCGCTACGAGGTCAACACCGCCCTCGGCCAGGCAACCCCGCAGCTCGTGCTCGCCGGCCTCCTCTCGGAGAACCTCGACGAAGACGGCGACCTCGGCGTCGACGACGACGGCTGGGAAGCCGTCGAGGAGTACTACGCCAACGGCTCCCCCGCCATCGAGGGAACCGACCTCTACGCCCGCTTCTCGCGCGACGAGGTCGACTACGGCGTGATCCCCAGCAGCGGCATCGCCAGCCGCGACGAGGAATACGGAACCGTCACCGGCGTCATCTCGCCCGACGAGGGAGTGCCCTACGTCACCGAGCAGATCGCCATGATTGCCGGCACCGGCAACGAGACCGGCGCGCAGGAATTCATCGACTGGTTCGGCAGTGCCGAGGTGCAGGGCGCATTCGCGCAGGAGTTCTCCGCATACCCGGTCAACGAGACCGCCCGCGCCGAGGCGCCTGCCGAGGTCGTCGAGCTGATCGACTCCCTCCCGAAGCAGGACATCGACTACGGGTTCGTGCGCGAGAACATCGCCGGCTGGGTCGAGAAGACCGAGCTCGAGTACCTGCCGTAACTCGAACGCATGATCAGCTACGACAACATCGAGGTCACGTTCGGCGACCACGTCGCCATTCCCGACCTCAACCTGACGATCGAGGAGGGGGAGTTCTTCACCCTCCTCGGTCCGTCCGGATGCGGCAAGACCACCGCACTGCGCACCCTCGCCGGGTTCATCGAACCGTCGCGCGGGGAGATCTACATCGATGGCAAGCCCGCGACGAACCTCCCCAGCGAGAAGCGCCGGGTGGGAATGGTGTTCCAGAACTACGCCCTCTTTCCGAGCATGAGCGTCGGCGAGAACATCGCGTTCGGCCTCGCGGTCAAGAAGACCAAGAAAGACGAGACGAAGCGCCTCGTCGCCGAGATCGCCGACCAGGTCGAGCTCACCGCCGACCAGCTGGAGAAGAACGTCTCCGAGCTCTCGGGCGGGCAGCAGCAGCGGGTCGCCATCGCGCGCGCCCTCGTGCTGAAGCCCCGCATCCTGCTGCTCGACGAGCCGCTCTCGAACCTCGACGCGAAACTTCGCGTGCAGTTGAGGGAACAGCTCAAGAACCTGCAGAGCGACCTCGGTATCACGACGGTCTACGTGACGCACGACCAGGAGGAGGCGCTCACCATGAGCGACCGCATCGCGGTCTTCAACAAGGGCGTCGTCGAGCAGGTCGGCACCCCGGCCGACATCTACGACCGCTCGGCCACCCCGTTCGTGTGCACCTTCATCGGGGCGATCAACACGTTGTCGGATGACACGCTGCGCCGTCTCTCGTCCGGCGGGGGAAGCACGCTCGACCCCGACGGACCCGCGTACGTGCGTCTCGAGAAGGTGTTGCTGCGGCGTCCCGCGGCGTCGGAAGGCTACATCCACCTCGATGGCATCGTGGAGAAGCGTTCGTACCACGGGGCATACAGCACCTACGTGATCGACAGCCACGGCAGCAAGCTGCGCGCCATGGTCACCGAGAATGGCGGATCCCCGCTGGTCGAGGGTTCCGCCGCCGAGCTCTACATCGACCCCGCGTCGATCCTCCAGTACTGAGGCCCACCATGCGCAGAGCATCCCTCCGACCGATGCTGCGGTCCCCGCTGATCATCGTCACCAGCATCGTGCTGATCTGGTTCACCGTAACTTTTCTGGTGTTCCCGAACGCGAACCTGCTGGTCAGCACCTTCTTTCCCGACGGCCAGTTCTCGGGCAGCGCCGTGCAGCGTCTGTTCAGCTCCGATCGGGCGATGAACAGCCTGTGGCACAGCTTCTTGCTCGCCGGCACCCTCGCGGTCACCGTCAACGTCGTGGGCATCTTCATCGTGCTCGTGACGAAGTACTTCGACCTGCGCGGCTCCCGGGTGCTCTGGCTCGGGTATGCCACGACGCTCATCTACGGCGGCATCGTGCTCGCCGCGGGCTACAACTTCATCTACGGACGCTACGGCTTCGTCACCAACGCGGTGCGCAACGTGTTTCCCGAGGTCGACCCCAACTGGTTCTCGGGCTACTTCGCGGTCGTCGTCGTGATGACGCTCGCCACCACCACGAACCACATGCTGTTCCTCGGTTCGGCGATCGCCAAGATCGATTACCAGACCATCGAGGCGGCCAAGAACATGGGCGCATCGACCTGGACGATCCTGTGGCGCATCGTGCTCCCGGCGCTCCGGCCCATGATCTTCGCGGTCACGGTGCTGACCTTCCTGATCGGCCTCGGCGCCCTGACGGCGCCGCTGGTGCTCGGAGGCACCGACTTCCAGACCATCGCGCCAATGATCCTCACGTTCTCCCGGACCACCAGTTCGCGGGACATCGCGGCGCTGCTCGCGATCATCCTGGGCCTCGCGACGATCATCCTCCTCGCGATCATGAACCGGGTCGAGAAGTCGGGCGTGTACTTCTCCGTGGCCAAGGTCGCGACCCCCCTGAC
The DNA here is from genome assembly GCF_011057645.1 of Marisediminicola senii. Taxonomy (GTDB): domain Bacteria; phylum Actinomycetota; class Actinomycetes; order Actinomycetales; family Microbacteriaceae; genus Marisediminicola; species Marisediminicola senii. The sequence goes on along the minus strand of NZ_JAALGE010000006.1, from coordinate 4,243 downwards.
CAAGCAGAAGATCCGCAACCCGATCGCTAAGGTCATCGTCACCATCGCCGCCTGGGTGCTGTTCGTGGTCTATGTGCTGCCGGTGCTGCTGATCGTGCTGTTCTCGTTCCTGGACTCCACCGCAATCCTCACCGGAACGATCACCTGGGCGGATTTCACGCTCTCGAACTACGCGACCGTGTTCGGATCCGCGTCGGTGATGCGCCCATTCATCGTGAGCCTGGTCTACAGCGCACTGGCGTCGGTGATCGTGGTGGGCGGGCTGCTGTTCGTGGCCCGGATCTTTCAGAAGTACCCGAACCCGCTGACGTCGCTGCTGGAATACCTGCTGCACATTCCGTGGATCCTGCCCACCATCCTGATCGCCCTGGCGCTCGTGATGACCTTCGACCAGCCGAACCCGCTGATCGGCGGGCAGGTGCTCACCGGCACCACCCTGCTGCTGCTCGTCGCGTACATCATCGTGAAGATCCCGTTCACGCTGCGACTGCTCAAGGCGGGCTTCGCGTCGATTCCCGATTCGCTGGAGGATGCCGCGCGCATCCTCGGCGCGAAGTCGCTGTTCACCTTCCGTAAGGTGCTGTTTCCGCTCGTCCTCCCGACGGCGGCGGCCATCACCGCGCTGAACTTCAACAGCCTGCTCGACGACTACGACGCCGCGGTGTTCCTCTACCAGCCGCTGTACGAACCGCTCGGTATCGCAATCAAGGCCAGCACAGAGGGCGAGAACAACCTCGACTCGATGTCGATCACCTTCGTCTACACCGTGCTGCTCATGATCATCATGGGCCTCGCGATGTACCTCGTGTACGGCCGCTCGGCCAGCCCGCGCAAGCGCCGCAGGGGCGGGGTCACGCCGCCGACCGCGGCCGCGTCGGGCGCCAGCACCGGCGTCAGCGCGCCGCTCGTGTCGCCGCTCGCCTCGACCTCGGTCGATGCCGGTCCCGGGGCCCGCGGCTCGGAAGAGCCGACCCCCGCGGGCCGAACATAGCTTTCACTATTCAGGAAGCCGCGGCGGTAAAGCTTCAGAATTCAGGAGCTGGCGTGCCGAATGCTTCAGCATTCAGGAACCGAAGGCTGAAATCGGTCGGTTGAGGTGAGAAACCGGGTGGATGCGACGTTCCGCGCGTCGCATCCATCGGCCTCATCCACACCGGCCACGCATCTTCCTGAATAGTGAAAGTCACCGGTGCGGCAGCGGGAAGCGGCAGCCCCCGTCAGCAGCTCAGACCGTCGCGGACTCGGCCTTCCACGAGACGAGGCCGCGGATGACCTCGGAGGCGTCGTCGGCGAGCAGCCGCATCGCGTCACCCGGGGTGCGGGGGTTCAGCGCGACGAACCCGCGAACGACGTCGGACTCGTCGGCAGCCAGCATCCCGAGGATGTCGGCCCCGGTCTCGGCGTTGCGCGCTACGCACCCGCGAACGCCCGCATCGGCGTCCCGCGCCAGCGTCAGCTGCAGGTCGGCCGGCAGGTGCAGGTTGAGCGCGGCCGCCTCGCGGATCTTCGCGCTCCGGTCACCCGCGAGCGCGCGCAGCCTCGCCTGCTTCGACGGCCCGAAGTCGGGTGCGGGGTGCAGCGTGTCGGCCTGCTCCTGGGTGAGCATGGCCGGCGACATGGCGGCGATCTGGGTGCGTTGGGCGGGCGTGGAGAAACGGATGCACGACATGCAGACCACTCTGCGGCAGGGTGGATGCCACGGCAATCGACACGCCGCCGACTGCGAGTTCAGTCAGCCAGCGAACCCGCACCGCCCGCGACCACGAAGGCGCGGCAGTCCACCGCAGCCTCACGCCGCGCGCGACCGCCGGAATGCCGCCCCGAACCCGAGGCCGACGAACGCGAGCACCGCGACGAGCACGACGAGCAGCGGCGCCGTCCAGCTGCCACTGATGTCGTGCACGAAGCCGAGCACCGTGGGCGAGGTCGCCGCGACCGCGTACCCGACGCCCTGCACGGTGGCCGACAGGCGGGAGGCGTGCGAGTCGCTTCCGGCGATGCGCACGATGAGCACGAAGATGACGGTGATGCCGCCGCCCTGCGCGACACCGCCGAGCGTGCACCAGAGCGCCCACAGGTCGGGGGCGACGATGAGCCCGATCGGCACGCTCGCCCACAGGGCGCCGAGCACCAGGAACGTTCCGGTCGGGCGCAGCCGGGAGAGCAGCAGCGGAACCCCGAGCGCACCCGCGACCGCGCCGACCTGGAACAGCGACGAGCTCGCGCCGGCCTCGGCGACCGAGAAACCGTTCTGGTCGACCAGGATCGTCGGCAGCCACGCGGTGACGCCGTAGTACGAGAACGCCTGGCCACAGAACGCGATCGTGAGCATGACGACGGTGAGGCTGCGCCACACCCTGGGTAGCGGGTCGGCGTCGGCCGTGGCATCCATCCCACCCACCATCGGAGCGCCACCGATGTCGCGCGGAATCCGACGGAGCCGTGGAACACCGCGCGAGCCCGCGACGAAGAACCACGCCGCGAGGGCGACGACCGCGAATCCCACCCACGCCACGAGCGCGAGCTGCCAGCCGACCGCCTCGGCGATCGGCGCGGTGCCGATCGAGGTGACCGTCGATCCGATGTTGAGGGCCGCGGTGTAGACGCCGGTCGCGATGCCGACCCTGGCCGCCGAGAAGTCACGGCGGATGACCACCGGAACCACGACGTTGCCGATCGTGATGAACGCGCCGATGATGACGGTGCCGACGATGGCGGCCGCGATGCCGTCGGCGGAGCGCACGAGCGTGCCGAGCACGACGCCGGCGAGGCACAGGGTGATGGCGGCATCCGCCCCCATCCTCTTCATCACGGCGACCGCGATCGGCGTGACCAGCGCGAAGCACAGCACCGGAATGCTGGTGAGCAGGCCGGCCTGCCCCGCGGTCAGCGCGAAGTCGGCGCGGATCGCCTCGATGACCGGGGCGACGGCGACGATGGGGCCGCGCAGCACCGTGCCGATGAGCGCGATGCACAGGATGAGGAGCCACGGCGATGCACTGCGGGCACGGCCGGGTGCGGTCATCTCGATGGCGTCCCCCGGCAGAGTCGTGACCGAGACGTAGTTCGCGGATCGGCGTAGCGCGAGCCGTTCCGACCCGAACGTCGAGTCTATGCGCGCCGAACCGTGCGGCGGGGCGCGCCTAGCATTGCTCCATGCCCTCCAACCAAGCCCTCAAGTTCATGAACGACGTTCACCGCCTGCTCATCTCGGCGACCAGGGGCAGGCTCGGCTGGAACGCGATGGGGATGCCGGTGCTCGAGGTCACCACGATCGGCAGGCGCAGCGGCGAGGCGCGACCCACGATGCTGACCGCCCCGTTGCACAAGGGTGGGCGGTACGTGATCGTGGCATCGCGCGGCGGCGACGACCGTCACCCGGCCTGGTACCTCAACATGCTCGACGAGCCCGTCGTGCAGGTGTCCGTGAAGGGCGGCCCGGCCGAGCCGATGACCGCCCGCCAGGCCACCGACGACGAGCGGTCGCGCATGTGGCCGCTCATCACCGGCAAGTACCCGAACTACGCCGGATACCAGAAGCGCACCACACGGCAGATTCCGCTGGTGATCCTGGAGCCGGTCGCGGCGACGGCGTAGCGCGGCCGGGGCCCCACTACTCCGGGTAGCGGAACTGCGCGCCGGGTTCGTCGTCGAGGGCGGCCTGGATGCGTCGCCGCATGTCCTGCGACATGGCGGGCAGGTCGTCGAGCGCGAACCAGCGCGCGGCGGTGTTCTCCCCGTCGGCTGGCGCGGGAGTTCCCGCCACCCAGCGCATGCGGAACACCAGGTCGAGGTACTGGCTGCGGTCGCCGTTCGGGTACACGACCTCCTCGGTCACGCCCACGCGGGCGAGGCGCTCGGGGGCCGAGACGATGTCGGCCTCCTCCAGCACTTCGCGCACCGCGGCGACGGCCGGTTCCTCCCCCGGATCGATGATGCCGGTGACCGGAGTCCACGCCCCGGTGTCTGCGCGCCTGACCATCAGCACCTCGTCGCCGCGCACGACGACCGCGGTGACGGCACTGAGCCAGAGCGGCGCTGTGCCGATCTTGGTGCGGAGCGAGAGCACGAAATCAGGGGTAGCCATCAGCGAACTCTAGCCGCCGGGGGGGGGGGGGGGGGGGCCGGGCCCCCGACCCCCCCCCCACACGGGGTAGTCCCGGTCCTTTAAACACATCCACCGCCCCCGCAAGGGGGGAGATGGGAGATCTAGCGGGCGGCGTGGCCAAGAAAAAAAAAAGAA
>NZ_JAALGE010000069.1 GCF_011057645.1 Marisediminicola senii | reverse complement strand
GGCGTCTACTCCCGAATCGCAGGCCGACTACTCGCCCTCGCCGCAGGAATCTGGCACAACTGGCTCATCGGAGCACCCAACAAACGCTCCCTCATCGCCTACGACCATTAGGACTCACTCATCTAGGGTGGCAGCATGAGAGTCGCCGTGCCATCCGAAGTGAAGAACAACGAGTACCGGGTGGCCATCACCCCGGCCGGCGTTCACGACCTGGTCGCCCACGGGCACGAGGTGACCGTGCAGTCCGGTGCGGGGCTCGGTTCGTCGATCACCGACGACGAGTACGTCGCGGCCGGGGCGTCGATCGCGGAGGGTGCCGATGCGACCTGGGCCGCCGCCGACCTGCTACTCAAGGTGAAGGAGCCGGTCGCCTCCGAGTACCGGCACTTTCGCGACGGCCTGGTGCTGTTCACCTACCTGCACCTCGCGGCGGAACCCGAGCTGACGCGCGCGCTGCTCGATTCCGGCGTCACGGCGATCGCCTACGAGACGGTGCAGCTGCCCGACCGCAGCCTGCCGCTGCTCGCGCCGATGAGCGAGGTGGCGGGCAGGCTCGCGCCCATCGTCGGGGCGAACGCCATGCTCAAGCCGAGCGGCGGGCCCGGCCTGCTGGTCTCCGGCGTTCCCGGCACCTATCCCGCCCGCGTGGTCGTGCTCGGCGGCGGCGTCGCCGGAACCAGTTCGGTCGCGATGGCGGTCGGCATGGGCGCCGACGTGACCGTGCTCGACACCAACCTGCAGCGACTCCGTGAACTCGACGCGATGTATGCCGGACGCGTGCGCACCATCGCTTCGAACGGCTACGAGATCGAGCGGGCGCTGCTCACCGCCGACATGGTGATCGGCTCGGTGCTCGTGCCAGGTGCCCGCGCACCCAAGTTGGTGAGCAACGACCTGGTCTCGCGCATGAAGCGGGGAAGCGTGCTCGTCGACATCGCCGTCGACCAGGGTGGATGCTTCGCCGACTCGCACCCGACCACCCACGCCGACCCGACCTTCGAGGTGCACGGCTCGCTCTTCTACTGTGTCGCGAACATGCCGGGCGCCGTGCCGAACACGTCGACCTACGCACTGACGAACGCGACCATGCCCTACGTGCGCGCGATTGCCGCGTCGGGCTGGCGCACCGCCATGGTCGCGAACGCGCCGCTCGCCGCCGGGCTCAACGTGCACGCCGGCCAGGTCGTCTCGGAACCGGTGGCGGTCGCGCACGGGCTGCCGCACACCGCGGTGGGCGCAGTACTGGCGTAGTCACGGGGCGGAGCGCTCCGGACGGGTGCGCCAGCATCGCGCGGGTCACCACGGCACGCTCGCCCGGCTGACGGTTCCGGCGGGGTCGAGCACCCAGACCCGGTGACCCGGCTCGCGGGCGTTCCGCTGCGCGAGTGGCGGAGGCATGGACCGCGACCGGGTGACCGCGCGGAACTCGGCGGCGGAGCATCCATCGAACACCATCGGCACCGCGCGGCGCACGGCGGCGAGCGCCGACCACGCCCCCTGCCACTCGTCGGGATCTCCGACCAGCACGCGGTGGTGCTCCCCCGCCGGGGTGGCGATCCAGCGGGCGGCGTCGGGATCGGTGACGGCGCGCACCTGCGGCACGGTGGATGCCTGCGGGGCGTCGGGCGTCGGCGCCCCATCGACAGCGGGAGCGCTGCCGAGTGCCGCGATGCCGGCGAGCGCGTCGCGCGGCGATGAGGTGACCAACGCGGTCGCTCCTCCCGCCCGCGGAACGATGGCGGGCGGCGGGGCCGGGCGCGTGGCCGGGGCACGACGACCGCCTGCGTCGTCGCCCGTCGCCTCGGGCACCCAGCCGACCTGCACGCGGTGCCCTCGCCAGGTTCCGCCGCCGGGCGGTATGCGCGGGTCGAAACCGTCTGAGCTGCCGCCGGCGAGCACGTGGTCCTGCCGGCTCGGCAACCGCAGGAGGATTCGCGACTCGCACAGGGCGACGACGGGCGAGAGCGCGGTCGGGAGGTTCTGGGCGGTCATGGCCACGGCGATGCCCGCGCGGGGTCCGTCGCGCAACAGTCGGGCGAGCAGGTCGACGAGCTCGTGCTGGTAGTCCGGCGCGAAGCGGAACACCAGCGATTCGACGTCGTCGATGAGCAGGATGCGGGACGGGCCCGGGACCGGGGCACCCGGTGAGACGGCCGGGTGCGCAGCGGCTGGCCCACCCACCACAAGGTCGACCAGGGTGTCCCACGCGCCCTCGACATCGCCTGGCAGCCAGAACGAACCGGCGTCACCACCGGCACCCGCCGCGATCGCCCGCAGCACCGCCGACTTACCCGAACCGCGCCCGCCGAGTACGAGCAGGTTGCCGTGCGTCGCGGGCGAGTAGACGGCGGCCTCCCGGCGCTGCAGCTCGGGGAGGTCGAGCACCCCGAAGGCCACCCCCGCCTGTGCCGCCGCTCCCCCCGCTCCCCCTGTCACCGCGGGGATATCCGCGATGTCGATCACCGCCGGCAACTCGTCACACCACGGACGACGGGGCGGCGGATGCCCCGACCACCGGGCTGCCACCGCCGCGATGTGCTCCGCCCGGGTCTCGGCGACCTGCACCTCGTGGTGGTCGACTCCCGGAAGCGCGACGATCGCCCGCCCCACCGGGTGCCGCGGCAGGTGGGCGGCCGCCGCCGACCCGATTACCGCCAGGCTGTCGGCCGCGCTCCCCAGCCGCAGGGCGATGCGCAGCGGGCAGTTCGCGAGGATCGCGTCGCGCAGGGCATCACCGGGCCGCTGGGTCGCCATCACGAGGTGCATGCCGAGGGAACGACCGCGCGCGGCGATGTCGGCGAACAGCGGGTGCAGCTCCGGGAGGTCGGTCAGCATCGCCGCGAACTCGTCGACGACGATGACCAGCCGGGTGATGGCTGCACCCGCACCGACACCGCCATCCTCGCCCGCGCGATCGGCGCCGACCACCGGCAGCTCCTCGATGCTGCGCGCCCCCGCGGCGCCGAGCGCGGTCTCCCGGTACCGGATCTCCGCGCGCAGGCTCGCCAGCACCCGGCGGGCGGTGGCGTGGTCGAGGTCGGTGATCAGGCCGACCGCATGCGGCAGCGCCCCCACCGCGGTAAAAGCCGCACCTCCCTTGAAATCGACCAGCAGGAACGACACGCGCGCGGGTGAGTGCCTGCTGGCCATCGCGGTGACCCAGCTGACCAGCAGTTCGCTCTTTCCACTCCCGGTCGTGCCTCCCACCACCGCGTGCGGCCCGTCGCCGACCAGGTCGAGCGCCCACGGCGCGCCGGCACGCATCCCGAGCTCGCAGCGCAGCCCGGCGAGCGGCCCGGACGGGACGGGCACGGTGTCGGCCGCGTTCGCGAGCTCGCCCAGCGTGACCGCGTCGGGCAGTCCGCTGTTCGCCGGGAGCAGGCCGATGGATGCCGCGGCCGCCGCCAACCGTTCGGCGAACGCCGTGGCATCCATCATCGATGCGTAGCCGACCTGCACCGCGGTGGCCTGCCCGGTCGCGCGGTCGCGCAGCTCGGTGCGCCCATCGGTGCCGCGGGTCACGAGCATGCGGCAGCTGCGCGGCACGCCACCGACGGAGCCTGCCACTGCCACGACGAGCCGCGCGGCGGAATCACCGTCGCCGGCCCCGGCACTTCCGCCTGCCCCGCCACCGAGGTCGAACTCGACGACCCCGTTGGCGGCCGCGAGCCGGTCGTCGAGGCGGTGCGGCAGCGCCATCATCCAACGCCAGTCCCCGTGCCCTGGCACCCGCATGGTCGCCGTGTCTGGCGGGGCGGCCCGCGCGAGCTGCACCGCCACGGCGCGCGCCACCGCCATCGCCCACGGCCGCGGTCCCGCGACGGCGATGCCCAGCCGCCCGTCGACCGACACCGGGGCGGCGATCAGCCGGGGCATGGCGTGCGCCAGATCGGAGAGCGCGGCGGCGACCTCGGTGTCGTCGGTCGGGTCTGGTGGCGACTGGGGTCCGCCCAGTTCGCTGTGCACGTCGCCGATGCCGATGTTGATGGGCACCGGTCGCCCAGCCGTGGTCGTCCACAGCGTCACGTCGTCACCGCCCGCCCGGAGTGCCAGGTGGATCGGGGGTGCCGCCCGCTGCAGCGCGAGGCGCTCCGCGTCGTGGAGCTCGTCGAGCTGCCGACGGCTTACCGCGAGGTCGCGGTCGAACCTGGCGCGTTCGCGGCGGCCGGCGCGGCGACGGTGGATGGCGGCATCCACCAGGCTGCCGAGGGCGATGACCGGGCCCAGCACCGCGAACACGAGGGCGAACGGCGACCTGGTCATCGCGTAGATGGCGACCGAACCGAGCACCGGTGCGAGCGTCGCCGCGAGCGGGAACGAGTACGGCGCGGCGTCGGCGGGACGGCGCGGCAGGGAGGGACGGGTTGCCGCCGGGTCGGGCGGCGGCTGCGGAAAGGACACGACCACCGGCCAAGCACACCATCGAGGTGGATGCCGCGGCCACCCCGTCACCCGCGCAGTGCACGCGCGGGGCTACCGAACGGTGTGCAGGGCCGCTGCCCTATCCAGCGGGCGGGGTCAGCCGATGACGAAGAACTGCTCGCCCATGTCGACTCTGGTGCCCCGCGCGATGCGGTGCCGACGCCCCGGCTCGCACCGGTACGGCTTCGCATCGGGCTCGCTCACCGTGGTTCCGTTGCCGGAGAACCGGTCGGTGATCCAGAAGGCGCCGTCGTCCTGCCCGAATTCGAGGTGCGTCTTCGACACCGAGCGGGTGGGGTCGAGCACGCGCACGAGCTGGTGGATGCCCTCGCCGGGCTCCGGCCGGGGGTTGCGGCCGACGAGGCCGAAACCCGTGACCGCGACGCTCTCGCCGGTGCTGAACTGCAGCACAAAACGGTCGCCCGTCTCGGTGTCTGCGGCGAGGCGGGTCTCTCCGAGGTCGCTGGCGCTGGCGCTGGCGCTGGTCGTACCCGAGCTGGCCGCGCTGCCGGGGGCATTCCCGGAGTCACGGCCCGGCGCGGCATCCACCCCTGGCATCGTCACGGCCCCGGTGTCGCGCGGTGAGAAGAACCGCGACACGGTCGGGGCGACGTGCCCGCAGTCGGGGCAGAAGCTGTCGGCCGCGTCGATGACGGCGCCGCAGTGGGTGCAGATGATGCGCGACGACGACGCGCGGTGCCGCTCGAGGGCAGCCGCGTCGGGGTCGATGACGGCACGGCCGCACATTCCGCAGTAGATGGCGTCGGCCGGCATGGCCTCGCCGCAGTGTTCGCAGTTCATTGCATGTTCCTCGTCCTGGCTTCAGTACCGCGCCCGCCGCGCCCCAGCGATCGTAGCGACACCATCGCCCGAATGCGCTGGCGCCGGGTGAGGCTCTCCGACAGCGTGCGGCGCAGGTCGTCGACGGTGCGCCACACCCGGTCGGCCTCGGCCGGTTCGGTCTGCGCCGGGCCGAAAGCTGCCCGGTCGGCTGCTGCGGCGAGCACGAGCGGGCGCCCGCCCCCGACGACCGTCGCGAACTCCGACCTGGTGGCTGATGGTGGTGGCACGAACCCATGATCCACCACGGTGTCTTCGAATTCGCGCCATCCGCCCCTGACCCTCTCGCCGGGGTCGTCCGCCCCGCGACGCAGTGCCCGACGGCGGAGCTTCGCCCCGATGATCGCGACGAACGGCGAGAGCAGCAGCACGACGCCGACGACGACCCAGCCGAGGACCTGCAGGGCGACGAGCAGTGCGGCGAGCAGCGGGTCGGCGACTACCACGTCGTCCTGGCTGCTCTCGGGCGGCGCCTGCTCCTCCGGGGTCGGGTCCTGGGGCTCCACCGGCGGCACGGGCGACTGCGGGCGCGCCACCTGGGTGGGATCCTCGGGAACGGCGTCGGGTATCTCCCGCACCGGCGGGGTCGGGTCGACGGCCACCCAGCCGTATTCCGCGGTGTCGACCTCGATCCACGCCGAGACGTCGGAGCCGGTAATGACGGTGCTGTCGCTACCGGGGCTGTCGCTACCGGGGCTGCCGCTACCGGGGCTGCCGCTACCGGCGTCGCCGCTGAGTGCATCCCCGGTGTCACCGGCCGCGTCCGCCGTGGGCGCGAAGCCCATCACGACGCGGGCGGGAAAGCCGAGCTCCCTGGCCATCAGCGCGGCCGCCACCGAGTACTGCTCGCCGTCGCCGATCATGCGGGTGTCGGAGAGCAGCTCGCCGATGCGGTCGAAGGAGTGCCCTGACCGGCTGGGCGGCTCGTCGTCGCTGACGCCGTGGCTGATGTACCCGGTCTCGCGCAGGCCGTCCATGGCGGCGGCGAGCTGCGCCCCCGGGGTGCTTTCCTCGCCGATGAACGACTCGAGGGTGACCGACACCGCATCCGGCACCTCGCCGAGCGCCCCCATCGGCGCGTCACCCGGGGTCACGCCGCGCAATTGCTCGCCGGTCGGTGCATCGGGCACGACCGCGGCCAGGCGGTACGCGTCACCGGTACCGAGGCCCCCGATCACCGCACCCGTGCCGGTATTGGCGTTGTAGTAGAACGACCCGCGCATGCCGGCAGAGTCGGCGCCGAAGAATTCGATGCTGCTGAGACCGCCCGTGGTGGGCAACCACACCCCGGAGTAGGCGCCGACGCTCACGGTCACGTCGACCTGCTCGCCACTGACCGCGGACTGGTCGATGCGATCGGGCACGAGGGTGAACGAGCCCGAGATGCCGCCCTGGCTCTCGCTGCCCACCGAGTACACCACGCCGTCGTACTGGTCGAGGGTGGCGATGCGGATGCGGGCACCCTGCGGCAACCCGGCAACGGTGAGCACCGCCTCGGTCGACAACGGCGGCTGGTGGTAGCGGCGGAACCCGCTGAGCGGGCTCGTGTAGTCGCGCGGAGAGAACTGCTGCACGACGCTCGCGCGCAGCACGGCGCGGTCGGTCTCGGGAGCGAATGCGGCAGCCGCGCCTCCCGCGGTGACGGCGGCCACGGCGATGATCAGCGCCGCACTCACGAGCGTGCGGGCACCCGACGCCGAGGCATCCGTCAACGCCCTGCTCCCCCGCCGCCTGCGGAACCAGCGCGTCCACGTCGTCCACAGCAGCAGTACGCCGGTGAGCGCGAGCGCGAGGGTGACCGGTAGGAAGGCGGTCACGTCGCCGAACACGATGCCGGCCAGGAACAGCACGATCGGTCCGATGACCGCGAACTGCGGGTGCTTCGCGCGCAGCGCCACCGTGAGCGAGATGACGACCGTCACCAGCACCAGCAGGAACGGTGGCACGAGCAGCGCTTCGTAGCTGCCGACCGGCAGCGAGATCGTGAGCAACTGCTTCCACGCCGTGACGGTGCCGACGGCCAGGTCGCCGAGGCCGGCGAGGGTGGGCAGCACGCCGTAGACGGCCATGCTCGGCACGGCGAGCGGAACGCCGAGCACCACGGCGGCGATGACCATCGCGGTTGCGACGATGTGGGCGGGCAGGCGGGCGATGGCCCCGGTGATGGCGATGATGGATGCCACGACCGTCGTGACCGCGACCATCACCACGAACTCCACGCTCTGGTACACCGGCCAGAATGCCGCGGCGGCGATCGCGGTGGCGACCCACAGCAGCAGCGTGGTGATCGCCATGAAGCGGGCCGAACGGGCCGAGACGCCGCCAGCCTGGCGGGCGCTCATCCGGTGGCCGCCCTCGACAGCGCCTGCTGGAGCTCCTGCAGGTACCCGATGGTGAAGACGCGAAAGCCGGCGACCCTGCGGAGGCCGGGAACGGCGTCGGGATTGCAGACGACCGCGATGACCTCCACGCCCACCGGGAACAGCACGGACGCCGCCCGCAGCTGCGCGGCCGGCGTGTTCGATCCGCAGACCAGGTAGGCGACCGAGATGCCGACGACCTGGTCGGCGGCGACCCTCGCGACATCGAGCATCCGCAACGAGGTGTCTGCGACCTCGACCGATGCGAGTTCGTCGAGCAGCCGTCCCGGCGACATGGCGTCGAGGTGGCGCACGCCGAGCACGCGGCGCTTGGCGAATTCGGGGGTGGTCTGGCCGACGACGACCGAGACCTCCCTGGCATCGCGGATCGCGCGCAGCCCGAGCGATCCGGCGGCGCCGACGGCGACCTCGAACCCGGCAGCGCTGCCGTATTCGTCTGCGGCGAGGCTGAGGGCGACCACGATGCGGCTGCGGCGCGTCTCTTCGAACTGGCGCACCATGTAGACGCCGGTCTTGGCCGTGCTCTTCCAGTGGATGGTTCGGCGCTCGTCACCTGGCGCGTATTCGCGCAGCGCGTGGAACGAGACGTCGCTGCTCGACAGGTCGCGGGTGGCACGCCCCTCGAGGTCGCGGATGAGCCCAGAGCTGGAACCGGGAACGCCGATGGTTCGCGGGTGCACGATGAGTTCCTGACCGGGGGTGCGCACGATCTCACGGCGGACAAGTCCGACCGGGTCGGCGCGCACTGCGCGCACCGGTCCGACGACGACGATGCCGCGGCGGCGGGTGGACAGCGGAAACTCGTGGCGTGATTCCGCCCCGCGTGCGAGTCCTGGCACCCCGATATCGACCAGGCTGCGGCCGACGGGCACCTCGAGCTTGGCGCCGAGCAGGCGGCGCCGCGACGTGTTGGTGACGACGACCACGCCCATCGCCGGGTCGCCCGCAACGACGCGGTGGTGTGGAAGCGTCAGCTCGACCGCATAGCCGCCGCGACCCACCAGGTAGAGCACGGCGATGGCCACCAGGATGACACCGCCGAAACCGACCGCGACGAGCTCGATCCACCCCATCCGGTAGCCGACGACGAAACTCACCGGCACGGCCGCGAGCACCGTCCACCCGACCGGGGTGATCACGGCGGCGAGGAACCGCACCACGTTGGCGAGCGCACCGCGGGTGGCCCTCGCCAGCCGCACCGCGGCGACGATCGCGTCGGCGAGCGGGCCGGTGCGTTCCCCGACGATGCGGCTGCGGGCGTTGGTGAGACCGCCCCCCGTCGTCACACCGCTTGCCGATCGCTGGGCGGCGGCGTCTCGAGCAGGATCTGGCCGATGACGCTGGACGCGGTGACGCCGTCGAACTCCGCCTCGGCGTCGAGGATCAGGCGGTGCGCGAGCACCGGCTCGGCAAGCGCCTTCACGTCGTCGGGAATGACGTAGTGCCGCCCGGCGGCCGCGGCCAGCGTCTTCGAGGTGCGAATCAGCGCGAGGGCCCCGCGCACGGAGACCCCGAGCCGCACCTCCACCGCGTTGCGGCTGGCGTCGACGAGCCGGGAGACGTAGTCGTTGATGGAGGGATCGACGTGCACGGTGCGCGCGAGGGCCGCCATCTCGTTGATGGTGTCCGCGGTCGCGACCGCGGGAACGGTCGCGGCGTGTGCGGGGGTGCCTGCCCCCTCGAGGATGCGCACCGTCGATGCGTGGTCGGGGTAGCCGATCGATGCCTTCATGATGAAGCGGTCGAGCTGCGCCTCGGGCAGCCGGTAGGTTCCGGCCTGCTCGATGGGGTTCTGGGTGGCGATGACCATGAACGGCGAGCCGGCGGGGTGGGTGATGCCGTCGACGGTGACGTTGCCCTCCTCCATCACCTCGAGCAGCGCGGCCTGTGTCTTGGGGCTGGCCCGGTTGATCTCGTCGGCGAGCACGATGTTGGCGAAGATGGGCCCGCCGTGAAAGTCGAACCGGTTGGTGCCCTGGTCGTAGATGCTCACGCCGGTGATGTCACCTGGCAGCAGGTCGGGGGTGAACTGGATGCGGCTGCTGATGCCGTCGACGCTCTGCGCCATGGCGCGGGCGAGCGAGGTCTTGCCCGTGCCCGGGAAGTCCTCGAGCAGCAGGTGGCCGCTCGAGAGCAGCGCGGTGAACGAGAGCCGCACCACGAAGGTCTTGCCGAGCAGCACGGTCTCGACGTTCGAGACGAGTCGTCCGAAGGTCGCGGAGAACCAGTCGGCCTGTTCCGGTGTCATGGTCATGCTCTGGCGCTCCCGGGTTTGGGGGTGGGGGGGGTGTGGCGGCGTGTGTGGCGGCGGGGGTGACGGCGGGGGGCATTCCGGGCCGGGCGGGTCGGGGGGGGGGGCCGGCTCGCCGGGCGGCGGAGGGTCCGGGCCCCGGGGGAGGTCGGGGTGCAATCGCGGCGGGGACGGCGAGTGGGCGTAGCCGG
>NZ_JAALGE010000068.1 GCF_011057645.1 Marisediminicola senii | reverse complement strand
GGCCGGGCGGCCAGGCCGGTGCGGGCGGTGCGGGCGAGCCGGGCGGGCCGGGCGGGCCGGTTACGTCGCCCGTCGCGCCGCCGGCCTGACCCGCGCATTGCCCGGGAGAGCCCTCCCCGGCGGAATACCGTCGCCACGTCGACGTTGCAGTCTGGGGCCCGCCATTCGCGGGACGCCTGTGACCGCAGCATCCGTTCGACCGAAAGCGACCTCGTGCCACTCTTCACCCCCATCTCCCTCGGAGCCCTCACCCTCGCCAACCGCGTGGTCATGGCGCCCCTCACCCGCATGCGTGCCGGCGAGGATGGCGTGCCGAACGACCTGATCGTCGAGCACTACCGCCAGCGCGCCACCCTGGGCATGATCATCACCGAGGGCACCTTCACCAGCCCCGAGAGCCGCGCATACCCCGGACAGCCCGGCATCGCCACCGAAGACCAGGTGCGCGGCTGGCGCCGGGTCACCGACGCCGTGCACGCGGCGGGCGGGCTCATCGTCATGCAGCTCATGCACGGCGGGCGCGTCAGCCACCCCGACATCACCGGCGGCCTGCTGCCCGTCGCCCCCAGCGCGATCGCCATCGACGGCGACGTGCACACCCCCTCGGGCAAGAAGCCGTACCCCGTTCCGCACGAGCTGACCGAGGCCGAGGTCGACGGCATCGTCGTCGAGCTGTCGCAGGCCGCCCGCAACGCCGCCGCAGCCGGCTTCGACGGCGTCGAGGTGCACTCCGCCAACGGCTACTTGCTGCACGAGTTCCTCGCACCGAACAGCAACACCCGCACCGACGGCTACGGCGGATCGCCCGAGAAGCGCGCCCGCCTCGGCATCGCCGTCACCACCGCCGTCGCCGAGGCCATCGGGGCCGACCGGGTCGGCATCCGCATCTCGCCGGAGCACATCGTGCAGGGCATGGCCGAGACCGACGCCGACGAGACCCGCGCCACCTACGACGCGCTCATCGCGGGCATCGCCCCGCTCGGCCTCGCCTACCTGAGCGTTCTGCACTCCGACCCCGCGGGCGAACTCGTGCAGCACCTGCGCGAGGGCTTCGGCGGACCGTTCATGGTCAACAGCGGCTTCGGCATCATCACCACGCGTGAGGAAGCGGTGCAGTGGGTCAGCGAGGGCGCGGCAGACGTCGTCGCCGTCGGACGCCAGGCGATCGCCAACCCCGACCTGGTGCGCCGCTGGCGCGAGGGCCACGAGCTCAACGAGCCGAACCCGCAGACGTTCTACGCCGCGGGCGCCGAGGGCTACACCGACTACCCCGCGCTCGCGAGCTAGCCAGGCCCCAGGAAGCCACGGCAAGCACCGCAGCCTGACGCGCTGGCCGGTCGAACGCCCCATTCGACCGGCCTGCGCCAGACTGGAACCCTCACACCGAGAGGCACGCCATGGCTGAACCCACCGACACCCGCGTCGCGGTCTACATCGACTTCGACAACATCGTCATCTCCCGCTACGACCAGAAGAGCCGGCGCGGGCAGTTCCACAAGGACGACGCGCGCAGCTACGACGCGAAGGCCAACGCCGGCACCGAGATCGCGACCCGCCTGCGCAACGCCACCGTCGACCTCGGCGCCGTGCTCGACTTCGCGTCGTCGTTCGGCACGATCGCCATCAGCCGCGCCTACGCCGACTGGTCGGTTCCGGTCAACGCGAGCTACCGCAACCAGCTCATCGAGCGCGCGGTCGACCTCGTGCAGCTCTTTCCGGTGGTCGCGTCGCTCAAGAACGGCGCCGACATCCGCCTCGCGGTCGACGTCGTCGAAGACCTGTTCCGCCTGCCCGACCTCACGCACGTGGTGATCGTCGCCGGCGACTCCGACTACATCGCCATCGCCCAGCGCAGCAAGCAGCTCGGACGCTACGTGGTCGGCATCGGCGTCGCAGGCGCCACCAGCAAGGCACTCGCCGCCGCGTGCAACGAGTTCGCCGACTACGACGCGTTGCCCGGGGTGCGACCCGCCGTGGTCGAGCAACCCACCGAGTCAGAAACCGATGCCGAGGCAGGGACGGACGCCGAGACCGAGGCCGGCGCCGAGGAGCAGGCTCCGGATGCTGCGCCCGCACGCCGCACCAGGCGGGCGGGCCGCGCGCGCAGCGAGAGCGACGCCGCGACGGACCTGCTGGTGCGGGCGCTGCGCCTCGCCCAGGCCAAGAACGACGACGACTGGCAGTCGAGCAGCGCGATCAAGAACCAGATGCTGCGCATGGATCCGACGTTCCAGGAGCGCGCGCTCGGCCACAAGTCGTTCACCGAGTTCATCACGTCGGCCGACGCGGTCGTCGAGTTCGACGCCGACCACCCGCTGCGACGCATCCGCCTGCGCCAGCAGGAGTAGGCCCAAGCACGCCATTCAGCTGAACGCGGTGTCATCATTCAGGAACTTGCGGTGGCAGCGGCGGGGGCAGTGGCGAATGGATGCAGCATCCACGGGTCTGATCAGGGATTTCGGTCACCCGCCTCCCACCCGTTCCTGAATGATGAGACCCGGGCGGGGCGCGTTCCTGAATAATGACACCGTGGCAGACCTGCAGAGCATCGCCGACGAGCTGTACGCGCTGTCACCCGGCGAGTTCGTCGCCGCACGCAACGCGGCGGCCGCCGTCGCGAGAAAGCGGGGCGACGCCGACCTCGCGGCGCAGCTGAGGGCGCTGCCGAAGCCGGCGGTGGCGGCGTGGATGGTCAATATGCTCGTGCGGCACCGGGCAGACGAGATCGACGAGGTGATCGAGCTCGGCGAGTCGATGCGGCAGGCACAGAACGACCTCGACCGGCAGGGCATCACCGAGCTCTCCACCGCGCGGCGCTCCCTGGTGCAGGCGATCGGGCGGCAGGCCGGCGAGCTCGCCGAGGAGCTCGGCCAGCGCCTTCCCGCCAGTGCCGTTCCCGACCTCGAAGCCACGCTGCACGCCGTGATGGCCGACGCCGATGCCGCGACCGCCGCCCGCACCGGACGCCTCGTGCGCGCCCTCTCCTCCGACGGGTACTCCCCCGCCGACCTCGACGGTGCCGTTGCCGGCGACCCGGCCAGCACCCGCACCGCCACGAAGCGCAACGCCCCGGTCGACCTCGCGCTGCGCCGGGAGCTCGCCGCGGCCCGCACGGCGCTCGACGACGCCGAGTCCGCCGCGGCCGACGCCCGTGACCGGGTGGCGACGATCGAGAAGTCGGTGGATGCCGCCCGCCGACGCCGCGACGACCTGCTCGACGAACGCGCGGCCGCCGAGGCCCGCCTGGCGACGCTCGAGCAGCAGATCACCGACGCCGACACCAACGCCCGCACCCTGGCCCGCGAGCGCACGGCCGCCACCGCGGCCGCCCGCGACCTGCGTGACCGAGTCGACGACGCCGAACGGGCAGTCGACGAGTTACGGGCACGCATCGCGGCCGAATAGGGGCGCGCGGGTATGCCCAGCCGGGCGCTGCCTACACCGGGGTCTGCGCTGTGCTCACCGAGTCGTCGTCGATCGCCTTCGCGCGGCGCTCGCGCTTGGCGTCGAGCAGCGCCATGGCGGGTGTCGCAGCGACGCCGTGGATGACGATGGATGCCACGACGACGAGTCCGACGATTGCCCAGAGCCCCTCGGCGTCGGGAAAGTCGCCGTGCTGCAGCGCATAGGCGATGTAGAACAGCGACCCGATGCCGCGCACCCCGAAGAACGCGATGACCAGTCGTTCGCGGGGCCCGGTCTTGCCCGGCGTGAGGCCGATCCAGCCGGCGACCGGGCGGATGACGAGCAGGAACGCCAGCGCGAACAGGATCTCGGTCCACCCGACGGAATCGAACAGCCCGCGCGCGACGGCGCCCCCGAGAAGCACGACAACGATGACCGTGAGCAGTCGTTCGACCTGCTCGACGAACTTGTGCAGCACCCCGTGGTAGCCGTGGCTGCGCTCCGAGGCGCGGATGGTGCACGCGCAGACGAACACCGCGACGAACCCGTAGCCCTCGATGAGCTCGGTCGCCCCGTAGGCGAGGAAGGTCGCGGCGAGTGCGACGAACCCCTCGGCCTGCTCCGCGAGGCGGATGCGCTTCGCGCGGCGGGAGAAGAACAGCCGACTGAGCATCCAGCCCACGCCGAGCCCGACGGCCAGCCCGAGGCTGAGGCGCCACAGCACGTCGACCAGGAACCAGTGGCCGAACCACGCCGCGGGGGCGGTGCCGACCAAGCTCATGGCGATGGCGGCGTAGGTGAACGGAAAGGCCAGTCCGTCGTTGAGGCCGGCCTCGGAGGTGAGGGCGAACCGCGCCTCGTCGTCGTGCGCCTCAGGCAGGGTGTCGTCGGGGTCACCTGGGTCGCCCGTTGTCGGGGCGGGGTCGCGTCCGTTGCTCGCGGTGGCATCGGATGCCGCATCCACCCCGTCGGCGTCGACGTCGGCGTCGGGGGCGTCCTGGTCGACCACGGGCTCGCTGACCTGCACTTCGGTGGCGAGCACCGGGTCGGTGGGGGCGAGGGCCGCGGCCAGGAGCACCGCACTGGCGACGCCGAGGCCGAGGCCGGCCCAGCCGAGGATGCCGACGGCGAGCATGGAGAGCGGCATCGTGATGGCCAGCAGGCGCCAGGTGGTCGACCACGATCGCCAGCCGATGCGGCGGTTGAGGGCGAGGCCAGCGCCCATCAGCGACACGATGACGCACACCTCGGTGAGGTGCACGGCGAGCTCCCCGTTGCCGATCGGGTCGGGGTCGGGGAGGTCGGGGATGAGCGCGAAACCGACCATGCCGGCGGCGAGGAACACCATGGGCATCGAGATGGGGGCGCGGCCGAGCAGCCGCGGGAGGAGGGCGGCGGCGAGGGTCGCGACACCGATGACGGCGAAGATCACCCCTGCCCCATCGAATTCGATCATGGGGTCAGGCTAAGCCAGGGCGCTGACCGGCAAATCCACCCGCCACGGGGCTTGACGCCGCGCCGGTTCGAGCTACGCGCTGACCCCGGGGCGCGGGCCGACCGCGCAGGTGCGCGTCAGACCCGCGCCCGCCCGACGGCCCGCCCGTCGGCCCGCCCGTCAGCCCGCGAGCTCGCAAGCCCGCGAGCGTTACGCGTTCGCGCGCTCCAGCACCAGTTCGCGCACACGGGCGGCGTCGGCCTGGCCGCGCATGGCCTTCATGACGGCGCCGATGACGGCTCCGGCGGCCTGGACCTTGCCGTCGCGGATCTTCGCGAGAACGTCGGGCTGCGACGCGAGGGCGTCGTCGATCGCGGCGATCAGCGCGGTGTCGTCGGAGACCACCGCGAGCCCGCGGGATTCGACGACCTCGGCCGGCGTTCCCTCGCCGGCGATGACTCCCTCGAGCACCTGGCGGGCGAGCCGGTCGGTGAGCGTGCCGTCGTCGATGAGCGCGACGAGGTTCGCGACCTGCTGTGGGCTCACCAGGGTCGCGGCATCCTCCCCGGCGGCGTTGGCCAGCCGGGCGATCTCGCCGGTCCACCACTTGCGGGCCTGCTGGGCAGACGCCCCGGCAGTGACGGTGGCCTCGACCTCGACGAGCAGGCCGGAGTTGACGACGTCCTGGAACTCGAGGTCGGTGAAGCCCCACGACTCCTTGAGGCGGCGGTGGCGCACGGCGGGAGGCTCGGGCAGGGCGGCCCTCAGCTCCTCGATCAGCTGGGTCGACGGTTCGACCGGCAGCAGGTCGGGCTCGGGAAAGTAGCGGTAGTCGTCGGCGTCGCTCTTCGGCCGGCCGGCGGAAGTGCGGCCGGTGTCCTCGTGCCAGTGCCTGGTCTCCTGGATGATGGTGCCACCACCGGCGAGGATGGCCGCCTGCCGCTGGATCTCGTAGCGGATGGCGCGCTCGACGCTGCGCAGCGAGTTGACGTTCTTGGTCTCTGTACGCGTGCCGAGCTTTCCCGATCCGCGGGGCGACAGTGAGATGTTCGCGTCGCAGCGCAGGTTGCCGCGCTCCATGCGGGCCTCGGAGATACCGAGTGACACCACGATGTCGCGGATGGCCGAGACGTAGGCCTTGGCGAGCTCGGGGGCATCGCCCTCTGCGCCGTAGATGATGTTGGTGACGATCTCGACGAGGGGAACGCCCGCGCGGTTGTAGTCGACGAGCGAGTACTCCGCGCCCTGGATGCGCCCCGTGGCGCCGCCGACGTGGGTCAGCTTGCCGGCGTCTTCCTCCATGTGTGCCCGCTCGATGGGGATCTGGAAGGTGCGGCCGTCGGCGAGCTCGACCTCGACGTTGCCGTCGAACGCGATGGGCTCGTCGAACTGGCTGATCTGGTAGTTCTTCGCGAGGTCGGGGTAGAAGTAGTTCTTGCGGGCGAACCGGCTCGATGGCGCGATCGAGCAGCCGAGGGCCAGGCCCAGGCTGATCGAGTACTTGATGGCCTCCTCGTTCACGACCGGCAGCGACCCGGGCAGGCCGAGGTCGACGGGGGTGATCTGCGTGTTGGCCTCGGCGACGTGAAAGTCGGGGTGCGCCGGGTTCGGGGCGTCGGAGAACATCTTGCTGCGCGTGTTGAGCTCGACGTGCACCTCGAAGCCGAGCACCGGCTCGAACAACTCGATGGCCTTGTCGTAGTCCATGAGTTCTGGCTTGGCCATCAAGAGGCCCTCTCGTCTCGTGCTGTGCTGGTGACCGCCATCAGGAGGCCCTTCTGTCTCGTAGTGCAGTGGTTACGACAATGCCGCGCACGCTCATACCTCGCCGCCGCGGGCCGCGAACATCTCGGTCGGCTCTAGCGCGGGGGCCTGGCTGATCATGGTGTGGCCCCAGCTGTCTTCGAGCAGCGCCTCGAGCGCGCCGCCCACGCTGTACAGGCGGGCGTCCGCGCGGGCGGGCGCCATGATCTGCATGCCGGTCGGCAGGCCGTCTTCCGGGGCGAGTCCCATCGGGAGCCCCATTCCGGGCACCCCGGCGAGGTTCGCGGGAATGGTCGTGATGTCGTTGAGGTACATCGCGAGCGGGTCGTCGAGCTTCTCGCCGAGCTTGAACGCCGTCGTCGGGGCGGATGGCGACACGAGAACGTCGACCTTCTCGAAGGCGGCGTCGAAGTCGCGCTGGATGAGCGTGCGCACCTTCTGCGCACTGCCGTAGTAGGCGTCGTAGTACCCGGCCGAGAGGGCGTAGGTGCCCAGGATGATGCGGCGCTTGACCTCGTCGCCGAAGCCGGCCTCGCGGGTAGCGGCCATGACGTCTTCGACCGTTCCGCCGCCGGCCGGGTTGACCCGCAGGCCGAAGCGCACCGAGTCGAACTTGGCGAGGTTGCTGGATGCCTCGGCGGGGAGGATCAGGTAGTAGGCGGCGATCGCGTACTCGAAATTGGGTGCAGAGACCTCGACGATCTCGGCGCCGGCGGCCGACATGATGTCGAGTGCCTCGGCGAACCGGCTGCGCACGCCGGCCTGGAAGCCCTCGCCGTTCAGTTCCTTCACCACGCCGATGCGGGTGCCTTTTAGGCTGCGCCCGTCGCGGCCCGCGCGCGCGGCATCCGCGAACACCGGCCATTCGTCGCGCAGCGACGTCGAGTCGCGCGGGTCGTGCCCGCCGATCACGTCGTGCAGCAGCGCAGCGTCGAGCACCGTGCGGGTGACCGGGCCGACCTGGTCGAGCGAGGAGGCGAGGGCGATAGCGCCGTAGCGGGAGACCCCGCCGTAGGTGGGCTTGACCCCGACCGACCCGGTGACGGCGGCCGGCTGGCGGATGGACCCTCCCGTGTCGGAGCCCAGCGCGAGAGGCGCCTCGAATGCGGCCACGGCTGCCGCGGATCCGCCGCCGGAGCCGCCGGGGATGCGCTCGAGGTCCCACGGGTTGTGGGTCGGGCCGAATGCGGAGTGCTCGGTCGACGAGCCCATCGCGAACTCGTCCATGTTGGTCTTGCCGAGTGGCACCAGGTGCGCCTCGCGGAGCTTGCGCACGACGGTGGCGTCGTAGGGCGGAGTCCAGCCCTCGAGCATTCTCGACCCGGCGGTCGACGGCATGTCGTGGGTGCAGAGCACGTCCTTGATGGCGATCGGCACCCCGGCCAGCGGTCCCATGGCCTCGCCGGCGAGGCGGCGACTGTCGACGTCGGCCGCGGTGGAGAGCGCGGATGCCGAGACGTGCAGGAAGGCGTGGATGTCGCCGTCGACGGCCTCGATGCGGTCGAGGTGCGCCTTCGTGACCTCGACGCTCGAGATCTCCTTGGCGGCGAGCTTCTCACCGAGCTCGGATGCGGTCATGCGGGTGAACGTCATTACTGCTCCTCCCCCAGGATCGCGGAGACCTTGAAGCGGGCGCCGTCGTGCTCGGGCGCTCCGGCAAGGGCTTCTTCGGTGCTGAGCGTCGCACCCGGCACGTCGGGGCGTGAGACGTTGACGAGGCGGATCGGGTGGCTCGTCGCCGGCACGTCGGGTCCGGCGACCTCGGAGACCTTGGCGATCGAGTCGACGATGGTGCCGAGCTCTCCGGTGAGCTTGTCGATCTCGGCCGGGGTCAGTGCGATGCGGGCCAGGTTCGCGAGGTGGGCCACCTGTTCTGTGGTGATCATTTCGAGGTGCTCGAGACGAGGAAGGGCATGACACTCCAAACAGACCGGTAACGGCCGAACAGACGAGGGGGACTACCGATCAAGTCTATTCGCGGCGCGGTGCCACTACTCGCGCGCGGCGGTCAGCCTGGTCGGCCGGTCGGATTCACCCGACGTCACGAGGTCACCGCGGTCGAGGGCCACCAAGGCCATGTTGCGCATCGCCTCCGAGCCGGCGTCGAAGTAGCCGAGGTGCCCGGACGCCGCCGTGAGCTCCCTACCGGTGATGGGGTCGGTTCCGCCGCCGACGCTCATGGTGCTCGCGCCGAACGAATCGGCCCCGGGATCGCTGCCGAAGAACGCGGTGTGCACGACGGGATCCCACGCCGCCTCGCCGACGAACACGTCGTCCTTGCCCAGTCCGAGGTCGCTGACCGACTGCGCTGCGCTGCCCGGGGATCCGATGATGACCAGCGAGTCGACGTCGAGGCCGCCGTCGGCGAGCGACATCAGGGTCGCCGTCGACCCGTAGGAGTGGGTGAGCAGCGTCACGTGCGGGTCGTCTGCCCTGGTGGCCTGCACGCCCTGCACGGCGCCGGAGATGTGCCTGGCGCCCTCGGTGGCGAGGTCGAGCGAGATGATGTCCATGATGCCGGGGGTCTGGTAGCCGATCCAGGCGACGGTGGCGATGGATGCGTCGGCGAGCGTGTCATCGGAGGCGCCGAGCCGCTCCGCCCACCCCTCCTGCTCATCGTGCAGGTCCTGTGCGATGACCGTCCAGTCCACGATCTGGCCGTCCACGGTGAAGAACATGCCGGGGATCAGGTAGCCGACGTAGTCGGCGGTCTCGAGGTCGCCGATGGCGACCGCCGCGCGGCCGGGCCATTCGGTGTCCACCGACAGCAGCGACCGGGGGGCGGCGCCGGGCGCGACGTCGAGGGCCTCGTCGATCTCGCGCAGCATGTGCACCCGCTGCTCGGCTTCGACCCGCTCGGAGCGCCCGAGGCCGTCGAGCTGCCGGTCGAGGTCGGCGATGGTGTCGGCGAGGAATACCCGGTTGGCCGTGTCGCGCAGCGATGACGGCACGCCGTCGAGGTTGCCGACGAGCTCCGGCGCGCTGTCGAGGAGGGCGTCGCGCGATGCGGCGGGCATCAGCTTCCACCAGTTCGATACCGCGCGGGCCGTGGGCGGGTTAGCCAGGATGGTGGAGATGGCAGCGGCGTTGTCGCTGACGAACGAACTGAGTCGCGCCGCGGGGATCGCCGACAGTTCGTCGAGGATGCTGCGGGCCCCGGCCACCGGGCGGAGGCTGCCGTCGCCCGTTCCGGCGCTCGCGGGGGTGGCCGTGTTCGCGACGGTCATGTCGGCCGAGGATGCAGACACCGAAGAGGGTGCTGAGATCGACACCGACGTGACGCTCGGTGCGAGGGGTGCCCACGGCGCGACGAAGCCCCCGCTGAGCCCACCGAGGCCCAGCGAGGCGATGAGGAATGTCGTGGCGGTGACGTTCACGATGCCTGGTTCGAGATGCCTAACTTGTGGTGCGCGAAAGTGACAGAGTATTGGATTGCCGGCATGCAGCATGGATCGCTCCGTGCGGTACACCCCATGCGTCCCCCGCGGCAACCGCGCCGCACCCCCATTCTACGGGGGACACGCGCGAAGAAACTAGGCAAACCTCAGTTCGTAACATCCTGTTCATTCGCATGGATCTCGGGAGCAGCGCCGTCGGATGCGGGTGCCGCGGTCACGGCGCCCCCGGGTGCATCGACCCCGGGCGTGATGGTCGCGGCGTCCCCCGGTGCGGTGTCCGCACCCTCGGCATCCGGCTCGTCCACCGCAAGAGCGGCGGGGCCCTCGGCGAGGAGCAGCGCGGAATGCGCAGCCTCGGTGATGCGCCCCCCCAGCTGCTCCGCCCTGCCCAGCCTGGGTCCCGCGCCGGGGGCCGCCCCGCCGAAGGGCGTCTTCTTGCCGACG
>NZ_JAALGE010000067.1 GCF_011057645.1 Marisediminicola senii | reverse complement strand
CCGCTCGGGCGCGCCGAGATCCTGTGTCTGCCGGAGGATCCAAACGAGATCGCGGCGCTGTGCAGGATCGATGAGGCGGACATGTCGCTGATTCGGCAACGCCGTGGGGACGCAAACCGGTTGGGGTTCGCCGTTCATCTGTGTCTGCTGCGCGGGCCCGGGATCGCGCTCGGCGCCGACGCTGCCCCGCCTGTGGCGGTTCTCGCGCAATTGGCATCGAATATCGCGGTGAGCCCGAACCTGTGGAGTGAGTACGGAGCGCGGGAGGAGACCCGGCAAGAACATGCCCGCGAAGCCCGCGCGTACCTCGGGCTGACAGCATTCGGGATGGGTGATTTCCGGAACGTCGTGGAAGAGATCGACTCCGTCGCGCGGCAGACCGACCGGGGCCGAGTCCTCGTCGAGACGGCGATCGCGTCTCTTCGGCGCAGCGCGGTCGCGTTGCCGGCCATCGAGGTGATCGAGAAGGCGTGCGCGGAAGGCCTCACCCGGGCGACCCGTCACGTGCACTCCACCTTGAGCGGGCCGTTGGATGACGGACAGCGAGCATGCCTCGATGGGTTGCTGATCCGACGTTCGGACAGCGCTCTCACTCAGATCGGTTGGCTGCGGCAGGCTCCAGCCCGGCCTAACGCGCGTTCGATGCTGGAGCACGTCGAGCGTCTCACCGCGTGGCGTGCACTAGATCTGCCCTGGCCAGCTGCGCGGCTTGTGCACCGGAACCGGCTGCTGAAGCTTGCCCGCGAAGGCGGGTCGATGACGAGCGCCGATCTGGCGAAGTTCGAACCCCGCCGTCGTTACGCGACGCTGTTCGCGATGGCGGCCGAGGGGATGGCGACCGTCACCGATGAGATCATCGACCTGCACGACAGGATCATCGGCCGCCTGCTGCGGGCAGCGAAAAACCGGCACGACGCGTCCACACTTGCCTCACGCACGAGCGTCACCGCACTGATGCGGACCTATTCGCAGCTCGGCGAAGCGCTGCTGAAAGCCCGGGAGACCGGCGAGGAAGCGTTCTCGGTCATTGAGAAAGTCATCGGGTGGGAGACTCTGGCAGAAAACACCGCAGCGGCGAAGGAACTCACCAGGCCCGCGGCCGCAGATTCGCTCGCTCTGGTCAGCGCCCAATTCACCACTGTGCGCCGCTACGCGCCCGCGTTCCTCGCAGTCCTTGATCTGCACGCCGCCCCAGCAGCAGTCGATCTGCTCGCAGCCGTCGAGATTCTCCGGCGACTGAATACGGCCGGTATTCGGAAGATTCCAGACACCGCACCGAGATCCTTCGTGCGGGCCCGCTGGAAACCCCTGGTCTTCACCGACACTGGCATCGATCGCGGGTTCTACGAATTCTGTGTCCTCACCGAGCTCCGCAACGCGCTGCGCTCCGGAGACATTTGGGTACGCGGGTCACGACAATTTCGTGACTTCGACGAATACCTCCTCGACCGCCAGGACTACAGCACCCTGAAAAGCGCGCAGCAACTACCGATTGTGACAACCGACGGGAACCCCGCCTACCTGACCGCCAGGCTCGAACTCCTCACCCAACGCCTCGCCCGCGTCGAACACCTCGCCGCTGACGGCAAGCTTCTCGGCGTCACGGTCACGGCTGCAGGGCTGAAAATCACGCCGTTGGACACGATCGTGCCGATCCAAGCGCAACCGCTAATTGACGCGACCAGCGGCATGTTCCCACGAATCCGGATCACGGATCTGCTGATGGAAGTAGACGCCTGGACCGGGTTCAGCCGACACTTCACCAACCTCAAGACCGGGCAACCGTCCAAAGACCAGCAGCTGCTGCTCACCGCGATCCTCGCCGACGGCATCAACCTCGGCCTGACAAAAATGGCTGAAGCCTGCCCCGGCGTCAGCTACGCACAACTCGACCGACACCAAGCCGCCCACATCCGCGAAGAAACGTACAGCGCCGCTCTCGCCGCGATCGTCAACTCTCAACACCGCCACCCGTTCGCCGCGCACTTCGGCGACGGCACAACCTCATCGTCCGACGGGCAACGTTTCCGCGCCGGCGGCCGAGCAGAATCTACCGGGCACGTGAACCCGAAATACGGCAACGACCCCGGCCGGCTCGTTTACACCCACATCAGCAACCAGTACTCGCCCTTTCACAGCCGCCTCGTCAACGTCGGCGACCGAGACGCGACCTGGGTCCTTGACGGGCTGCTGTATCACGAAAGTGAACTAGAAATTCGGGAGCACTACACCGACACCGCCGGATTCACCGATCACCTCTTCGCGCTCATGCAACTCCTCGGCTACCGGTTCGCACCCCGCATCCGAAACGTCGGAGAGACCCGCCTCTACACACCCACCCGCACCCACGACCTCACCACGCTGGCCCCCCTGATCGGCGGCCCGATCAACACCGCCACGATCACCCAGCACTGGGACGAGATCCTCCGCCTCGCCACGTCGATCAAAACCGGGACCGTCACCGCGTCCCTGATGATGCGAAAGCTCGGTGCCTACCCCCGCCAAAACGGGCTCGCCACCGCTCTCCGAGAACTCGGCCGCATCGAACGGACCCTGTTCCTCCTCGACTGGCTGGAGAACCCCGAACTACGCCGTACCGTCACCGCGGGCCTGAACAAAGGCGAGGCCAGAAACACTCTCGCCCGGGCCGTTTTCTTCAACCGGCTCGGCGAAATCCGCGACCGCTCCTTCGAACAACAGCGCTACCGCGCCTCTGGCCTCAACCTGCTCACCGCTGCGATCGTGCTCTGGAACACCGTCTACCTCGACCGCGCCATCACCACCCTCAACGGGACCGACACGCCTCCATCGCCAGAGCTGCTGCGCTACCTTTCACCGCTCAGCTGGGAACACATCAACCTCACTGGCAACTACACCTGGCCCCGCACCACCCACAAACCCGGCCGCTACCGGGCACTCCGACACCCCACCAACCCTTAGCGTCGGATATTTCACGAATTCACAAGCCACCCCAACAACAGCGACACCGTGGTGGTGATGCAGAACAACGTGTGGTCTGGGTTGTATCCGTTCCGGCCCCGCTGGGCGACCGCATTCCACGGTGACTTCGACGGGTGGAGTCGCCAGCCGTTTCTGCTGCCGGGGGAGACCTCGACCATCCGCACCACCCGGGAGGTGACGCTGACACCTGACCTGTCGCTCACGACCGCGTGGACGGCGTTCCGGCTCGCGGCGCAGAAAGCCTGGTCGGTGGGCGCTGAGACCGCGGTGTCGTCGCTGAGCGCGCGCGGCTCAGTGCGTCGGGCGGTTTACGAGTGCTCCGCCGCGGGGTACACGGTGGGCAATGCGGTGCGAAAAGCGCAGACGGAGACGGAGGCCACTGAAGTTCTGCTGTCAGCGCTCACGACGTCGGCGATCGGCGGGCGCTGTGCAGCGGCATGGGACGCAGCGGAACGCGGGGAGATGACGACGTACGCGCTGGCGGACCGGGCGCCGAGCTGGGTCGACGACGTGACGTTGTTCCGCGCCAACACCGCGAAGGCGTTCGAGATGGGGCTAGCGCTCATGCGGGCGAGGAACATCGCGTGCGTGTTCGCGCGGGGGTGCGCTGCGGAGTAGCAGCGCTGTTGTGAGGCGGGTGCGGCGGCGCGTTTGCCCGGCCGTCGTCGAGCAGGGGGACGGGCACGGGAAAGAGCGCCGCTCGAGACTCGTCAAATGGCGCACGGGTGTGTGGCGGGCGAAGAGAACAATGTTCCGGGTCGGCGATCGGACTACGCCGAGCCTCAGTGTGGATCGACCGACAGCCACCACCCCCGCGAACCTGAGGAAGGTCACCCCGCATGTCGAACCCCGCACCGAATTCGTCGCCCTCGTACTACGACAACACCGTGCGGGAGGTGGTGGCGAGCTACACGAACTACGTCGACGCCCAGGCCGCCGTCGACCGGCTGTCTGACGAGGAGTTTCCCGTCGCGTCGACGCAGATCATCGGCCGCGACATCACGACCGTCGAAACGGTGACCGGGCGCCTGACCCTCGGGCGGGCGGCCCTGATGGGCGCCGCCGCGGGAGCGTGGTTCGGGTTGCTCATCGGACTGCTGTTCGCAATCTTCGCGTTCGGCATCTCGTACTTCGCCATCGTGCTCAGCGCCGTCGCCTTCGGCGCGCTGTGGGGCGCGATCGCGGGCTTCGTGAGCCACTGGGCCACCCGCGGACGCCGTGACTTCTCCTCGGTGCAGTCCCTGAAGGCTGCGCGGTACGACGTGCTCGTCGAGGCGAGCAGGGCGGCGGATGCTGCCCGCATCCTGTTCACCGCCCCGTGGTTGTGACAGGTTGATCCAATACCACTGTGACGGCTTCATTCGGACCCACCCGGTGACTCGCCGGGGCGGTGTGACGGTTTAATCGGAGCCCACTTCAGCGTTGTCCTCGTCCGGCACTCTTGCCGGCGTTGGGAGGCGCAGGGATGAGGGCTCGAATGGAACTGTTTGCACGAATAAGACGTGATGCGAGAGTCGACGGGCTCTCAATCCGGGAGCTTGCGCGTCGGCATCAGGTCGGACGTGGAACGGTGCGGACCGCGCTGTCGCAGGCGGAGCCGCCTGCGCGGAAGATACCGGTGCGAGCGTCTCCGCGTTTGGATGCGTTCAAGTTGACAATCGACGGGATGCTGCTGACGGATGTTGATGCCCCGAGAAAGCAGCGCCACACTGCACGCCGTGTCCTCGCCCGCCTGACGGAGGAGCACGGAGCCACCGAATTGTCGTATTCAACCGTCCGCGACTATGTCCGCATGCGCCGACCGCAGCTGGACGCGGACCGCCGGCAAGAGGTGTTCATCCCGCAGGAGCACGCACCGGGTGCGGAGGCGGAGGTCGACTTCGGGGAGGTGTGGGTGATCCTTGCCGGGGTGAAGACCAAGTGCCACATGTTCGCATTCCGGCTCTCCAACTCGGGCAAGGCCGTGCACCGCGTCTACCCGACGCAGGGGCAGGAAGCGTTCCTGGAGGGCCACATCGACGCGTTCAACACGATCGGCGGCATTCCGACCAGACACATCCGCTACGACAACCTGACCGCCGCGGTCACGACGGTGCTCTACGGGACGAACAGGCGACGGACAGAGAACGAACGGTGGCTGCTGTTCCGCTCGCATTACGGGTTCGATGCGTTCTACTGCCAGCCCGGTATCAAGGGTGCGCACGAAAAGGGCGGCATCGAAGGCGACGTCGGCCGGTTCCGGCGGACCCATTTGTCACCGATGCCGGTCGTGGACACTCTCGCGCAACTGAACGAGAAGATCCGGGAATGGGATGAAGCGGATGACCTCAGGCGCATCAGCTCGCGGCTGAGATCCGTGGCGGCGGATTTCACCGCCGAACGATCGCTACTGAGGCCGTTGCCGGCTGAGAGCTTGGATCCCGGCCTGACGGTGCATCCACGGGTCGACCGGTCGGCTCTGATCACTGTCCGGATGGCGAGATATTCGGTGCCGGCACGGTTCATCGGGCGCCAGGTTCGAGTGTCTCTTCGCGCATCGGAGCTGGTCGTCTTTGACGGGCGCTCTCTCATCGCCAGGCATGCGCGGATCGTTGCCCGCGGCGGCGAGGCAGTGAATCTGGATCACTACCTTGAGGTGCTGAAAATGAAGCCCGGGGCGTTGCCGGGTTCGACAGCCCTCGCGCACGCCCGGTCCACCGGCGCGTTCACCTCAGCGCACGAAGCATTCTGGGCCGCGACACGGAAGAGTAACGGCGACGCGGCGGGAACCCGCGAGCTTATTGACGTGCTGTTGCTACACCGTTCAATGGCTGTTGACGATGTCACCGCCGGGTTGGTCGCAGCTCTGCGGGTCGGCGCCGTGACAGCGGATGTCGTCGCGGTGGAGGCACGGCGGCATGCCGCCGCCGGTGGGTCTGGAGCCGACCGTCATCGTGTCGATCAGGCTCCGGTTGTCGAGCACCGTGTTGTCAGTCTCACCCAGCGCCGGCTCACGGATCCTGCCGCGGTGATTGCCGGACTCCCTGCCGATACACGACCGGCGCCGTCGGTTGCCGGCTACGACGAGCTGCTCACCCTCCGCCGTTCCCCGATCGATTCATCGACGCTGAAGAAGGAACCTGCTTCATGACTACCACTAGCCCACCGCCAACGATCCGGCGACGGCGAGGGATGACCGAGGAAGCTGCGATCGCTGCGATCGACGGCGCCTGCCGCCGACTGCGGCTCCCAACGATCCGCGCCCTGGTCGCCGATGCAGTCGCGATCGCTCAGAAAGAGCAGCTGTCCTACAACGGAATCATCGCCGAACTGCTCCTCGCGGAGTGCGACGACCGCGACCGGCGCTCCTCCGTCCGCCGGGTCAAAGCCGCCGGATTCCCGCGAGATAAATGGCTCGGAGATTTCGACTATGACGCAAACCCAACCATCAACCTCGCCACCATCAACACCCTCGCTACCGGCGATTGGGTCCGGAAAGGACAACCGCTCTGCTTGATCGGTGACTCCGGAACCGGGAAGTCTCACCTCCTCATCGGCCTCGGCATTGCCGCGGCCGAGAAAGGGTTCCGGGTGAGATACACCCTCGCCACTCGGCTGGTCAACGAACTGGTCGAAGCCGCAGACGACAAGACACTTGCTCGAACGATCGCCCGCTACGGACGGGTCGATCTGCTGATGATCGACGAGCTCGGCTACATGGAACTTGACCGCCGCGGAGCCGAGCTCCTCTTCCAAGTCCTCACCGAACGCGAGGAGAAGAACTCCGTCGCGATCGCATCTAACGAATCGTTCTCCGGCTGGACCAAGACCTTCACCGACCCCAGACTCTGCGCCGCGATCGTTGACAGACTCACCTTCGGCGGCAACATCATCGAAACCGGCACCGACTCCTACCGCCTCGCCCACACCCGTCAGCGAATGAGGACAACGGAATAGCGATCGTCACTGTCTGACACCTTTCTCGTCTGTGTCCCCCTAAACGCCGACTTCACTTATCTCGATGAAACGCTAGTTTCAGTCATATAGAGCGTCTGCACCGGTGCAGACGCGGCTCAGGAAAGGAATCGATCATGCGAAATAGGTTTCGGCCCGGCTCTATGAAACGTCAGTTGATGCTGACGACGGCGATAGCCAGCGCTTCCGTGCTGCTGGTCAGCATGGCGGCACCAGCAGCGACCGCTGCCTCTGCTGATCCGGTCCTTGCAGCGTTGAAGTCCATACCGGCTTCAGCGGGGCTCTTCACTGGCAACCTCGGGATAAGTTCCACCAGCAAGCCATCAGCCCGGCTTCCCCTCGCGTCGATCCCTGAGGATCCCTCTTTAGGACTGCGAGTTGTGTCCGCGACGGGAAGCAAGCTCACTGTAGGCCTACCCCGAGCGGATGAAGCAGGAGACGCCACGGAGTTGCAGCCCGGAATCGTTGCTTACGACAACGGAGACGGCTCTCACACGGTGCCCATCGCGAAAATTGATGGTTCGGTTCAGGTCGCAACTGTCCTCGAATCGTCCGCCGCACCGGATCGCTACTCTTACGAAGTCGGCGGAGCAGCGACGTTGCAAGCAGACGGCGACATCATCGTCGTGCGTGATAATCAGGGACAGTTCGCAGGGGCGATTGCTCCGGCATGGGCAATGGACGCCGCCGGAACGGCAGTTCCCACCCACTACGAGGCGAGTGGCTCAACCGTCACGCAGGTCGTTGACCACGCCAACGGCTCATACACCTATCCCATCGTCGCAGACCCGTGGCTCGGTCAGGATCTGTTCAACAAGATGACGACGTCGTCGGATAGGGGTCAACCTCGCTACCTGGTGTTCCGCAGTGGCTGGGGAGCAGCAATGAGCACGAGCACCAGCGCCGTTCCAGTGTTCCTTGGCCCTGGATGGGACGAGGCCAAGAATAAGTGGCCGGTTCTTCTCTCGAAAACAAGCCTGCACGAGCAATACGACTGCCACTCCATCTACGCTCTTCTCAAGCCTGACTCCTGGAACCTCGAGAAATGGCGACCGAATAAGAGCGACTGGGGCGCCAGTGCCCTCGCCCACCAATGTAATTGGGGCTAAGTAATCATGAAGAGATCAACGCGAAAAATGCTCCTCACGAGTGACATCGCCGCTGTCACTCTCGGAGCGATGTTGGTAGCGGCCATGGGCGTCGTGTGGTTTATGCGCGGCATCGAAGTCGATGCCGCCGGAACTACCGGGTATGCAACCGCCCTAGAAAACTCCCTCTTCTATGGCGGGCTCGCTCTCCTCCTTGCTGGCGTGATAATGGCTTTAATCCTCATGCGGAAGAGGCGAGGCCGGACGACCTGATCAAACCGAAGAGACTGCCCCCCTCGGCTTCGAGTGGGGCAGTTTTCTTTGCTCAAGCACACACCAAAACCCGCTCGGCCTAG
This sequence comes from Marisediminicola senii, assembly GCF_011057645.1. Taxonomy (GTDB): domain Bacteria; phylum Actinomycetota; class Actinomycetes; order Actinomycetales; family Microbacteriaceae; genus Marisediminicola; species Marisediminicola senii. Next base: position 2,306 of record NZ_JAALGE010000067.1, on the reverse strand, counting down.
AGGACACCCGAAGCGGGTAGCGGGGCCAGATCGCTCCGTCGGAGCCCCTTCTTTTCGATGTGGGTGGGTCCCAAACAAGCCGTCATGGTGGCACCGAATCGAGTTGACATAACCAGCCCCGCCCGCGCCAGCCGCACCCGAGACCACAAGCTCGAGCAGCCCGCAGTAGCGGGTACCCCGCGGGGTGACCGCGGCTGCGGCATCCACCCTCGAGGCTGTTTCACCGCTACAGTCGAGTTACCGCGGCCCACGCGGCGTGTTGCTCATGCCACGCCAAGCGCCCGGGCCCGCCTCCGTCTCTACGGACCTGCGAGCCGGCCCGCCCGTCTAGATCCTGCGGGCGCGGCCCCGCAGTTCGCGGTGCATTCCGTCGAACGCCTGGCCGCGCGTGAAGTAGGCCTTCGGCACCTTGACGACGACGCTGTAATTGGTGTCGACGACGTTGGCAATCGGCGCCTCGGTGATCTGGCTGAGCAGCTGGTAGGCGTCCATCTCGTGTAAGTCGAACATCTCCGACATCCACCGGATCATCTCGAGCGCCAGGAATCCTCCATCGGGCGCGACGAGCCGACGACCATCCAGTAGTCGTCGTTCTCGAGCCTCGGCCACAGCGGACCGCCGCCCTTGATCAGCTCGACGATGATGACGGAATCCATGGCGCCCTCGACGGCGGTGCCGCACGCCTCGCCCTCGCCCTGCCGGTAGTGCCCGTCGCCGATGGAGAGCAGCGCGCCCTCGACGTTGACGCCGAGGTAGGCGGTGGTGCCGGCCTTCATCTCGGGGGTGTCCATGTTGCCTCCGAAGCGCTCCGGCACGAGCGACGAACGCACCTCGCTGCCCGCGGGCGCGACGCCGACCGTGCCGAGCATGGGCGCGAGCGGGAGGGCGACTTCGAAGTCACCGAAGCGTGACTGGAAACCGACGGTGCTGGCATCCGTATCGACTTCATAGATCCAGGTGGCCTCGGGCAGTGCTGGCTGCAGCATGGCTGTGCGGTCGGTGCTCGTCATGCCGCCGAAAAACGGGATGGTGGCGGATGCGCCCCAGCTGCGTGCCGGGGTGAGGCTGACGATGTGCACGGCGAGCGTGTCGCCGGCCTCGGCGCCGACGATGTAGAACGGGCCGGTCTGCGGGTTCAGGTAGCGCATGTCGAGCTTGGCGCTGGCGAGGTCGTCGACCGAGCGGAGCGCGTGGTTGTAGGCGTCTTCGGACCAGAGGGCGAGCGCGGTGCCGGGGTTGACCCGCATCACCGGCTCGGCGCCGCCGAACGTGTAGACGTATTGCGACCGCTCGGGGGTGAATTCGACGATGTCCATCAGAACTGCATTCCGCGCGTGAGGGCGCCGTCGACGACGAGGTTGGTTCCGCTGGTGCGGCTCGAGCGCGGGCTCGAGATGAATACGACGCTGTCGGCGATCTCCTGCGGGGTGCCCATGCGTCCGGTCGGGTTGAGGCCCATCGCGGTGGAGAACAGTTCGGGGTTGCCGGTCTCGATGCCCGCCCACACGCCGCCCGGCTCGTAGGTGTTGCCGGGGGAGACCACGTTGGCGCGAATGCCCTTGTCGGCGAGCTGAAGGGCGAGTCCCGAGATGTAGCTGATGATGGCGGACTTTGCGGTGCCGTAGGGGCCGGATGCGAAGTCCGCCTCCCGTCCGGAGACGCTCGAGATGGCGACGATCGACGGTGCGGGGCTGTTCTCGAGGTAGGGCAGCGCTGCCTTGACCAGGTTGACGGTGCCCATCAGGTCGACTTCGAACGATTCAACCCAGTTCTCGGTGGTGTCGGGAATGGCGAGGGCGCTGACGTTGGCGACGATCATGTCGATGCCGCCGAGGGTGACGGCGGTGTCGTCGACCCATGCGGTGAGTGCCGCGGCATCGCGCACGTTCAGCACCGAGCCGACCACGGTGGGGCCGGCGTCGGCGTAGTGCGCCTCGACGGCGGCGACCTCGTCAGCATCGCGCGCACAGAACGCGACGTTCGCGCCCTCCGCGACGAAGGCGTCGACGATAGCGCGTCCGATTCCCTTGGTTCCCCCGGTGACTAATGCGGTCTTTTGCGAAAGATTCAGGTCCATGGGGTGATTGTGCCAGCTTCGTGTGGCGAGGGTGTTACGTGGGGTGCGGGTGGGGTGGGTGAGGTGGGGTGGGGTGCCGGCGGCTCGCGTGCTGCAGGCGGGGGGCGCCGGGGGGGGGCCGGGGGGCGGGGGGGGGGCGGGCGGGGGGGGGGGGGGGGGGGGGGGCGGGGGGGGGGGGCGGGGGGGGGGGGGGGGGGGCGGGCGGGCGCGGGGCGGGCGTGGCGCGCGG
>NZ_JAALGE010000066.1 GCF_011057645.1 Marisediminicola senii | reverse complement strand
CCAGCCCCCGGCGAGTGGAGGGAGCGAGCCGGGGTTGCGCTCCAGCGGCGGGGTGCCCGCGATCCCCGCCCCGCCGAGCGGGGGGGGGACCCCCCCGCCCGGGTGCCCCGACGCCCCCCCCCGCCACAGCCACGGGCGCAGCGGATCGACGTAGCCCGGCTGGTGGAAGGGACCTGCCATCCACGCGGGCCGCGCCGTGCCGTACAGCGCGCCGTGCGGCTCGCCGAAGCCGCCGTAGTACTGCGGGTCGAGCACGACGTGCTCGTCGAGGTAGTCGGTGAGCGGCGTGGGCAGCCCCATCGCGTTCGAGATGCGGTCGACCTCGCGGCGCACGAACGGGTGGTCGATCGTGTAGCCCGCGCCGTCGGAGGGGGCAGTGAGCAGGATGCCGACCGTGCTGCGCTCGTTCGGGTAGATGTCGCCCGCCCGGTAGTAGTTGACGAACGCCATGGTGTCGGCAGGTTCGTCGCCGGCCTCGAGACTCCGGTGCAGGGCCTCCGGCCGGGTCGGAAGCACGACGCTGTGCGCGGCGATGCCCTCCGGCAGGTTCTCGCGCAGCACCCCGTAGACGGCGATGGCTGAGCACGAGAGGGTGCGGGTGACGCCGGTCAGGCGCGACACGGTGGGGAGGTTCGCGAGTGCCGGAACGGCGGGGCCGACGAGGGAGCCGAGGCGCTCGGCATCCACCGCACTGACGACCAGGTCGGCCGGATAGACGCCGCCGCTGCTGGTGACGGAGCCCTTCTCGATGCGGGTGACCGTCTCGCCGGTGCGGATGGTGACCCCGGCGGCCGCGGCCAGCTGCGCGAGCGCCTCGACCACTTCGTAGACGCCGCCGCGCGGTACCCAGGCACCGGTCTCGGCCATGATCGCGGGCATGCTCGCGTAGAGCGCCGCGGTGCGCGACGGCGAGACCCCGGCGTTGAGGGTGTGGATGGCGATGATCTCGCGCAGTCCGTCGGGCATCCAGTCGAGGCCGTCGAGGTACGCCCGCGTGGTCAGGCGGGTGCCGTAGACGGCGAGCAGCCGTCGAAGCGCCGGAAGTGCTGCGCGGTCGAGGGGGTCGGTGAGCAGCAGCTCGGTGACATCGTCGGCGAGGGGCGCGTGCTCGTCGCTGAACCGGCGCCAGGCCGGGTACCAGGGGTGGCCCTCCGGCACCGGCAGGGTGACGGTCTCGCCCCGGTAGTAGTAGGTGCCGACCTCGGGCATGCGCACGAGGTCGAGGTGGCCGACGCCTGCGTCTGCTGGCGTGTCCCGGGTGCCGGTGTCGCTGCCGGCCGGGTCACTGCTGCCCGCGTCCCCGTGACCCAGCCGCCGTCGCAGCTCGTGCCACGCGGTCGGGAACGTCACGAGCGATGGCCCGGTGTCGATGCGCTGCCCGCCGACCAGCATCCGTCGACTCTTGCCGCCCAGCGTCGTCGACTGCTCGAGCAGCGTCACGTCGTGCCCGGCCGTCGAGAGCAGGGCGGATGCCGCGAGCCCACCGATGCCGCCGCCGACGACCACCACGCGGCTCACGGGTAGACCCCCGTCGCGATCGCGAGGGTGAGTTGCATGCCCGCCGCGGAACCCGCGATGTAGGGGAACGCGACCGACAGCCGGTACAGGCGTCGGCCGGTGTCGGGCGTCGGCCGCATGAGCAGGCGCCCGACGAGGAGCCCGGCGATCAGCGCGTTGACGATCGCGACGGGGATGTTCACCGTCGCGAACAGCACGGTCGACGCCAGCCACCACGAGCCGCTCCACAGCGCGACGCCCCGCGGACCGAGTCGCACCGCGGTGGTGGTGATTCCGGCGTCGCGGTCTTCGACGATGTCCTGCACGGCGTCGAACGCGTGCTTGGCGACGCTCCACGCCATGAGCCCGACGACCGCTGGCCACACCGGCGACAGGTCGAGGGCGGCGGGCACGATGACCAGCGGCAGCGCGTAGGCCGCGTTGCTGATCGAGTCGATGAACGGGCTGCTCTTGAACCGCAGCGGCGGCGCCGAGTAGAAGACGAACACGCCGACGTAGAGCAGGATCGCCGCGACCGCGAGGAACGGCAGCGCGAGCACGAAGTACACCAGGAACGGCACGTTGACGATCGCGACGGCCCAGGCGATGAACCGCACCTCGCGCTGCTCGATCCGGGCGCCCTCGAGCGATCCCTTGCGGTCGTTGAGAGCGTCGGTGTCCTGGTCGTAGATGTCGTTGACGCCGTAGATGAGCAGATTGAACGGCAGCGTGAGCCACAGGATGACCGGGAGGGCCTGCAGGTCGAACAGCTGCCCGGTCAGCCAGATGCCGACGACGCCCGTGCCGATGGTGTTGATCCACAGCACCGGGCGCGAGATGTGCACGAGCCGGCGAATGGATGCTGCGGCGGTGGCGACAGCGCTCGTGCTGGCGGGCATGGCCGTGCTCCTCGAGACATTCGGTGGTGATGACAGGGTGCGGCAGTGCCGGATGGTGTGCGACATCGCCGCGCGCTGGTTCGGGATGCTCCCAGCCTCTGCGGTGCCGGCGAGCGCCACGCCACCGGCTCCCGGGGCCTCCTGGGAGGTTCCGTCACCGGCGCGCGGGCGGCGATTCGGCAACGCCCACCCGCTGCCACAGACTATCGGGGTGCGAATCATGCTGCTCACGGCCGGTACCCGCGGCGACGTCGAGCCGTTCGCCGCCCTCGCCCGCCTCGCGACCGCCCGCGGCCACGACGTGCGACTGGCCGTGCCCGACGATAGCGGCGTCGACCTGTCTGGGGTGGATGCGGCCAGCCTCGAGCTGCAGTTCGGCCGCCTGCTTCCCGCCTCGTCGACCCCGTGGTCGCTGCTCCGTCACCTGCGGCGCGAGGTGCACCCCGCCATGCGTCGCATGCTCGCCGCCGCCGTGCGTGAGACCGTGGCCTTCACCCCCGACGTCGTGGTGCACCACCCGCTGATCCTCAGCGCCCCGATGGTCGCTGGCGCCCTCGGCGTTCCGCGCGTGCTGGTCGAGTTCTCCCCCGTCGCCACCCCGAGTGCCGAGTTCACCGCGCCGGGCGGCCCCACCGCGACCCGCGACCTCGGCGAGTACAACCGGTCGACCTATGCGGTGCCGCGGGCGGCCGCGCGGTTGTTCGACCGGGATGTCGCCCGCGCGGCAGCGCAGCTGCCGGGCGGGCTGGACCCGCTCCCCCGCGCGCCGTCGGCCGCGACGCTCATGGCCGCGAGCCCCGCGCTGTTGCCCCGGCCCCGCGATTGGCCGGAACGGGTCCACCTGACCGGCGCCTGGAATGACCTGGCGGCTGCGGCATCCATAGATCCGGCCATCGCCGGCTTCATGTCGGGCGGCGACTACGTCGTGGCGACCTTCGGGTCGATGGCGGCGGGCAATGCACTCTCGCGGGGGCGTGCCGTGATCGAGGCGGCTCGCGCGAACGGGCTGCGCGTGCTGCTGCTGACCGGCTGGGGCGGGCTGGAGGTGCCGTTCGGCATGGTGGGCGCCGACGTGCTGGCGGTGCGGGCGGCGCCGCTCGACGCCGTGCTGCCGGGCGCGACCCTCGCGATCCACCACGGCGGCGCAGGCACCTCGCACGCCGTCGCGCGGGCCGGCGTTCCGTCGGTGGTCGTTCCGTTCACTGCCGACCAGCCGTTCTGGGCCGTGCGGATGCACCAGCGGGGCATCGCCGCGCGCCCCATCCCGGCCGGTCGACTGACCGCGGCCACCCTCGCCGCGGCGATCGCGCACGCGCGCTCGATGCGGCCCAGGGCGCAGCGGGTGGGCTCGGCGATGCGCGAGGAGCGCGGACTCGACGCGGCGCTGCGGGTGCTCGAGGGGCTCTGACGGTGCATGCGCCAGCGGCCCCGCGAGCCCCCAGCGGTGTCGCGCCTCAGGTGCCCAGCGTCGACACCGGCGCGCCCGTCTCGACGATGTAGGTCGAGAGCATGCGTCCGGTGCCCGGGCCGAGGTCGGTGGCGTTGTGCGGAACGCCGGGCGGGATGAGGAACCCGTCGCCGGCGTGGAGCACGAGGGTCGCGGCATCCTTCCTCTCCATGCGCACGGTGCCGGCGACGATGTAGCCGACCTCCTCACCGGGGTGGTGGTGCCAGCCCGAGGAGACGTCGACCGGGATCTCGGTGAGTACCTGCACGATGTCGCGGCCGGGGATGGATGATGTCGCGTGCTGGATCTCGGTGCGTTTGAGCCTGCTGGTGAGCTCGTCGGTACCGGCCGGAGAGCCGTCAGCGGGCGGGGCGGGCGGAGCTGGTGGTGTGGTCATGGTCGGTCCCTTCGGGTGTGCGGTGGTGTGGTGGCCCGGCGTGCGGTGCCTCCACGTGCGGTGGCGCAGCGTGCGGTGCCTCGACCTGCGGTGTCTCGACCTGCCGTGGCGCGTCCCCCCGGCCTGCGTCGCCCAGTAACGCGAGGAGTGCGCCGACTACCTGGTCCGGCTGGTCTTCGACGAGGAAGTGGCCGGCGTCGAGCCCCCGGCCGCGGATGTCGTTCGCCCACGGCGCCCAGACCGCGAGCACGTCGCCGTAGAACTTCGGCAGGGCGCCGGATTCGCTCCACAGCACGAGCAGCGGGCACGTGATGCGACGGTCGGCCCGCTGGTCTGCATCGTCGTGCACGCGATCGATCCCGGCGCCGGCGCGGTAGTCCTCGCAGATGGCGTGCACCACGGTGGGGTCGTCGAGGATCGCGCGGTAGGTGGCCATCAGGTCGGGATGGTAGCGCCCCGGTGCACGGCCGAGGCCGAGCGCCCGCACGTGGTGATCGAAGAACGCCTGCGGGTCGGCTCCGATGAGCTTCTCGGGCAGGGGCGCCGGCTGCGCGAGGAACGCCCAGTGCCAGTAGGCCAGCGCCAGCTGCGCGTCGGCCCGGCTCCACACCTCCCCGGTGGGCACGACGTCGAACGCCGCCGCCGCGATCACCCGCCCGGGGTGGTCGAGCGCCATCCGGTAGGCGACCCGGCCCCCGCGGTCGTGCCCCGCGACGGCGAACCCGTCGAATCCCAGCGCGCCCATCACGTCGACCAGGTCGTCGCCGATGGCCCGCTTCGAATGCGCGCGATGATCGGGTGCGGTCTCGGGCCGGAACGTCTGCCCGTACCCCGGAAGGTCGACGGCGACCACGGTGAACCGCTCGGCGAGCGCCGGGGCGACCGAATGCCACATGACGTGGGTCTGCGGGTAGCCGTGCAGCAGCAGGATGGGCGGTCCCCCGCCCCCGACGCGGGCGAAGACACTGCCTCGCCCGGTCGGGATCAGACGGCTCGTGAAATTCTCGAACACCTCGGGCCGCCCGATTCGGCTATGACGCCGACGACGATGCGGTCGAGACCGTCGTCGACGAGACCGCCTCGCGGATCAGGTCGAAGACCTTGCCCGCCTCGGGGATGCCGACGGTGTGCGAACCGCCCTCCAGCTCGATGGTGCGGCGCGACCCCGCACGCTCGGCCATGAAGCGGTGCATGGCGGCGGGGATGTTGCGATCCTCGGCGCCGAACAGGAACCACGACGGCACGGTCTTCCAGGCCGGGACTCCGGATGCCTCGGCGAACGCCGCGTCACGGATCGGCCGTTGCGTCACGCCCATGACCGCGGCGTCGGCCTCCGGCGAATCCGCGGCGAACTGCGCATGGTATCTGTTCTGCACGATGTACAGGTCGTTGCCTCCGTCGGGCAGCGGCACCGAGGTGAGGGTGTCGCCCAGCGTCGACCCCGGAATCTGGGCTGCCAGCTGGCCGGGGGTCTCGCCCTCCTCCGGGGCGAACGCCCCGACGAAGACCAGGGCCTTGACGTTGGGGTTGCCCGCGCCTCCCCCGCTGATCACCGTGCCCCCGTAGGAGTGCCCGACGAGCACGACGTCGCCGCTGATCCCCGCGAGGAGCGAGCGCAGGTAATCGGAGTCGTAGGCGACGCCGCGCAGCGGGTTGGCGACCGCGATGGCCGGGTATCCGTCGGCGAGCAGCATCGAGATCACCCCGCTCCAGCTCGACGATTCTGCGAATGCCCCGTGCACGAGTACGACGGTCGGCTTCGATGATGACGGATCGGTGATGCTCATGGGTTTTCTCCTGTCGTTGCGGCGTGGGCGGACTGCCCGAAGCGACGGTAGGCCTGCCCCGACGAGCCCGCACCCGCCATTTGTGCAGTGTTACGGCCGGCCGGCCGCGCACCCTAGGTGCACCCCGCCGGTTTGGGAAGGAGCTACCGCCCGTACCCCGAACCCCGTTGGCTTGTCGCAGCGGATGTCGCCATGCGCGGCGCCGCTCCCATTCGAGAAACTCGCGAGGAGAGCATCATGAAGGCAGTTGTCTGGCACGGCATCGGCGACATCCGCATCGACGAGGTTGCCCAGCCCACCATCCAGGATTCGCGGGACGCGATCGTGCAGATCACCCGCAGCGCGATCTGCGGTACCGACCTGCACTTCGTGCGCGGCACCATGGCGCCGATGAAGGAGGGCACCATCCTCGGGCACGAAGCGGTCGGTGTCGTCACCGAGGTCGGCGACGACGTTCGCGGCTTCAGCGCGGGCGATCGGGTCGTCATCAACTCCACCATCTCGTGCGGCGCCTGCCGCTACTGCCGCATGGGCAAGACCGCGCAGTGCGATGTCGCCAACCCCAACGGGCCCCTCGCCGGAACGAGCTTCTTCGGCGGCCCGGAGTCGACCGGGTCGGTCAACGGACTGCAGGCCGAGTACGTGCGCGTGCCGTTCGCGCAGAACACCATGCACCCTCTCCCCGACACCGTCAGCGACGAACAGGCGATCCTGCTCTCCGATATCTTTCCGACCGGGTGGTTCGGCGCCGAGCTCGCGGGCGTGACGCGCGGCGACATCGTCGTGGTCTTCGGCGCGGGCATCGTCGGACAGTTCACCGCGGCATCCGCGTTCAAGCTCGGGGCCGGACGCGTCATCATCGTCGACGGCGACGAGACCCGGCTGGCGGCCGCCCTCGCACAGAACTGCGAGATCGTGAACTACAACACCGAAGACCCGGTGCAGACCATTCTCGACCTGACCGGCGGTATCGGCGCCGACGCGGTGATCGATGCGGTCGGTGTCGACGCGGAACGCCCCAAGACCGGCCCCGCTGCCGTCTCTGACGAGGATGCGGCGAAGTTCGACGCCGAGGTCGAGCAGATCGCTCCGGATGCAGCTCCCCGGGGTGACCTGTGGAAGCCGGGCGACGGGCCGTCGCAGGCTGCGCGCTGGGCGGTCGACGTGGTGGCGAAGTACGGCCGCATCGGGATCATCGGCGTCTACTCACCCTTGGTCGAGCAGTACCCGATCGGCGCGGCGATGAACAAGAACCTCACTATCCGCATGGGCAACTGCGACCACCATTCGGTCACGCCGCCGCTGATCGACATGGTCGCGGCCGGCCAGTTCGACCCGACCGCGTTCATCACCGAGCATGAGCAGCTCGGATCGGCCATCGAGGCCTACGAGGCGTTCGACCGCCGCGAGGCCGGCTGGATGAAGGTCGAACTGACCACCCCGGCGACGAGCTGACCGGGCGGCGCGGCGAGCCCGACGTTTCCGGGCAGTACCCCCACCTCTCCGGGTAGTACGGCTAGTCGCGCTCCCCGGCGGGGGGCGCAGCGGGAGCCGCGTTCGGAGCGGCGCTGGGCGCGAGCAGCGCCCGGCCGATGAGGGCGACCGCGGCGAATCCGGCGACCCACCACAGCCAGGGCACGTCGCGGCCGATGATCGCGAGCACCAGCACGCCGGCGATGCCGGCCAGGTCGGAGATGCGGATCAGGCGCCAGGGCCGCCACCGCAGCAGGTCGATCGACTGCACCGCCACCACGAGCACGCCGATCGCGGCCGCACAGATCGCGAAGGTGGTCGCCGTGCCGAGGTTGCCGGCGATCAGGAGCGCGAATGGCTGCACCGCGACGATGGGGAGCAGAAGGATGAACAGCCGCCGGTACTGCTCGTTGGCCTGCCGCGCGCAGGCGAGTACCGTCGCCGTCGCGACGGTCACGCCGGTGATCGCGGTCCACGGCAGCAGGGCGCTGACCTGGTCGGCCTGGCCAGGGGCGATGATGTCGAGGGCCCAGGTCGGGGTCGTCGCGAGCATGATCGCCACGGGCACGCCGAGCAGCACGATCAGCCGCGTGGCGCGCGCCTGCTGCATGTGCGCGGCGGCGGCCGACGCCGCGCTGGCGATCTGCGAGTAGTAGGTCATCGCGACGGCGGCGCCGACGAACAGCGGAACCCGCCCGAGGAGCGCGGCGACCTGGTAGTCGCGGGCGTCGATGACGTTCATCTGCGTCCACGCGATCACCACGGTGTCGATCGCCCCGAGCGCGGCGAGCGCGAGTTGCGCGACGCCGAGCAGCGCGCTGTGCCGCAGCAGGCCGCGGTAGGTCGCCCTGGCTGCGCGGCGCAGCGGGAACGCGGCGCGGCAGACGATGAGCGCGGCGACGGTGAGCACGACGCTGCCGACGATGAAGCCGGTGATGGGCGACAGCGGGTCGGCGGCGACCGCCACCACGAGCACCAGCGACAGCCCGATGCGCACCACGGTCTCGACCAGCCGCAGCACGGAGATCGCCACCAGGCGACCCTGCCCCTGCAGGAGCCCGAGCGGGGCGGCGATGACCGACAGCGCGAACGCCGCTCCGCCGGTCGCCACCCCGAGCTGCACGCCGGACGCCGGCGCGACGAGCGCGAACGACAGCCCGGCGAAGACGAGGCCCTGCACGACGGAGGCGACCAGCCCGAAGCCCAGCGCCTCACCCGCGGCCCGCGTCGTGCGGGTCAGGGCGACGTGGCGCGCGACGGCCCACGGGATCGCGGCCATCCCGCCGGATCCGAGCACCAGCAGCAGGCTCTGCACCGACGCGTACGCGACGTAGTCCGGGGCGGCGAGCAGCCGGATGAGCACGAGCGAGAACGCGTAGTTCGCGATCGACACCACGAGCGTCGTAACCGACACGACGGCGGCATGGCGCTGCACGCGGTCGGGATCGTGGATGCCGCGCGCCTCGTCACCCGGTTCGTCGGCGTCACGGGCGCCGCCGAGGTCTATCGGAATGCGGTTCGTCACCGGACGCCCGCCGGCACGCGGTCGCGCATCGCCGCGCGATAGATGCCGCCCTGGTGCTCTGCCGCGTTGTCCCAGGTGAGGTGCGCGACATCGGCGGCGCCCCGGGTTCCGAGCGACGAGCGCAGTGTCGCGTCGGCACCGAGTTCACGCAGGGCGCTGGCGTAGGCCTCGACGTCGAATGCGGCTACCCGTCGCCCGGTGTCGTCGGTGACCAGGTTGCGGAGGCAGTCGATGTCGAACGCGACGACGGGCGTGTGCGCGGCCATGGACTCCGCGGCGACCATGCCGAAGGTCTCGTACCGGCTGGGCATGGCGACGAGCTCGGCGGCGGCGAGCCACGCGAACCGGTCGGCCGGCGCGACGGGGCCGACGAACCGCACCCGGTCGGCGATTCCGAGGTCGACGGCGAGGGCCTCGAGAGAAGCGCGGTCGGGTCCCTCCCCCGCGACAAGAACGTCCTGTGCGATCCCGCCGGGGGCTGCCGCGGCGGTCGCGTAGGCGCGCAGCAGCAGGCTGAGCCCCTTCTGCGCGTCTTCGATACGACCGAGGTAGCGGATCCCGTCGCGCGGGCCGTCGTGCGGAGTGGCGAACGCCTGCGGCGGCAACGCGTTCGGTACGACGTGCACGTCGGCACGCGGGTTGCGCTCCCGCAGCCGTGACCCGAGGTCGTCGGAGACCGCGATCAGGGTGCGATGGGCGGCGAGCCCGAAACGTTCGATCCGGTCGAACGGGAGGTGGTACTGCCGGGACTTCTCGGCGGCGAACAGCCACTGAACGACACCGACGACGGGCACCGACGTGGTTCGGGGCAGGCCCCAGGTCGAGATGGGGGCACCGAAGTCCTCGACGACGAGGTCGGGTGCGTACCGGCGAACGGCTGCCCACTGGGCGGCGAAGTAGGTCGCGGCGCTGAGGTCGCGGCCCGACCCGATGCCGAGGTGCACGTAGCGCACGCCGTCCTTCGTGTACGGCTCGCACCCCTCGAAGCGCGCGCACGCCACGACGATGTCGAAGTCCCGCGCGAGGCGCGTGTTGATCTCGTCGGTGCGCACCGATCCACCGCCGGCGCCCGGCTTGCGGGGGTCTTCGTAGCCGAGGTGGAGAATGCGGGGGCGAGCGGTCATGATGCGTCTTCCGTGGTCGGCGAGTCGGGGTCGGCGGCTCCGGTCCATTCGCGCACGTCGTACAGCTGCAGGTCGCTCTCCCGGCCCTCGACCGACAGCACCAGCGACCCGTTGTCGCGCACCTCGGCGGCGAACTCCGGGTCGGCGATGCCGTATCCGTTCTCGACGAGCCGGTCGGAGAGCAACACGTAGTCGACCTCGTTCTCTTGGAGCTCCGGCACCGTGACCCACTGCCCGAGGTCGTACCCGGTGATGACGAACTGTCCGGTCTCCTCCGTGACCGACATCGTGCTCCCCTCTACGGCGACCGTCGGCATGCGCTCGAGCATCTGCGCGTAGACGTCGTCGGTGGAGGTGTGCACGAGCACCCAGGCGGTGGCCTGCACTGCCATCACGACGATGACGCCCGCGGCCGCGGTACGGCGGAGGCCCCGCCGCCGGATGAGGAAGACACCGATGGTGAGGGCGGCAGCGCAGGGCGCGGCGGCGATGTAGAACATCTGCTCCTCGAGCGAGCCGAACGCGACCGCGTACCCGACGTACCCGCAGGCGCACACGGCCCAGAGGGCGATGATCTTCGCGGCGGCTGCGGCGTCCGGCGACAGCGCGGTGATGGCGGGGCGGTGGCGCAGCACGCCCCACAGCAGCAGCACGGCGCAGCCGCCGCCGATGGCGAGGATGGCGTAGGTCGCGCCGAGTTCCGCGATGTTCGGCACGAGGCGATCCCAGAACGACCCGTGGGATCCCTCGGCCTTGAAGCCGGTCGTCTGCCGCGTGCCGAGGAGCCGGAACAGTCCG
>NZ_JAALGE010000065.1 GCF_011057645.1 Marisediminicola senii | reverse complement strand
CGCCCCGGAACGGATACGAGATTCCCGCACAGCGCCCGTGCACCCTCCGCATCCCCGCTGGCCCGCCCCCCCCGAAGGACGAATCATGCCGACGACGCCCCGCTGGCCCCGTCCGGCTGCCCCCGCCGCGGGCGGTCACCGCACGCTGCGGGAGCGGGCGACCCGCACGGTCGCCGCCGCGATGCTGGCGGGCCTCGTCGTCGCGGGCAGCGTGGCGGGGAGCAGCGCGGCGGCGTCGGCCACCGTCGTCGCCGAGCCGGACGGCCTCGACTACGTCGCCCTGGGCGACTCGTTCTCCGCGGGCTTCGGCGTGACGCCCACGACCGGCCTCCCGGTGCCCGGCTGCCTGCAGGCCGAGCAGAACTTCCCCCACCAGGTCGCCGCGGGGCTCGGACTGCGCCTCACCGACGTCACCTGCAGCGGTGCCACCACGCAGCACGTGGCCGTCACCTCGCAGGACACCGGCGCCGGTGTCGCCCCGCGCCAGCTCGACGCGCTCAGCGCAGACACCGACATCGTGACGATCACCATCGGCGGCAACGACCTCGGGTTCGCGACCATCGCCAATGCCTGCACGGCAGCGAGTGCCGACGGCCCCCTCGTCGCCGACCCCACCCTCGCCAACTGCTCGACCAGTCCGGATGCCGCGCTCCTTCTTCCCGCGCTCGAGGGCGTCGTGCGACCGGCGATCGCGGCCACGCTGGCCGCAGTGGGCCAGGCGGCACCCAACGCGCAGGTGTTCGTACTCGGTTACCAGTCGCTCTTCCCCGATGCAGCCTCCACCCCGGCCGCCGGATGCTTCACACCGCTCGGCACCCCGAACAGCGTTCCGTTCACCGACGTCGACGTGCCGTGGCTGCACCAGTTGGAGGGGAGCCTCGATGCCGTGATCCAGTCCGAGGCGGCCGCCGCGGGGTACGACTACGTGCCGACCTTCGCCGACAGCACCGATAACAGCACCTGCGCCCTGGAAGGCGAACGCTACGTCAACGGCATCACGGTGGTCTCCGCCGAGCCGTTCGCGCTCGCCCCGGGGGCACTGCACCCGAACGCCACCGGCATCGCGGCCATGACGCGCCTGGTCACCGCCGCCATCGAGGCCGCCGCGCTCCCGGTCGACGAACCGGGGGTTCCGGCTGAGGTGCCAGGCACACCGGCCGAGGTACCCGCCGTGCCGCAGGCCACGCCCCCCGTCACGGCAGTCCCCGGGTCTACCGCCCCAGGCTCGGTGCCCCGCACCGCGTCGGGCGAGCTCGCCGCGACCGGTGGCCAGGCGCCGCATCACGGGACTACAGCCATGATCGCGGCCGCACTCCTGGCTGCCGGCACGGTGATCGGGTTCTCGACCCGACGTCGATCCGCCGCACGGCGTGGACTCACCCCGACGCGAACCCAGGGCTGACACCGACCAGACCCCGTCCCGCGAGAGCTGTCGTCCCGGCATGAGAAACTGGTAGTGCAGAACGGGACTCGACATCCTCGCGAACGGGAGCGGAATGCCACAGCCACCACCGACAGCCACCGGTCCCGACGGCACGCTCCCCGACGGCACGCACCCCGACCTCACCGAACAGCCGGTCGATGCCAGTGCCGTCATCGCCCGCGAGTCCGCCGCCACCGACTCGATCCCGATCGCCGGCACCAACCCGAAGCCGGGCGGCCGTCACCACAGCGACCAGTTCGCCCTGGTCCTCGTCTCCACGCTGCTCTGGATCTGCCTGTGGGGTGCCATCAGCTGGCTCAACCTCGTCACCGGCCTGCTGCTCGGCCTGCTGGTCACCCGGGTGTTCTACCTCCCGCCTGTGCAGTTCTCCGGCCGCTTCCACGTCGGCTGGTTCCTGGTCTACTTCGTGAGGTTCCTCTACCAGGTCGTCGTCGCCTCGTTCGGGCTCGCCATCCGCGCGTTCAGCCGGGTGCCCGTGCACGGCAACTCGGTGATCGCCGTTCCGCTGCGCACCCGCTCCGACCTGGTGCTCACCATCACCGGCCTCGTCGCGGCGCTCGTGCCGGGGTCGATCGTCGTCGACATCGACCGCTCTCGCGCCGTGCTGTACCTGCACGTGTTCAACACCAGCACCCTGGCCGACAGTGAACGGATGCGACAGCGCGCGCTCACCGTCGAAGCCCAGGTACTCCGCGTCATGGGATCCCGCGAAGAATGCGACCGCCTCGCCGCCGAGTCCGCGACCTGACCCGCTGCTAGAGTCGACCCATACCGACATCCTTTAACCGCCGTCCAGAGAGACGGGGAAGGAGGTCAGAATGCCCGGCAGGATCGTTCTGCAGCACGCTGACATCGCCCGAGCGCTCACGCGCATCTCGCACGAGATCCTCGAATCAAATCGCGGGCCCGAGTCGCTGGTCATCCTCGGCATCCCGACCCGCGGCGTCATCCTCGCCGATCGCATCGCCCTGGCCATCGGAGACATCACCGGCCAGCCCATCGCGGTCGGCGCCCTCGACGTGACGATGTACCGCGACGACCTCGCGCAGCACCCCACCCGCACGCCGTCGCCGACCCGCGTGCCCGCTGGCGGCATCGACGGCGCAACCGTCGTGCTCGTCGACGACGTGCTCTACTCCGGCCGCACCATCCGCGCGGCCCTCGACGCCCTCGGCGACATCGGCCGGCCCCGGGCCGTGCGGCTCGCCGCGCTCGTCGACCGCGGCCATCGCGAACTGCCCATCCGCCCCGACTTCGTGGGCAAGAACCTGCCATCGGCGCAGGGCGAGCGCATCTTCGTGCGCCTCACCGAGACCGACGGCGAGGAATTCGTGAGCATCGCGAGCCCCGACACCCCTCCGCAGACCGACCAGCCGACGACCGGGGGACCGACCCGATGAGGCACCTGCTCAGCACCCGCGACCTCGACCGGGCCACGGCCATCGAGATCCTCGACGTCGCAGAGGACATGGCCGACGTGCAGCAGCGCGCGGTTCGCAAGCTCCCGACGCTGCGCGGCCGCACCGTCGTCAACCTGTTCTTCGAGGACTCCACCCGCACCCGCATCTCGTTCGAGGCGGCGGCCAAGCGCCTCAGCGCCGACGTCATCAACTTCAGCGCCAAGGGGTCGAGCGTCTCGAAGGGCGAGAGCCTCAAGGACACCGCGCAGACCCTCGCCGCCATCGGTGCAGACGCCGTCGTCATTCGCCACCCCGCATCCGGCGCACCACAGGTCCTCGCGCAGAGCGCCTGGATCGAGGCGGGCATCGTCAACGCGGGTGACGGCACGCACGAGCATCCAACCCAGGGCCTCCTCGACGCGTTCACCATCCGCCGCCGCATTCACGGGGATGCCGCACGCGGGCGTGACCTCGACGGCATCAGGGTGACCATCGTGGGTGACATCCTGCACTCCCGTGTCGCCCGCTCGAACGTGTGGCTGCTCAGCAGCCTCGGGGCCGAGGTGCACCTCGTCGCCCCCGCCACCCTGATGCCGGTCGGCGTCGGATCGTGGCCGGCCACACGCGGCTACGACCTCGACGAGGCACTCGCCACCAAGCCCGACGTGGTGATGATGCTGCGCGTGCAGGCGGAGCGGATGTCAGCCGCATTCTTTCCCACCGCGCGCGAGTACTCCAGGTACTGGGGCCTCGACGACCGGCGCTTCGCGATGCTCGGCGCCGGTAGCATGGTGATGCATCCGGGCCCGATGAACCGCGGCCTGGAAATCTCGTCGCGAGCCGCCGACTCGGCCAAGTCCACGGTGCTCGAGCAGGTCGCGAACGGTGTCTCGGTGAGGATGGCAGTGCTCTACCTCGTGCTGTCCGGAGAAAAGGGTGAAACGCCATGACGTCCACAATCCTGATCAGGGCGGCCGCCATGACCGACGGATCGCGCAGCGACATCCTGGTGCGCGACGGCATCGTCGCCGAGCTCGGCGGCGGCCTCAGCGCAACCGGGGCCACCGTGATCGACGCCGACGGGCTCATCGCCCTCCCCGGGCTCGTCGACCTGCACACCCACCTGCGCGAACCCGGCTACGAGCAGAGCGAAACGGTGCTCGGCGGCTCCCGTGCCGCGGCCGCCGGCGGGTTCACCGCGGTGCACGCGATGGCCAACACGTCACCGGTCGCCGACACTGCAGGCGTCGTCGAACAGGTCAAGGCGCTTGGCGACGCGGCCGGCTACGTCACCGTGCGGCCCGTCGGCGCCGTGACGGTCGGGCTCGCCGGGACGCAGCTCGCCGAGATCGGCGCGATGGCCAGCAGTCGCGCGAGGGTGCGGGTGTTCTCCGACGACGGCAAGTGCGTCTCCGACCCGCTGCTCATGCGTCGCGCCCTCGAATACGTCACCACCATCGACGGCGTCGTTGCGCAGCACGCGCAGGAGCCCCGGCTCACCGAGGGCGCCCAGATGAACGAGGGCACCGTGAGCGGCGAGCTCGGGCTCCCCGGCTGGCCGGCCGTCGCCGAAGAAGCCATCATCGCCAGGGACGTGCTGCTCGCACAGCACGTCGGCGCGCGGCTGCACGTCTGCCACGTCTCGACGGCGGGGTCGGTCGAGGTCGTCCGCTGGGCGAAGGCCCGGGGCATCCATGTCACCGCAGAGGTCACCCCCCACCACCTCATGCTCACCGACGAACTGGTGCGCAGCTACGACGCCCGCTTCAAGGTGAATCCGCCGCTTCGCCGCGAAGAAGACGTGCTCGCCCTCCGCGCCGGCCTCGCGGACGGCACCATCGACATCGTCGCCACCGACCACGCACCCCACCCCGAGGAGTCGAAGGACTGCGAGTGGGACGTCGCCGCGATGGGGATGATCGGCCTCGAGAGCGCGCTCTCGGTCGTGCATTCCGCGATGGTCGAGACCGGGCTGCTCGACTGGGCGGGTGTCGCGAGGGTGCTCTCCAGCACCCCGGCCCGTATCGGAGGGCTCGCCGGCTACGACCGCGGCATCGCCGTCGGCGCGCCGGCCGAGCTGACCCTCTACGACCCCGCGGCATCGCGCCTCTTCGGCACGGCCGACCTGCGCGGCAGCGCCGTGAACTCGCCGTTCCTCGACCGGTCGCTGCCCGGCCGCATCCTCACCACCGTGCACGCCGGCTACCCGACGGTGCTCGACGGCGAGCTCGTCGACGTCGACACCGTCGCCCGCTCGGCGGGGGCCACCCGTGGATAGCCGCTACATCAGCGCGGGCATCGTGCTGGCGTTCCTGGCGCTGCTGCTCGTGCTCATGTACCTCGGCTGGCGGCGCCGCCAGGGGCGCCAGTCGGCGATACCGCGCCCCGCCGGCGTGCCGGCCGATCCAGGGGCCGAGCTCATCTCGCTCGAGGTGTTCTACGTCGCATCCACGGTGGCCGGGCAGCCCCTCGACCGCATCGCGGTCGCCGGGCTCGGCTACCGCGCGAGGGCCGTCGTCACCGTGCACGAGTCGGGGGTCGCCCTCGACATCCCGGGGGAGCCCGTCGCGTTCATCCCCGCCGGCGACATCGGCCGTGTCGACCGCGCCACCTGGACCATCGACCGCGTCGTCGAGAGCGACGGGCTGGTTCGCCTCGCCTGGACGCTCGGCGACACCGGCATCGACAGTTACCTGCGCGTCACGGAGCCGGCCGATCCCGGCCCGCTCATCGGCGCCATCGAGACAATCACGCGGACGCCAGAGGGCGTCGGAAACGAGGGAATGTGAGCGCCACCGACAGGGCAATCCTGGTGTTGGAAGACGGATCGCGATTTCCGGGGCGCCCGTGGGGAGCACGCGGGCGCACCACAGGCGAGGCGGTGTTCGCGACCGGCATGACCGGGTACCAGGAGACACTGACCGACCCGTCGTATGCCGGGCAGATCGTGCTCATGACGGCGCCGCACATCGGCAACACCGGCATGAACGACGACGACACCGAGTCGCGCCGCATCTGGGTCGCCGGCTTCGTCGCGCGTGAACCCTCCAGGGTGGTATCGAACCACCGGTCGACGAGTGCCCTCGACGACCAGCTCGTCGCCGACGGCATCGTCGGTATCAGCGGCATCGACACCCGCGCCGTCACCCGCCGCCTGCGCGACGCCGGGTCGATGCGCGCCGGGATCTTCTCCGGCGCCGACGCCGAACTGGGCGACGACGAGCAACTCGCCGCGGTGCGCGCCGGGGCGCAGATGCTGGGCCAGAACCTCTCCGCCGACGTCTCGGTGACCGAGCAGTACGTCATCCCCGCAGACGGCGAGCGCATCGGCACGGTCGCCGTGCTTGACCTCGGCGTCAAGGACTCGACACTCGGCTACCTCGCCGCGCGCGGGTTCGACGTGCACGTGATGCCGCAGACCGTGACGAGCGACGAGCTGGTCGCCCTCGCGCCCGACGCGCTCTTCTTCTCGAACGGCCCAGGCGACCCCGGCGCAAGCGACGACCACGTGGAACTGCTGCGAACCGCGCTGCGCCGCGGCGTGCCGTTCTTCGGCATCTGCTTCGGCAACCAGCTGTTCGGCCGCGCCCTCGGGTTCGAGACCTACAAGCTGCCGTTCGGCCACCGCGGCATCAACCAGCCCGTCGTCGACACCGTCACCGGTCGGGTCGAGATCACCTCCCACAACCACGGCTTCGCGGTGCGGGCGCCCCTCGACGGGCCGACCGACTCCCCGGCCGGATTCGGCCGCGTCGAGGTCAGCCATCGCAACCTCAACGACGACGTCGTCGAGGGCCTCAACGCCCTCGACATCCCCGCATTCTCCGTGCAGTACCACCCCGAGGCCGCGGCAGGCCCGCACGACGCCAACTACCTGTTCGACAGGTTCCGCGACATGGTCACCGGGGCGCAGGAGCGCGCCCGGCTCACGGCCCGCGACCAGCAGGGCACAACTACCCAGAACAGCACCGTGGAGGACGACAAGTAATGCCCAAGCGCAGTGACATCAACTCGGTGCTCGTGATCGGTTCCGGCCCCATCGTCATCGGGCAGGCCGCCGAATTCGACTACTCGGGCACCCAGGCCTGCCGCGTGCTCCGCGAGGAGGGCGTGCGCGTCATCCTGGTCAACTCGAACCCGGCCACGATCATGACCGACCCCGGCTTCGCCGACGCGACCTACATCGAGCCCATCTCGTGGGAGGTCATCGAGACCATCATCGCCAAGGAGCGCCCCGACGCGATCCTGCCGACCCTCGGCGGGCAGACCGCCCTCAACGCGGCCATCGAGCTGCACGAGCACGGCATCCTCGAGAAGTACGACGTCGAGCTGATCGGCGCCAACTTCGAGGCCATCAACAAGGGCGAGGACCGCCAGCTGTTCAAGGAGCTCGTGCTCGAGTGCGGCGCGGACGTCGCCCGCTCGCACATCGCGCACACCGTCGCCGAGGCCATCGACTTCGCAGAAGACCTCGGCTACCCACTCGTCATCCGCCCGTCGTTCACCATGGGCGGCCTCGGATCCGGGTTCGCGTACACGCGCGACGAGCTGGTGCGCATGGTCACCGACGGCCTGCACCAGAGCCCCACCACCGAGGTGCTGCTCGAGGAGTCGATCCTCGGGTGGAAGGAATACGAGCTCGAGCTGATGCGCGACACCGCAGACAACACCGTCGTCGTGTGCTCGATCGAGAACGTCGACCCGGTCGGCGTGCACACCGGCGACTCGATCACCGTCGCCCCCGCGCTGACCCTCACCGACCGCGAATACCAGAACCTTCGTGACATCGGCATCGACATCATCCGCGCGGTCGGCGTCGACACCGGCGGCTGCAATATCCAGTACGCCATCGACCCGGCTGACGGTCGCGTGATCGTCATCGAGATGAACCCGCGCGTCTCGCGGTCGAGCGCCCTGGCATCCAAGGCCACCGGTTTTCCGATCGCCAAGATCGCCGCCAAGCTCGCGATCGGGTACCGCCTCGACGAGATCCCCAACGACATCACGAAGGTCACCCCCGCGTCGTTCGAGCCCACCCTCGACTACGTCGTGGTCAAGGTGCCCCGCTTCGCGTTCGAGAAGTTCCCCGCGGCGGACCAGACGCTCACCACCACCATGAAGTCGGTCGGCGAGGCGATGGCCATCGGGCGCAACTACGCCAGTGCCCTGCAGAAGGCACTGCGCTCGCTCGAGAAGCGGGGCTCGAGCTTTCACTGGGCGGGGGAACCGGGTGACAAGGCGGCGCTGCTCGCCACCGCGTCGGTACCCACCGATGGCCGCATCGTCACGGTGCAGCAGGCGCTGCGGGCCGGCGCCACGCCAGGGGAGGTCTTCGAGGCCACCAAGATCGACCCGTGGTTCATCGACCAGATCGTGCTGATCAACGAGATCGCCGCCGAGGTCGCGGCGGCGGACAGTATCGACGAGCAGCTGCTGCGGCACGCCAAGGACCACGGCTTCAGCGACGCGCAGCTCGCCGAGATCCGGGGAACGGACGAGGCAGCGGTGCGCGAGGCGCGCTGGGCGGCGAACGTGCGCCCGGTGTTCAAGACCGTCGACACCTGCGCCGGCGAGTTCCCCGCCCTCACGCCGTACCACTACTCGAGCTATGACTCCGAGACCGAGGTCATGCCGTCCGACCGCCGCAAGGTGGTCATCCTCGGCTCCGGCCCGAACCGCATCGGCCAGGGCATCGAATTCGACTACTCGTGCGTGCACGCGGCGTTCACCCTCGCCGACGCCGGGTACGAGACCATTATGATCAACTGCAACCCCGAGACGGTCTCGACAGACTACGACACCTCCGACCGCCTGTACTTCGAGCCGCTCACCCTCGAGGACGTGCTCGAGATCCTGCACGCCGAGCAGCAGTCGGGCGAGCTCGTCGGCGTGATCGTGCAGCTCGGCGGGCAGACCGCCCTCGGGCTCGCCGCCGGGCTCAAGGCAGCGGGCATCCCGATCCTCGGCACCAGCCCCGAATCAATCGACCTCGCCGAGGAACGCGGGCTGTTCTCCGGCATCCTCGACGCCGCCGGCCTCGTATCGCCCCGCAACGGCACGGCCACCGACGTCGACGGTGCGGTCATCGTTGCTGAAGAGATCGGCTACCCGGTACTCGTGCGCCCGTCGTTCGTGCTCGGCGGTCGCGGCATGGAGATCGTCTACGACACGGCGTCGCTGGTCGACTACTTCCGCCGCATGGACGGACAGGGAATCATCGGCCCGTCGCATCCACTGCTCGTCGACCGCTTTCTCGACGACGCGATCGAGATCGACATCGACGCCATCTACGACGGCACCGAGCTGTATGTCGGGGGAGTGATGGAGCACATCGAGGAGGCCGGCATCCACTCCGGCGACTCGAGCTGCACCCTGCCGCCGGTCACCCTCGGCCGCGGCCAGATCGCCCGCGTGCGCGAGGCCACCCTCGCCATCGCGCAGGGTATCGGCGTCGTCGGGCTGCTCAACGTTCAGTTCGCCATCGGCGCTGGTGTGCTGTACGTGCTCGAGGCGAACCCGCGCGCGTCGCGCACGGTGCCGTTCGTCTCGAAGGCACTGGGCATCCCGCTCGCCAAGGCCGCAGCCAGGGTGATGGTGGGGGAGTCCATCCGCGACCTCGTCGCCAGCGGGCTGCTGCCAGAGCAGGACGGCTCCGACGTTCCCATCGACTCGCCGATCGCCGTCAAGGAGGCCGTGCTGCCGTTCAAGCGGTTCCGCACGAAGGAGGGCACCGTCGTCGACTCCGTGCTCGGCCCGGAGATGCGCTCGACCGGTGAGGTCATGGGCATCGACTTGAACTTTCCCAAGGCGTTCGCGAAGAGCCAGGAGGCGGCGTACGGCGGGCTGCCCTCGGGCGGCACGGTGTTCGTGTCGGTCGCCGACCGCGACAAGCGGGCGATCGTGCTGCCGGTGCTCCGGTTGCAGCAGCTCGGCTTCGAGATCCTCGCGACCATCGGCACCGCCGAGATCCTCAACCGCAACGGCATTGCGGCGACCGTCGTGCGCAAGTATTCGGAAACCGCCGCGGCGGACGGTTCGACTGATCCCACGATCGTCGACCTCATCAACCAGAACCGCGTCGACGTCGTGATCAACACCCCAGGCGGCCGCAGCGCGCGCGCCGACGGGTACGAGATCCGCGCCGCCGCGGTCGCCGCCGACAAGCCGCTGTTCACCACGATCGCCCAGCTGGGCGCCGCGGTCGCATCGTTCGAGGTCATCCAGGACGGCTTCGACGTCAAGTCGCTGCAGGAATACGCCGCAGACAGGGCAGCCCTCCGGTGACGGCGACGCTCGATCGGGGGGCGGCCGGGCAGCGGTCGTTCGGGCAGCGATTGGATGCCGCATTCGACGCGACCTCGCAGCTGTGCGTCGGCATCGACCCACACCCGCACCTGCTGCAGCAGTGGGGGCTGGCCGACGACGCCGCGGGAGTGCGGGACTTCGCCATGCGCGTGGTCGACGCCGCGGCATCCACCGTGGGTATCGTCAAGCCGCAGGTCGCGTTCTTCGAGCGTCACGGGGCTCGGGGATACGCCGCCCTCGAGGAGGTCATCGGTGCGGCCCGCGCGGCGGGCTTGCTGGTGATCGCCGACGTCAAGCGCGGCGACGTCGGCACGAGCGTCGAGGCCTACGCCCAGGCATGGCTCACCCCGGGGTCGCCGCTCGAGAGCGACGCCATCACGCTGAGCGCGTTCCAGGGCGTGGCGTCGAATGTCGCGCCGTTCGAACTCGCCGAAGCGCACGGCAAGGGACTGTTCGTGCTCGCCGCGACATCGAACCCCGAGGCCGTCGACCTGCAGACCGCGACCACCCGCAGCGGCGCGCGTAGCGGCATGTCCGTCGCGGCGGGTATCGTCGCCGACGTGAGGGAATGGAACGAAGGTCACGCGACGGGGCCGACGCGGCGGGGCCAGGGCGGCACGGACCGGGGCGGCACGGACCGGAACGAGGTGGGCTCCATCGGTCTAGTCATCGGCGCGACCGTCGACCTCGCCGGCTACGGCATCGACCGCGACCAGCTCGGCGACGGCACCGCGGCCCCGATCCTCGCCCCTGGGTTCGGCCACCAGGGTGCCAGGTACGACCAGCTGCCCGCCCTCTTCGGCCGCGCCGCCCGCGCCGTCGTGGTGTCGGCGTCGCGCAGCATCCTGTCCACCGGCCCCGACGGCATCGCCACCGCCATCCGCACCCAGGCCGCCGAGGTGACCGCATGCCGAAAGTAACCCCACCCGACGTCGACCGGGTCGCTGCGTCCCGTGCCGCGGTCGCCGCCCGCCGGGCCCGCGCCGCCGTCAAGCACTCGGTCGCAGCCCGCGAACGCAGCGCGGTCGACGTGCTCGACAGCGCATGGCAGCCCGACCCCGAACCGGCCGAGGCCGGCCTTCGAGTGCGCGACCTGCTGCTGAGCGTGCCGAGCCTTGGCCCGACCCGCGTCGCCAAGGCCATGGCACAGCTCGGCATCGCCGACTCCAAGCGGGTCGGCGGGCTGGGCGTCCGGCAACGCACCCGCCTGCGCGAGTGGCTCGTCGACCGCGAGAAGCGCCAGGAGACTGGCATCCCCTCCCGCCTCGTCGTGCTCGCCGGGCCCACCGCGGGCGGCAAGGGCACGGTATCGACCTACATCCGCGAGAACTACCCCGACGTGCACCTGTCGGTGTCGGCGACCACCCGCAAGCCCCG
>NZ_JAALGE010000064.1 GCF_011057645.1 Marisediminicola senii | reverse complement strand
GGGCGCGGGCCCCGGGGCCGGCCCCCCCAGAAGGTGCCGGCCCGCCCCGGGCCAAGACCCCCGCCGAAAAGAACCCGGCGGCGAAGAAGCCGGCGGCAAAGACGCCGCGGCCCAAAAACCCCGCCACGAAGGCACCTGCGGCGAAGAAGACACCGGCGAAGAAGCCCGCCCCGAAGGCCGCCGAGAAGTCGGCGTAGCGGCGGGGCGCCTGCCCCCCGCAGCGCCTGGCCCCCGCAGCGCTTATCCCGCGGCGCCTGCCCCGTCAGCGCCCGATCGACCGCCACAGGTGCAGCCCCGCGTAGCTGCGCCACGGCGACCACCGCGCACCGTGAGCGCCCAGGGTCTTCTCCGTCGACGGCAGCCCGAGGGCGTCGGCGCTCTGCAGCATGATCAGGTCGCCCGCCAGCAGCACGTCGGGGGCGCCGAGCACCCGCATCGCGACGTAGCCCGCCGTCCACGGACCGATGCCGGGCATCGCGACCAGCCGGTGCGTCAGCTCGTCGACCGACAGCGTCTCGTCGACGACCAGGTCACCCGACGCGAGAGCCCCGGCGATGCCGATGATCGACGCCACGCGCCGTGCCGGACCGCGCAACACCTCGTGGCCGCGCTGCCCGAAGGCGTCCGCCGTCGGGAACAGCCCGTCGGCACCACCCCCGAGCTCGCGGCAGACGCGGCCCAGCACGGTGCGGGCGGCGGGCACCGACACCTGCTGGCCGAGGAGCGTGCGAATCAGCGTCTCCTGGGCGTCGACGCTGCCGGGCAGGCGCACTCCGGGGTTCGCGAGCACGGAGGGGGCGAGCGTGGGATCGCGTGCCAGCGCGGCGTCGATCGCCGCGGCATCCACATCGAGGTCGAACAGGCGCCGCACGCGTCGCACCAGCTCCGGCAGGTCGGCAGCGTCGGCGAGGTTCGCGTCGAGCGTGATCGAGTGGGGGCCGTCGAGACGGATGTCGATGGTCGCCGGGCCACCTGGCAGGCGAACGCCGCGGGAATAGCGGGTGTGGTCGCCGCCCTCGAGCCCGGCGATCGCGTGGTCGGCGAAGAACCTCAGCAGGCCGGGGCCGTCGAAGGGCGGTGCGGTCTCGAGTCGCACCGTGACGTCGTGCCGGCCATCGGGTTCGGCAGGGGCGTCGGCACCTTCTGGAGGGGTCATGGGTCGATTCTGGGCCACCGTTGCTGGGGCGGGCGCGTGCGGCGTTAGTGTCGGAGCGATGAACAGCGCGCATTCCGGGGTTGCCGTGGTCGGCAGCGCCAACATGGACACCGTCTTCACCGTCGACCGCGCCCCCGCGCCGGGGGAGACCGTGCTCGCGACGACCTCCGCGCTGTATGCCGGGGGCAAGGGACTGAACCAGGCCGTCGCCGCGGCTCGGGCGGGGGCCGCGACCGCGTTCGTCGCCGCGCTCGGCCGCGACGGCCACGGTGACGCGCTCGCCGCGGTGATCGACTCCGACGGCATCGACGACCGGCTCGTGCGCCGCGTCGACGATGCGACCGGGCAGGCGTTCATCGTGGTGTCGGCCAGTGGCGACAATTCGATCGTAGTCGCATCGGGTGCCAACGCGACCGTCGGCGAGCTCACCGAGGGGGACCGCGCGGCGATCGCCGCGGCATCCGTTCTCCTGATGCAGCTCGAGCTGCCGATGCCCGTCGTCATCGAGGCGGCGCGGCACGCCGCCGCGGTGGGCACGACCGTGGTGCTGAACGCCGCGCCAGCCCGTGGGCTGCCCGACGCGCTGCTTGCGCTGCTCGACTGCCTCATCGTCAACGAGCACGAGGCCACCGTGGTCGCCGGCGTCGACGACGTCGCGGCAGCGGGGCAGCAGCTGGCGGCGCTGGTCGACACCGTGATCGTGACGCTCGGGGCCGACGGCTCGGCGATCTACGAGGGAGGCGGAAGCAGCGGCACCGGCGCCGCGCGCGCCAGCGGCACCGGCGGCACCCCCACCCGCATCGCCGCACCCGCGGTCGCCGCGGTCGACACCACCGGAGCGGGCGACACCTTCTGCGGGGCGTTCTGCGCGGCCGTCGCCGGCGGTATGGGCAGGGTCGACGCCGCCCGGTTCGCGACCGCGGCTGCCGCGCTGTCGGTGCAGGCCGTGGGCGCGGTGCCGTCGATCCCGCGCCTGGCGGAGATCGAGCGGCAGCTCGACGCGGGGTCGGCATCGTGAGCGTGGGGGCGGAGGCCGGCGACGCGGGGCCCGGCGCCGCGGCATCCATCGTCGCCGAACTGCGGGCGGGACTCGGCGACGCCTGCTCGACCGACCCCGCGATCCTCGACGCGGCCCGCGCCGACAAGTCGGGACACCGGTCGACGACCGCACCCCTCGTCGTGGTGACCGCGCGCTCGATCGACGACGTGCAGCGCACCCTGCGCATCGCGCACCGGCACCGGGTTCCGGTGGTGACCCGCGGCGCGGGAACCGGCCTCGCCGGCGGCAGCATCGCCAGCGAGGGCGAGATCGTGCTGTCGACCGTCGCGATGGACCGCATCCTCGAGATCTCGGTCGCCGACGAACTCGCGGTGGTCGAGCCCGGCATAATCAACGCGCACCTCAACGCCGCGCTCGAGCCACACGGCCTGTGGTTCGCGCCCGACCCGGCCAGCAAGGCGATCTCGACGGTCGGCGGCAACATCGCGACGGGCGCGGGCGGGCTGCTGTGCGCCAAGTACGGCGTAACCAGGGAGGCCGTGCTCGGGCTGCGCGTCGTGCTCGCCGACGGCACCCTGATGTCGCTCGGGCACCGCAGCGTCAAGGGCGTGACCGGGCTCGACCTCACCGCGCTGATGATCGGGTCGGAGGGCACCCTCGGCGTCATCGTCGAGGCCACCGTCAAGCTCGTGCCGCTGCCGACCGGCACCACCTGGACCATCGGCGCGTGGTTCGCCGACGTGCAGGCCGCCGCCACGGCCTCGGCCGCCATCACGGCCGCGCGCCTGCGGCCCGCCGTCATGGAGATCATCGACCAGCGCGCGGCCGAGATCATCGGCGAGTACCTGAGCACCGCGGTCGACGCCGCCCCCGGCACGGCCCTCGGCGCCCGGCGCGGCGCCTACCTCCTGGTGCAGACCGACGGACCGGCGAGCGAGGTGGATGCCGCCGCCGCTCGCACCGTCATCGAATCCGTCGGCGGAACCGCAGAGCTCACCAGCGACCCGCGCGAGGGTGAGGCGCTCCTCGCGGTGCGACGCGCGTTCCACCCCGCCATGGAGGCCCACGGCACGGTGCTCATCGAAGACGTCGCCGTGCCGCGCAGCGCCCTGCCACGCATGTTCGCCGAGATCACCCGCATCGAGGGCGAGTACGGCATCCCCATCCCGACCGTCGCGCATGCCGGCGACGGCAACCTGCATCCCAACTTCGTGTTCGAGGGCGACACCGTTCCCGACCGGGTGTGGGAGGCCGCTGGCGCCCTCTTCCAGGCGGCGCTCGCGCTCGGCGGAACCCTCACCGGCGAGCACGGCATCGGAATCCTCAAGAAGCGCTGGCTCGGCGACGAGCTCGGCTCCGAGCAACTCGACCTGCAGCGCGGCATCAAGGCCGTGTTCGACCCGCTCGGCATCCTCAACCCCGGAAAGGTGCTCACATGAGTGCATACGGCCCCGCCGGACTCGACGAGGGATCGACCTGGCGCCCCGTCGCGGCGAACCCGCACCCGGTGTTCGCCGATGCGCCCCCCGCCCCGCCCCCGGCGGTTCCGCGCCGCCGGGGCGACCCGCTGATCGTGCTCACTGTGATCGGGTTCGTGGTCGTCGGTGCCGTCGCGATCGGGGTCGCCGGGTACCTGCTGCTCGCCGTCGGAACGGTCGCCGCCGCCGTCGCGTTCGTGATGGCGCTCGTTCCGCTCGTCATCGTGGTGCTCGCCATCCGCTGGATCGACCGGTGGGAACCCGAGCCCCGCCCCGCGCTGCTGTTCGCGCTGCTCTGGGGTGCCGCCGTGTCGGTGGCGATCGCCCTGCTGTTCTCGGTCGGCGTGCAGGTCGTGCAGATGGTCGCCGGCGTCGGGCCGAGCGCCATGGCCGACGTGGTGAGCGCCGTCGTGCAGGCCCCCATCGTCGAGGAGGTCGCCAAGGGCCTCGGCTTGCTCATCCTGTTCTGGGCGTTCCGCCGCGGCTTCGACGGCCCGGTCGACGGCCTCGTGTATGCCGCGACGATCGCCGTCGGCTTCGCATTCACCGAGAACATCCAGTACTTCGGGCTCGCGCTCCTGAGCTCCGGTGTCGGGGGAGTCAGCGAGATCTTCTTCCTGCGCGGCATCCTCTCGCCGTTCGCCCACGTCATGTTCACCTCGTGCATCGGCATCGCGGTCGGGCTCGCCGCTCGCCGCACCGGCGCCATCGGCGTGCTCGGCTACTTCGTGCTCGGGCTCATCCCGGCGATCGCGCTGCACGCGTTCTGGAACGGCGCCTCGTTCGTCGTGACCAACTTCTACGCCTACTACGTGGTCGTACAGGTGCCGCTGTTCCTGCTCGGGATCGCCATCGTGGTGTTCCTGCGCCGCGCGGAGCAGCGGGTGATCCGCGATCGCCTCGGTGAGTATGCCGAGGTCGGCTGGTTCACGCTCGCCGAGGTGCGTGTGCTGTCGAACGGTGCGCTGCGTAGCCAGGCGACGGCGTGGGCGGCCAGGCAGGGCCTCGGCGCGCCATTCACCAGGTTCGTTCGGGATGCCACGAAGCTCGCGTTCGCCCGCCAGCGCATCGTCAGCGGCCGCGACCGGATCGGAGCCCAGGTCGACGAGGCGGAGCTGCTGCGCCGCATCACCGCCGACCGTGCCGCGCTCGCCGGGTTGCCCTCGGTGCCGGCGTACTGAGCGCAGCATTGGCGGTCGGGGGTAGACCGATCTGGTCACCACCCACCGGCTGCAGTGAGTAAACTTGCATGCCGGAATTCAAGGGGTGTGCCAGGTGTCGAAAAGCGAATTGGAACGCGAGCAGGACTACGTCGCGGGGCTCTACGCGCGCCTCGACGAGCTGCTCGCCGAGGCGACCGCGCAGCTGACCGCGGTGCGCAGGCAGAGCGTCGGCGGCAACCACCAGAGCCGCTCCGAACGCGACGCGTTCGCCCGCATCTACGAAGATCGCATCGTGCAGCTGCGCGAGGTCAACGAGCGCCTCGCGTTCGGCCGGCTCGACCTCGCCGCGCGCGACGCGGCGGGTGGCACCGGCAGCGAGGCCGCCGTGCACCGCTACATCGGCCGCATCGGCCTGCGCGACGCCGACCTGCAGCCCATCCTGCTCGACTGGCGCGTTCCGCAGGCCAGCGCCTTCTACCAGGCGACCGCCGCCAACCCGCTCGGGGCCCGTGCGCGCCGCCACCTCATCTCGAAGGGGCGCAGCATCGTGCGCATCGAGGACGAGATCTTCGACGCGGCGCTGCTGCGGGAGGGTGGGGTCGACCTGCAGGGCGAGGGTGCGCTGCTTTCCGCGCTGACCGCGGAGCGCACCGGACGGATGGCCGACATCGTCGCCACCATCCAGGCCGAGCAGGACCGCATCATCCGTTCCGACCTCAAGGGCGTGCTCGTCGTGCAGGGCGGGCCGGGTACCGGCAAGACCGCCGTCGCGCTGCACCGCGCCGCCTACCTGCTGTATTCGCACCGTGACCGGCTGCGCAATTCGGGCGTGCTCATCGTCGGGCCGTCGCGGTCGTTCCTGCACTACATCGAATCGGTGCTGCCATCGCTCGGCGAGACCGGTGTCGTGCTCTCGAGCGTCGGCGCGCTGTTCCCCGGTGTCGAGGCCTCGACCGAGGACGTGCCGGCGGTCGCGCAGGTCAAGGGCTCGGCCGAGATGGCCGAGCTCATCTCGCGCGCCGTGCGGTCGCGCCACCGCGTGCCGTCCACCGCACAGCAACTCGACGTGAACGGCGACACCGTCACCCTCGAGCCGCACCTCATCGCCGACGCGATCCACCGGGCGACGCAGTCGCGCAAGCCCTACAACGAAGCCAGGGTGGCGTTCGTCAAGGCGGCGCTCGGCGCGCTCACCCGGCAATGGGCGGAGCAGCTGCGGGGGCAGGGCAATTCCGTCGACGAGTCCGACCACCCGATGCTGATGGAAGACCTGCGGTCGTCGTACGACGTGCGCGTCGCCCTGAACACCGCCTGGCTGCCGCTCACCCCGCAGAAGCTCGTGCAGGACCTCTACGCCAGGCCGCAGTGGCTCGCCGAGCTCACCCCCGGCTGGTCGCCCGAGAAGCGCGCGCTGCTGCGCCGGTCGCGCGACGCCCCGTTCACCATCTCCGACGTTCCCCTGCTCGACGAGGCGGCCGAGCTGCTCGGCGAGTACGACGTCGTCAACGCGGCCGAGAAGCGCGAGGCCGAGCAGCAACGCAAGCGCGACATCGAGAATGCCGAGCGCGCGATCGAGAACATGGATGTCGCGGGGCAGGTCAATGCCGAAGACCTCGCCGACAACTTCGCCGAGGGTGCCGCCCGCGGTACCACCGCCGAGCGGGCCGCCGCCGACCGCAGCTGGACCTACGGGCATATCGTCGTCGACGAGGCGCAGGAGCTCTCGCCCATGCAGTGGCGCATGCTGCTGCGCCGCTGTCCGCTGCGGTCGTTCACCGTCGTCGGCGACATCGCGCAGGCGGCATCGGCGTCGGCGTCGTCCACCTGGAAGCGGGCGCTGCGCGGCCTGGTCGGCAACTCGCCGGAGGGCGACCGCTGGCGGCTCGAAGAGCTCACCGTCAACTACCGCACACCGAGCCAGATCAGCGCGGCCGCCGAGCGCATGGCGATCGCGCACGGGCTGCCGGTCACCCCGTCGAGCGCCGTGCGTGAGAGCGAGTGGCCGATCCGCATCAGTGCCGACCTGGTCGAGGCGCTGCGGCACGACCGCGCCATCTCCACCGCGGGAACGCTCGCCGTGATCGCCCCCGAGTCGCGCGTCGACCGGGCGTTCGCCGACGCGCGCGCCGAGTTCGGTGCGATCGTCGGGCGCGGAGGCGACGGCCTCGACCGGGCCATCGCCGTGCTCACGCCGCAGGACTCCAAGGGGCTCGAGTTCGACTCCGTCGTGGTGGTCGATCCCGCGGGAATCATGCGCGAGACCGAGCGCGGCGCCGGCGCGCTGTACGTCGCGATGACCCGCCCGACGCAGCGCCTCACGCTGGTCGCGACCGAGGACCTGCCGGACGGGATCCTGGAGGACTGACCGGATCTCCGCCGACCGGCGCCGACCCGATCGCTGTCAGTGACCGGTGCCAGACTGGGCCGATGCCATTCCTCGACGACGCCCTTCTCGCGCGAATCCACGACCGGGCGCCCGGGTACGACCGCGAGAACGCGTTCTTCGCCGAAGACCTCGACGAGCTGCGCGCCGCCGGCTACCTGACAGCGCTCGTGCCGGAGAGCTTCGGGGGAGCGGGCCTCACGCTCGCCCAGGTCGTGCGGGAGCAGGCGCGGCTCGCGGCGGCGGCGCCCGCGACCGCGCTCGCGATCGGCATGCACCTGATCTGGACCGGCGTCGCCAAGGCCCTCCTCGACCGTGGCGACGACTCCCTCGCGTTCGTGCTGCGCGAGGCGGCGGAGGGCGAGCTCTTCGCCTTCGCGATCAGCGAGCCGGCGAACGACCTCATGCTGTTCGGCAGCACGACGGATGCCGCGCCGCTGCCCGACGGTTCGTATGCGTTCACCGGCACCAAGATCTTCACCAGCCTGTCCCCGGCGTGGACACGCCTGGGCACCCTGGGCCTCGACGCCACGTCGGTCGACGCACCGAAGCTCGTGCACGCCGTCATCGCGCGAGAGACGCCGGGTGCGGCATCCACCCGCATCTCGTCGCTCGGCGACTGGAACACCCTGGGCATGCGCGCCACCCAGAGCCACACCACCCGGCTCGACGGTGCGGTGGCCGATGCAGCCAGGGTGTACCGCCGGCTCGACCCCGGCCCGAGCGCCGACCCGCTGATCTTCGGTATCTTCGCCAACTTCGAGATCCTCGTCGCCGCGGTCTACGCCGGCATCGGCGACCGTGCCCTCGCGCTGGGGGTGGATGCTGCGGCATCCCGCACCTCGGCCAGAACGGGTCTCAGCCGCGACCAGGATCCCGACGTGCGTCACCGTCTCGCCGACGCCGCCCTCGCCATGGACGCCCTGTGGCCGCAGATCGACACCCTGGCCCGCGACGTCGACGAGCGCGTCGACCATGGCACGCACTGGTTCCGCAGGCTCGTCGGCGTCAAGGTGAATGCCACCCGCACCGCCCGGCTGGTCGTCGACCAGGCCATCGCGGTCGCGGGCGGTGCGAGCTTCTCGCGGGAGCACGAGCTGTCGCGGCTGTATCGCGACGTGCTCGCCGGCGGGTTCCACCCGAGCAATGACGACTCCGCTCGGGCGACCATCGCGACCGACCTGCTCGGCCCGCTGCTGCCACCTAGGGTTGACTCCCATGACTGACAATGCCGCCCCCATCGTGCTCGACTCCGACGCGGTCGTGTGGTCCGCCGACCCCGCAGACCGGGCGGGCCGCCCCCTCGTCGTGCTGATGCACGGGCGCGGGTCGAACGAGAACGACCTCATCTCGCTGGCTCCGCTGCTGCCCGCCGAGCCGGTCTACGCGTCGGTGCGGGCGCCCATCGCCGAGCTCGGCGGCTGGTCGTGGTTCCGTCCGGTCGCGCCGGGGCAGTCGGAGCCCGCCTCGGCCGTCGAGGCCACCCGCGCGGTGCTGGCCTGGCTCGACGACCTCGCGCTCGACGGGATCGGGATCGTGCTCGGCAGCGACGGCACCCGCAGCGCCATCAGCGCGATCGGCTTCTCGCAGGGCGGGGCGATGACCACCCAGCTGCTGCGGCACGCGCCCCACCGGTTCGCGAGCCTGGTGAACCTCGCGGGCTTCTCGATCGCTGGCGCCGGTCGCGGCACCGAGCAGCAGGAGGCCGAGCTCGCCGACATCGCCGTGCCGGTGCTGTGGGGACGCGACCCGGCCGACCCGGTCATTCCCGCCGACGCCATCGCCCGCACCTTGGAGTGGCTGCCCGCGCACTCTGCGCTGACCATCCGCGAATATCCGGGCATCGGCCACTCCGTCTCGCGCGAGCAGCTCGCCGACGTCGACGCGTTCCTGCGCGAGACCCTCCTCGCCGACGCGGCGGGCGCCTGATGTCGGCAGACGGTGCCGCGACGGCTGCCACGGCTGCCACGGCTGCCACGACCGTCACTGCTGCCACGGCCACCACCGCTGCGGCGGCCACCACGGCTGCAGCGCAGCACTTGCGCGACCGTATCGCCGATTACCCCGACTTTCCGACGGCGGGCATCCTGTTCCGCGACCTCACCCCGGTGTTCGCAGATGCTGAGGCGTTCCGGTCCGTGATCGATGCGATTGCGGATGCCGCGCCCGGCGGAATCACCGCGGTGGCGGGGGTCGAGGCTCGCGGCTTCCTGCTCGCGTCGGCTATCGCGTACCGTGCCGAGACCGGAATGCTCGCGATCCGCAAGGCGGGCAAGCTCCCCGGTGACGTTCTGGCCGAGAGCTACGATCTCGAATACGGCTCTGCCTCCCTCGAGCTGCATCCCGTCGATGGTGCTGCCGCGTCGCCTTCATCGCCCGCCTCGCCTGCCTCGCCCCAGGTGCGGGGCAGGGTGTTGCTGGTCGACGACGTGCTCGCCACCGGAGGCACGCTCGTCGCCGCCGCCCGGCTGCTCGAGCGATGCGGCTACGAGGTCGCCGGCATCGCCGTGGTGCTCGAGATCGGTGCCCTCGACGGCCGCCAGGCACTCGACGGGTACGTACTCACGAGCATCCTCGTCGGGTAGGGCGCCGAGTACTGCTGAGATAACCACTGGTTCAGCGGACTAGTGTCCGGACACATCGCCCCGAATTGGGTACATCCTCGATGTTGAGTTTCGCCGCTCGTCGGCGAAACTAGTGCAGCAGCGTCCATGCCTCGGAGGGGTGGCTGGAGGCGCTGTTGTGCTGGAACAGGGCACAATGCAACACGCGGTGGGGGTCTATACCGGGGGGTTACGGCCCCCACCAGCTCATCGGCTTGCGCTGCCTGACAGTGTTCTGGCCTGCATTTCTTGCTGTTCTTCAGGTGCACGGGGTGCACCCCCGAAGGGGGGCTGCACAAATTTCTACAGGTATTGAATACTTGTACCAACGAAGCGATCCGGGGGGATGGCGACGCTGGTCTTCCGGGGGGAAGGTCGAATTAAATAGATGCGCACCTGTTCGCGCATAGTGGGCCGGAAGCGGGGGCTTCCGGCCCCTTCTTCATTTAACGCGCGACGCAGGCAGGCAGCCGACCAGCCACGACAGCGCCGCCGCGCGCGAGCTACCCTTCCGCCGCCGTCTTCACGCGGTCGACCAGCTCCCGCCAGGGCCCGGCGACCTTCTGCTCCGGCAAAGTGATCCGCCGGCGCGACACGCGGATGCGATAGATGTAGCGGTCGGGCTGCGGTGCCGAGGTCGGGCGCTGCGACCACGGCAACTGGTCGATCAGCGACTGCCACGATGCGAGGTCGTCGGGGTCGGTGACCTCGACCGACCACTCACGTGACATTCCGGCGAACCCGCCGTGCCTGACCACCGTGATTCTCATGGTGCGATTCTGCCCCTGGCGCGGTCAGACCTCCACCCCGACGGTGGTCCACGCCTCGCCGACCGCCTGTGCCTCGCTCGACCCGGCACCGAACCGGTCGTTCGCGGCGGTGATCGTCGCGATCGCGAATCCGGTGAAGTCGGTGTCCGCGCGAATCTGCCCGCTGACGAGTGAGTCGTACCAGATGTGCCCTGCCCCCTCCCACGACCGGCCCCCGATGGCCGTGGCCGCGAGGCAGAACGCGCGGTTCGGAATGCCCGAGTTGATGTGCACCCCGCCGTTGTCGTCTTTCGTGTCGACGTAGTCGGCCATCGACGCCGGCTGCGGATCCTTGCCGAGTACGTCGTCGTCGTACGCGGTGCCCGGAGCGATCATCGACCGCAGCGCCGAGCCCTGCACCCGGTCGGTGAACAGCCCTTCGCCGATCAGCCAGCTCGCCTCGTCGACGGTCTGCCCGAGTGCGTACTGCTCGACCATCGCGCCGAACACGTCGGACACCGACTCGTTGAGCGCACCGGACTGCCCCTGGTAACGCAGGTTCGCGGTGTACTGGGTGACCCCGTGGGCGAGTTCGTGCCCGATCACGCTGAGCGAGGCGGTGAACCTCACGAAGACCATGCCGTCTCCGTCACCGAAGACCATGCGCTCGCCATCCCAGAAAGCGTTCTCGTAGTCCTGCCCGAAGTGCACCGTGCCGAGCAGCGGCAGGTTGTCGTCGTCGATGGATGCCCGACCGAACGCATCGCGGAACAGTGCGTGGGTGTGCCCGAGCCCGTCATAGGCCTCCGTCACCGCGATGTCGTCGCTCTGCGGGTCGCCTTCCGACCGCACCACCACGCCGGGGAGCGTCTCGGTGCCCTGCGCGTCGAAGATGGTGCGTTCTGGGTCGAGCAACTGGCGGGCGCGGCCGGGCGCGGCGGTGCGCGGGACGGTGGTGGGCGGAGTCTCGCCGGGGCGCACGGCACGCGCCCCGCGCATCGGCCCGTCGAGGGCGAGCGACCGGCGGGCGGCGTCGGCGACCGACGCCCACTCGGGATCCTCGACCGTCGTGAGGTGCTGCAGCAGGTACGGGGGAACGATGAAGTGGCTCATGATTCGATGCTGCCACGGGCCCCCGACGTCGCCCCGAAC
>NZ_JAALGE010000063.1 GCF_011057645.1 Marisediminicola senii | reverse complement strand
CCGCGCAGCTCCCCACACCCTCCTTCGTCGGCGGCGACAGATGTATATAAGAGCCACCCCCCTAAGCACCCGGCAGCGACCGCCACCGCCGGCCCCCCGCCCGCGAGCCCCCCCCCGCCCCCCGCCGCCGGCCCCCCCCCGCCGGTCGGACGCCCCGTGGTTTCTGCCCCGACGGCCGGCGGGTCGGGTGGCGTCGGCGGTTCCGGCGGCGTCGGCGGCTCCGGCGCGAAGACGCCGCCCCCCGCTGGCCCGCGCGTGCGGCGATCGTTCGAGCCCGGAAAGCCGAAGAAGTCGCTGTTCACGCTGATCGGCGAGATCCCGACCCTGGTGACCGACCTCGTCAAGGGCGAGATCGACCAGCTCAAGGCCGAGATGATCGTCAAGCTCAAGGCCCTCGGCATCGGCGGGGCCCTGATCGCGGTGGCCGCTGTCATCCTGCTCTTCATGTTCGGCGTGGTGCTCACCGTGATCATCCTCGCGCTGTCGCTCGTGATGCCGGGCTGGCTCGCCGCCCTCATCGTGGCCTTCGTGCTGCTGCTCGTCGCTGCCATAATTGGCTTCATCGGCTACCGCAAGCTCAAGGGCGGAATCCCGCCCATCCCCACCAAGACGATCGACAGCGTCAAGAGCGACATCGACACCATCAAGGGACTGGCATAGTGAGCGACTCCAACACCTCGGACATCCAGCACAAGGTCGCGCAGACCCGCGCGCAGCTCGAGAGCACCCTCGACGAGATCGAGGACCGACTCAACGTTCCCAAGCAGGTCGGGATCGCGGCAGGCCGCGCCCGCGCCAGCTACGAGGCAGATCCCGTGCCGTGGATCGCTGGGGTCGGCGCCGCCATCGCGGTGGTCGGCGGCATCGTGGCCTGGGCCATCGTCTCGCGAGATTGACGTTCGCGCCCCCCAGTATTGCCCCAGCCGTGGCAGGGGAGAATGGACCCCATGACTACAAGCGCTGATGCGCAACCCACAGCTCCCCCACTCGGATACACGCTCTGGGCGGTGCTGCACCG
Organism: Marisediminicola senii; assembly: GCF_011057645.1. Taxonomy (GTDB): domain Bacteria; phylum Actinomycetota; class Actinomycetes; order Actinomycetales; family Microbacteriaceae; genus Marisediminicola; species Marisediminicola senii. Next base: position 10,788 of record NZ_JAALGE010000063.1, on the reverse strand, counting down.
AACCACCGAACACGATCGCTTTCCCGACTCCGATGAAGCGATCATCGTCGGCAAGATGGACGGGGTCGTCGCGAAGCTCGCCGAGGGCGGCGTCGTCGTGCGCGGCTTCTACGACGTCTCGTCGATGCGTGCAGACGCCGACCTGATGATCTGGCTGCACGGGCCAGACCCGGCAGCGCTGCAGCAGGCGCTCCGTGATCTGCGCCGCACCCCGCTGCTGCGCAGCCTCAGCACCGCGTGGATCGCCATGGGCGTGCACCGCGACGCCGAGTTCACCGCCAACCACCTCCCCGCATTCATGCGCGACAAGGAGCCGGAGGCCTGGCTCACGGTCTACCCGTTCGTGCGGTCGTACGACTGGTACCTGCTGCCAGAAGAGGAACGTCGCGCCATGCTCGGCGGCCACGGCCGCAAGGGCGCCCAGTACCCCCAGGTGCTCGCCAACACCGTCGCGTCATTCGCGCTCGGCGACTACGAGTGGATCCTCGCCCTCGAGGCCCCCGAACTCGTCGACCTGGTCGACCTCATGCGCCACCTGCGCCAGACCGAGGCCCGCCGCCACGTACGTGAAGAAGTCCCGTTCTACACCGGTCGTCGCATCGAGACGACGGAGATTCCCGAGGTACTCGCATGACCATCGCCGATGACCGTCCCGTGATCGCCGACGCCGACCAGTTCGTGCGCGCGGCAACGCCCGCCGCCCAGGCCGGACCCGAGCACGTGACCGAACCCACCGCCTACGACGCCATCCTGCTCGCGAGCTTCGGCGGACCGGAGGGGCAGGACGACGTGATCCCGTTCCTGCGCAACGTGACCCGTGGCCGCGGCATCCCCGACGAGAGGCTCGAAGAGGTCGCGCACCACTACCGCCACTTCGGCGGAGTGAGCCCGATCAACGACCAGAACCGTGAGCTCAAGGCGGCCCTCGAGGCCGAACTCGCCAGGCGCGGCATCGACCTGCCCGTGCTGTGGGGCAACCGCAACTGGGACCCCTACATCCGCGACGCCCTCGTCGAGGCCAACGAACGCGGATTCACCAAGCTCATCGCCATCGGCACCAGCGCCTACAGCTCGTACTCCAGCTGCCGCCAGTACCGCGAGGACTATGCGGCAGCCCTCGCCGACACCGGCCTCGAGGGCGTCATCCAGATCGACAAGGTGCGCCAATTCTTCGACCACCCCGGTTTCGTCGAACCGTTCATCGAGGGCGTGCGCACCGGGCTCGCCGAGGTCGCCGCCGCCGGCATCCCGCTCGACCAGACGCACGTGCTGTTCTCCACCCACTCGATTCCCTCGACGGATGCCGCGAAGAGCGGCCCCGCGTCGCGCGGGTTCGGCGCGGGCGGGGCCTACGCCGCCCAGCACCTCGCGGTCGCCGAGGTCGTCATCGCCGCGCAGGCGTCCTCCGTCGCGGAGGCCACCGGTGCCGGTGACGAGGCCTCGGGTGTCACCGAGAACGCCGAGGCAATGTCGGCTGCGCTGCTGCCGGGGGCGACCCAGGTGCCAGACGCTGCGGCATCCACCCTCTCTGCCGCCCCGGGGGCGATCGAGTGGAGCCTCGTCTACCAGTCGCGCTCCGGTCCGCCCACCCAGCCGTGGCTCGAGCCCGACATCAACGACGCCATCGACGAGCTCGCGCTCGCCGGTATCCGCGCCGTCGTGATCGTGCCGCTCGGCTTCGTGAGCGACCACATGGAGGTCAAGTGGGACCTCGACACCGAGGCGATGGAGACGTCGCAGAAGCACGGCATCCTCGCGGTGCGCGTGCCGACGCCCGGCGTGCACGCCGCCTACGTGTCCGGTCTCGTCGACCTCGTGATCGAACGCCGCGATGCGACTCCCGTCGAGCAGCGCCCGTCGCTCACCAAGCTCGGGCCCTGGTACGACGTGTGCCGCCCCGGCTGCTGCGAGAACGTGAGGCTGGGATTCAAGCCGACGGTGGCCGGGTTGCAGCCGTGATCCGTATCGGTACCCGCGCCAGCGCACTCGCGATGTCGCAGACCGGTACCGTGGCCGAATCGATCGCTGCGGCATCCGGCCAGCCCACCGAACTGGTGGAGATCACCACCGAGGGCGACACGTCGCGCCAGTCGCTGTCGTCGCTCGGCGGCACCGGCGTGTTCGCGACCGCCCTGCGCGAGGCCCTGCTCGACGGGCGCTGCGACATGATCGTGCACTCGCTCAAGGACCTGCCGACGGCTGACGCCCCCGGGCTCGTCGTCACCGGCATCCCGCGCCGCGAGGACGCCCGCGATGCGCTGTGCGCGCGCGACGGCCTGACCCTCGACACCCTTCCGCCCGGCGCCCGCGTCGGCACCGGGTCGCCCCGCCGGGTCGCGCAGCTCAAGGCCCGCCGGCCCGACCTCGAGGTCGTCGACATCCGCGGCAACGTCGACACCCGCCTCGGCAAGGTCTCGTCGGGAGAGCTCGACGCCGTGGTGCTCGCCGCCGCCGGCCTCACGCGCCTCGGCCGCCTCGACGCCGTCACCGAGTACTGCGGGCTCGACGGATGGCCATCCGCACCCGGCCAGGGCGCGCTCGCCATCGAGACCAGGGCGAACCCCGACCCCGAGCTGAAGAAGGCCATCGCGCGCATCGACCACGCGCCGACCCGCCTCAACGTCACCGCGGAACGCGAGGTGCTGCGCATCCTCGAGGCCGGGTGCGCCGCCCCGATCGGCGCCCACGCGATCGTCGACGACGGCCTGCTGTTCCTGTCGGCCAGGGTCTACCACCCCGACGGCAGCAGCCACGTGACCAGCTCGCACGCGCTCTACGTGGCAGACCACCCGAAGCCCGCCGACACCGTCGCCGCCAATGTGGCCAGCGAGCTGCTGTCGCTCGGCGCGGCCGACATCGCCCCGGTCGGCGGCGCAGCGTGAGCCGCACGCAGGTGAAGGCGCTGGCCGGGTGGCGCGTGCTCGTGCCCCGCGGCGGGGGATGGGGCGACCGCGTCGCGGCCGAACTGCGCACCCACGGTGCCGTGCCCGTCGTCGCACCGCTGATCAACTTCGCGAGCACCGACGACCCCGAAGCGCTCGCCGCCGAGTTCGAGCAGCTGTCGAACGGCGAGTACGAGTGGCTCGTGATCACCAGCGCCACCACCGTCGACGTGCTGATGAGCCACGGCACCCACGTGCCGCCCGGCACCAAGATCGCCGCGGTCGGCGAGACCACCGCCGCAGCCCTCACACTCGCCGGCTACCGTGTCGACTTCATCCCGGAGGGTGACAACTCCGCGCGCGGCCTGGTGCGCGAGTGGCCGATGAGCGACGTGCGCGGGCGCGTGCTCATTCCGCAGTCCGAGATCGCCGAGCCGACCCTCGTCGCTGGCCTCCGCCACCTCGGCTTCGACGCGCACTTCGTGGCCGCTTATCGCACGGTCGGCGTGCCCGTCGCCGACGACATCGCCGCCGACGTGGCATCCGGCCGCATCCGCGCCGTGCTCGTGACCTCGGGCAGCGTCGCGCGGCAGATCGCCCAGCAGCTCGACCCGCTGCCCACCAGCACCGTCGTCGCCTGCATCGGCCCGCGCACCGCGTTCGACGCCCGCGCCGCCGGCCTCGCCGTGCACATCATCGCCGAGTCGCGCTCGGCAGAATCGCTCATCGCCGCCCTCGTCGAGTACGTCACCGAACTGAGCCCGTCAGAGAAGACCCTGTCATGACCCACCGCGGCCCCGCCGTCCGCCCCCGCAGGCTCCGTTCGACCCCCGCGATGCGCCGGCTCGTCGGCGAGACGCGGCTGCACCCCGCCGAGCTCGTGCTGCCCATGTTCGTGCGCGAGGGCGCCGCCGAGGCCGTGCCGATCACCTCGATGCCGGGTGTCTCGCAGCACTCGCTCGACTCCTTCCGTAGGGCGCTCGTGGATGCCGCGTCGGCGGGCATCGGCGGAGTGATGCTGTTCGGCGTTCCCTCGGTCCGTGACGCGGAGGGTTCGGGGGCGACCGACCCCGACGGCATCCTCAACGTCGCGACACGCATCGCCGTGCAGGAGCTCGGCGACGCCCTCGTGGTGCAGACCGACCTGTGCCTCGACGAATTCACCGACCACGGCCACTGCGGCGTCCTCGCGGCCGACGGGTCGGTCGACAACGACGCCACCCTCGAGCGCTACCGCGACATGGCCATCGCGCAGGCCGAATCGGGCTCGCAGCTGCTCGGGCTGAGCGGCATGATGGACGGCCAGGTCGCCGGCGTGCGCGACGTGCTCGACGGTCGGGGCTTCGGGGGCACGCCGATCCTCGCGTACGCCGCCAAGTACGCGTCGGCGTTCTACGGCCCGTTCCGCGAGGCGGTGCAGTCCACACTCGTGGGCGATCGCCGCACCTACCAACTCGACCCCGGCAACGCGCGCGAGGGCATCCGGGAGACCATCCTCGACGCCGCGGAAGGCGCCGACATCGTGATGGTCAAGCCCGCGATGAGCTACCTCGACGTGCTCGCCAGCGCCGCCGATATCAGCGAGATCCCGGTCTGGGCATACCAGGTCTCCGGCGAGTACGCCATGATCGAGGCCGCCGCCGCGAACGGCTGGATCGACCGTCGCCGCGCCATCGAGGAATCCGTCGTGAGCATCCGCCGCGCGGGCGCCGACGCCGTGCTCACCTACTGGGCGCAGGAACTGGCCGGCTGGCTGCGCGAGACCGCATGAGCGGCGACGCAGCCTGATGAGCACCGACGTAGCCGCATGAGCACCGACGTAGCCGCATGAGCACCGACGTAGCCGCATGAGCACCGACGTAAAGGACGACACCGTGAGTGTGACCGTGACCAACGACCTCTCCTTCGCGAGGGCCAAGCGCTCCATTCCCGGGGGCGTCAACTCGCCGGTGCGCGCCTTCGGCTCGGTCGGCGGCACGCCGCGCTTCATGGTGTCGGCCGCGGGGTCGTACATCACCGATGCCGAGGGTCGCGACTACGTCGACCTCGTCAACTCCTGGGGCCCGGCCATCCTCGGCCACGCGCACCCGCAGGTCGTCGACGCCGTGCAGAAGGCTGCAGCGAAGGGACTGTCGTTCGGGGCGTCCACCCCGGCCGAGACGGAACTCGCCGAGCTGGTGCGGGCGCGCGTCGCCGTCGCGGGCACCACCGACGGACCCGTGCACACGGCTGCCGCCGCACCCATCGAAAAGCTGCGACTCGTCTCGACCGGCACCGAAGCCACGATGACCGCGATCCGCCTCGCCCGCGGGTTCACCGGCCGTGACATCCTCATCAAGTTCTCCGGGCACTACCACGGGCACTCCGACGCGCTGCTCGCCGACGCCGGCTCCGGGCTCGCGACGCTCTCGCTGCCAGGATCGGCCGGAGTGACCGCGGCCACCGCGGCGCAGACCCTGGTGCTGCCGTACAACGACCTCGACGCGGTGAACCAGGCATTCGCCATGCACGGCGACGACATCGCCGCGATCATCGTCGAGGCCGCCCCGGCCAACATGGGCGTCGTGCCGCCCGACCGCGGCTTCAACCGTGCCCTCTCGACCATCACCCGCCAGCACGGGGCGCTGCTCATCGTCGACGAGGTGCTCACCGGCTTCCGGGTCGGCTCCGCCGGCTGGTGGGGACTCGAGGCCGGGCACGTCGTGCCGGACGGTGCAGGCTGGACCCCCGACCTGATCGCGTTCGGCAAGGTCATCGGCGGTGGGATGCCGCTCGCCGGCCTCGGCGGACGAGCCGACGTGATGGACTACCTCGCCCCGCTCGGTCCGGTGTACCAGGCGGGCACGCTGAGCGGAAACCCGGTGGCCGTCGCCGCGGGGATCGCGACACTCCGGCTCGCCGACGCGGAGGTCTATCGCCGCCTCGACGCGAACGCCGACCTGATCGCGGCGGCCGTGGCATCCGCCCTCTCCGCAGAGGGCGTCGAGCACACCGTGCAGCGCGCGGGCAACCTGTTCTCGTTCGCGTTCAGCCCGGTCGCGCCGCGCGACTACGCCGACGTGAAGGGGCAGCAGAGCTGGCGGTACCCGGCGTTCTTCCACGCGATGCTCGAGGCGGGCGTATCGCTGCCGCCGTCGGTGTTCGAGGCGTGGTTCGTCTCCGCGGCGTACGACGACACCGCGATCTCGCGGATCATCGACGCGCTGCCCGCCGCGGCGCGCGCCGCGGCATCCGCCACCGCCCCCGCCTGAGCCGCGGTGAGGGCAGTTCGGGCTAGGCGCGGACGTCGACCACGGTTCGGCCGCGCACCTCGCCCGCGAGAATGCGATCGGCGATGGATGCCGCGTCCGCGAGTGGCACCGTCGTCGTGATGTCATCGAGCAGCCCGCGGTCGAGGTCCCGCGCGAGCCGGGACCACGCCTCGACGCGATCCGCGTGCGGCGCCTGCACCGAGTTGATACCGACCAGCGTGACCGCCCGCAGGATGAACGGCATCACCGTCGCGGGCAGGTCGGGTCCCTGGGCTAGACCGCACGCCGCGACGACCCCGCCGTAGGTGGTCTGCGCAAGGACATTCGCGAGGGTCACGCTGCCTACCGAGTCGACCGCGGCCGCCCAGCGCTGCTTCTGCAGCGGACGGCCCGCCTCCGAGAGCTCGGCGCGGTCGATGACCTCGGCCGCACCCAGTCCGCGCAGGTAGTCGCGTTCCGCGGGGCGTCCGGTCGAGGCGACGACGCGGTGTCCGAGGCGCGAGAGCAGCGCGATCGCGATCGATCCGACGCCCCCGGAGGCACCGGTCACGAGCACGTCGCCCGCCGGGCCGCCCTCAGTGCGGCCGTCGTCGCCTCCGCCTCCGCCAGTGCCCGTGCCACTGCCAGCACCCGCACCAGCAATACCGTGCCGCTCCAGCGCGAGCACCGACAGCATCGCGGTGAATCCCGCGGTCCCGATCGCGGCCGCGTGGCGCGGCTCGAGCCCGTCCGGCAGGGCGACGAGCCACTCGCCGCGCACCCGCGCCCGCTCGCCCAGCCCACCGTGGTGCTTCTCGCCGATGCCGTAGCCGTTCAGCAGCACGCGATCGCCCGGCGCCCAGTCGGCGGAATCGGATGCCGCGACCGTTCCCACCAGGTCGATCCCCGGCACCAGCGGATAGCTGCCGATCACGCCGGGGCGCCCCGCGATGGCGAGGCCGTCCTTGAAGTTCATACTCGAGTACTCGACGTCGACCGTGACGTCGCCGGGCATCAGGTCGTCGTCACCGAGCTCGACGAGGGAGGTGGATGCCGCGGCGTCACCGTCGGGCTTCTGTACGAGGAGGGAACGGAACATCCGTCAACGCTAGCGGAGTGCCATCTTCGACCGGCGGGCGGCGCCCGGCCGGCTCAGGATCAGCCGAACAGAATCAGCCGAACCGCATCAGCCGAGCAGAATCAGCCGAACCGAACTTGCCGAACCGAATCAGCCGAACAGAATGGATGCTTCGTCCCAGCGGTCCTGCGGAACGGTGTTCAGCTTGCCCAGGGCGTCCTCGAACGCCACGTGGGTGATCGACGTTCCGCTGAGCGAGACCATGCGACCCCAGCGCTCGTGAATGGTCGAGTCGACGGCAGCCATGCCGTAGCGGGTGGCGAGCACGCGGTCGAAGGAGGTCGGGGTTCCGCCGCGCTGGATGTGGCCGAGGGTGGTGGCGCGCGTCTCGAGGCCGGTGCGCTCCTCGATGATCGGGGCGAGCATCTCGCCAATACCGCCGAGCCGGGGACGACCGAAGGCGTCGAGCCCGCGCTCGGAGTGCGCGTCCTCCATCGAGTCGAGGCTGAAGCCCTCGGCGACGACCACGAGCGGCGCGCGCCCGCGGTCCTTGACCTGCTGCACCCACTCGCAGATCTGGTCGATGTTGATCTTCTGCTCCGGGATGAGGATGACGTGCGCGCCGGCTGCCATGCCGGAGTGAAGGGCGATCCAGCCGACGTGCCTGCCCATGACCTCGGCGACCATGCACCGGCCGTGCGAGTCGCCGGTGGTGCGCAGGCGGTCCATGGCGTCGGTGGCGATCTGCACCGCGGTGTCGAAGCCGAAGGTGTAGTCGGTGGCAGACAGGTCGTTGTCGACGGTCTTGGGAACGCCGACGATCTTGATGCCCGCGTCGGTGAGGCGCTTGGCCGCCGCGAGGGTGCCCTCGCCACCGATCGCGATCATCGAGTCGATGCCGAGGCGATCCATGTTCTCCCGGATCTTCTCCACGCCGCCGTCACCCTCGAAGGGATTGGTGCGGGAGGTGCCGAGGATGGTTCCACCCTGCTTGGAGATGCCCTGGATGTCCTTGCGGGTGAGGGGCATAACGTCGCCCTGCACCACGCCCCGCCAGCCGTCGCGGAATCCCACGAACTCCTGCTTGTAGATCTTCGTGCCCTTGAGGACCGCGCCGCGGATGACCGCGTTCAATCCGGGACAGTCGCCGCCGCTCGTGAGGATGCCGATGCTCATTCGCAAAGCTTAGCCAGCCGCGGTGCACTCCCGGCCCACCCCCGGTGAACGGTGGGCAGACGGCGCCGCGGTGCACTGCCGCGGCCGGGGGTGGCGCAGGCGCGACAGCCCGTTCAGGGGGCTTGTCTCCGTGAGGAGCGCCGTTAGAGTCTTAAACATTGCGCACGGGGGACGCACCCGACTTAGGAGAAAAATGTCTGACAACACTGGTGGAACGCCGAACGACCCGGTCACCCCGCCTCCGCCCGCAGCTCCGGCCTACGACGCGAACGCGTCGTCGCCCGCCTACAACCAGACCGCGGCTCCGTCTGCGTATGGCCAGGGCGGCCCGAACCAGGTCGGCGGTCCCGGCGAGGACCCGGGCAAGACGCTCGGCATCGTCGGCCTCGTGCTGGCGTTCGTGTTCAACATCGCCGGCCTCATCGTGAGCATCATCGCGAACAAGAAGTCGAAGGATGCGGGTTACAAGAACGGCTTCGCCAAAGCCGGCATCATCATCTCGATCATCTCGATCGTGCTGGGGATCGCCGCCGCAGGATTCTTCATCTATGCGGCGACCCAGGTCGGCGCGGACCCGTGCCTCGGCTACCCCGCTGGCGAATACGTCACCGAAGAGGGCGACCCGATCACCTGCCCGTAACGCGGCGGAGCAGCATCCACCGCCCTGGCAGAATTGCTGCACCCTGAAACGCTGCTGCACACCGAACACGGCTGCACACTGAAACGCCTGACGCCCCGGACCTGCTGGTCCGGGGCGTCAGTGCGTTTCACGTGGAACCGGCGCTACAGCACGACCGTGCGGTTCTCGCCGATGTCGGGCGTGCCGCCGGTGACGGCGGCCTTCGCGACCTTGAACAGCACGACGGGCTTGGGCTCGTTGCTCGCCCAGTACTCGGCGGTCTCGGCGTGCACCTTGATGAGAGCGACGGTGTCGTTGCGGCCGTCGGGGAACCAGGCCTCGGCCTGGGTGGTCCACAGCGCGTCGATCATGGCGTCGTCGTGCACGACCGATGCGGTGCCCGCGATCGAGAGATAACCCTTGCTCGACTCGAAGGCGACGTTGACCTGGTCGTTGCCGGCGATCTCGGTGGTCTTGTCCGAGGGGTCCTGGGTGAGGAACCACAGGTCCCCGTCGAAGGAATCGCCCTGGACGGCGAGCGGCCGGCTCACGAGCTGGCCCTCGGCGGTGACGGTGGTGAGCAGGGCGATCTTGGCGTCGGCGATGATCTTCGCGACGGTCTCGAGTTCTTCAGTGGTGGCAGTCATGCTTCGACGGTACGCATGAAGGCTGGCCGTCGCATCCGCGAATGTCAGATTTGCGTGGCGATCGAGGTGAGGGCCGAGCGCAGTGCTGGCTCGTGCAGGTCGCTCGCGCGCAGTGCCTCCTCGCGCAGTGCTGGCTCGTGCACCGGGCAGGCGACGGTGGCCGCGTGCTCGTCGCAGACGACGAACTGCTCGCGGCACGACAGGTCGCGGCAGTTCGCGGTCGTCTTGCTCGGGGTGTCGCAGGCGTAGCAGCGGCCGACGATGGCGGCGGCATCCGTGAAGTCCATCGAGAGTCGCTTGTCGAACACGTACAGCGAGCCCTTCCACAGCCCGGAGTCGCCGAACTCCTCGCCGTAGCGGGCGATTCCGCCGTCGAGCTGGTACACCTCGCGAAAGCCGCGGTTGACCATGATTGAGCTGAGCACCTCGCAGCGGATGCCGCCCGTGCAGTAGGTGACGACGGGCTCGTCCTTGAGGTGGTCGTACTTGCCGCTCTCGATCTCGGCGACGAATTCCCGTGTGTTCTGCACCTCGGGGATCACGGCGTTCTCGAAGTGCCCGATGGCCGCCTCGATGCGGTTGCGGCCGTCGAAGAAGGTGACATTTCTCTCGGCGACGAGGTCATGGAGCTCGGTGGGCGTGAGGCGCGTGCCGCCGCCGATCACACCGTTGTCGTCGACCTCCAGTTCGCCCGGGGCGCCGAAGCTGACCAGCTCGTCCCGAACCCGCACGCTGAGACGCGGAAAATCTTCGCCGATGCCCTCGCTCCACTTCGCATCCATCCCGGCGAACGGCGCGTACTCGCGGGTCTTGCGGAGGTAGGTCTTGACCGCGCGCAATTCGCCGCCGACCGTGCCGTTCATGCCGTCCTTGGAGAGCAGGATGCGTCCGCGAATGCCCAGCGAATCGCACAGTTCCCGCTGCCACAGGCGCAGCGCCTCGGGGTCGGCGAGGGGCGCGAAGACGTAGAACAGCAGGATCTTGGGAACGGACACCGAACAACTGTACGGGGAGCGCGGCGGCGGGCGCCGGGTGGTGGGCCCCGGCCGGGGCGGTGAACCGCGCCGGTGCGGGGTGGCGCGGGGTGGGCGCCCGGTCGGGCCCGGCGCGGCCCGGCTGGCGTCTGGAGGGCAGTGTCGGGTGCGCGGGCGACAAT
>NZ_JAALGE010000062.1 GCF_011057645.1 Marisediminicola senii | reverse complement strand
CGGGCGCGCGGCCCGGGGCCCGCCGCAAACCCTGGACCCGCCGTCGCCATCGACCCAATGGCCCCCCCGGGGGGCACCGCCCCCGCGCCGCCCGACGACGACTGGCCCGTCGTCACCGCCGATGGCTCGGCCGCCGCGCACTGGGAGCACTCGGTCGCCGTGCACGCCGACGGCATCTGGGTGCTGACCGCGCACGACGGGGGAGCGGCGGGCCTCGCCCCCTTCGGCGTGACGCCCGTACCCATCCCGTAAGGCGCAGCCGGGCAGTCACGCAGCCGCAGGGACCAAGCCCGAGGGCGGGGCTGGCTACTTGTCCATGCTCCGCACGATCTCCTCGATGAACGACGGAAAGTCGACCGAGCGCCGAATCAGCTCCCGCACGTCGTCGCCATCGGCGAACACCGACACGAACTGGTCGAAGATCGCCTGGAACGTGGCCCGGTCGCTCGCGCTGAACGCGATCAGCGCCACCACGCTCACCCTGCTGTCTCCCCAGTCCATCGGGGTCTCGTTCACCGCGATGCAGATCGCCGTGCGCTCCGCCGACATCGCCATCGAGTGCGGCACCGCGAGCGTGTCGGTGAATGCGGTGGATGACATGCGCTCCCGGTCGATGGCCCCCGTCACGTAATCGGCACCGATGACCCCGGCCCCGATCATGCGGTCACCCAGCATGCGGATCATCGCGTTCTCGCTCTCCGCGGGCACGTTGCGCAGGAACATCGACTCGTCGAAGAAGTGCAGCAGGTCTTCTTTCAGCCGGGCGCGGCGACGCTGGCGGCGCACCCTGGCGATCGCGCGGCGCACCGCGTCGAGGTCGTGCTCGGTGGGGAACGGCTGCACGACGACCACGTTGTCGGCCTGCGCACCCGCCGCTATCGTCGTCACCACCACATCGCTGGCGAGCTCCGACCACTCCACGTCGGTGCGGGTGATCACGACGTCGATCTGCAGGTCCACCCCGAACGCCGCCTCGATGCGATCGCGCAGCAGCACGTGCATGTCGTAGTAGTTCGGGGTGACGATCGCGCAGGTCACGCGCTCCTCGCGCCGGGACTGCCGCTCCAGGTACGCACCCACGTGCATCGCGATGTAGGAGATCTCGTCGTCGTTGATCTCGATGCGTTCCAGGCGCTGGATCTCGCTCGCGATGAACACCGCGAGCTCGTAGATCATCGGGTACGACGTCTTGATCGACCGTGACATCGGGTTGCGCGAATATGCGTGGTCTCGGGCCCGCGCGATCAGGTTGTTCACGTGCAGGGCGAGCCGCCCCATGAACTCCTCGTCGTCGAGGTCGATCAGGTACTCCTCGGCCACCCGCGCGACGATGCCGCGCATCAGGTCGATCTCGTGGTCGACGTTCGCTGCGCCGCTCACCTCGGGGCGCACTCCGCCCCGGGTGATCACGCGCGTGGTGAGCAGGGTCGCCAGGTACTGCAGGTCGACCTCGCCGAGCCGGGTGCCGAAGTGCGTCTCGATGAGCACCGACAGGTCGGCGGGAATGTCGTCGACGCCAGGGCGCAGGTCGCGCGACTGCGGGCCGGGCGGCAACTGGTGCTTGGTGGTGCGGTCCACCGCGATCGCGACGTGCAGCAGCACGTGATTCACGCCGTACTCGTTGACGAAGTACCCGTGCGCATCGAGCATCTCGAGCAGGTCGGTCTTGAACGCCCCGAGGTTCGACGACGAGAACTCGCGCTCGATGCTCTCGAGCTCGAGGAACCCCTGCGCCCCCTCGTCACGGAACACGCGGCTCAGCAGCCGCCGGAGGTTCTGCTCCGACCCGGTGATGCTCACCAGCGGACCGCGCCGCACCAGGGTCAGGTCGGTGCCGGACAGCTCGCGCCTCAACTTGCGCAGGTCGGCTTCGATCGTCGACTCGCTCACGAACAGGCTGTCGGCGAGGGCGTGCACGTCGAGCCCGTCCGGCGCCTCGGCGAGGCGACGCACCAGGTGGTACACCCTGTCGCGCGGGCGCTCCGTCTCGGCGGTGCGCGACGACCGCGATGCGAGGAACGCCGAGTAATCGTCGCGATTGACCCGGTAGCCGCTCGTCGACGACTCGATCACCTCGAGCGGGTGCGCGAGCGACTTCACCGCGGTGACGTAGCTGCGCACGCTTCGGGTGGTCACCCCGAGGCGGCCGGCGAGCTCTGCCGCGGTCACCCACCCGTCGCGGGTCGCGAGGTGCTCGAGCAGGCGCTCGTGCCGGTCACTCATGCGCTTCCCACTGTCGCAGGGTATCCCAGCATCCATGTGACCGCATGGTTACTCCAATGCCCCGCATGCGACGCATCTTCCGGGGGTGCGGAAGACATTCTGGTGGTGCGAGGGCACCCCAGCGGGCACGATGGGTAGAACGTGGACGAATGGCGCGAGGAGGCGTGGAATGCAGCGGGTTTTCGTGGTCTGTGGCGCCGGCGCATCCAGCACCTTCCTCGTCCACCACATGCGGGCACTGGCCACCGAGCGCGGCCTGGCACTGGAGGTTCAGGCGGGCACCGTCGCCGACCTGCGATCACCCGGCGCTGACGCATCCATCGTTCTCGTGGCCCATCACCTGGCCGACCAGTTCGAGCGAATAGCGATGGATGCCGCCGCAGCGGGCTCCACCGCGACGCTCATGCCGGCCGTGCCGTTCGACCGCGCGGGTGCAGCCACCGCGATAGACACCGCACTCGGCACCGCGACAGCACGCACCACCGCACAGCACTCCGCCCCCATCCCGAGCCCCACCCCCACCCCATCAGTTCCCACCACCTACAGCACTGAATACAGAGGAGCACAGTCATGACGACGACGTCGGCACCGGTCAAGAAGACCGGAGCGCGGGTACATATCCAGCGCTTCGGCACATTTCTCAGCGGCATGGTCATGCCCAACATCCCGGCGTTCATCGCCTGGGGCCTGATCACCGCACTGTTCATCGAGACGGGCTGGATCCCGGTCGGCGTGCTCGGCGGCTTCGGCGAGACCGACGGCGTCGCGAACATCGGCCTCGTCGGCCCGATGATCAACTACCTGCTGCCCCTGCTCATCGCCTACACCGGCGGCCACACCATCTACGGCGTGCGCGGTGGCGTCGTCGGTGCCGCAGCGACCATGGGTGTCATCATCGGTGCCGCAGGCACCCCGATGTTCCTCGGCGCGCTCATCCTCGGACCGCTAACCGCCTACGTGCTCAAGAAGGTCGACTCGATCTGGGACGGCAAGATTCGTGCCGGCTTCGAGATGCTCGTCAACAACTACGTCGCCGGCATCATCGGGTTCATCATGGCGCTCGTCGGATTCTTCGGCCTCGCACCCGTCGTGCAGTTCGTCAGCGACGTGCTCGGCACCGCGGTGCGCACCCTCACCGACGCCGGCCTGCTGCCCCTCGCCTCGATCATCATCGAACCGGCCAAGGTGCTGTTCCTCAACAACGCCATCAACCAGGGCGTGCTCACCCCGCTCGGCGTCTCTCAGGCCGCAGAAGACGGCAAGTCGATCCTGTTCCTCCTCGAGGCGAACCCCGGCCCCGGCCTCGGACTCCTCGTCGCGATCTCGATCTTCGGCGTCGGTATCGCCCGTTCGACCGCTCCCGGAGCGATCGTCATCCAGTTCCTCGGTGGAATCCACGAGATCTACTTCCCGTACGTTCTCGCCAAGCCGATCCTGCTCGTCGCCCTCATCGGTGGCGGTGCGACCGGTATCGCCACCAACGTGCTCTTCGGCTCCGGCCTCGTGAGCCCGGCCTCGCCCGGCAGCATCTTCGCGGTGCTCGTGCAGACGGCCAGGGACAGCTACCTCGGCGTCACCCTCTCGGTCATCCTCTCGGCGACGGTCACCTTCGTGATCGCCTCGCTCATCCTCCGGGCCACGCGCAAGCGTGACCTCGCCGCCGAGGCCGCTGGTGAAGACAGCCTGAGCGCTGCCGCCGCCAAGATGGACGACCTCAAGGGCAAGAAGAGCGAGTACACCGGTGCCCTCAAGGGCGAGAACGCCTCCACCGCAGCTGCCGGCGTCGCCGCCGGTGCCGCCGCGGGTGGATCGATCGGAACCTCGGAGCGCATCCAGAACATCGTGTTCGCGTGCGATGCCGGCATGGGATCCAGCGCCATGGGTGCGAGCGTGCTGCGCAACAAGATGAAGAAGGCCGGCATCGACGGCGTGACGGTGACGAACAAGTCCATCGCCGCGCTCGACGGAACCGAAGACCTGATCATCACGCAGCGCGAGCTGACCGACCGGGCGCGCCAGAAGAACGGCCGCGCCGAGCACGTCTCGGTCGACAACTTCATGAACAGCCCGCGCTACGAAGAAGTCGTCGACAAGGTCGCCGACCAGAACAGGTAATACCCTCGACGGGGTCGGGTGGACCACGGTTCGCCCGGCCCCGTCATCGCATGTGCAGCAGTAACCGCATCGCCAACAGATAGGAATCCCCATGAGCGACAAGGTGCTCGAACTCGACCAGATCCGCATCTCCGGAACCGCCACCACCCGCGACGAAGCCATCCAGGAAGCCGCGCAGATCCTCATCGCCGCGGGCGCCGTGACCGACGACTACCTCGGGTACATGATGCAGCGCGAGACGCTCACCTCCACCTTCATGGGCAACGGGCTCGCCATCCCCCACGGCACCAACGACGGCAAGGACACCATCCTCGCGTCGGCCCTCTCGTTCGTGCGCTACGACGAGCCCCTCGACTGGAACGGCAACCCCGTGCGCTTCGTCGTCGGCATTGCCGGCAAGGAGAACGGCCACCTCGAGATCCTCTCCGGCATCGCCATCATCTTCAGCGACGAAGACGAAGTGCAGAAGCTCGCCGACGCGCAGTCGGCCGAAGAGATCCTCGAGCTGCTCAGCGGGGTGAACGAGAAGTGAAGGCCGTCCACTTCGGCGCGGGCAACATCGGCCGCGGATTCGTCGGGTTGATCCTGCACAACGCCGGGTACGAGGTCGTCTTCGCCGACGTGGACGCCACGGTCATCGACGCGCTCGCCGCCGCCCCCAGCTACCAGGTGCACGAGGTCGGGGTGCACCCCCGCACCTGGACCGTCGACAACTACCGTGCCCTCAACAGCCGCAGCGACGAGGCGTCGGTCATCGCCGAGATCGCGTCGGCCGACGTGGTCACCACCGCGGTCGGGGCCAGCATCCTGCGCTTCGTCGCCCCGGTCATCGCTGCCGGCATCGCCGCGCGCCCGGCCGGGTCGTCCCGCATCGCGGTGATGGCGTGCGAGAACGCCATCAACGCGACCGACATCCTCGAGGCCGAGATCCGCAACGCGCTACCCGACGCCACCGACGAGTGGGTGGGGGAGCGCGCGGTGTTCGCCAACACCGCGGTCGACCGCATCGTGCCGCAGCAGGCGGGAGGCAAGGGGCTCGACGTCGACGTCGAGGACTTCTTCGAGTGGGCCATCGACGGCACGCCATTCGGCGGCACGCCCCCGATCATTCCCGAGGCACACTTCGTCGACGACCTCGGCCCGTACATCGAGCGCAAGCTGTACACCGTGAACGCCGGCCACGCGACCGCCGCGTACCACGGGTTCCGCGCGGGAGCGGCATCCATCGCCGACGCCGTCGCGATTCCCGAGGTGCTCGCCGAAGTGCGGGCCGTACTGGCCGAGACCAGCGACTACCTCGTGGCGAAGCATGGCTTCGACCGCGCCGACCACGCCGCGTACGTCTCGCGCGTGCTCACCCGGTTCGCGAACCCGCACCTGCCAGACACCCCGACCAGGGTGGGCCGCAGCCCCCTGCGCAAGCTCGGTCGCGGCGAACGCTTCATCTCGCCGGCGGTCGGCCTCGACGGCTACGGCATGGCGGCCCCCGCCATCACCCGCGCCATCGGTGGCGCGCTCTACTTCTACGATGCCGAGGATGCCGAGAGCGTCGAGATGCGCGCAATGCTCGAGCAGCTCACCGCCGAAGAATTCGTCGAGCAGGTCACCGGGCTCGAGGCGGGTTCCGGCCTGTTCGACGCGGTGCGCGACGAGGTCGACGGGGTCAAGCGGGAGCTCGCCGGCTCGTAGCCGGGCCCGAGCGGCGTGGCGGCCGTGGAGTATACGTCGCAACTGGCGAAAGACGCCAATATCACCTAAGCTTGACCGTTGGTGTCTTGGGCGCGCTTCGGCGTGCCCGTGTCGGGAGTGACTCCCGGCCGCAGATGCCACTATCCACCGCACGACCAGCAGACGATATTTTAGCGACGAAGAGGATATGGCGAAAAAAGACGGCGTCATCGAGATCGAGGGTGCAGTAGTCGAGGCTCTCCCCAACGCGATGTTTCGCGTTGAGTTGACCAATGGACACAAGGTACTCGCCCACATCTCGGGCAAGATGCGCCAGCACTACATCCGCATCCTCCCCGAGGACCGCGTGATCGTGGAGCTGAGCCCTTACGACCTGACCCGAGGCCGGATCGTCTACCGCTACAAGTAACGCCGCTGGAAAGTAACGGCCCGCGACATCTCGCGGGTACGAAGACAGCGATCACAAGGAACCACCATGAAGGTCAACCCCAGCGTCAAGCCCATCTGTGAGAAGTGCAAGGTAATTCGTCGTAACGGCCGCGTCATGGTCATCTGCGAAAACCCTCGCCACAAGCAGCGCCAGGGCTAACGCCCTCCGCCGGTTCGCCGGTGCAGGCGATAACTGAATACAGACATAGCGATTCCAGAAGTCATCCCCGTCGTCGACCAGCTCGACGGCAGGGTGACGGACACCGGTGGTTGGAGGCCACCGCACCGGAGCCGCTACAGACCTCCACGTATTACCAGGAGTAGTGACATGGCACGTCTAGCAGGCGTCGACATTCCGCGCGACAAGCGCGTTGAAGTCGCATTGACATACATCTACGGTGTTGGCCGCACGAGGGCACTCAAGGTCCTCGCCGACACCGAGATCAGCGGAGAGATCCGCGTGAAGGATCTGACGGATGACCAGCTCATCCTCCTTCGCGACCACATCGAGGGCAACTACAAGGTTGAAGGTGACCTTCGACGTGAGGTCGCAGCCGACATCCGCCGCAAGGTCGAGATCGGAAGCTACGAGGGTGTTCGCCACCGTCGCGGCCTGCCCGTTCGTGGACAGCGCACCAAGACCAACGCTCGTACCCGCAAGGGACCGAAGCGCACCGTAGCCGGCAAGAAGAAGGCCCGATAGTCGCTGGGGCAACCCGCGTCGTCGCCATAGTCGTTTTAGGAGAAAACAATGGCAGCACCAAAATCGGCCGCTCGTAAGCCGCGTCGTAAGGACAAGAAGAACATCGCCGTGGGCCAGGCCCACATCAAGTCGACGTTCAACAACACCATCGTCACCATCACCGACCCCACCGGGGCCGTACTGAGCTGGGCTTCGTCCGGCACCGTCGGCTTCAAGGGCTCCCGCAAGTCGACGCCGTTCGCCGCCCAGCTCTCTGCTGAGTCCGCAGCGCGCCAGGCGCAGGAGCACGGCGTCAAGAAGGTCGACGTCTTCGTCAAGGGACCCGGCTCCGGCCGCGAGACCGCAATCCGCTCCCTCCAGGCCGCTGGCCTCGAGGTCGGGTCGATCAATGACGTGACACCGCAGGCACACAACGGATGCCGGCCGCCCAAGCGCCGCCGCGTCTAGCGGTTCGCACAAGCAGCAGTTTCGCATCGCGGGGGTGCCCAGGGCTTCGGCCCGGGCATCCCCGATATGCGGCTTCGGCCCGCATCGTCGATCCGGCGTGATCGGCATCGGGGCCCGCGACTCTCACAACTCAATATCTTCCCAAGTGTCAAATAGCGGACACTTTGCCGAAAGGAATCACTAGTGCTTATTGCACAACGCCCCACTCTGACCGAAGAGAACATCTCGGAGTTCCGCTCGCGGTTCGTGATCGAGCCGCTCGAGCCCGGTTTCGGCTACACCCTCGGTAACTCCCTGCGCCGCACGTTGCTCTCGTCGATCCCCGGAGCCGCGGTCACCAGCATCCGCATCGACGGCGTCCTGCACGAGTTCACGACGGTTCCCGGCGTGAAGGAAGACGTCACCGAGATCATCCTGAACCTCAAGGGCCTGGTCGTCTCCAGCGAGAACGACGAGCCCATCACCGCCTACCTGCGCAAGCAGGGCGCGGGCGAGGTAACCGCAGCCGACATCTCCGCTCCCGCGGGCGTCGAGATCCACAACCCCGAGCTCGTCATCGCCACCCTGAACGACAAGGCGAAGTTCGAACTCGAGCTCACCATCGAGCGTGGACGTGGCTACGTCTCCGCGACGCAGAACCGCAGCGAGTTCAGCGAAGCCGGCCAGGTTCCGATCGACTCGCTCTACTCGCCCGTACTCAAGGTGACCTACCGCGTCGAGGCGACTCGTGCCGGAGAGCGCACCGACTTCGACCGCCTGGTCGTCGACGTCGAGACCAAGTCGGCCATCACCCCGCGTGACGCCATTGCCTCGGCCGGACGCACCCTCACCGAGCTGTTCGGACTCGCCCGCGAGCTCAACACCGCAGCCGAGGGCATCGAGATCGGACCGGCCCCGGTCGACGCCGTTCTCTCGTCCGAGCTCAGCATGCCGATCGAAGACCTCGACCTGTCTGTGCGCAGCTACAACTGCCTCAAGCGCGAGGGAATCAACACGGTGAGCGAACTGGTCGCCCTGTCGGAGACCCAGCTCATGAACATCCGCAACTTCGGCCAGAAGTCGGTCGATGAGGTCAAGGACAAGCTCGTCGAGATGGGACTGTCCCTCAAGGACACCGTGCCCGGCTTCGACGGCGCGCACTTCTACAGCGGCTACGACGACGTCGAAGAAACCAACTGAGTCCTCGGCCACTCGCCTACATCACACTGATTCTGGAGACAACACACCATGCCCAAGCCAACTAAGGGTCCCCGCCTCGGAGGCGGGCCGGCGCACGAGCGCCTGCTGCTCGCGAACCTCGCCGCTGCCCTCTTCACCCACAAGAGCATCAAGACGACTGAGACCAAGGCCAAGCGCCTGCGTCCGATCGCCGAGCGCCTGATCACGTTCGCGAAGCGCGGAGACATCCACGCCCGCCGTCGCGTGCTCGGTGTCATCGGCGACAAGACCGTCGTGCACGAGCTGTTCACGCAGATCGCGCCGCTCGTCGCCGAGCGCGAAGGCGGCTACACCCGCATCACGAAGCTCGGCTTCCGCAAGGGAGACAACGCCTCGATGGTGCAGATGGAGCTCGTTCTCGAGCCCGTCACCGCCAAGGCCAAGCGCAGCACCACGTCGAAGAACACCACTCCGACCGCTGCTGCCGCAGCGCCCGCCGAGGCCGACACAGAGACGGCCGACGCAGATGTGACGGACACCGACTCGACCAGCACCGAGTCGACCGACACCGAGACGACCGGGGCCGCGACTGCGGAGACTCCCGCCGCCCCGGCTGCCGATGACGCACCCGGCGCGCCCGCGGACGTCGACCCGACGACCGACAGCGACACCACCTCGGCCGACGTCGACAGCACGCCAGAGGCAGACACCACCAAGTAGCACCCGCTTCACCGATGGCCCCGCTCCCGCAGCGGGGCCATCGCTCGTTAAGCCGGGTGTAGCGTCGGAGAATGGCGAGCGAAGCTGTCACCCTTACCGTGCCCGGCCCCGATGGCGACCGGGAAATGCGTATCTCCAGCCCCAGTCGCGTGCTGTGGCCAGACGACGGCATCACGAAGCTCGACCTCGCGAAGTACTTCGTCGCGGTCGGCCCGGCATTCGTCGAGGCCAACGGCGGCCGCCCGGTGTCGCTGCAGCGCTTTCCCGACGGCATCGACGGTGAGCAGTTCTTCTCGAAGAACCCGCCACGCGGAGTTCCCGAGTTCGTGCGCTCGGTCACCTGCACGTATCCGAGCGGCAGGTCGCATCCACAACTCGTCGTCGACGAGATCGCCGCAGCGGTGTGGATGGTGCAGATGAACACCATCGTCGTGCACCCGTGGCCGTCACGCGCCGACAACACCGACAACCCCGACCAGGTGCGCATCGATCTCGACCCGCAACCCGGGCAGGGCTTCGCGGAGGCAGTGACCGCCGCGCACCAGCTGCGCGAGGTGCTCGCCGAGGCCGGGCTCACCGCCTACGTCAAGAGCTCCGGCAATCGCGGGGTGCACGTGTTCGCGCCCATCGAGCCGACCCACGAGTTCCTCGAGGTGCGCCACGGCGTGATCGCCGCGGCCCGCGAGCTCGAGCGCCGCAATCCCGACGCCATCACCACCGCGTGGTGGAAGGAGGAGCGCGGCGACCGCGTCTTCGTCGACTACAACCAGGCAGCCCGCGACCGCACGATGGCCGGCGCGTACTGCCCCCGCCCGCTGCCCGGCGCCCCGGTCTCTACCCCGCTGTCGTGGGACGAATTGGATGCCGCGAACCCGGGTGACTTCACGATCGCGACCGTTCCCGACCGGCTCGATGACAACGGTGATCCGTGGCACGGAATGCACGACCAACCCGGCGACATCGCCACCCTGCTCGAATGGTGGGAGCGCGACCTCGCTGACGGCCTCGGCGAGCTGCCCTTTCCGCCGGACTATCCGAAGATGCCGGGGGAGCCGCCGCGCGTTCAGCCCAGCCGCGCGAAGAGGGCCGCCGACTGAAGGGCGAAGCCCAGGCCGGGCGAGGCAGTCCGTCGACTGCGCGTGCAGCCCAGCCGCGCAAAGAAGACCGCCGACTGAAGCGCTGGACGTCTCAAGCCTGCGTCAGCACGTCGTTGAGGTCGTAGGCGAGCGGCTGCTCGAGCTGCTCGAAGGTGCACGATCTGGCGTCGCGGTCGGGCCGCCACCGGTCGAACTGCACGGTGTGCCGAAAGCGCGACCCCTCCATCTGGTCGTAGCGCACCTCGATCACCCTGGTCGGCTCGAGCGGCACGAACGAGACGTCCTTGTTGCCCGAGAACCGGTTGCGATCCGATTCGCCCGTCACCGCCTGGCCGTGCTCATCGCGCATCACCAGCGGTGCCAGTTCGTCGATCAGCTCCATGCGCCGCACGTTCGTGAACGCCGACGCACCGCCGACCGAGCGCAGCTCGCCGTCCGCGTCGTACAGGCCGAGCAGCAGCGACCCGACGCCCGCGCCGCTCTTGTGCACCCGGTAGCTGGTGAGCACCACGTCGGCCGTGCGCGCGTGCTTGGTCTTGAGCAGGGTGCGCTTGCCGGGGGAATAGGGCGCCGCGAGCGGCTTCGCGATGACCCCGTCGAGGCCGGCGCCCTCGAAGTCGTCGAGCCACCGGCGGGCGACGGCCACGTCTCGCGTGGTTCGCGACAGGTGCAGGGGAGCCGCGGCATCCACCATCAGCGTCTCGAGCAGGTCGCGCCGCACCGAGAATGGCTCGTCGAGGAGCGACCGGTCGCCGATGGAGATCAGGTCGAACGCGATGAACGAGGCGGGGGTCTCCTCCGACAGGGTCTTCACCCGGCTCGCCGCGGGGTGGATGCGCTGCGACAGCGCCTCCCAGTCGAGCCTCTCTTCACCGGGCTCGCCGCTGCGCACGACGATCTCGCCGTCGAGCATCACCGGCTCGTCGAACGCGGCCGCGACGACGGCGACAAGCTCGGGAAAGTAGCGGGTCAGCAGCTTCGACCCGCGACTGCCGATCTCCACCGAGTCGGCGCCCACCGAGACGATCGCCCGAAAGCCGTCCCACTTCGGTTCGTAGCTCAGGCCGCCCTCGACCGAGTCCGGTTCGGGAATCGCCTTGGTGGCCTTGGCGAGCATCGGTTCGATCGGGGGAGCGGCTGGCTGGTCCATGCGTCGATACTGGCACGGGGCGTCGGGGGCAGGCACCTAGATGAGTGAGTCCTAATTGGTCTCGCTGTGGCCGGTGCGATGTCCCGATCGGGATAGCCCCGCGTGGTCGCTGTTAATCGTTGGCGGAGGGTGTTAAACCCTGTGTGAAAACCGACCTCAACACCCTCCTGACCACACTTTACGTTCATCTTGACGACCGGATCATGCCCGCGCTCGGTTTTTCAAGAGACGGGCACCCGGGCCGGAAACCGGTCCTGAACGATGTCG
>NZ_JAALGE010000061.1 GCF_011057645.1 Marisediminicola senii | reverse complement strand
CGCTCGGGGGGGGGCGGGGGGGGGCGGACCGCGGGCGGGGGAGGCGGGCGGGTTCCGGGGGTTCGGGGCGGGTGGGGGGGGGGGTGGGGGGGGGGGGGGGGGCGGGGGCGTGGGCGGCGGCGGGGGCGTCAGTCGCAGGGGCAGCAGCAGGGGCGGCAGCGGGGGAGGCGGCGATGGTTGCGGCACTGGTCATGCGTCGACCCTAGCCCCGGCGAGCCCCCGATCGACAGGCCCCGGCACCTCGTGGGATTGCCTCACTCTTCGGGCCAGGGGGAGGACGGGACGCCTAGGCTTCACTCGTGACCGACATCGAATATCGCACCCTCGGACCCTCCGGCCTCGTCGTCTCGACCGTCGGCATCGGCTGCAACAACTTCGGCCGCGCGGGCACGGCCACTGCGACCCAGGAGGGAACCGACGCCGTCATCGACGCGGCGATCGACGCCGGGGTGACCCTCTTCGACACCGCGGACATCTACGGCGCAGAGCGCGGCCTCAGCGAGACCATGATGGGTACCTCGCTGCGCGGTCGGCGGAACGACATCGTACTGGCGAGCAAGTTCGGGATGGACATGGCGGGCGCGAACGGTCCCGACTGGAACGCGCGGGGATCTCGCCGGTACATCCGCCTCGCCGTCGAGGGCTCGCTGCGGCGACTGCAGACCGACTGGATCGACCTGTACCAACTGCACGCGCCGGACCCGTCGACCCCGATCGAAGAGACCCTGTCTGCGCTCGACGACCTCATCGCCGAGGGGAAGATCCGCTACATCGGGCACTCCAACCTGCCCGCGTGGCAGATCGCCCAGGCCGAATACGTCGCGCAGCTGCGGGGGCACACCCGGTTCATCTCGGCCCAGGACGAGTACAACCTCATCGTGCGCGACGTCGAAGACGAGGTGCTGCCAGCGGTCCGGGAGTTCGGCCTCGGCTTCCTGCCCTACTTTCCGCTCTACAACGGGCTCTTCACCGGCAAGTTCACCCGGGACGGCGGCCCGGCCGACAGTCGCCTCGTGCACAGCAAGCCACAGCTGCTCGAGGCGGCACCCTGGGATGCCGTCGAGGCATACGCGCGGTTCTGCGACGAGCGCGGCGTCAGCATGCTCGACGCCACCTTCGCGTGGCTGCTCGCGCAACCCGCAGTCACCAGCGTGATCGCAGGCGCCACCACTCCCGCCCAGATCGCCCAGAACGCCGCCGCGGGAACGGCGTGGACCCCGTCTCGGGCCGAGGTCGCCGAGATCTCCGCACTGTTCGCCTGACGCCCGGACAGTCGGCGGTCGGCGGCCGGCGGTCGGACGGTCGGCGGTCGGCAGTGTCCGGACTGTGGTCTGCACCGGTGACGATCCGCGAAGTCATCCACACCTCGCCGGGGAAAGGCCCGCGCGGCGGTTGACCACCGCATTCTGGGGCGATGAACCACGTCGTCACTACCCGCTCACCGCACGACTTCCTCTCCGTCGTGCCCTACCTCGCCGGCTACCTCCCCGAGAACAGTGTCGTGCTGGTCGCGTTCGAGGGCCGGCGCACCCGGGGCGTCATGCGCTTCGGGCTGCCTGCCGATACCGCGATCGGGACCGGCGAGAGGCACGCGACCTCGGTCTTGGGCATGTTTTGCCGCATTCCGAAGGTCGATGCCGTCGTCGCCATCGCCTACACCGATACCAGGATCGACGATCGGCTTCCCCTCGGCCCGTTCATGCGCGCCGTCATCGCCAGGGCGCGGTTCAGCGGGTTCACCGTGCTCGATGCACTGTGCGTCGCAGCCGACGGCTGGGGCTCGTACCTCGACCCGGAATGCCCACCGGGAGGGCGGCCGCTCGCGCTCATCACCGGGTCACCGGCCGGGCGGCAAATGGCCGGGGAAGCGCCGGTCGCGCCGCGTCCGATCGAGCACGGCGCCACGCTCCCGCCGGTCGACCCGATGCTGAAGGAGGCATTCGACGAACGCCTCGACACGCTACGCGACGCGCTCGACGACGTGATGGGCTCGGACGACGACGGGACGATGGACTATGGCCAGGAGGCCAGCGACCTGGTCGAGACATTGGTGGACTTCGCGAGCACCGTGGAGAAGCTGCTGGCGTCGCCGATACCGCCCGCGCCCGAGCTCGCGGCGACCGCAGTGTTCGGGTTGCGCCTCTTCCCGTTGCGCGACTCGACACTGCTGCAGGTCGCCTTCGGGGTGGCGATGGGACGGCGCTTGAGTCCGGTCAACCTGACGCATGACCCTCGGCACCGGGCTGCTGCCGACCAGACTGTCGCTGAGCGGGCTGCCGCCGAGCGGGTTGAGGCCGAACGGGCCACTGCCTCGCGGCTGCTCGCGGGCATCGGGCCGCGCCCGGACGGCGAACGGATGCGACGCTCGATCGACGCGTGGCGGGTGCTCGCCGCGCTGGCCGACGACCTCGACCGGCCGCCACTGCTGTGCATGCTCGGCTGGATGGAGTGGGCACTCGGTCGCAGCAGCGTCGCCGCGGTGTACGTCGACGAGGCGCTGCGCATCGATCCGGAGTGCACGGTGGCCGGATTGCTCGCCGAAGCATTCGCCGTCGGCCACCTGCCGGAGTGGGCGTTCGCACCCGATGCGTCCACCCCCGATGCATTCACACCCGATGGGTGACGCGCGCTACCGTGCCCTCCACTTGATGTGCTGCTTGTGCAGGGTGAGGTAGAGGAAGGTCTCCGTCGACACCACGCCGGGGATCGCCCTGATGCGGCCGTTGAGCAGCTCGACGAGCTGGTCGTCGTCCTGGCACACCACCTCGACGAGGATGTCGAAGCTCCCTGCCGTGAGCACGACCGAGTCGACCTCGGCCAGGGCGGCGAGGGCATCGGCCACCGCTGTCGTGTCGCCGGTGGCCCGAATGCCCACCATCGCCTGGCGGAGCAGCCCGAGCTGCGTCGGATCGGTGACCGCGACCACCTGCATGACTCCCGCGTCGGTGAGCTTCTGCACGCGTTGCCGCACCGCGGCCTCGCTCAGCCCAACGGCCTTGCCGATGTCGGCGTAGGAGCGTCGCCCGTCGTCCTGCAGCTGCTCCACGATGGCCTTCGACACGTCGTCGAGGTGCGCGGTCCTCGCGGCGGTCCTGGGTGCATTCGTCATTGCTCGATAGTGGCAGTGTTCTCGGGGTCTCGCGCGCCGGATGCCACTGGCAGCCCGGCCTAGGCTGGCACCGTGCCCGCCCCCGCCGACCACCTCCACCGCATCGCCGTGAATGCGGGCGCCCCCCTGGAGCTCGACGTTCCGACGATCATCGGCCGCCGCCCGTCCGGGCCACGGGTGCCTGGACCGGTCGCACCGCGGTTGCTGACCGTCACCTCGTCGACGTCTGCGGTGTCGGCGACCCACCTCACCGTGCACCAGCGAGGGTCGTCGGTGGTCGTCACCGACATGCACTCCACCAACGGTACGGTTGTCACCATGCCCGGCCTCGCGCCCGTACTGCTCCGCCCAGGAGAGTCGATAGTGGCAGTACCCGGCACGCTCGTGAACATCGGAGACGGAAACATCGTGGAGATCCTTCCTGACCCGCGCCTCGTGGCGAACCCGCGCAGCACCGCTCGCCACCGCGGCACCAGCCCCGTCGAGGTCACGTCGTGACCGAGATCGGGCAGTCGACGACGCAGCAGTCGGTGACCATCCCCGGGGCCGACCACCTCAGCGTGAGCCTGTCCTGGGGCGCGGCGACCGATATCGGCCACCGCCGCAAGCTCAACGAAGACAGCCTGATCGCGCAGCCGCCGGTCTTCGCGGTCGCCGACGGCATGGGCGGTCACGCGGCAGGCGATGTCGCCAGCTCGTCCGTCGTCGCCCGGCTCGCCGGCATCCCATCGTCCGACGCCATCGACGAGGAGATCATCAGCGCGGCGCTGCGCCAGGCCACCGTCGACATCGCGCTCGCCGACGACGTCGACGAGGTCGGGGTCGGCACGACCGTCACCGGTGCTGCCCTGACCATCCAGGGCGGCGAGCCGTACTTCGTGGTCTTCAACGTCGGCGACTCCCGCGTCTACGTGTTCGAGGCGGGGGAGCTCTACCAGATCACCGTCGACCATTCCGTGGTGCAGGAACTCGTCGACGCCGGCGTCATCACCAGGGCCGCGGCCGAGACCCACCCCGAGAGCAACGTCATCACCCGTGCGGTCGGGTTCAATGCCGAGCCGGTGGCCGATTTCTGGCTGCTGCCCGTGCGCGCCGGCATCCGGCTGCTGATCTGCTCGGACGGACTGACCAGGGAAGTCGACGACGAGGAGCTGCGCGAGACGCTCGATCGCGGCCAGGACGCGTCGACCACCGCGAACGCCCTCGTCGCCGCGGCCCTCGAGAGCGGCGGTCGCGACAACGTCACGGTGGTCGTCGTCGACGTGGCATCGAGTCCGGGATCGCACGACATCGACATGACCGTTCCCCGGGTGCCGCCGCCCGCCGGCTGACACTCGCTGGCTCACCCCGGGCGGCTGACCCTGCGGCGATACGGGGTACACCGGGCCGTGGAATGCACCCCATTCTGGGGGTACCCGCGGTGCACCGAACCCGCTTCTCACCGGGAGTTCCGCAGGCCCCGCTGGTAGGATTCACCGACTACATCGATGCGTGATACCCGCGGCGCACGGTCGATTTCTGCCGCATGTCGAAGGGGTCAGCATGGCCAGACGGTTGCCGTCGCAGCCGCCGGTGCTCCCCGGCTTCTCCTACCTCCACGTGCTGGGGTCGGGTGGCTTCGCCGACGTGTTCCTGTACGAGCAGAACATGCCGAGGCGCAAGGTCGCCGTCAAGGTCATGCTCAGCGAGATGGTCACCGACCAGGTGCGCCAGATGTTCCAGGCCGAGGCCAACCTGATGGCGCAGCTGAGCACCCACCCGTCGATCCTCACCGTGTATGAGGCCGGGGTGTCGTCCGACGGCCGGCCGTACCTGGTGATGGAATTCTGCTCCTCGGCGCTCAGTGAGCGTTACCGCCGCGAACGCATCCCGGTGCCCGAGGTGCTCAGGGTAGCCATCCGGGTGGGCAGCGCCATCGAAACCGCGCACCGCGCGGGCATCCTGCACCGTGACATCAAGCCGTCGAACATCCTGCTCACCGCCTACGGGCACCCCGTGCTGTCGGACTTCGGCATCGCCGCGAGCCTCGCCGACGCCGTCACGCAGGAGGCCGTCGGCATGTCGATCCCGTGGTCGGCCCCCGAGGTGCTGCACGACGACACCCCGGGCACCGTGCGCTCCGAGGTATGGGCGTTCGCCGCCACCGTGTACACGCTGCTCGCCGGACGGTCGCCGTTCGAACTGCCGGGCGAGCAGAACCGGCCGAGCGACCTTATGTCGCGGATCGACCGCGCCCGCGTGCAGCCCATCGGGCGTGCCGACGTGCCCGCGAGCCTTGAGCGCATGCTGCAGGCAGCCATGTCGCGCAAGCCCGACGCCCGGCCGGAGAGCGTGCTCGACCTGGTCCACCAGCTGCAGTCCGTGGAGTCGGAGCTCGGCGTCTCGCAGACCGCGGCCGAGGTCGCGATGGACGACTGGGCGCGGACGAGCGTCAGCGACCTCGAAGACAAGACCCGCGTGCGCGGCGTCGCCACGGCAGTGAACCGCATCCCGCGCCGGCGGCGGAGAGCCGTGGGTGACGACGTGGTCGCGATCGCCCCCGTGCTGCGCTCCACCGGTTCCGAGCGCCGCACCGGCAGTTCGACGCACGGGCAGGCCGACCAGGCGCGCAAGTTCCGCTGGTGGCTGCCCGCCCTGATCGGCGCGGGGGTTCTCGTCGTCGGGCTCGGCAGCGCCCTCACCGCGACCCTCGTGCAGTCGGGGCGGGGCGACATCCCGGTGGTCACCAACATCGAATCGGTGACGTCGGGCACCTCGGTCGAGTTCACCTGGGATGACCCCGGCATCCTCCCGGGCGATAATTACCAGATCAGCACCTCTGCAATCGAATCGACTATCCAGAGCCGCGCGGCATTCACCGTGGACGGCGAACCGGGGGACACCGTGTGCATCTCGATCTCGGTGAACCGGGAAGGCCGGGAAGGCGCCCGGAGCAACGAGAAGTGCGTGGAACTGGCCCCGTGACGGACCAGGCACGCACGACGCCCGCCACCGCAGCCCCGATTCCGGCGACGGCGGCGACTGCCCCGACTGAGGCGCGTGGGCCTGCATGATCAGGGCGTGGGTCGCGAAGCACCGCTCGCTCGCCATCTCGGCGACGAGTGGCGTCGTCGTTGCCGCACTGGTCGCGACGGCGGCCATCGTCTCCGGCGGGTACGAGGCGCAGCGACTCGACCTCGGTGACGGGTCGGTCTGGGTGGCCAACGGCGAACGGCAGGTGATCGGCCGGGCGAACACCGAGATCCTCGCGCTCGACACCGTGGTCGCGACCGCGGGCAGTGACATCGACGTCGTACAGGACGGCGCGACCGTACTGCTCGTCGACCGGGGCAACTCCCGCCTCGACCTGGTCGACACGGCGACCGCGGAATCGGTCGAGAGCGTG
The DNA here is from genome assembly GCF_011057645.1 of Marisediminicola senii. Lineage (GTDB taxonomy): Bacteria > Actinomycetota > Actinomycetes > Actinomycetales > Microbacteriaceae > Marisediminicola > Marisediminicola senii. The sequence goes on along the minus strand of NZ_JAALGE010000061.1, from coordinate 5,786 downwards.
GCGCTCCCCGCCGCGTCGCCGTCGGTGCACCTCGCGGGTGACCGCACCGTGATCCACGAACCCGCGTCGGGCGAGGTGTGGATCACCCCGGTCTCGGCGATCGGCGACTTCGACCCGGCCGCCGACCCGACGCTGAGCATCGGGGCGGATTCCGCGGTCGACGTGCAACCGGACGGCACCATCTACCTCTATTCCGCCGACGCGGCAGCGGTCTACCGGATCGACCCCGGAATCACCGCCGCCTCGGTCGACGGCGTGCAGCAGACCTGGGATGCCGCGATCGGTGAGCCGGGCGACGACGTGACGATCACCGCCGTCGGCGACACCTGGGTGCTGCTCGACCGCGACACGGGCACGCTCTCGATCGGCGGCACCGAGACCGACCTCTCCGGCCTGATCGACCCGACCGGCGGTGCCGTGCTGCAGCGCGCGAGCGGCGCGGGCACCAGGGTGCTCATCGCCCACGACGGCGGCCTGATCGGCGTCGACCTCGACGGCGGCACCCCGGAGGTGCTCGTCACCGACACCGCGGGAGCCCCCGCGGCCCCCGTCGTGATCGACGGGTGCTCCTACGCGGCATGGTCGTCGGGGGCAGCCTGGCGCTCCTGCGGCGAGCGGGCAGCCGTCACCGAGTTCGACCTCGAGGGCATGGCTGGCGAGGCCGCCCGCCTGACCCTCGGCGTCAACCGCGACCGCGTGGTGCTCAACGACGCCCGCACCGGCGGAACCTGGGCGGTGCAGGGCGACGGCGAGTCGATCTCGAACTGGGACGAGCTGATCCTCGCCGAGCAGGACGAGCAGGAGGTCGAGGAGGGGGCGGATGAGACGCCGCCCGACTACGAACGCGAGCAGGCGCCCCCCGTGGCCGTCGACGACCAGTTCGGAGCGCGACCGGGGCGCTCCAGCATCCTTCCCGTCCTGCTCAACGACTACGACCCCAACGGCGACGTGCTCGTGATCGGGGCCGTCGACCCCATCGACGAGTCCGTCGGCAGGCTCGACATCATCGACAGCGGCCAGAGCGTGCAGCTCACCCTCGCGCAGGGCGCGGCGGGCACCGTGTCGTTCGGGTACACCGTCTCGGACGGGCGAGGGGGCGAGGCATCCGCCACCGTCACCGCGACGGTCAGGGAGCCGGGCGAGAACGCGGCGCCCGAGCAACGACGCAGTGTGCGCGCCACCGTCGTCGCGGGCGCGAGCGTGTCGACCTCGGTGCTCGGCGGCTGGGTCGACCCCGACGGCGACGCGTTCTACCTCGCGGCGGCGGGCACCCCGGACCCCGACAGGGTGACGTTCACCCCCGAGGGCATCGTGGTGTTCCAGCACGGCGGAGCGACCGGCGACACCGACCAGAACCGCGCGGTGTCACTCGCCGTCTCCGACGGCACCGCGACCGGCGCGGGAACGCTCACCGTCGCGGTGCGGCCTGCGGGGGCAGCGCCGATCATCGCCGAGCCGTTCGTCGTCGCGACCTACGCGGGGCAGGTGGTGACCATCGAACCGCTCGTCCACGTGCGCGGCGGCTCCGGCACCGTGCGGCTCACGAGCGTGCCGGAGAAGCCGGGGTCGACGATCGTCGCGAGCCCGTCGACCGGCACCTTCACGTTCACCAGCGACCAGGTGCGCACCCACTACCTCGACTACGTCGTCGGCGACGTGGACGGCGACCAGACCGCGACCGGGGTGATCAGGGTGGATGTCGCGGAGCCACCCAGCGCGAACACCACACCCATCACCGTGCCGAAGACCGTCTTCGTGCAGAGCCTCAGCAGCGAGGTCGTCGACGTGGCATCCCGCGACATCGACCCGGCGGGCGGGGTGCTGCTGCTCACCCAGGTCGACCCCGGCGACCCGTCGACCGGGGTGCGCGCCGACATCCTCGAGCAGCGTTCCGTGCGCATCACGCTGACCGCGCCACTCGCCGACGGGCAGGTGACGGTGGGCTACCGCGTCAGCAACGGGCTGGCCGAGGCCGACGGCACGATCACCGTGGTCGAGATACCACCGCCCGACCGGTTGCAGCCGCCCGTTGCATCCCCGGATTCCGTCACCGTGCGGCCGGGTGACGCCATCGACATCGCGGTGCTCGCGAACGACGAGCACCCCGACGGCGCCGACCTCACCATCGACCCCCAGCTGGTGACCGGGCTTACCAGCGGCACCGGCCTGCTGTTCGTCTCCGGCAACCGGCTGCGCTACCTCGCACCCGACCGCACGGGCAACTTCACCGCGGTGTACCGGGTCACCGGGCCCGACGGGCAGGCCGACCAGGCGCAGGTGAGCATCGCCGTGCGCGAGGCCGTGCTGGAGGCCAACACCGCCCCTGTCCCCACCCCGATCGTGGCGCGGGTCACCGCAGGGGAGACCGTGCGCATTGCCGTGCCGCTCACCGGCATCGATCCGGACGGCGACTCCGTGCAGCTGCTCGGCCAGCAGTCCAGCCCGGAGAAGGGCTCGGTCACCGAGGTCGGCGTCGACTTCATCGACTACCTCGCCGGCGACTACTCCGCGGGCACCGACACCTTCGACTACACCGTCGTCGACTCGCTCGGCGCGCGGGCGACCGGCACCGTGCGGGTCGGCATCGTGCAGCGGGCCGACGACACCCGCAACCCGGTCGCCGTCGACGACGAGGTGACATCGCGCCCAGGCACGACCGTCTCGATCCGCGCGCTGGCCAACGACTCCGACCCCGACGGCAGCCCCATCCAGATCGTCTCGGTCGAACCCAACTCCGCCGACATCGCGGCGACCATCTCCGACGACGTCGTCGAGGTCACCCCGCCGGCCACCCCTGGCCGGTACGGCCTCGTCTACACGATCGAGAACCGCCTGGGGGCGACCAGCGCGGCATTCATCACCGTCATCGTCGACCCGGATGCACCGCGCGCCTACCCGGCTGCGAGCGACACCGTGCTCACCCTCTCCGATATCGCCGGCCGGGACACGGTGACCGTCGACGTGCTGCGCAACGTGTTCTTCGCCGACGGCGACGTCGCGTCGCTCGGGCTACGGGTGCTGCCCAGCTTCGCCGACTCCGCCATGGTCACCGCGAACAAGCGCATCACGATCCCGGTGACCGAGCGCCGCCAGATCGTGCCATTCGCGGTGTCGCATCCGGATGACGCGGCCATCGTCTCCTACGCGTTCGTCTGGGTTCCCGGATCCGACGACGCACTGCCGCAGGTCGACCGCACGGTGCGGCCGCTCACCGTGCAGAGCGGGCAGCCGCTCACCATCGACCTCACCGAGCGGGTGATCGCGGCCGACGACCGCGAGGTGCGCCTCGCCGACCGCACCACCGTGCGGGCGACCCAATCCGACGGCAGCGCGCTCGTGGTCGACGACCAGACCCTGCGCTACACCGCGGCGGCGGGCTATTTCGGTCCGGCATCCATCTCCTTCGAAGTCACCGACGGTGACTCGGCCACCGACCCCGACGGCCGGTTCGCGACCCTCGTGCTGCCCATCACCGTGGTGCCGGGCGACAACCAGCCGCCCGTGTTCGGCGGTGGACTCATCGAGTTCCAGCCGGGGGAGTCGCGCACCATCGACCTGCTCAGGCTCACCACCTACCCCTACCCCGACGACCTCGACGAGCTGCGCTTCACCGCCGTCTCGACCCCGCCGGAGGGCTTCGACTACACGATCACCGGCTCCACGCTGCGCATCACCGCCGACGCCGACATCAGTCAGGGCACCCGTACCGCGCTGACCATCTCGGTGCGCGACGACGTGGCGGTCGGGGCGTCCGGGCGCATCCGCCTGTCGGTGGTGCCGTCGACCCGGCCCATCGCGGCGCCGGCACCCGACGTCGTCACGGTGACCCGAGGGGGGACCGCGACGGTCGACGTGCTCGCCAACGACGAGGCGGCGAACCCCTTCCCTGGGTCGCCGCTGCGCGTGGTCGGCATCGGTACGCCGGACGGCGTCTCGCTGCCGGCCGGCGTGCGCGTCACGCCGGGCGCCGACCGCAGCACCCTCACGGTCACCGCATCGGCGGCGGCCGAAGCTATCGACACCACCCTGCAGTACCAGGTCGCCGACGTGACGGGCGACCCCGCCCGGTACGCATACGGCACCGTGCGCATCTCGGTGCAGGACCGCCCTGATGCCCCCATCGCGCCGGTCGCCGCGACCGCGGGATACCAGGAGGGCGAGCTCATCCTGCGCATCACCCCGCCGCTCGCGAACAACTCGCCGATCACGCGCTACGAGATCGTGAGCACGAGCAACGGCGGGTTCCGGTTCGACTGCGGAACGAACCCGGTGTGCGAACTCTCCGGGCTCACCCCCGGGCTGCCGTACGAGTTCCGCGCGATCGCCGTGAACGCGATCGGGTCGTCGACGCCGAGCAGTGCGAGCGCGCCCCTGACCGCGGACTTCCTGCCCGCAGCCCCCGGCTCGGTCACGGCGGTCGCCGCGGGCGGGAACCGGGCGAGCCCGCAGCTGACCGTGTCGTGGTCCGGCGTCGCGAGCCCCGACGGCGGCAGCGCGATCACCGGCTACAGCGTGCGCATCACCGGCCCCGGCGTCGACTTCGAGACGGCCGTCGCCGCCAGCTCCCGGTCGCTCACCACCACCGCCGGCGGCGCGCTCGCCGCCAACCGGCAGTATGTCGCGACGGTGTGGGCCCGCAACTCCGCGCCCGTGGGCGCCGCCGACTGGCGCCGCACCTCCTCTGCCCCCGCCACGACCATCGGGGCGCCAGGCGCGGTGGCAGGCGGGGTGACCGCCGCGGCGATCGGAACCACCGGCAACATCCAGGTCACCTGGGGCGCGAGCGACCCGAACGGCGCCAGCGGCGTGCGCTACACCATCGGCAGGTTCGCCGACGGTGCGGCGATCCCCACCATCTGCGCCACCGGCGGGTCGAACCCCGGCACCGGCGACGGCTCCTCGTCTGCGGTGTCGTCGGGCTGGGTCGACACGCGCACCACCGACGGCGTCGCCTACCGCTATGCCGTGTACGCCGACAACGGCCTGTACTGCACGGTGTCGGCATCGGGCGCCGTCGACAGCCTCACCGCACCCGGCCAGGCGACGGTCGGCACCGTGCTCGCCCCGCGCGGCGGCCAGTGGGACCTGCAGGTCGCCAGCCTCTCGGTGGCATCCGGCACCGCCGTGCGCTACGAGGCACGCCTGAACGGCGCGGGCGACTGGTTCGCCGTGCAGCCCGGCCAGTGGCTCACCTCGGCTGCGAACCTCGGCGTGTATGGCACCGCGCAGAGCGTCGTGGTGCGTGGATGCCGCGACGCCGGGTCACTGCTGTGCGGACCCGCGTCCGCTCCCGCCGTCGAGACCCCCGCCAATGCCCGCGGGTCGATCGCGGGCTGCATCTCGGGGAGCGTGCCCAACGCGAACCGTCCCGTGAACAACGACGTGCGGAGCGTCGAATACCTGTACTCCTTCAACGACGGCAGACTGTTGCTCGATGAATGGACGGAGTACCAGACCAACGGCGTCGCACCCGATCCAGCCGCGCTCGGAACCGGAACCACCCTCGTGCGGCTCAAGACGCGGGTGACCCTCGGCAACGGCGCGACATTCGAGGACCCCGGCTACGCGCAATCGTCGTGCGCGCAGCGAGTGCAGCCCGAGCTGCCCCAGGAGCCGGAACCTACGCAGCCCGGCGAGCCGGCCCCGCCCACCGAACCGACCGGCCCGGAATGACCCCCCCCGGCCCCCCCCCCCCCCCCCCCCCCCCCCCCCCCCCCCCCCCCCCCCCACCCCGCAGCGGACGCGGCCGAGAAACCGCCCCGACTCAGACCGCGGGCTCGACCACG
>NZ_JAALGE010000060.1 GCF_011057645.1 Marisediminicola senii | reverse complement strand
GACAAGTTTGAAACTGACAGAACAAATCATTACTGACTTGCTTTGTTTGTGTTAAATGTTTTCCAAAGGAATCTCCTACAAACAACCCGCTAGAAACGGACCATCTGCACGAGGTATTTGGCATTTGACATTGTGCACGCTGTTGAGTTCTCAAGGATCGGACGCACCCAGCCTCCACCACCAAAAAAGTGACTTCACAACCAGGGCAACTTCGCTACCTTACCAGCAGTCGCAGTCCTGACGATCATCGGCGGCGAAATTTACATTCCGCTTACTGACGGTGTCGGGCACCGGTTCTTACTGGGTCTTACGTGTCGATCCCCGTCGGCATTGAAAGCTTCGAGGATAAGACTGTGGTCCCACGTGAGGCCGGGAAGCTCTTCCGCTTCCCGCACCTTTGGGGTGACAAGAAAGAACACTACGTGTTCATTCGAGTGGGGGGCAACTGTTCACGCATCCCGGGCGTGTCGCAGTCGTCGTCATTCGATCAGAACGCCGCCGAGAGTCTTCTTTCCGCGTCGCAGGATGGCGACGCCCGCGTCGAGCACGAAGGGCGAGATGGTCGCATCCGGATCATCGATCTTGACGTTATTGACGTACACGCCACCCTGGGCGATGGCTCGTCGCGCCTCTCCCATGCTCGAGGTGAGGGTGGTGTCGACGAGCAGCTGGATGATCGTGGCATCCACTGGCGCAGTCGTATTCGGCAACTCGCGTACGGCGGCAACGAGCACCGCCGTTTCGAGCGCGTGCAGGTCACCATTGCCGAACAGCGCGGCGGCCGCGTCGATCGCGGACCGTGTCGCCGCCTCCCCGTGCACGAGACTTGTCACCTCGAAGGCCAGTGCGCGTTGCGCCTCACGGCGGAAGGGTTCGGTGGCCACCGCCTCGCCGAGGCGTTCGATTTCGGCACGGTCGAGGAAGGTGAACACTTTGAGCCGGGCGATCACGTCGTCATCGAGGGTGTTCAACCAGAACTGGTAGAAGGCGTAGGGGCTCGTCATGGCTGGATCGAGCCAGACCGCATTGCCCTCGGACTTACCGAACTTGGTTCCGTCGGCATTGGTGATGAGGGGGGTGCCGATCGCGTGCACCCGCACACCCTCGGCCTTGTGGATGAGGTCGGTACCGCTGGTCAGGTTGCCCCACTGGTCGCTGCCCCCCGTCTGGAGCACGCACCCCTGTGTTCGGTACAGCTCGAGGAAGTCCATGCCCTGCAGGATCTGGTAGCTGAACTCGGTGTAGCTGATGCCGGCATCGGAGTTGAGGCGTGCGCTGACGGCATCCTTCTTGAGCATGGTGCCGACACGGAAGTACTTGCCGATGTCGCGCAGAAAGTCGACGGCGGAGAGCGGTGCGGTCCAGTCGAGGTTGTTCACCATCGACGCCGCGTTCGGCCCGTCGAAGCTGAGGAAACGCGACACCTGGTCGTGGAGGTACTGCACCCAGGTCGCGACGGTGTCCTTGGTGTTGAGGACCCGCTCGGCGGTCGGCCTGGGGTCACCGATCAGTCCTGTCGATCCGCCCACCAGGCCGAGTGGCCGATGGCCGGCGAGTTGCAGGCGCCGGAGGAGCAGGATCTGCACGAGGTTGCCGAGGTGCAGGCTGGGGGCAGTCGGGTCGAAGCCGCAGTAGAGAGTGATTGGTGATCCGGAGAGCAGGGTGCGCAGTTCGTCGGCATCGGTCGAGAGCTGGACGAGGCCCCGCCAGACGATCTCGTCCCACACGTTGTCGAACGTGGGGTCGTTGCGTTGTGAATCGAGGGCGGGAGCTTCGGTGAGTGACACGGTCCTCAGGTTATCAGCGGCGTTTCGACGGTACGGTGATGCGATGTCGTCCCTCTCCCCTGCACTAGGCCGATTCCGTGGAACGGCGATCACCGTCGCGTACCGGGCGGAGAACGGAATCCGCGACGTGTTGGCACGGGTCGCGGTGAGCCGCGGATGGACGCCCGCAGCCGTCCCCCATTCCGGGTACGCCAGCGACCAGCACGCGCGGGTCCTGGGGCGCATCGTCCTCGCGCCCGCGTCCGTCGACCCGGGCGCGAGCCGCGGTATCCCCGGGTGGCGACGCCTGCTGACCCTTGAGTGCCCGGGGGCCCAAGTGAGGATCCAGCTCGGTGACACCACCACTACCGCGACCAGCGATGCCGCCGGCATCATCGATACCCGGGTTCCACTCGACAGCCCGCTCACCCCCGGTACTGCAACGGTGCATTTTCGGGTGGGCGAGCGCGACGAGGCCGCCGCGACGATCCACGTCTTCAGCGCCGCCCCGGTGCGCGGCGTCATCTGCGACATCGATGACACGGTCTGGATCACCGGGCTGGCCCACCCGCTCCGGGCGGCGTGGCGCACGCTGCGCGGTTCGAGCTCGACGAGGCAGATCGTGCCCGGCATGTCGAGGGTCATCACGACCGCGATCGATGGCCAGGTCGATCCCGGCGTGGTGTACCTGAGCAACGGGCCATGGAACTTCGCCGGGCCAGTTGCGCGCTTCTTGCAACGCCACGACTTTCCGGCCGGTGCGCTCCTGATGACCGACTGGGGCATCACCCCGAAGCGATGGTTCCGCGACGGCCAGGACCACAAGTCGACCGCACTGCGGCGGCTGGTAGAAGAACTGCCCCACATCTCCTGGGTGCTGGTCGGCGACGACGGCGAGCATGACCCGGAGCTATATAAGGACCTCGCGAATGACCACCCTGCGCACGTCGCAGTGATCGCGTTGCGGCAGGTCTTGCCGCCGGCGGGAAAGGGTGCGGTCGAGGTCGACTCGGTCAACGGGGTGCCGGTTCTGCACGGTGCCGATGGAGACGCGCTGCTGCCGCTGCTGCGGGAGGCGCTGCGCGCGGAGTCGTAGGGCCAACGCGGGGACGCGTTCTCTATTCGCCCCGAGAACGACGAAAGGCGCCCCGGCAAAGCTGGGGCGCCTTTTTGTCGTAGCGAGGGCGGGACTCGAACCCGCGACACCACGATTATGAGCCGTGTGCTCCACCCCAACGATCGGGCACAATCATCACAGCCTCTTTTGGCCCGTGATTTCAGGGGTTGTGGCTCATTTCAATCTGCTGCATTCCTACCCATTCAGGGACAAATGTGGTCACAATGTGGTCACGCGTTTGGCAGGTTCGAACGGCCACGCGTGTTGCCGGCAGATTGTTCTGGGCCTGCCAGTCAGACTGCGAATGAACGGCAGAGGACCGGCCTACGGGCAGCTGGGTCGAGCGGCCTGAAGGCCCCCGCCCGCATTGCTGGGGGCGGGTACGCGGTTGTCGTGGCCGCAATACCGCGCTTGGTCAGGGCGACCCGATATGAGTGCTCGAGGTGAGATCGACGTCGGACTCAGCGTCGGTCGGCACCAAGCGAAGACCGGCATTGCTATTGGCAACGCGGCTGAGAAGTTCGAGCCAGTCACGGTCGAGTTCTGGGGCGTCCTTCGTTCCAAAATCAAAGATCAGAGGAATTGAGGGGCTCAGCCACACTGTGGTTCGCCCAACCTGCGGAGCGCGCTTCGACCAGCTGAAAGAGAACGACTCGCCTCGCCGCAGTTTTGCCAAGATGACTACCTGCAGGTGGGCGAGTGCCCGGTCGTCGAATTCTGCTCGAACGGTTTTGTCATAGATGAACACGGCCACAATGCCTCCGACCAAACAGAGTTGAACGCGACAGTGAAATTGGGACTCCCGCGGAGAGACTGGCTATCAGCATACTTCCAGCCCCGGTCGGGAGTTGGCTAGCTGGCGGCGGGCACCGGTCGCGTCGCAGCCTTCCCCAATTTGCCGTTACGCGCCTACCCGAATGACGCGCCGCTTCATCCTCTGTCCTGTTTCGGACTCGAAGCTATGGGGAGTCGATCTCAGTGGTCTTGCACCCGGTGCATGCACCCTGTGCAGAAGCAATACTCCGGCCCCAATCCCCAAATGTAAAGTCACCATTTATGGGGACATATGGGGGACATCTTTCGGATATGGCCGCACTAGCTGCAACGAGCGAAACCGCAAGCCATCGTCAATCAGCCATGGGGCTTTTGCGGGACTAACTGGCCCCTGCGAGGCGACGATCAAAGCGTCGAGTCGTCCGCGGAATCGCGGCCAAACCGGTCCCGCGAGGTCTGGACGGGGTCGGCTGGGGCGAAACTTCAACCGCCCCTGAATTTTAGCAGCGGGAGTGGCCCGGTCGGCGGCGCATGCGGCGCACGGCTGCCGCGCCTTTTGCAGTCGTGGACCGTTCTGGCGACACTTTGCAAAGTTCCTCATGGCCGAGGCGCTGAAGACGAACTCACGTATGTCACGCAGACGCACGCAAAGAACAGAGGCGAGCTCCCGGTAGCGCCGCTACCGGACAGCAGTTCAGCATGTTGGGCATGGGCAAGATCAGTGCGTCACAGTGCCGGAACGGTGGTCTCCTGGGGGCCCTCGATCGGTAAGTAGGTGCAGCCTCGGTCGGGCCATACGTAGTCGAGTAGGGCTAAACGGTCAGGGAAGTAGCGGTAGATCGTACCGATCGAAACACCGGCGAGCCTGGCGACCTCGTTCGTGTTGAGAAGGTCCCGTCCCCAGTTGGGGTCCGCGAGCACCTGCCGTGTGGCGGATTCGATCTTGGCGAGCGTACGACCGGCTCGTTTCTGGCGAGGCATGTTCCTGAGCGGCGAATCTCGAACTTGTTGAGTTTCCATACTCCTGTGTAGCGCCTAACCAGTAAATCGCCATATCGTCCCGCGAAACCTATGGTAGGCCGATGAGGCGGCGAGAGCCAACGCGGTCGCGGGAGGGCGGCGCCCATTGAAAGCGTCGAGAAGTTTGTTGCTCTACATTCCGGGATCGGGTAGTGGTTCTAGTCGACCCTCCTCGGTGACAAACAGCCCATGAGCGGTATTCGCCATACTGGAAAGATCCAGAAGCCACTCCCGGTTGATTTCAGGAGAGGTATTGCTGTCGAAGTCGTAGTGAAGATCCGTGTATGGGTAATCCACAACAGCTGGCGACCGTTCGCCGCACCTGCATAATTTCTCCTAGAAAGATTGAATCCCTCGGTATGTCGCAGCTTCGCCGTCATGACAATCTGAAGGTGAGCGAGCACTCGATCCTCGAATACGACCTCAAGTCGTGCCGCACCGTAATACAGTCTTCCCACCCGAGGATCCTCTTGCCTTTGGTCGCCGCTCACGAACCGAGACGAGCCATGCGCATTGCTACGGCATCGCACCTGTAACGCCGGAATCACGACAGCGCCAGGAGCCGCGCGAGGACGGCCCTCCATTACGCCCAACCGTCCTGGACACATGGTTAATGGGGTGAGCAGGTTCGTCGCGGCGCGCTGCGAGTCCTCAATACGTCGAGACTCCTTCTCAGGTTCCCGGGCGCCCCGACCCGCCGTCGACGCACCGTGGTGGACTGATCCCATGCAGTCGAATAAATTCCCGGTTCACGATGTCGTGACAATCGGCAACATGGAACTACTGCCCGTGAACGAGGGTCACTGGCACGTCACGGAGATCTCTCTGCCGCACAGTTCCACTGCAAGCGGAGCAGGCATCATCGAGATGATCGGGTCCGAATACAAGGCCACCTCCGTTGGCATACCGCGGCATCAGGCGCGGTTCGCCACGTTAGAGAAGGCTGCTCGATACTTGGCCGGGTACTGGTAGCCGCACAAGATGCTGTCGGTTTGGTTGACGTCCGCGCCCCAGACAGTCGAAGTGTCCTTTCCAAACCGGGGTCGGCACCGAATACTAGGACGAACAGGCAGCAGGCATCGCTTGCCTGCTGTGGGGCCGATTAATGGGGGTATAGAAGTGAAGTCTTTTGCGTGTGGAGATGTGGTTCCCGGGTGCGAGGCAACGTGGGTGTGTTCGACCGAGGATGAGATGCTTGCCCTCGTTGCGAGCCATGCCAACACTGTCCACGGCATCGAGACGCTTACCGGTGACCTGAACCGTCAGATCGCCGACCGGATCGTAGCCGTCTCCTGAGCGCGGAGATCTCACCGGTTGAACTGAGCGCCTTTCTCGACCGTGTCCGTGTCGGGCAGGGTGTGACGTCGGCATACCAACCCATCGTCGATACCGCACGCGGCAGCATTGTGGGCTACGAGGGGCTCGCCCGGTTCGCTCTGCCCGCCCACGTCAGTACCGAGGACCTCTTCCGCGCTGCCCGGACGGCGGGACGCTCCGCTGAACTCGAGGCGGCCTGCCTCCGAGCAGCACTGGCCGAGCGGGTCTCGCTCCCTCGTAATTGCTTCCTGACGGTAAACGTGTCCCCGGACATGCTCCGGGAGGACGCCGTCCGTGAGGTGTGGGGAGAGCACTCCGATCTCCGCGGCATCATCGTCGAACTCACAGAACAGACTGTGGTCTCCTCCTATGTCGCGTTGGAGCCCGAGCTCGACCGCCTTCGCGGCCTGGGAGCGCTGATCGCTGTAGACGACGCGGGATCCGGATACGCGGGCTTGACTCACCTTCTCGCCCTGAAACCCTCATTGATCAAGCTCGACCGCGAGTTGATCCACCATATTGACGCCGATGAAGCGAAACGAGCACTCGTGGAGATGCTCGGAACCTTCGCCAACCGAATCGACTGTTGGCTACTCGCCGAAGGCATCGAGACCGAAGCAGAGTACGCCACCATCACAACCCTCGGGGTCCCCCTCGCCCAGGGCTACTATCTCGCCCGCCCCGGACCGGCCTGGCCCGCCCTGGCGGCCACCGTCGTTCCAGCGCCGCCGACCTGCGACGTGTCCACGATCCGCGAGATCATTGAACATAGTCCTACCGCCACCAGCACTCACGCGGCCGCGGCGCTCTTCACCGCCCACCCCGACCTCAGAACCATCGTCCTGCTGGACGACCTGAACCAACCCGTGTCTGTGCTCGACGCCGATACCGCACACCTCGGATTCACAACCACCGCCCTGAGAATCAACCTCGACACCCCCGCGCGGGACTCGCTTCTCCGAGCCATCACCCGAGAGCCCCAACATCGCTACGAACCGCTGATCGTCATCGACAACGCTGGACGATACATCGGGACCGCCCGAATCGAGCGACTCATCACCTCAGCTCTTGGATAAGTGACATCACGGTGAATGGCCAGTGACAAGACACTCGGGCGCACAAAAGAACGTGGCTCAAATGCTTTGTTCGCGAAACGACATCACTTACTGGCGGTCGATGACTCTCCACGTGCTGCGCAGCGCTTGATTGAAATCAACGATTAGAGGTCAGCTCGATGTCACATTGACGTCGGTCAGGTTTGGTCGCCTCGTGGTTTTGGGAACCTTGCCGCGGAAGGTACTGCGCTGAGGGACCTCCGTGGTTCCCGTACGTCGATCCGACACAGTCGCTGGCTTCATGATCGAACGCCTGGGACGGCTGGCGCAGATCGGCGACACGATACACATCGACGGCGCCACGCTCCAGGTCACCGCAATGGACCGGCGACGCATCACTGAGCTGCTCCTCACCCCAGACAGCGAACCCGTCGCCGACCCCGACCATGCGAAAGCAGCAAGAAGTGACGCATCACAATGAGGTGCGGCCCAACTGACACCCTACGCGCGAGAGAGCAGAGTCGTCCGAACTGACGTCAAGCGCTGAGTGTGAGAAGCAGCGTCGTTCGTTTCTAGCCGGTACCGTTCAGGCGCTGGAACATGAGGTGGTCCTGCCACACGCCCGCGATCTTCAAATACTCGGGTGCGAGACCGTATTGTTTGAAGCCGTTTTTCGCCAGTACCTTTTGAGATGCGACGTTGGCAAGCAGTGTCTCAGCCTGAACACGGTGAAGTCCGACCTCGGTAAACGCACATGCCGTCGCTGCTCTTACAGCTTCAGTCGCCAGTCCCTTACCTGTCTGATCTTCCGCCACCCAATACCCCATGGTGCAGGACTGCAGGGGTCCGCGGGCGATGTTGCTGAGCGTGATCCGGCCAGCGACCTCACCGTGATCGTTCAACACCACAAACGGCATCACTTCGCCACGCGCATGACGCACAAGCGCCATCTCAATATCGGCATGCTGCCCGGCCACGGAGAAGTAGTCAGAGTCCCGAACCGGCTCCCACGGCGCCAAATAGCCACGGTTGTGGTCAAGCAACTCCGCCAACGCCTCATCATCGTCAAGGTGAACGAGACGAATGCGGGCAGTCATAAGTTCGATCTTTCCAGATGGGATCGCCGCGGCAGTCCGTGAATCGCAGCGCTAAACGGCTGCGTTCTGACAGCGGTATTTGTCACCCCGAGTGCACGTGAGCCGATCCGCTTGCGGGCACCCCAGCATTCTGATCCTGGGTGATTCGGCGAATGAGCGCCGGTCGATAGACGGCCCGCTTACGTTCAATCACACAAGAGTCGTGCCGTGGTAGATATGTGGCTGACTTCGGTCAGCAGCAGTCGCAGGCCTTCACGTCCCGTTCTCCAGTCAGGGCCGAAACTGGTGTTTTGCATGCGTCTCCGCGCCATGCCTCGAGTCCTTCGCGGACGGCGAAGACCACGATGACGAGGGCGGCGACGGAATCGGCCCAGGCCCAGCCGAGGAGGCTGTTCAACAGCAACCCGACCAGTAGGGCTGCAGAAAGGTAGGAGCAGATCAGTGTCTGCTTCGAGTCGGCGACCGCGGTCGCGGAGCCAAGCTCCCGCCCCGCTCGTCGTTCCGCGAAGCTCAGAAACGGCATTGTTGCCAGGCTTACCGCGGCGAGCACGATGCCGACTGTGCTGTGCTCCGGTTCTCGAAGGCCCAGGAGGGAGAGGCTGGCGTCGATGGTGACGTAGGCGGCGAGGGCGAAGAAGGACCAGGCGATCACCCGAAGGGCCGTCTTTTCTCGTTTCTCCGGGTCGGGGGCGGCGAACTGCCATGCCACGGCGGCTGCGGACAGCACTTCGACTATTGAGTCCAGTCCGAACCCGATCAGCGCCGCCGATGATGCGGCCGTCCCGGCCGCGATAGCAATGATGGCTTCGATCACGTTGTAGGCAATGGTCGCCGCGACAATCCAACGAATGCGCTGGCGGAGAACCTGCTTCCGGATCGGCCCCAGTACGCGGATGGGTCCTGCGACAGGGGCGCTCACGCGCCGGTCCCGCAGCATAAAGGCACGTCGCACGTTTCGTCTTCGCACGGCTTCCCGTCATCAACAGCAAGCACCACATCGACTAAGGCCATCAGTGCCCGAGTCAGGTGAGGGTCTGCGATCTCGTACCTTGTTGACCGCCCCTCCGGTACCGCAGCAACAATCCCGCACCCGCGCAGGCACGCCAGATGGTTGGACACATTCGACCGCGTCAGTCTCAGCTCCCGCGCCAACATGGCGGGGTATCCCGGGCTTTCCAACAGCGACATCAGGATTCGGGATCTGGACGAATCCGCCATCGCGCGGCCCAACCGGTTCATCACGTCGATCCGAGAAGCAATAGTCAGCACGCACTGAATATACAGCGACCAGTGAACTGAGCGACGCTGGCATCGGCGTGGTCAGGAAGCGCCTCATGGAAATCTGGTCGTACCTGCTCGATGAGAGCACCGGAAACTCAGAAGAGGAGAATGACAAGGGAGCGCCAAATAGCTCTTCAACCCGACACCCTCTTTCGACATCAGGCGGGCACTGACACTACCTAACCCGTCGTTACGGAGCTGGGCTGCAGATCGAGGCGGCGTAGCAGTTGGGCATTGAGGGCGACGACGACTGTGGATGCGGACATCAGCAATGCACCGATCTCCATGGGGAGGATGAACCCGATCGGTGCCAGCACCCCGGCGGCCAGGGGGACCGATATGAGGTTGTACCCGGCGGCCCACCAGAGGTTCTGCTTCATCTTTCGGTAGCTCTTGCGAGACAGCTCAATTACGGACAGCACGGACCTCGGGTCGGAGCTTGCGAGGATGACGCCAGCTGAGGCGATGGCGACGTCTGTTCCAGCGCCGATCGCGATACCGACATCGGCCTGGGCCAGGGCCGGCGCGTCATTGACTCCGTCGCCGACCATCGCGACCTTGCGGCCCTCCTTCTGCAGCTCGGCGACCTTGGCCGACTTGTCCTCCGGGTGCACTCCAGCGAATACGCGATCGATCCCGAGGTCTTCTGCAACAGAGTGGGCGACCGCTTCGGCGTCGCCGGTGATCATGACGACCTGAATATCGAGAGCGTGCAGCGCGTCGACCGCCTGCCGGGACTCCGGGCGGATTTCGTCGGCCAGACCGATGGCGCCGATCACGTCGCCGTCGGCGAGCACGTGAAGGATTATCGCCCCGTCCTTCTTCCACTGTTCCGCCTCAGTGAGCGGTTCCAGGTCGTTGGCGCGGAGCATGCTCGGCCCTCCGACGCTGACCCGACGGCCATCAATGGTCGCGGTGACGCCGACCGCAGTCGATGCCTGGAAGTCGCTTGCCCTCCCGACGGGCAAGTCGCGCGCCTGTGCCGCGTGGGTGATTGCTTTCGCGAGCGGGTGTTCACTGTCGCCTTCTGCCGCGGCGGCCCAGCTGAGCACTTCATCATCGGTGTGTGTTCCGGTGGTAAGAATGTGACTGACGGTCGGCTCGCCTTTCGTGAGGGTGCCGGTCTTGTCGAACAGCACCGAGGTGACGGTGCGCATGCTCTCCAAAGCAAGGCGGTCCTTGACGAGTACGCCCGCCTTGGCGGCGCGTTCGGTGGAGATGGCTACGACGAGCGGGATGGCGAGTCCGAGGGCGTGGGGGCAGGCGATGACCAGCACGGTGATGGTGCGGATGATGGCGTCGTTGGGGCTACCGACGAGGGTCCAGACGATTGCGGTGATGATTCCTGCGCCGAGCGCGAACCAGAACAGCCACCCTGCTGCGGTGTCGGCGATGCGCTGTGCGGGGGATGTCGAGTTCTGCGCCTCGGTGACCAGGCGCTGGATGCCAGCCAGGGCGGTGTCGTCGCCGACCGCGCTGATGCGAACGCGAATGGCGGTGTCGGTGGCGACGGTGCCGGCCACGACAGGTGCGCCGGGCCCGCGGCTGACGGGTCGGGATTCTCCGGTGATCATGGATTCGTCGACGTCGGCCGTTCCCTCGGTGACGGTGCCGTCGGCGGGAACGCGACTGCCCGGTCGCACGATGACGATGTCGTCGACCTTCAGGTCGGCAGGTGCGACGGTGGCGATGGTGTCGCCGTCGACTCGTTCTGCTTCATCGGGCAGCAGGGCTGCGAGGGATTCCAGCGCGCTTGAGGTCTGGGCGAGGGAACGCATCTCGATCCAGTGCCCGAGGAGCATGATGACGACCAGGAGGGCGAGTTCCCACCAGAAGTCGAGCTCCATGTCGAGCAATCCGAGGCTTGCCCCCCACGACGCGACGAACGCGACGGTGATCGCGAGGGCGATGAGGAGCATCATGCCCGGCTTGCGGGTTTTCAGTTCCGAGACGGCGCCGACCAGGAATGGCCGGCCTCCCCAGACGTACATCACCGTGCCCAGCACCGGGGAGATCCACTGAACCATTGCGGAGTTCGGCAACGGGTAACCCAGAAGGCCGGAGAACATTCCGCTGAACCCGACTACAGGAACCGCGATGATCAACATGATCCAGAACAGTCGACGGAATTGGCCTACGTGATCCGAGTGCCCGCCCCCGTGACCGGCGTGACCACCAGGCCCGCCGTGTTGTTGATGTTCGCCGTGTGAGGAATCTGCGCGCATCGCGTCATGATCCATCGCCTCATGGCTGTTCTCATCGGTAGTCACGGTGTCCGCGCGGTCGGTGTGGGGCATGTTGTGTGACTGGCTCATGTCCGCTACGGTATACCCCACTAGGGTATGCGTCAACAGCCTGGTGCCACAGTCGGCGCCGGCCACGCGAAGGAAGAGAGAGACCCATGGTTGGGTACATCGACAACAAAGAACAGATCCTCAAACGCCTGCGCCGGGCCGAAGGCCAGGTGCGCGGCATCCACCGGATGGTCGAGGAAGACACCTACTGCATCGACGTCCTCACGCAGGTGTCGGCCGCGACCAAGGCCCTCGAAACCGTCGCCCTCGCGCTGCTGGATGACCACCTCACGCATTGCGTGGCCGAGGCCAGCGCACAAGGAGGACCGGTAGCCGACGAGAAGATCCGTGAGGCATCGGCCGCCATCGCTCGCCTCGTTCGCTCCTAACCCCCAACACGACCACAACCCGTAAGGACCCGCCATGTGCTCCACCACGTCGAATAACGACCTCGTACTCACCGACAAAGACCACAACTGCAGCTGCGGCACCGACGCCCACGCCCACGCCCACGCCGCTGCGCCAACCACCTCGAATACAGTGCGCGAGCACTATTTGGTCGACGGCATGACTTGCGGCCACTGCGTCTCGAGCGTGACCGAAGAGGTCTCCGAGATCGACGGGGTCGAGAGTGTCAGCGTCGATTTGAACGTTGGCGGGAGCTCCCGTGTGATGGTCGTCAGCGCGCAGCCCATCGCCGCGGAGCTGATCGACGCCGCCATCACCGAGGCCGGATACCAGCTCGCACCCAGCCGCTGATGAGCACCACCGACATCTCGCTCGACATCGGCGGGATGACGTGCGCGTCGTGTGCGACGCGCCCCGAGCGCCAGCCGCACCCCGTCTCTTATTCACATCCCCCAGCCCACGAGACGCTCACGAATCCCGGATGCCGCCTTCTGTTTGGAAAAAAAA
>NZ_JAALGE010000005.1 GCF_011057645.1 Marisediminicola senii | reverse complement strand
ACGAGTTACGAAATGCAGGAGCGTCAGGGGGGACGGAAGCGAGGTAGAAGAGACGGGGCGCAGCCCAGCCAGGCGCGGCCGAGCCGCACCCCGCGCCCGACGTGGCCGAACCCGCCCCAACCACACCCTCCCCAACCCCACCAGCCCCGACGGTTCCTGCAGTCCCCTACGCCGAGCTGCACGCCCACTCCAACTTCAGCTTCCTCGACGGCGCATCCTCGCCGGAGGAGCTGCTCGAAGAGGCACAACGCCTCGGCCTCACCGCGCTCGGCCTCACCGACCACAACGGCCTGTACGGCATCGTGCGCATGGCAGAGGCGGCCGAGAGCTTTCCCGACATCGGCACCGTCTTCGGCGCGGAACTCTCCCTCGATCTCACCGCCCCGCAGCTCGGCGTCGCAGAACCCGAAGGCAGCCACCTCGTCGTACTCGCCCGCAAGGAGGAGGGCTACCACCGCCTGGCCGGTGCCATCACCTCGGCGCAGCTCGCGGGCGGCGAGAAGGGTCGCCCGGTCTACGACCTCGATGAACTCGGGCGGCAGGCATCCGGCCACTGGCTCGTGCTCACCGGGTGTCGCAAGGGTCGGGTTCGCCAGGCGCTGGTCGAGCATGGACCGGATGCTGCCGCTCTCGAGCTCGACCGCCTGATCGAGGTCTTCGGGCGCGATAACGTCGTGGTCGAACTCATCGACCACGGGTACCCTCTCGACACCGACCACAACGATGCGCTGTACGCCCTCGCCCAGAAGCGGGGCATCCCCGCCGTCGCGACCGGCAACGTGCACTACGCCAGCCCGAAGCAGCACCGGCTCGCCACCGCGCTCTCCGCGGTGCGCGCCAGGCGCAGCCTCGACGAGATGGACGGCTGGCTGCCGGCGTCGGGCGCAGCGCACCTGCGGTCCGGCGCCGAGATGGCCGCACGCTTCGCCCGCTACCCCGGGGTGGTCGAGCGCACGGTCGAGATCGCCGCCGAACTCGGCTTCCGGCTGCGCAGTGCCGCACCGGGCCTCCCCCGGCAGAATGTGCCAGAGGGGCACACCCCGATGAGCTGGCTGCGCACCCTGGTCTGGGAGGGCGCAGCCGAGAAGTATCCCGGCCTCAGCGATGACGACCGGCAACGCATCGAACGGGAACTCGAGGTGATCGAGGTGAAGGACTTTCCCGGGTACTTCCTCATCGTCTGGGACATCGTGCGGTTCGCCCGCAGCCAGGGCATCCTCTGCCAGGGGCGCGGGTCGGCCGCGAACTCCGCGGTCTGCTTCCTGCTCAACATCACCGCGATCGACTCGATCTTCTACAAGCTGCCGTTCGAGAGGTTCCTGTCGAGCATGCGCGACGAAGAACCCGACATCGACGTCGACTTCGACTCCGACCGGCGCGAAGAGGTGATCCAGTACGTGTACCGCACCTACGGCCGTCACAACGCGGCCCAGGTCGCCAACGTCATCACCTACCGGCCCAAGTTCGCCGTGCGCGACATGGCCAAGGCCCTCGGGCATTCCCCCGGCCAGCAAGACGCCTGGTCGAAGCAGATCGAACGCTGGGGAGGCAACGTCTCGAGCGACGAGCACGACATTCCCGCCGCCGTGGTCGAACTCGCGCAGGAAGTGCTCAAGTTCCCCCGGCACCTCGGCATCCATTCCGGCGGCATGGTGCTCACCGACCGCCCCGTCGGCGAGGTGGTGCCGATCGAGCACGCGCGCATGGAGAACCGCACGGTACTGCAGTGGGACAAGGACGACTGCGCCTGGATGGGACTGGTCAAGTTCGACCTGCTCGGGCTCGGCATCCTCGCCGCGGTGCAGTACACCTTCGACCTGGTGTCGGAGTCCCTCGGCGAGGAGTGGACACTGTCGACGATCCCCCGCGAGGAAGCGGGCGTCTACGACCAGCTCTGCCGCGCCGACTCGGTCGGGGTATTCCAGGTGGAGAGCCGCGCGCAGATGGGCCTGCTGCCCCGCCTCCAGCCGCGACGGTTCTACGACCTCGTCGTGCAGATCGCGATGGTGCGGCCCGGTCCGATCCAGGGCGGTGCGGTGCATCCATTCGTGCGCCGCAAGCTCGGCGAGGAGGAGATCACCTACCTGCACCCGAAGCTCAAGGAACCGCTCGAGCGCACCCTCGGCATCCCGGTGTTCCAGGAGCAGCTGATGCAAGTGGCCATGGCCGTCGGCGGCTGCACGGGGGAAGACGCCGACCTGCTGCGCCGCGCCATGGGATCCAAGCGCGGCATCGAGCGGATCGAGTCGCTCAGGGGCAAGCTCTACGCGGGCATGGCGGAGAACGGCATCACCGGCGAGGTCGCCGACGACATCTACGGCAAGATCCAGGCGTTCGCGAGTTTCGGGTTCGCCGAGAGCCACAGCCTCAGCTTCGGGCTGCTCGTCTACGCCAGCGCGTGGCTGCGGCTGCACTACCCCGCGGCGTTCCTGGCCTCGCTGCTGCGCGCGCAGCCGATGGGCTTCTACTCGCCGGCCACCCTGGTGGCGGATGCCCGGCGCCACGGTGTCGTCGTGCGGCGACCTGACATCCTACGCTCCGACGCGGATGCCGTGCTCGAGGCGGTCGACGCCGCAACACCGCGCGCCGCAACACCAGGCGCCGCAACACCGGGCGCCGAAACCCCCGCAACCCCCGGCGTCGCGGCGACCGGCTCGCCCTCCTGCCTGCACTTCGCGCAACCGCCCGTGCCGGAGTTCGACCGCACCGCCCACTTCGACTGCGACGACCACCGCCGCGATGGCGCGCTGTCGGTGCGCCTCGGGCTCGCCGACGTGCGCGGCATCGGACAGAAGCTCGCCATCAGGATCGTCGACGACCGGCGAGCCCACGGCGCGTTCCTCGACATGGCCGACCTGGTGCGCCGGGTCGGCCTCGATACTGTGCAGCTCGAGGCCCTCGCCACCGCCGGCGCATTCGAGGTGTTCGGCATGACGCAGCGCGAGGCGCTCTGGGCCGCCGGTGACGCCGCCCAGAACCGGCAGGAATACCTGCCGGACAGCCACGTGTCGGTGCAGCCCCCGCTGTTCTCCCTGCCCAGCGAGGCAGACACCCTGGTCGCCGACCTGTGGGCGACCGGCATCTCGCCCGACGACCATCCGCTGCGGCACGTGCGGGAGTCGCTCACCGAACGCGGGGTGCTGTCATCCGCTGCCCTCAAGGTCGCGGAATCCGGGCGCCGCGTCGAAGTCGCCGGGGTGGTCACCCACCGGCAGCGACCGGCGACCGCCAGCGGCATCACCTTCGTCAACCTCGAGGACGAGACCGGGCTGGTCAACGTGATCTGCAGCGTCGGGGTGTGGAAGCGCTATCGCCCGGTCGCCCGCGATGCCCCCGCGATGATCGTGCGCGGCGTCCTCGAGCGCTCGGCCGAGGGGGTCACGAACCTGCTCGCCGACTACTTCGAAATACTGCCGTTGACAGCCCGCACGGTCTCCCGCGACTTCCGGTAGCCGGTCACCCGGCCCCGACGTCACCGACCGCGCGACGCGTTCTTGCGCAGCAGGTCGATGCGCGCCTGCAACTGGCTCACGGTGGCCGACGCGACCGCTGGCCCGCCGCACATGCGGCGCAGCTCGGCGTGGATCAGCCCGTGCGGCTCGTTCGTCAGCTTCGACCGCATACCGACCAGGCTGTTCAGTAGCGTGCGCTGCTCCTTGAGCGTGCGGTACAGCGGTTGCGGCGCCGCGGGGGCCGCCGGTTCTCCGGATGCCGCCCTGCGCCGTTCCTTTTCGGTGCCGCGCCGCGACTGCCTGGCCTGCCGCTGCTTCAGCAGCTCGCTCACCTGCTCGGGTTCGAGCAACCCCGGGATGCCGATGAAGTCGAGCTCCTCGTCGCTGCCCGGTTCGGCGTACGAGCCATACTCTTCGCCGTCGTGCAGTACCCGGTCGAAGGTCGCGGTCGATTCGAGAGCCTGCCAGGTGAACTCGTCGAGCAGCTCCGACGAGGCCGTGTCTTCACGCTCGGCCGACTCGAGCAGGCTGTCGTCGAGCCCATCGTCGTCTGCACTCTCGCGGTCGAGCGCGTGGTCGCGCTCCAGTTCCATCGTCGCGGCCAGCGCCATCAGGGATGGAACGCTCGGCAGAAAGATGGTCGCCGTCTCGCCGCGCCGGCGCGTGCGTACGAAGCGGCCGATAGCCTGCGCGAAGAACAACGGCGTCGATGCGGATGTCGCGTACACGCCGACCGCGAGGCGGGGAACGTCCACGCCCTCCGACACCATCCGCACAGCGACCATCCACCGGCTCGTGCCCGAGGAGAATTCGTCGATGCGGTCGCTGGCTTCCTTGTCGTCGGAGAGCACCACCGTCGGGTGCACGCCGGTGATCTCCTTCAGGATGCTCGCGTACGCCTTCGCGGCGAAGTGGTCGGTCGCAATAACCAGGCCCCCGGCGTCGGGAATTGCGTGCCGCACCTCGGTGAGGCGACGGTCCGCCGCGCGCAGCACCTGCGGAATCCACTCGCCCTCGGGGTTCAGCGCGGTGCGCCAGGCCTGCGAGATGACGTCCTTGGTGTCGGGCTCGCCGAGGCCCGCCTCCATCTCGTCACCCATCTTGGTGCGCCACTTCATCGTGCCCGCGTAGGCCATGAAGATGACCGGCCGCACGACGCCGTCGGCCAGCGCCCGGCCGTAGCCGTAGTTGTAGTCGGTCTGCGACAGCCGGATGTTGTTGTCGCCCCGTAGGTAGCTGACGAACGGAATCGGCGCCGTGTCGGAGCGGAACGGGGTACCGGTGAGCGACAGGCGCCGGGTGGCCGGCTCGAACGCCTCGCGGATCGCATCGCCCCAGCTCAGCGCATCGCCGCCGTGGTGCACCTCGTCGAGGATCACCAGCGTGCGCTGGTCCTGCGTCAGCGACCGGTGCAGCGCGGGGGCCATCGCCACCTGCGCGTAGGTCACCACGACGCCGTGGAACTGGCGGCCGCCTGTTCCGTGGTTGTTGCGAAAGGCCGGGTTGAGACGGATGCTGGCACGGTGCGCCGCCTCGGCCCACTGCCGTTTCAGGTGCTCGGTGGGCGCGACCACCGTGATGCGGTCGACGATGCGCCGATGCAGCAACTCGGCAGCGAGCCGCAGGGCGAATGCCGTCTTGCCTGCTCCCGGTGTCGCGGCGGCCAGGAAGTCGCGCGGCTCGGTCTCGAAGTACAGGTCGAGGGCCTCGGCCTGCCATGCCCGGAGCCGCTGGGCGGTGCCCCTTGCTGCCCGCTCCGGGAAGGCCGGGGACAGGTGTTCGGCGGCGAAGGTGCCGAACGACAAAGGGATGCTCACTGGATCAGAGCTTACCGGAGCCCCCCGACGCCAGCCGCTCGAGCGGGCCCGCCGCACGCGTCGGGCGCAGCATCCGGGCACGAAAAAGCCCCTCTCCGAAGAGAGGGGCATCTCGTGTGTAGCCGTGGGGCGATTACGCCTTGCGGCTGCGTCCGGTGACGAATCCGTAGATTACGAGCACGAGGATCGCGCCGAGGATGGCGACGATCCAGGTCTGGATGGACCAGAATTCTTCCAGTCCGATTCCGAAGATTGCGCTACCGATGAATCCACCGAGCAGTGCGCCGACGACGCCGAGGATGAGGGTGATGATCAGCCCACCGCCCTGGCGTCCGGGCAGGATTGCCTTTGCAATTGCTCCGGCGATGAGTCCAAGAACGATCCAACCAATGATTCCCAAAACGACCTCCCAGTCGTACGTGTTCGCACCGGGTTTCGGCGCAGCTAAGAACTCTGCCACTTATGCCCCTCCGGGTCAATTGGGAGGATCCAGGGGTTGACAGGCCACTTTGGGGTGTGTGTGAGGGACCCAATTCGGCAACGGTGGTGTCGGAACGCCGTGCGATGGGGCACGCTGGGGGGATGACACAGTTGCATCCGTGGTCCAGGTACGTCGCCATCGGGGATTCCTTCACCGAAGGAATCGGGGATCCAGAGCCGCGACTGCCGGGCGGGAGCCGGGGCTGGGCCGACCGGGTCGCCGAGGTGCTGGCCACGAAGACCGACGACTTCGCCTACGCGAACCTCGCCATCCGCGGGCGCCTACTGCAGCAGATCATCGACCAGCAGATCGAGCCTGCCCTCGAGTTGCGCCCCGACCTCATCACGATGTCGGGCGGGGGCAACGACATCATCCGGCCGAACACCGACCCCGACGTGATCGCCGACCGCCTCGAGAGCGCCGTCGCCCGGCTGCGCGCCAACGACGCGACCGTGGTGATCTTCAATGGTCCAGACATCGGAATGACTCCGGTGCTCGGTCGCGCCAGGGGCAAGGTGGCGATCTTCAACGAGAACCTCCGCGCCATCGCCGCCAGGCACGACGTGATCGTGGCCGACATGTGGGCGCTGCGCGAACTCAAGGACCCCCGCATGTGGGCACCCGACCGGCTGCACTTCTCCCCCATCGGCCACAACACGATCGCCCGCATGGTGCTCGACTCGCTCGGAGTCGAGAACGACCTCGAGCCGTACAGCCCGGAGCCCCTGGTGCGCACGCCATGGCGGCAGGCGCGAGTAGAGGACATGGAGTGGGCACGCGAGTGGCTCATGCCGTGGGTGCTGCGACGCATCCGTCATCAATCATCCGGCGACGGCATCAGCGCCAAGCGCCCGACCGCCGATGGAATGTCGCACCGGGAGTAGCCGCCCGTGGCCCGCGACGCGCAGCGCTGCACCTCACCCGGCCCCGGCGCGCGAAACGACGAACCGGCTGCACCCTCGCGGGATGCAGCCGGTTTCGTCGTGCTTGGCGAACCTGTCGGTCAGCGCCCGTAGGCGGTGGCCGAGGGGCAGTCGAACGGGTCGCCGCCCGCGGCAAGGCCGACACGGTTCAGGTACTGGATCACGATGCCGTACGACTCGGTGAGGGTGGTCTCGGTATACGGGATCTTGTGGGTCGCGCAGTAGTCCTTGGCAATGGCCTGCGCCGCCTTGAGGTGCGGTCGCGGCATGTTCGGGAACAGGTGGTGCTCGATCTGGTAGTTGAGCCCACCCATGAAGGTGTCCATGGCCCAGTTGCCCTTGATGTTGCGCGAGGTCAGCACCTGGCGGCGCAGGAAGTCGACCTTGGCGTCGCGCGGCAGCACCGGCATCCCCTTGTGGTTCGGGGCGAACGACGCACCCATGTAGAGGCCGAAGATGCCCATCTGAACACCGAGGAAGGCGAACGCCATCCCGACCGGCAACATGAGGAACAGCACGGCGAGGTAGGCGCCCATGCGCGCGGTGAGCATGGTGATCTCGACCCAGCGCTTGTCGACCTTGCCGCGGCCGAACACGGTGCGGAAGCCGAGCATGTGCAGGTTCAGGCCCTCGAGCAGCAGGGCGGGAAAGAACAGGTAGCCCTGGCGCTTGGTCGCCCAGGCGTACAGGCCCTTGGCCTTGGCGGCGTCCTCCGGGATGAACGAGACGAAGTCGCGCTCGATGTCGGGGTCCTTGCCGATGATGTTGGGGTTGGCGTGGTGACGCGAGTGCTTCGTCATCCACCACGAGTAGCTGATGCCGACGAACAGGTTCGCGAGGGTGCGGCCGGCGATGTCGTTGGCCTTGCCGGATTCGAATACCTGACGGTGCGATGCCTCGTGGGCGAGGAAGGCGTACTGCGTCAGTACGACGCCCAGGGCCGCGGCGATGATCAGCTGGAACCAGCTGTCACCGAGCAGGATGAAGCCCGCGATGAGCCCGGCGAGCACCGTGGTGAGGATGGTGAACATCATCACGTAGAAGCCGGTGCGGCGCTTGAGCAGACCGGCGTCGCGCACCGTGCGCAGCAATGTCGAGTACTCGGTGGTGGGGTTCTTGGCGTTGCCGCCCGGCTTCGTCTTGGTGAAGGTGACGACAGCGGGCGATGCTGCCCCGTCGATGGCGGGTGCTACGGATGTTCCACTCATATGACCTCGTTCAACTGATGACTTCGCAGTCGCAAGCGAGAGCATGTGCCCCCCTGAATAGGTTCGATCATATTGAAGAACTATTTCAAACGCATGCAACGTGACATTTTGAGAGAGAAGGCACAGGAGGGGTTGTCATTCCTCGAGAAATCGGGCAAAATCCCCGATCCTCCACCAGGCCCCGGGGTCACCGAGGGCCTCGTCGAGCACCAAATCGATCGAGATTACCTCGCCATCGACCACGAAGGTCGCCGTTCCCACCGGCGCGCCCTCTCTCGCCTCCCCCAGCGATTCCACGGTGACGTCGACCGCGATCTCCGGATCGGACCAGACGAGGGTGGATGCGTCGGCCGCCGCCACCGCCGACGCGGAATCGTTCCACTCCGTGCGATAGGTGGCGAACGCCTCACCGCGGTCCGCGAGCTGCACCCGCTGGAACCCGTCGGCCACGCCGTCGAGCAACCGCTGCACGTCGACGTTGAGGCTGTCGTGGTCCGCGCCGCCCAGCATCACGCCCACGACGGTCACCGTGTCCGCGCCCGCATCGGCGGAGTCAGAGCTGGCGGGGTCAGAGCCGACAGAGTCGGTGCCAGCATCGGCATCGGCGACCCCGGTGTCGCGGGGCACGGTGTAGTCGGCCGCGAACAGGAGGCAGGCGCCCGCGGCATCCAACGTGCCGGTCTTGATGCCGTCGATGCCGTCGATGCCGAGCAGCTCGTTGCTGTTCTCGATCTCGCCGATGTTCGCCACCGGTGCGGTGGGCATCGCCACCGTCTCGGCGACCGTCGGATTCGCGAGGGCCATCGTGCCGAGTCGCACCAGCTCGGTCGCGGTGCTCACGTTGAGTGGGGAGAGGCCGGTGGGTTCGACGATGGTCGTTTGGGCGAACCCGCTGCGCTGCAGCCAGTCGGCGGCGGCGGTGACGAACGCCTCGCGGGATCCGAATGCCCAGATGGCGAGGGCATCGGCGTAGTTGTTGGCCGACGACACCAGGGTGAGCTCGAGCAGGTCGCGCTGGCTGAACACGAAGCCCGCGCGCACCGGCTCGACCTTGCCGCCGACGCCGAGGTACTGGTCGTAGAGCGCGACGTCGGCTGGGGTCATCGTGACGTCGGGCCCGGACTCCCCCGCCGCCAGCGGGTGCGCATCGAGCACGACCAGGGCGGTGACCACCTTGCTGATGCTCGCGATCGGCAGCGGCGTCTCGATGCCGCTCGACGCGAGTACGCCGTCGAAGCCGACGGCACCCACCGCGGTCGCTCCGTAGCCGGCGAACATGAGGTCTGCTGCGGGGGGCTCGTCGGGGGTCACCGCGGTGACGACGGGCGCGGTCGGCTCGAGCGGGGTCAGCAGCGCGACGGGCACGTACACCCCGGCCCCTAGCACGAGGGCGGCGGCGAGGATCGCGGCGGTCACCCCCGGCCATCGCCTGCGCCGGTCACGACGTTCGGAATTCCTGGGCACCCGCCCATCTAACCCCGTCGACCGCGGAGAATCGCTCAGCGCAGCGCCCACAGGGCCACGGCGCTGGCGGCGGCGACGTTGAGCGAGTCGACGCCGTGCCCCATGGGGATGGTGACCACGGTGTCGGCGGCGGCGATCGCCTCCCTGCTGAGGCCGTCGCCCTCGGAACCCAGCACGATGGCGACCCGCTCCGGCACGTCGGCGGCGAACGCGCCGAGGTCCACGGCGCCCGGGGCGAGGGCGAGGGCCGCGAGGTGGAAGCCGGCCGACTTCACGACGGCCGCGGCATGCGGCCAATCGGGCAGCCTGGTCCACGGCACCTGCAGCACGGATCCCATGCTCACGCGCACGCTGCGTCGGTACAGCGGGTCGGCGCAGCGCGGGGTCACCAGCACGGCATCGGCGCCGAGGCCGGCGACGGAGCGGAAGATCGCCCCGACGTTCGTGTGGTCGACGATGTTCTCGAGGATCACGATGCGTCGGGCGTCGGAGATCAGCTCGTCGACCGGGCGCAGCGCCGGCCGGTGCATCGCCGCGAGGGCCCCGCGGTGCAGGTTGTAGCCGGTGAGGCTCTCGAGCAGCGCGGGCTCGCCCACGTACACCGGAATGTCGAACGGCTCCATCAGGGGACGCAGCGAGTCGAGCCACTGCGGCTGCACGAGCACCGAGCGGGGTACGTGGCCCGCGGCGAGGGCACGCCGGATGACCTTGCCCGACTCGGCGATATAGAGGCCGCCCGCGGGTTCCAGGGTCCGGCGCAGCTCCATGTCCGTGAGCCCGCGGTAGTCCTCGAGCCCCGGTCGGTCGAGATCGGCTATCGGAACGACGTGCACAATGCCTCCACTATCCGGCCGGCACCCGGCATTCGCAGCAGATGGAAACATATCGGACTCCCCGCACGTTTATCCTGTTGGAGCACACGAGGCGAGGTACACGCATGTCTGAAGCGGGGAACGCAGCACTGGCGACGGTCGGCCCGTCTCACGACGGTGGCCCCGCCGACACCGCGGCTCCCGGCTCCGACATCGCCGGATTCGACGACGCGCTCGGCGCACTGCGCGGTCGCACCATCGCGGTCCTCACCGGCGCCGGGGTGAGCACCGATTCCGGTATCCCCGACTACCGGGGCGCCGGCGCCCTCCCCCGCAACCCGATGACCTTCCAGCAGTTCGTCAAGGACGCCGACTACCGCAAGCGGTACTGGGCGGGCAGCCACCTCGGGTGGCGCCGCTTCGACGGGGCGCAGCCCAACGACGGGCACCGCGCGCTGGCGGCCCTCGAGGCGTCCGGTGCCGTCAACGGCGTGCTGACCCAGAACGTCGACGGCCTCCACCTGCGTGCCGGCTCGCGCCGGGTCGTCGACCTGCACGGCACCATGGACCGCGTCGTCTGCCTCACCTGTGGTCAGGGCTTCGCCCGCACCGACATCGCCGCGCGGCTCGCCGAGGCCAATCCGTGGCTCGACGAGCCGGAGAACATCCAGCTCGGACCGGACGGCGACGTGGAGATCACCGAGATCGACGCGTTCGTCAGCCCGTCGTGCACCGTCTGCGGCGGCGTGCTCAAGCCCGACATCGTCTTCTTCGGGGAGTTCATCCCCACCGAGAAATTCACCGAGGCCAGTGCCGTGCTGCAGTCGGCCGATGCGCTGCTGATCGCCGGTTCGTCGCTGGTCGTCAATTCCGGCATCCGGCTCCTCGACAAGGCATCGAAGCGCAAGCTGCCCATCGTGATCGTCAATCGCGGAGACACCCGCGGCGACTCGCGTTCCACGGTTAAGATCGACGCGGGCACGTCGCAATTCCTGACGGCCCTTTCGCAGCGACTGGGTGCGTGACTGGGCTCCACCGATGACGGTGGTGCTGGCCGCCTCCGGTGGAACCGGGACGGCACATGACGAAGCTCTACCTCGTTCGGCACGGTGAGACCGACTGGAACGTCGCCAGGCGCATCCAGGGCATCACCGACATCCCCCTGAACGAGACGGGGCGTGCCCAGGCCAGGCGCACCGGCGCGCTGCTCGCGACGCGTGAGTGGGATGCCGTGATCGCGAGCCCGCTCTCGCGCGCCTACGAGACCGCGCGCATCATCGGCGAACGCATCGGCTTTCCCACGCCCACCGTCGACTCGGCACTCGTGGAGCGGTTCTACGGGCAGGCGGAGGGCATGGATCACCGCACGCTCGACGCGCAGTACCCGCCGGGCGTCCCCGTGCCCGGGCGCGAGACGCGCGCACAGGTCGAGAGGCGCGTGCTTCCCGCGCTGCTCGGGCTCGGGCGGGAGCGCCCAGGTGAGAACGTCGTCGTGGTCACGCACGGCGGCGTCATCCGTACCGTCATCAATGCCGTCGAACCCGACGACCCGTTCTTTCGTGGCGTGCCCATCACCAACGGTTCCGTGCACAGCTTCCAATACCGCGACGGCGGGCTGTCACTGATCGCCTTCGACGACCCGATGGAGCTCGAGTCCATCGAGCCGGGTGCCGAGGACTTCGTGGTGCAGAACCCTAGCGCCGCGCGGGAGTCCGGCGGCCTGGAATAAGCGAGACCAGCAGTCGGCGCCACAGCGGGGTGCGCCGGGGTGGCAGGGTCGTGATGACGTCGAGCAGGCGCTGCGCCGACTCCTCCCAGCTGAAGTGGCCGGCCTGCGCGAGGGCGCGTGCGCTGAGGTCGTTCCAGCGCTCGGGCGAATCGATGCTGCGCACCGCGGCAGCGAAGTCCTCCGGGCTGTGCGGGTCGAAGAAGGTGGCCGCGTCGCCGCCCACCTCGCGGAACACCGGGATGTCGCTGATCACCAGGGGCGTGGCGGTCGACAGTGCCTCGATGAGCGGGATGCCGAAGCCCTCGTCGAGGCACGCGGAGACCATCGCGGTCGACGACCGCATCACCTCGATATAACGCTCGTCAGACACCCCGTTCTCGAACACGACCGAGCCCTCGGGCGCGAGTGCCGCGATGCGCTCGCGGGCCTCGTCGGTGATCTTGCTGAGCAGCATCAGGCGGTAGCCGGGCAGCAGCGCCATGCCGCGCGCAAGCGTCTCGACGTTCTTGTTGGGCATGAACGTGCCCATGTAGACGAGGGTCCTCAGATTCTCGTGGGTGCGCGCCGGCAGCCCGCTCGGCGGAACGCCGGGCCGGATCACCGTCACCGGCCGCTTCGTGAGCCGCACCTCGTTCATCTCGCGCTCGCAGTTGTACGACCCCGTGACGACGGCCTCCGCCCGGTTCAGCACGAGGCGCTGCGGCCAATGCGCGAGGTGGAACGCCCGCCAGATGGCCCTGACCGGCAGGCTGAACTCGGCCGGCGGCTTGCGGGTGCGGTAGAACACCATGTCGTGGATGGTGAGGATCAACCGGTACCTGCGGTGGAACGATCCCATGGTCTGCATGGGCGTGAACACCACGTCGGGCTTCGCCCGGTTCACCGCGAGGGCCACCCATGGCTCGAGCAGGCTCGCACCCTGGCGGACCTTGATCCACGGCAGGTCGGGCAGCATCGTCAGCTGCCGCTCGTCGCTGATGATCATCGTCACCGGGTGCAGCGCGGAGAACGCCTCCACCAGGCCAGCGGTGTACCTGCTCACGCCGTCATGGCGCACCAGCCGGGTGTACCGGCAGTCGAACAGCACCTTCACGACGCGGGCCCACCGTGCGGCCGAACCCGCGCGTCGAGAAAGTCGGTGATGGCGGATGCCGCGGCGGCAGGCACCTCGTAGTGGATGAGGTGGCCCACCCCCTCGAGAACGACCAGCGTGGCATCCGGAATCGCCTTCTGCAGGTCGTACTGGGCGGCCACCGGCGTGATGTCGTCGAGGCGGGCGGCGACCAGCAGGGTGGGCACCGTGATGCGCGAGGCGACCGCGCCGACATCGGTGCTCACGGTGGCGTGGAACGCCTCGACGGCGACATCGCGGTTGGCGAACCGGCTGAAGAACGTGCGGTGCTCGGCGTGGATCCAGCGGCGCAGCGCACGGTCCCTGGTCTTCGCCATCGTCTCGCTCATCAGCCGCACGATGGCCCGGTTCTCGAGCAACCGGGTGCCGAGGCGCTCCGGAAGGATCTTCGCGGCGTTGTAGTAGGCGACGGTGATCTTGGTGGCGAGCCAGCGAGGGCCACCCAGGCCGGAGATGGCGATGGGGTTCACGAGCACGAGCGCGGGCGTCTGAAGGCCGCGCGCGATGGCGGTCGAGGTGACGATGGTGCCGAACGAGTGGCCGAGCACGACCGGCGGGGTCGGAAAGTTGAGGGCGTCGACGAACGCCGTGAACCAGGCGGCGTACCCGTCGACGGAGTGCGGAACCTGGGTGAGCGGGGTCGACTCGCCGAAGCCGGGCAGGTCCGGCCCGATGAAGCGCACGCCGGGCAGGTGGGCGATGATCGGCTCGATGCCGTGGTGCTCACCCCGGTAGCCGTGCGCGATGACGACGGTCACCTCGGCGTCGTCCGATCCGTACACCCAGTAGCGCGTGGTGCTGCCGAGCACCTCGACCTCGAACCGCCGGACGGGAATTCGGGCTAGCAACGCTGCATACGGAGATTGGCTCGTCATTTGGGTTCCAGCATAGGTACGCATGGAACATTGCACAGTCTCCGCGACTCCTAGACTCGTTACGAACCAGTTAACACTGACCAACGCTTGGTCGAGAGGACCCCTGTGAGCTTTACCGCACCCATCCAACTGCCCGGTCTCACTCTCGACCCCCAGTGGTACCGACGGGCGGTGTTCTACGAGGTCATGGTGCGCTCATTCGTCGACAGCAACGGCGACGGCGCGGGTGACCTGCAGGGCCTCATCGGCAAGCTGGACTACCTGCAGTGGCTCGGTGTCGACGCGCTCTGGCTGCCGCCGTTCTACCAGTCGCCGCTGCGCGACGGTGGATACGACGTCTCCGACTTCCGCGCGATCCTCCCCGAATTCGGAACACTGGATGAATTCAAGGATCTCGTCACCAAGGCGCACGAGCGCAACATGCGCATCGTCATCGACTACCCGCTCAACCACACCTCCGACCAACACGACTGGTTCCAGCAGTCACGGTCGAACCCCGATGGCCCATACGGCGACTACTACGTGTGGAGCGACACCGACGAGAAGTACGAGAACATCCGCATCATCTTCGTCGACACCGAAGAGTCGAACTGGACCTTCGACCCGGTGCGCCGCCAGTTCTTCTTCCACCGCTTCTTCTCCCACCAGCCCGACCTGAACTTCGAGAATCCCGACGTGCGCGAGGCGGTGTTCGACACCATCAGGTTCTGGATGGACCTCGGGGTCGACGGCATCCGCCTCGATGCGATCCCCTACCTCTTCGAGACCGAGGAGGGCAACGGCGAGGGCGAGCCGGAGACCCACGACTTCACCAAGCAACTGCGCGAGCTGGTCGACCGCGACTACCCGGGGCGCATCCTCATCGCCGAGGCCAACCAGTGGCCCCGCGAGGTCGCCGCGTTCTTCGGCACCGAGGAGGAGCCGGAGTGCCACATGGCATTCGACTTCCCCGTCATGCCGCGCATCTTCTACTCGCTCCGCTCGCAGCACGCCGGCGAACTGATCAGCGTGCTGTCGGAGACGCTCGACATTCCCGATGGAGCCGGCTGGGGCGTGTTCCTCCGCAACCACGACGAGCTCACCCTCGAGATGGTGTCCGAGGAATACCGCCAGGCGATGTACGGCTGGTATGCCTACGACCCGCGCATGCGCTCGAACATCGGCATCCGCCGTCGCCTCGCTCCGCTGCTCGACAACTCCCGGGCCGAGCTAGAGCTCGCGCACGCTCTGCTCTTCTCGCTTCCCGGCAGCCCGTTCCTCTACTACGGCGACGAGATCGGCATGGGGGACAACATCTGGCTGCCGGACCGCGACAGCTCGCGCACCCCGATGCAGTGGACGCCTGACCGCAACGCCGGGTTCTCCACCGCCGACCCCGGCAAGCTGTTCCTGCCGGTCGTGCAGTCGCTGGTGTACAACTACAACCTGATCAACGTCGAGTCGCAGCTGGCCCAGTCGCGTTCACTGCTGCACTGGGTGCGCAACGTCATCCACGTACGCAAGGCCCACCCGACCTTCGGGCTCGGAAGCCTGCGCGTGCTGAAGACCTCCCACGAATCGGTGCTGGCATTCGTGCGGTCGTACGAGGGCGCATCGACGCAGTTCGGCGACTCGGCCGAAGACGTGCTCTGCATCTTCAGCTTCTCGCACAACCCGGTGTCGGTCACGATCGACGTCGAGGGATTCGAGGGCTCGGCGACCTGGGACCTCTTCGGCGGCGGCGAATTCCCGACTGTGGGCGACGACGGGTCACTCACGCTGACGCTCGCGACGCAGAGCTTCTTCTGGCTGCACCTCGGCTCGGCGAAGAATGCCGGTGGCCGACCGTAGGGTGAGGCCGTGAGCACAGCATGGTATGACCGGTTGGGCGTGTTCGACCTCGAGACGACGGGCATCGACGTCGAGACGGCACGCATCGTCGCGGCGTATGTGGGGGTTGTCGGCGCTGACGGCGAGGCGAAGGGTGTTTCCTGGCTCGCCGACCCCGGCGTCGACATCCCGGTGCAGGCGAGCGCCGTCCACGGCATCACCACCGAGATGGCGCGTGCCAACGGTCGCCCGGCGGCAGAGGTCGTCGCCGAGATCGTGGCGGTGCTGCGGGCGCTGCTCTCGCAGCGTGTTCCGATCACCATCTACAACGCGCCATACGACCTGACCCTGCTCAACCGCGAGGCGCAGCGGTACGGCATCGAGCCCCTCGAGGCACCAGCGCCGATCATCGACCCGCTGGTGATCGACCGGGCCCTCGACCGTTACCGCAAGGGTAAGCGCACGCTGTCGGCCGCAGCCGACGTGTACGGCGTCGTCCTGGCCGACGCCCACGACGCGACGGCGGACGCGGTCGCGGCCGGCAGGCTCGCGCAGGCGATCGCGCGGCGCTATTCGACGGAGCTCGGCGATGACGTCACATCGCTGCACTCGCGTCAGGTTGAATGGAGTGCGGCCTCCGCCGCAGACTTCCAGGAATACATGCGCCGCAAAGATCCCACGTTCGCGTCGTCGGGCGCCTGGCCAGAGCGGCACCGCTGACACTGTTCCCTCAGAGCCCGCCGCAGCGGCCATCAGAAACGCCGAGGGCACGAAAAAAGGCGACCGGCTGAGCCGGTCGCCTTTCGACGATGATGCGGGTATTCGTGCGTTACGCGCCGAAGCCCTTGTAGCGGGTGTTGAACTTCTCGACGCGACCGGCGGAGTCCATGATGCGCTGCTTGCCGGTGTAGAAGGGGTGCGACTCGGAGGAGATCTCGACGTCGATGACGGGGTAGGTGTTGCCGTCTTCCCACTCGATGGTCTTGGCGCTGCCCACGGTCGAGCGGGTCAGGAAGGTGGCACCCGATGCCAGGTCGCGGAATACCACGGGCGCGTACGTGGGGTGGATGTCAGTCTTCATTGCAGATCCTTGGGATTGAGTGGTGTTGGTGTGAATGGTGAAAACGATGAGGCAGTACGCGCTGATGCGCTCTGTGCCAGCTAACTACGCTACCAGATGGTGCAGCGGCGCGCGTGGCACGCCACGGTGTCGCCCGGCCGTGTCGCGCGGCCGCGTCGCCGGTCGATTACGCTGCGCGCGCCCAGTAGCGGCCGTCGCGCTCCTCGACCACCAGGTCGAGCCCGAATGCCGAGCCGAGCACCTCGGAGGTGATGACCTCGGCGAGTGGTCCTGCCGCGGCGATCGACCCGCGGGAGAGCACGAGGGCGTGGGTGAATCCGCGCGGGATCTCCTCGACGTGGTGCGTGACCATGACGATGGCCGGGGCGGTGGGCGAACTCGCGTATCCGCCGAGGATGTGCAGGAGTTCTTCACGGGCGCCGAGGTCGAGGCTCGCCGCGGGCTCGTCGAGCAGCATGAGCTCGGGGTCGGTCATCACGGCACGGGCGATCTGCACCCGCTTCTGCTCGCCGTCGCTGAGGTCACCGAAGCGCCTCTTTTCGAGGTGGTCGAGCTTCCACTCCGCGAGCACGCGCTGGGCACGCTCGATGTCGACGTCGTCATAGGTCTCGTTCCACCGACCGGTGACGGCCCACGCGGCGGTGAGTACCACGTTGAGCACCGTCTCCTTGGCGGGGATTCGCCTGGCCAGCGCCGTGGAGGCGAAACCGATGCGGGTGCGCAGCTCGAACAGGTCGGCCTTGCCGACCGCCTCGTCAAGGATCGTCGCGGTGCCGGAGGTCGGGTGGATGAGGGCTGCGGCGATCTGCAGCATGGTGGTCTTGCCTGCGCCGTTCGGGCCGAGGATGACCCACCGCTCGTCGTCGTTGACGGTCCACGAGACCTTGTCGAGAATGGCACCTCCCCCGCGAATAACGCTGACGCCGGTGAGGTCGAGAACTGAAGCCATTACTCCAGCCTAAGCCACCGGTCGACTAGAGCAGGCTCTCGTAGATCGCTGCGGTCTGGCGGGCGATCTGCTGCCAGCCGAACTCCTTCTCGGCCCGCACTCGCCCCGCTGCGCCGTATGCAGACGCCGTTGCAGGGTCACTGACGACCTCGTTGAGCGTTGCGGCCAGGTCATCCACGAATCTGTCGGGGTGAATGGGGGTGCCGGTGCCGTCCTGGGCCTGCTCGATGGGAACCAGGCGACCGGTCACCCCGTCGTCGACGACCTCGGGAATGCCACCCGTGGCGGTACCGACCACCGCGGCGCCGCACGCCATGGCTTCGAGGTTGACGATGCCGAGGGGCTCGTACACCGACGGGCAGACGAACGTCGTGGCGACACTGAGCACGGCGGAGAGTTCGCGTTGTGGCAGCAGGCGGTCGATCCAGACCACTCCGGTGCGGGTGGTCGCCAGCTCCTCGACGCCCGCGCGCACCTCGGCGAGGATCTCGGGGGTGTCTGGCGCTCCGGCGCACAGCACGAGCTGCACGTCGGGGTGCAACCGCCTGGCCGCACGCAGCAGGTAGGGCAGGCCCTTCTGGCGGGTGATCCTGCCGACGAACACGACCGATGGTCGGTCGGGGTCGATGCCGAGGGAGCGCACCAGCTCACGGTCGTCGACCGGCTTCCACGCGTCGAGGTCGATGCCGTTGTAGACGACCGACACCTTGCTCTCGTCGAGGGTGGGGTAGGCGCGGAGGATGTCGCGGCGCATGCCGTCGCTCACGGCGATGACGGCCGCAGCGTCGGCGAATGCGGTGCGCTCGATCCAGCTCGAGACCCGGTAGCCCCCACCCAGCTGTTCGGCCTTCCAGGGGCGCAGGGGCTCGAGGCTGTGCGCGGTGACGACGTGCGGGATGCCGTGCAGCAGCGACGCGAGCTGGCCGGCGCCGTTTGCGTACCAGGTGTGTGAATGCACGATGTCGGCACCGGCGACGTCCTGGGCGATCTGCAGGTCGGTGCCGAGGGTTGCCAGCGCGGGATTGGCGCCGGCGAGCTCGGAAGGCGCCTGGTAGGAGAACACGCCCGGCTCGTCGCGCGGCTTGCCGAATGCCCGTACGACAACGTCGACGGTGGGCCTCAGTGCCTTGACGAGTTCTGCGACGTGTACACCTGCTCCCCCATAAACTTCGGGCGGATATTCACGGGACACAAAGTCGACTCTCACGGAGTGAACGCTAGTACACGTCTTTCGGCTCATCTACTGTGTAGTCATGGCATCAAAGAAGATCTTCGGCATTGTCCTTGCCGGTGGAGAGGGCAAGCGTCTGATGCCCCTCACCGCTGACCGGGCAAAGCCCGCCGTACCATTCGGCGGCAACTATCGGCTCATCGACTTCGCTCTGTCGAACCTCATCAATTCGGGGCTCCGCCAGATCGTCGTCCTCACCCAGTACAAGTCGCACAGCCTCGACCGTCACGTGTCGCAGACCTGGCGGCTCTCCGGGCTCACCAATTCGTACGTGGCGTCGGTCCCCGCCCAGCAGCGGCTCGGCAAGAGGTGGTTCTCCGGCTCCGCCGACGCCATCCTGCAGAGCCTCAACCTGCTGCGCGACGAGAAGCCCGACATCGTCGTCGTGGTCGGTGCCGACCACGTGTACCGCATGGACTTCAGCCAGATGATCGACGCGCACATCGAGTCGGGGGCGGGCGTAACCGTCGCGGCAATTCGGCAGCCGATCTCGCTCGCGGACCAGTTCGGGGTCATCGAGACCACCCCCGACGACCCGACACGCATCCACCGGTTCCTCGAGAAGCCCAAGAACGCCGTCGGCCTCGCCGACTCCCCCGACGAGGTGCTCGCCTCGATGGGCAATTACGTGTTCGACGCCGACGTGCTCATGGACGCGGTCATCCGCGACGGCGAGAACGACGACTCGAACCACGACATGGGTGGCGACATCGTTCCCTGGTTCGTGAACAAGAACGACGCGGCGGTCTACGACCTGAACCGCAACGAACTGCCGGGAGCCACCGACCGTGACCGCTACTACTGGCGCGACGTCGGAACGATCGAGTCGTTCTTCGACGCCCACCAGGACCTGATCTCGGCGCTGCCGATCTTCAACCTGTACAACAGCCAGTGGCCGATCTTCTCGCAGCAGCTCAACTCGCCGCCCGCGAAGTTCGTGCGCGACTCGAGCGGCAACCTCGGAACCACCATCGACTCGATCGTCTCGCTCGGCTCGCTGCTCTCCGGGGCGCACATCGAACGCAGCGTGCTCGGCCCGTGGGCGACCATCGAGGGCGGGGCGCGCGTCATCGATTCCATCGTGTTCGACCGGGTGCGGATCGGTCCCGGTGCCCTGGTGCGCCGGGCTATTCTTGACAAAGAGGTAGTGATCGGCCCCGGAGTGTCCATCGGGGTCGATGCCGACTTCGACCGGGCAAGGGGCTTCACCGTCACCGATTCCGGCATCACCGTCGTCGGCAAGGGCGTCCGCGTCTTCTAGCGCAGCATGTCTGGTGCGGTGGCGCGGCGTTCCTGCCGCGTCACCGCTTTTTCATGCCGCCCGCCATCGCCAGACTGAGAGTCACCCATGCCGTCCTTCCTCGTCGTGCTCGATGTCGACTCCACCCTGATCGAGAACGAGGTCATCGAGCTGCTCGCCGAGCAGGCGGGGTCCTTGGTCGACGTCGAACGCATCACGACGGCGGCGATGAACGGCGAACTCGACTTCGAAGAGAGCCTTCGGGCCAGGGTCGCAACCCTCGCCGGACTCCCGCTGACCGTATTCGACGTGGTCGCCGACCGAATCGAGGTCACGAGGGGCGTGCCGGAGCTCATCGCGGGGGTGCACGAGGCGGGTGGATGCATCGGCGTCGTGTCCGGCGGATTCCACGAGCTCGTCGACCCGCTCGCCGAGCGCCTCGGCCTCGACTACTGGAGCGCCAACCGCCTCGGGGTCGACGGCGGCCGGCTCACCGGGCAACTGGAGGGGCCGATCATCGACGCCGAAGCGAAGGCGACGACGCTCAGGGACTGGGCTGCGCGATGCGGGGTTCCGCTCCGGCAGACGGTCGCCATCGGCGACGGAGCTAACGACCTCACCATGATGGCCATCACCGGCCTGTCGATCGGGTTCGATGCCAAGGCACCGGTGCGCGACGAAGCCGACATCGTCATGGATGTGCGCGACCTGTCGCAGGTCCTGCCCATGCTCGGCCTGCGGGCCTGAAACTCTCGGCCGGCCTCAGCTCGTCGGTGTCGGGGTCAGTGCCCCATACCGAGGCCGCCATCGACCGGGATGACCGCGCCCGAGATGTAGCCGGCGTCGTCGCCGGCGAGCCAGGTGATGACACGGGCCACCTCGGTCGGCGACGCGAACCGGCCGGCCGGGATCGAGGCGCGGTACTCGGCCTGCTGCGCATCGGGCAGCTCGGCGGTCATGTCGGTCTCGATGAAGCCGGGGGCGACGACGTTGGCGGTGATGCCGCGCGAGCCGAGCTCCCGCGTCACCGAGCGGGCGATGCCGACCAGGCCGCTCTTCGACGCCGCATAGTTGACCTGACCGGCCGACCCATACAGTCCGACGACACTGGAGACGAGGATGATGCGTCCGAACCTGGCCTTCATCATGCCCTTGGTCGCGCGCTTGACGACGCGGAACGACCCGGTCAGGTTCGTATCGACCACGGTGGAGAAGTCGTCTTCCGACATGCGCATGAGCAGGGTGTCGCGGGTGATGCCCGCGTTGGCCACCACGACCTCGACCGGGCCGAGCTCGGATTCGACAGCGCTGAACGCGGCGTCGATCGACGCGGCATCGGTCACGTCGGCGCGCACCGTCATGCTGCCGGCTGGGCCATCGCCGCTGCGGGCGGTCACGGCGACGCGGTGACCGAGGGCCACGAATTCCTCTGCGATGGCAAACCCGATTCCCCGGTTTCCCCCGGTTACCAGGACTGTTCTGCTCGTGGCCACGGTGTCTCGACTCTCTTGGATGGGGCTCGGCTGACTGGCCGTCACCTCCCGGCAAACTCCCACAAGCTTAGACGTAGGCTGATTCTGCCGACGGCGGTTCGGGCCGGCGACACCCCGCACGCACATGCCTACCCCCGAGGACTTCGCACCCATGGCCAAGCAACAGGTGATCTCCTCGATCACCGCCCTTCCCCGGTCTCCGCAGGACGACCGCCACGACCGGATGATCAAGTACCTGATCGCCATGGCCGTGCGCCTCGTCTGCATCGCGATGTGCTTCTTCGTCACCGGCTGGTGGCTCGCCGTCTTCGCGATCGCCGCCATCGTGCTCCCCTACTTCGCGGTGATCCTCGCCAACGTCGGCCACCAGGTCGAGGGACAGGTAGAACGTCCGGGCTCGATCGTGCCCTTGCAGCAGAGGGAGCGCCCGGTCGACGGGGATCTCCTGTGATCGGCTGGACCCCCGGGTCACCCGGCGGTCCTGGGTTGGATGCCGCAGCGTCCAGCACCCCGCAGTGCTCTCGCGCCTCCTGCACCGAACCCGCCTCCTTCAACGTCAACTGGCGCAATCCGCGCATCCACGGCATCGAGCGTGTCAAGGTGTGGACCGCCTGCGACACCCACGTCGACTACCTCCGCGACTACCTCAGCAGTCGCTCCTTCCCCGTCGAGGTGACGCCGCTGGGTGTCACGGTCGATAGGGTGGGAAGCCCATGACCGGTTGGCGCTTCGCATTCTCCAGGCGGTGGGCCGGGTATCTCGCGCTCACCATCGTCTTCGCGATCATCTGCTCACTTCTTGCGACCTGGCAGTTCTCCCGACGGGCCGACGCGCGAGCGGAGATCGACCGTATCGACCAGAACTACGACTCGCAGCCCATCGCGGTCGATCAGGTGCTGCCGTCCCTCGAGTCGTTCGACGACGACCAGAAGTGGACCCGAGTCACCCTCACCGGCCAGTACCTCACCGATGACGAACTGCTCGTGCGCAACCGGCCGTACGGTGGCAGGCCGGGTTTCGAGCTGCTCACGCCCATGCTGCTCGACGACGGTACGGTGTTCGTCGTCGACCGCGGTTGGCTGCCCACCGGGTCGCAGCAGGACGCGCCCGACGAGGTCCCGCCCGCGCCGACCGGGGAGGTCACCGTCACGGCGCGCCTCAAGGCCAGCGAGCCCACCCTGTCCGGCCGCTCCACGGTGGAGGGGTCGAACCAGATTCCCACCGTGCACCTCCCGCAGATCGCCGACAAACTCGACCGTCCCACCTATACGGGCGCCTACGGACTGATCGCGGCCGGCAGCCCGGGTGCCGGCGACGCAGAGGAGGCACTGCCCATCCTGTCGGCACGCCCGGCGCGCGACGAGGGTCCCCACCTGTCGTACGCGTTCCAGTGGTACGTGTTCGCGATCCTGGCCTTCATCGGCCTCGGCTGGGCGCTCCGGCAGGAGTACCGGCTGGTCAACTCCGACGACCCCGACGAGATCGAGAGGGCCAGCGAACGCGACCGCCGCAAGGCTGCCCGCACCCCGTCAGACGACGAGAGCGAAGACGCCATCATCGAGGCCCTCGCCGAGCGACGCTAGCGGCGCACCGCAGGGCCACGGTCAGGTCGCAGGGTGTGTGCAGCCCTGGGCATCACGCCAGGTTGACGAGATCCGCGTAGTCGGGGTTCCAGAAGTCCTCGGTACCGTCGGGCAGGATGAGCACGCGTTCCGGGTTCAGCGCCTCGACGGCACCCTCGTCGTGGCTGACGAGCACGACGGCGCCCGCGTAGTTCGCCAGCGCGTCGAGGATCTCCTCGCGGCTCGCAGGGTCGAGGTTGTTGGTCGGTTCGTCGAGCAGCAGCACGTTCGCCCCAGACACGACGATCATCGCGAGCGCGAGTCGCGTCTTCTCCCCACCGGACAGCACCCCGGCCGGCTTGTGCGAGTCGTCACCGGTGAACAGGAACGACCCGAGCACCCGACGCGCCTCCATCTCCGTGATCGAGGGCGACGACGACACCATGTTCTGCAGCACGCTGCGCTTGACGTCGATCGTCTCGTGTTCCTGCGCGTAGTACCCGATGCGCAAGCCGTGTCCCGGCTCGATCTGGCCCGTATCGGGCTTGTCGACTCCGGCCAGCATCCGCAGCAGGGTGGTCTTGCCTGCACCGTTGAACCCCAGCACGACCACCTTCGTGCCGCGGTCGATCGCGAGGTCGACGGCAGCGAAGATCTCGAGTGACCCGTAGCTCTTGCTGAGATTGGATGCCATGAGCGGCGTCCGTCCGCAGGGAGCGGGCTCCGGAAAGCGCAACTTGGCGACGCGCTCGGTTGTGCGGACCTCGTCGAGCCCCGACAGCATCTTCTCGGCCCGTCGCACCATCTGGTGGGCGGCGGCGGCCTTGGACGCCTTGGCGCCGAACTTCGCCGCCTGCAGCTGCAGCACCGAGGCCTTCTTCTCGACGTTGACGCGCTCCTTCTTGCGGCGCTCCTCGTCGGATGCGCGCTGGCGGAGGTAGTTCTTCCAGCCCATGTTGTAGACGTCGATGACGGTGCGGTTCGCATCGAGGTAGAACACCCGGTTGACGGTCTCCTCGACCAGTTCGATGTCGTGACTGATCACGATGAGTCCACCCTGGAATGCCTTGAGGTAGTCGCGCAGCCAGACAACAGAGTCGGCGTCGAGGTGGTTGGTCGGCTCGTCGAGCAGCATGGTGTCTGCACCCGAGAACAGGATGCGGGCCAGCTCGATGCGGCGGCGCTGTCCACCGGAGAGCGTCGAGAGCGGCTGGTCGAGGATACGGTCGGGCAGGCTGAGGTTGCTTGCGATCGAGGCGGCTTCGGCCTCGGCGGCGTATCCGCCGAGCGCGAGGAACTGGTCCTGCAGCGTGCCGTACTTCTTCATGGCCTTGTCGCTGGTGGCAGCATCCATGCTGCCCATGTCCTCTGCGGCCTTCTCCATGCCGAGGAGCAGCTGGCCGAGGCCGCGTGCGTCGAGGATGCGCGTGCGGGCCAGGTCTTCCGGATTACCGGAGCGCGGGTCCTGCGGGAGGTACCCCACCTCGCCGGAGCGTTCGATGCGACCGTCGGTGGGCATGCCCTCACCGGCGAGGATCTTGGTCAGCGTGGTCTTGCCCGCGCCGTTACGCCCGACGAGGCCAATCTTGTCTCCGCGGTCGACGCGGAAGGACACCCCTTCCATGAGGGTGCGGGCTCCGACGCGGAGCTCGAGATC
Source organism: Marisediminicola senii (assembly GCF_011057645.1). Lineage (GTDB taxonomy): Bacteria > Actinomycetota > Actinomycetes > Actinomycetales > Microbacteriaceae > Marisediminicola > Marisediminicola senii. The sequence continues at coordinate 64,573 of NZ_JAALGE010000005.1, read as the reverse complement.
GTGCACAGCAAGCACAGTAAGAATCCAATGAGGTAGGGGTACCGCACGAACGTGGCGGCACACGGGAGCGGCACACTGTTGTGGGGGTCAGCCAGATAGTCTACTTGTCGCAGTCCTGTATCCGTCATCCCCGCACTTTTCGAGGAGCATCATGAGTTCTCCGTCCCTGGCCATCGGCCGCCCGACACTCGCCGACAGGGTTTTCTCACGGGGAATCGCCACCGACATCACCCTCGTCGCCGCCGGTGCCGTCGTGACCGCGGCCGCCGCGCAGATCGCCGTGCCGCTGTGGCCGGTTCCCATCACCGGGCAGACCCTCGCGGTGCTCGTGGTCGGTAGCTCGCTCGGCGCGCTGCGCGGGTCGCTGTCGATGGTGCTCTACGCGGTGCTCGGCATCGTCGGACTGCCCGTGTTCAGCGATGGAACCTCCGGACTCACCATCGTGGCCGGCCCCACCGGCGGCTACATCATCGGGTTCATCTTCGCCGCGGCCCTCACCGGCTGGCTCGCCCAGCGCGCATGGGATCACCGCATCCTCGGCGCCATCGCGTCGTTCTCCGCCGGAACGCTCGTGACCTTCGCGTTCGGGCTCCCCTGGCTCGCCTGGAGCCTCGGCCTCACCCTCGAGCAGACGCTGCAGTCCGGTCTCTACCCGTTCATCGTGGGCGGCATCGTCAAGGCGCTGCTCGCGGCGGGATTCATCCGCCTCGCCTGGTTCGGAGTCAACACGGCAGGCCGCCGCACGAAGTAGCGCGCCGGTACGACAGCGCGATCAGGCTGCGGTGCCCGTCGACGACGGCGCGGCGGAGACGGACCCCGCGCCGCTCAGCGTGGCTTGCGCAAGGGCATGATTCGCCGCAGCGAGCAGCGGGGCGAACACGTACCCGCTGGTATCGGTGTTCGCCACTCCATAGCTCGCGAGCGCACGGATGAAGTCCGCCTGGGGCAGAGCGGTCTCGACGAGCGCATCGTGCAGCCGTTCAGCGATTGCCGCCGCCTCGCGGTCGCCCGATGCGGTGGTGAGCACGGCGAACCGGTGCGAGTCGAACTGCCCGATGAGTGTGGCCGGCGGCACCGAGAAGCTCGTGACCCGCCCGACCTCACGGATGACCTCGTCTCCGCGGTCCCGACCATAGGCGATGTTGATGTCCTCGAGGTTCTCCACCTCGAGCAGCACGAGCGCGAGGGGTACCTGCTGCCGCTCCGCGCGGAGAATCCAGTCTTCTGCACACGCCGTGAACTCCGACATGGGCAGGATTCCGTCCCGCGCGGGCGACTCGGCCGAGTGCTTGCGGTACTTCGACCCGATGCGCTCGCCCTGGATCACCGACATCGAGATCGATGCCACGATGACCAGAAGTATGGTCACGATCGTGGTGATGACGGTACCGAACCAGTCATCGAAGAGGTCGCTGTCCTCCCCCGCGGCGATGAACACGACGGTCCGCGCCAGATAGAAGACAGCGACGATCCAGAAGACGACGGTGAGCACGCGGGCGTGCTGGTTACGCCTCATGGCACCGCGCAGGGTCTCTGCACCCGCGAGTGCGCCGAAGATCGAGACACAGGAGAACATCGTCACCGCACCCGCCCATTCGCCTCCGGTCGGCCCGTCGACCAGCACAGCGAGCGTGGTGACTGCACTGAGGGCGAGGCTCACCGCCGACAGGGACGTGCGTCCGTTGCACAGGCGACATCCGCTCCACATCATGCCTATGGCCAGCACAATGGCGCCGTTCCCGATGGCCGCCGCCCACCAGTCCTCGCCGAGGTAGCCCCAGATCGCGTAACAGGCGGTCGTGACGATGCCGGCGAGGAACGCGATACTCCACGCCCTGCCGATCGCGTCATTCCGACCGAGCACGGTGGCGAGGATGAATGCCACCCCCGAGATAGTGACGATCGCGCCGTTCGCCGCGAGTAGTGTCGGCAGGTCGATGTCCACGACGGTCATCCGGCGGTCGTGGTGGTGGTCGTGGTCGTCGTGGTGGTGGTCACTGTCGCGGAGCCGACCCCGGCCACGGTGGTAACCGCGGATCCGGAGCCCATCGATGGGAGCGTGATGGTGAAGGTGCTGCCGACGCCCTGCGTGCTCTCGAGCCGCAGGTCGCCCCCGTGTCGAACCATGATGTCCTTCGTGATGTTGAGGCCAAGCCCGGCGCCCAGTGCGCTGGACTGTTTCGCCGACTCCGTGCGGTAGAAGCGCTCGAATAGCTTCGCCGCCTCCTCGTCGGAGATGCCGAGACCGGTATCCGTGACGCTTACGGCGATGTGGCGGTCGTCGACGGTCATGAGCACCTCGATGGTGCCATCGGGCCGGTTGTACTTGATGGCGTTGGTCATCAGGTTGTCGATGACCTGACGGATGCGCAGTGGATCGGCCAGCGTGATTGCGGTGACGGGGAGGTTCGCCGCAATGGTGATGCCCCGTCGTGATGCGACGTCCCTGAGGTCATTGACGGCCTCATCGATGATTCCGGCGATATCGCAGTCGGTGATGGTCATCGGCAGCTGCGTGTCGGCGTCGCTTGCGGCGCGCAGCACGTCGTTGACGATGGTGAGCAGTCGTTTGGAGTTACGCAGAGCGACATCGACCATGCTGCGGGTGCCTTCATCGAGTTCGTCGTCGTCGAGCACGAGTTCCAGGTACCCGAGGGTCGATGTCAGGGGCGTGCGCAATTCGTGGGAGACCGATGCGACGAGGTCATCGCGGGCCTTGATCGCCTCGAGTTCGGCCGTGACGTCGCGCATGACGACGACGCCGCCATCGGCAGTACCATCCGGGGCGGAGAAACGACGCGCGGTCACTGACAGGGCGGCACGCTTCGATCCCAGATCGCCGATCCAGATGACCATATTCTCGAATTCCTGGCCAGCGAAAGCCCGCGCGAGTGGCCGGGTGTTCTGCGCGTGCGGCGTGATTCGATCCTCCTGGTAGACCACGGCATGCTTGTAGTCACCCTCCGCGCCTCCGAACTCTCGCAGGGACTCGCGAAGGGAGTCGTTCATCATGGTGATGCTGCCGGGACGGTCGAACGACAGCACGCCGAACGTCACCGCATTCAGCACGCCGTCGAGCAGCCGCTCCTGACGACGTGCGGAATCGAGCGCTGCCTCGATGATGGTCGCCTGCTGGCGCAGCAGGTTGCGCTGTCCGTTGGTGCGACGCACGGTCACGAAGGTCGTGGTAGCGATGAAGCTCAGGGCAAGCGGAAGAAGCACGAGCGACGGAATTCCCGACGCCTCAACGGCATCACCGCGAACGAACGTCGTGACCCAGATCAGCGCGGTCGACATCGAGACACTCGAAACGGCCCCCCACAGCCCGAAATGACGCGACATCCAAATGACGGGAAACGTGAGGAAGAGCCCGACCTGCAGGATAGGAGCACCCTCGCGCATACCGGCGAGGGCAATGATGTCGAGCAGTGGCAGGACCACGACCCACCGACTGGGAAGGGATGCCCAGCGAACCTGAAGGGCTAATACGGTGACCACCGCCACCAGTCCGATCCCGGCGACGAAGAACGGATCGTAGAACGCCGACGGGCTGACGAACGATGCCATCACGGCGAGGATCAACACCCCCGCGGACGTGAACAGCTGGCTCTGCGCCACCGACCTGTCTATTCGATCGGTGCGCGGGCGCGCCGACTCGCCGTCTTCCTGTGTTTCCCCCATGGCGAAAGGATAACGCCCGTGAGGCACGAACGGCCCGAATTAAGCGAACCTCAGGGAAGTCGCCCCCCTTGGGGGGTACGAAATCAAATGGAGAAGCCGAGCGCCCGCATCATGTCGCGACCGTCGTCGGTGATCTTCTCGGGACCCCACGGCGGCATCCACACCCAGTTGATGCGGAACTGGTCGACGATGCCGTCCAGCGACTCTGCGGTCTGCTCCTCGAGCACGTCGGTGAGCGGGCACCCGGCCGAGGTCAGCGTCATGCTGATGATGAGGGCGTTGTTCTCGTCGTCCCAGGTCAAGTCGTAGATCAGGCCGAGGTCGACGATATTGATCCCGAGCTCGGGATCCATCACGTCTTTCAGTGCCTCCTCGACCTGGTCGAAGAGTGCCGGAGCGAGTGCGACTGCCATGGTCCTATCCTACAAACGGCTCGGCGGCGGTGGCCCCGAGAAAACGGTCGTATCCCTCGTTCTCGAGGCGGTCGGCGAGTTCTGCGCCGCCCTCTTCTGCGACCCGACCGTCGACGAACACGTGCACGAAGTCCGGCTTGATGTAGCGCAGGATTCGGGTGTAGTGGGTGATGAGCAGAAGACCGAGTCCGGTACTCGCCTTGGCTCGGTTGACGCCTTCCGAGACGATCTTCAACGCATCGACGTCGAGTCCGGAGTCGGTCTCGTCGAGGATCGCGAACTTCGGCTTCAGCACCTCGAGCTGGAGGATTTCGTGGCGCTTCTTCTCTCCGCCGGAGAACCCCTCGTTGACATTGCGTTCGGCGAAGGTCTTGTCCATGCGGAGACCGGTCATGGCCTCGCGCACTTCGGAGATCCAGCCGCGGAGCGCGGGAGCCTCGCCATCGAGGGCGGTCTTCGCGGTGCGAAGGAAGTTCGACACCGTGACGCCGGGGATCTCGACCGGATACTGCATTGCAAGGAAGAGGCCGGCACGTGCGCGCTCGTCGACCGACAACTCGAGCACCTCGAGGCCGTCGAGCTTTACCGATCCGGAGTCGACGTGGTACTTCGGGTGACCGGCGATCGTATACGCGAGGGTGGACTTGCCGGATCCGTTGGGGCCCATGATCGCGTGGATCTCACCCTCGTTGACGGTGAGGTCGACGCCGTTGAGGATCTTCTTGCTTCCCTGTTCGGTGTCGACGCTGACGTGGAGGTCGCGTATTTCGAGAACAGACATGAGGGATATTCCTTAAGCTTCGGTGGAGAAAATAGACGGGGGTGATTAGACGGCGACGTCGACGGCCGGGTCGATGAAGACTTCCCCGTCGACGATCGTGACCGCGTAGACCGGCACCGGCTCGTAGGCCGGGAGCGAGGTCGGCTTGCCCGTGAGGATCGAGAATTTCGAGCCGTGCGCCCAGCACTCGAGGGTCTGGTCCTCGACGAAACCCTCCGCGAGGGAGATGTCGCCGTGAGTGCAGGTGTCGCCGATGGCGTGCACGGCACCGGCAGAATCCCGTACGACCGCGATGGCGACGTCGTCGATCACGACGCGTACTGCGGTGCCGACCTCGAGGTCATCTTCAGAACAGATACGTACGGCGGTCATCGACGGCGCGTCCCTTCCGGCACGAGCGCCGATTCGATTGCGGATTCCAGTTGGTCTTCGAGCGTCGGCGAACCGATCTTGCGGATCACGTCGGCGAGGAAGCCGCGCACGACGAGGCGGCGTGCCTCTTCTTCGGTGATGCCGCGAGCCTGCAGGTAGAACAGCTGCTCGTCGTCGAAGCGACCGGAGGCGCTGGCGTGGCCGGCGCCAGCGATGTCGCCGGTCTCGATCTCGAGGTTCGGGATCGAGTCGGCGCGGGCACCCTCGGTGAGGAGCAGGTTGCGGTTCTGCTCGTAACTGTCGGTCGCCACGCCGGTCTGGCGGATCAGCACGTCGCCGATCCAGACCGTGCGGGCCCCCACGCCCTGCAGGGCGCCCTTGTAGCTGACGCGAGAACGCGTGTTGGCGGCATCGTGGTCGACGAACACCTGCTGCTCGATGTGCTGCCCGGCGGTGGCGAAGTACGCGCCCAGGAGCTCGACGTCGCCGCCCTCCTTGACCAGGTGCACCGACGGGTTGATGCGGATGACATCGCCGTCGAGCGATACGACGACGTGGCGGAGTACCGCGTCACGCCCGATGTTCGCGAAGTGGCTCGCGAGGTGGATGGCGTCGTGCGCCCACTGCTGCACGGTGACCACCGTGAGGTGTGCGCCATCTTCGACGACGATCTCGACGTTCTCGGACAGCATGGCGTCGCCCGTGTTGAGGAGCACCACGTGGCCGCGGCTGTGCCGTTTCGCGGTGATCACAGTGTGCGCGGCGCGGGGGCCGGAGCCGAGGGCGCTGCGCGTGACGGTGGCCTGCTGGGACTCCTCACCGCTGACCGTGATGGCGAGGGCCGATTCGAAGGTCGACCAGGCGTTGGCCGACGCCCGCTCCTCCGAGGCCCCGGCAACGCCGATCCTTGCATCACCACGCTCGACCCACTCGACGGCGATGCCATCGGTGGATGCCGCGTCGTACGGGTACGTCGAACCGTCGAGGTCACCGTCGATGAGGGGCCGGAGCTTTGCCACGGGGCTGAGCTTCCAGGCGATCTCGGTGCCGTTGATGGCGGGGAAGTCGTCCATTCGGGTGGAGCGGAATCGCTCGGAACGCGTCTGCACGGGGACGAACGCGGCTGCGCTGTCGGTGTGCGGCTTGGCTCCATGCTGTTCCGGGATGGCGTCGGCGACGCTCACGGGGGTGGCAGAAGTCATCTAGTGGGGGATCCTTTCACGCAGTCGGAGAACGGTCATCCCACACTGCCTTCCATGCCCATTTCGATGAGCTTGTTCAATTCGAGCGCGTACTCCATGGGGAGCTCGCGGGAGATCGGTTCGATGAAACCGCGAACGATCATAGCCATCGCTTCGTCCTCCGGCATGCCACGGCTCTGCAGGTAGAACAACTGCTCGGCGCTGACACGGGACACGGTCGCCTCGTGGCCCATCTGCACGTCGTCCTCGCGGATGTCGGTGGTGGGGTAGGTATCGGACCGCGAGATGGTGTCGACCAGCAGCGCGTCGCAGCGCACGGTGTTCGCCGAGTGGTGGGCACCGGCAGCGATACGCACTTCACCCCGATACCCGGTGCGGCCTCCGCCGCGTGCGATCGACTTCGACACGATCGACGACTGCGTGTACGGCGCCATGTGGACCATCTTGGCGCCGGCATCCTGGTGCTGTCCGGGGCCCGCGAACGCGACGGACAGGGTCTCGCCCTTCGCGTGCTCTCCGACGAGGTAGATCGACGGGTACTTCATGGTTACCTTGGAACCGATGTTGCCGTCGATCCACTCCATCGTCGCGCCCTCGTGCGCGATGGCGCGCTTCGTGACGAGGTTGTAGACGTTGTTCGACCAGTTCTGGATCGTGGTGTACCGAACGCGGGCGTTCTTCTTGACGATGATCTCGACGACGGCGGAGTGCAGCGAGTCCGACTTGTAGATCGGGGCCGTGCAGCCCTCGATGTAGTGCACGTAGCTGCCCTCGTCGGCGATGATCAGCGTGCGCTCGAACTGGCCCATGTTCTCGGTGTTGATACGGAAATAGGCCTGCAGCGGGATTTCGACGTGCACACCGGGGGGAACGTAGACGAACGACCCACCGGACCAGACGGCGGTGTTGAGCGCCGCGAACTTGTTGTCGCCCTCGGGGATGACGGTGCCGAAGTACTCCTGGAAGATCTCGGGGTACTCCCGCAGTGCGGTGTCGGTGTCGAGGAACAGCACGCCCTGGGCTTCGAGCTCGGCGTTGATCGAGTGGAACACGACCTCGGACTCGTACTGGGCGGCGACGCCGCCGACCAGGCGCTGGCGCTCCGCTTCGGGGATGCCGAGCTTCTCGTAGGTGTTGCGAATGTCTTCCGGGAGGTCCTCCCAGGTCATCGCCTGCTTCTCGGTGGAGCGCACGAAGTACTTGATGTTGTCGAAGTCGATACCCGACAGGTCGGCGCCCCAGAGCGGCATCGGCTTCTTGCCGAACAGCGACAGGCCCTTGAGGCGCTTCGCCAGCATCCACTCTGGTTCGTTCTTCAGGTTCGAGATATCGGCAACGACCTCGGGGGAGATTCCCCGTTTCGCTGACGCGCCTGCGACGTCGGAGTCTTTCCATCCGAACTCGTATGTGCCGAGGCCATCGAGTTCTGGTCGTTCGATCAGTACGTCTGACATTGTTACCTCTTTCCTGCCGACGACAACCGAGGTGATTGCGCCGCTATTCCGTGACACCAGCCGAATACGTCAAGCTGGCAGCCAGCTGGACCCCAGAGACCCAGCGAGACCCCCAGACAGGCTGCCTACACTGAATGCATGAGGGGTAGACGACCCCGATGTCGACGTAGCTGTCCGCCCGAGGCGGTGCTTCTGAACGTTCCTATTCTACAGGGCGGTCTTCGGCAGTGTGGGAAGGGAAGCCTGTGAAGCCTCAGAAGTCCGTGACGCCGGGGTCTCCGCGATCTGTCGTAGCCCGCGCATGGCGGTGGCTGCCGACGACGGTCGACCGGCGTGTGCTCATCGCCGCGCGGCTGTCGCTCATCGGGCAGGTACTGATCGTGGGAACCGGCGGTGCGGTACGCCTCACCGGTTCGGGGCTCGGCTGCCCGACCTGGCCGCGCTGCACGGCGGAGTCCTTCATCAACACCCCGGAGATGGGGATCCACGGGGTCATCGAATTCGGCAACCGCCTGCTCACCTTCGCCCTGATCGCGATCGCCCTGGTGATGTTCTTCTTCGTCATCCGCATGCGTAAGCAGCGCCCCGACCTGTTCCGCCTCGCGCTCGTTATCGGCCTCGGCATCCCGTTCCAGGGCGTCATCGGCGGCATCACCGTCCTCACGAACCTGAACCCCTACGTCGTCGGCCTGCACTTCGTGCTGTCGACCGTCCTCGTGGTGCTCGCCGCCATTCTGCTCTACCGGGTGCGCTCCGGACCGAAGACCTCGGCGCTGACCACGCCGCGCTGGGTGCTGTCGGTGGCGCGCCTGACCGCGGTGCTGGTCGCGATCACGATCGTCGTCGGCATCCTGACCACCGGGTCGGGCCCGCACGCGGGCGACGGCGGCGCGGCACGCAACGACCTCGACCCCGAGCTGCTGCAACACCTGCACAGCTACCCCGCCTACGGAGCCCTCGCGCTCACCATCGCGCTGATTCTCATCGCCCGGCGGCTGCGCGTCTCACGCCTGCTGCGGTACAGCATGGCGCTGCTCGCCGTCGAGGTCGCCCAGATCGTCGTCGGCGTGACGCAGGCACGCCTCGGCCTCCCGGAGATCCTCGTCGGGATCCACATGGTGCTCGCCTGCGTTCTCGCGGCGGCCATGACCGGCGTCGTGTTGAGCATCAGAGAGCGCCACGACGACGGCGCCCGCATCATCGTGCGTGACGAGGCGCAGTCGACGCTGGTGTGACTGGGACTTGCATCGTCGCCCAAGCGCGGTGTGGCCTATTCTCCTGGCCAATCCGAACCTCTGGCGCGACACTGTCGGCAGCGTCAACCGGTTCCCGCCCGGCGTACCGGACCGGCTCGGTCGATCCCCGCCCGGCGTACCGGACCGGCTGCTAGAACGGCAGTAGCGGGTCGACGCCGACGGCGACGAACAGCAGCGTGAGGTACGAGATCGAGCCGTGGAATACGCGCATGGGCTTGACCTCGCTGTGCCGGATCGCTCCGCTGTACAGGCGGTGCGCCTCGACGATGAACCAGCCACCGGCGACGACGGCGACGACGCTGTACAGGATGCCCATCGGGGCGACGGGAATGAGCAGCAGCGAGCAGACCACGGTCGCCCAGGCGTACAGCACGATCTGCAGCCCGACGACGGACCGTCCCCGCACCACGGCGAGCATCGGCACGTTGACGGCGGCGTAGTCGGCGCGGTAGCGCATCGAGAGCGGCCAGTAGTGCGGGGGCGTCCAGAGGAACACGACACCGAACAGGATCAGCGGCGCCCAGCTCAGCGATCCAGTGACCGCGGCCCAGCCGATGACGACGGGGAAGCATCCAGCGATACCGCCCCAGATGATGTTCTGCGAGGTGCGGCGCTTGAGCCACAGCGTGTACACCACGACGTAGAAGAAGATGGCCGCCGCCGACAGGGCGGCCGCGAGCAGGTTCGTGGTGACGGCCAGCCAGGCGATCGACGCGAAACCCACCACCCAGGCGAAGACGAGTGCCTCACGGTCGGTGAGCGCTCCCGTGACCAGGGGCCGATTCTTGGTGCGGTTCATTACGCGGTCGATGTCGCGGTCGAGGTAGCAGTTGAACGCCCCAGCGGACCCGGCGCTGAGCGATCCGCCGATGAGAGTCGCGAGGACGAGCCAGAGGTTGGGGATGCCCCCCTGCGCCAGGATCATCACCGGCGCGGTAGTCACCAAGAGCAACTCGATGACCCGGGGTTTCGTCAGCGCGAGGTATGCACGCGCCTTATCAGTGAAACCGAGCTTGTCGCGGGAGAAATCGGTTCGTTCGACTACTTTCATTACTCCTCTAACGACGCGTATTCAAGGATAAAGTCTACGCGATGCTCACTGGGCAACTGTCGGGGTGCGCGCGGAGCCGCCGCGGGAGTGCGCCCGGCCTACCCCCCGTGCCGACGCGGCGCAACGGGGCGGCCGAAGCTCGCCGTTAGCTGAACAACTTATCTATACTGGAAGTTAGTTGCCAGCTACAGCAAACCACTCCCCCACAACTCCCCCAGCGTGTTCCGCTGCGGAGTCCTCGTGCAAGCACCACCACCCTGAAGGTGGCGGTGCGGCGGCGGATTGCGGTGCTGGCCAAACCATTGCCAACGAAGGGTCACCGTCCAGTGCCAGAACTCCAGTGGGATGCCATCGACAGCAGAGCGGTCGACACCGCCAGAATCCTTGCGGCGGACGCCGTGGAGAAGGTGGGGAACGGCCACCCCGGCACGGCGATGAGCCTCGCGCCCGCCGCCTACCTGCTGTTCCAGAAGGTCATGCGCCGCGACCCCAGTGACAGCACGTGGATCGGTCGCGACCGCTTCATCCTGTCAGTGGGCCACAGCTCGCTCACCCAGTACGTGCAGTTCTACCTGGGCGGCTACGGCCTCGAGCTCGAAGACCTCGAGGCACTGCGCACCTGGGGCTCGAAGACCCCCGGCCACCCGGAATACGGCCACACCGACGGCGTCGAGATCACCACGGGTCCGCTCGGCCAGGGCCTCGCCTCGGCCGTCGGCTTCGCGTATGCCGCTCGCTTCGAACGCGGTCTCTTCGACCCGGAGACCCCGGCAGGCGAGAGCCCGTTCGACCACTACATCTATACGATCGCCGGCGACGGTGACCTCCAGGAGGGCATCACCAGCGAGGCGTCGTCGCTCGCCGGGCACCAGAAGCTCGGCAACCTGATCGCCATCTACGACAGCAACCAGATCTCGATCGAAGACGACACCAACATCGCCTTCACCGAAGACGTCAAGGCGCGCTACGAGGCGTACCACTGGCACGTGCAGGTCGTCGACTGGAAGAAGACCGGCGACTACAACGAAGACCTCGTCGAACTCAACGCCGCGATCGATGCCGCCAAGGCCGAGACCGACCGTCCGTCGCTGATCATCCTGCGCACCATCATCGGCTGGCCGTCGCCCAAGAAGCAGAACACCGGCAAGATCCACGGGTCGGCGCTCGGTGCAGAAGAGCTCGGCGCCGTCAAGGAGCTGCTGGGCTTCGACCCCGAGAAGAGCTTCGCGGTCGAGGACGACGTTCTCGCCCACACCCGCAAGGCCGTCGAGCGCGGACAGGCCGCCCACGCCGAGTGGGACGAGCAGTTCGCCGCTTGGTCGAGCGCGAACCCCGAGAAGCGCGAGCTGCTCGACCGGGTCCTCGCGGGCGACCTGCCCGAGGGTGTCGTCAACGCCCTCCCCCAGTTCCCCACCGACAAGGACGTCTCCACCCGCGCCGCATCCGGCAAGGTGCTGAACGCCCTCGGCGAGGTCATCCCCGAACTGTGGGGCGGATCGGCCGACCTCGCGGAGTCGAACAACACCACCATCGAGTCGGGCGCATCGTTCATCCCGAGCGAGCACTCCACCGGCGAATGGACGGGTAACCCTTACGGTCGCGTGCTGCACTTCGGCATCCGGGAGCACGCCATGGGCGCCATCCTCAACGGCATCGTGCTGCACGGGAACACCCGCCCCTTCGGCGGAACGTTCCTGATCTTCAGCGACTACATGCGCCCGGCCGTGCGTCTTGCGGCCCTCATGCAGGCGCCGTCGATCTTCGTCTGGACCCACGACTCGGTCGCCCTCGGCGGCGACGGCCCGACCCACCAGCCGGTCGAGCAGCTCGCCGCACTCCGGGCGATCCCGGGCCTCGACGTGGTGCGCCCCGCCGATGCGAACGAGACCGCGCACGCCTGGCACGCCATCCTCGGTCGCCGCCGCGGACCGGCAGGCATCGTGCTCTCCCGCCAGAACCTGCCCGTCTTCGAGCGCGGAACCGACGTCGCTGAGGGCGAGACTTTCGCGGCAGCACACCACGTCGCCAAGGGCGCCTACGTGCTCGCCGAGGCGGCGAATGGAACGCCGGACGTCATCATCATCGCGACCGGCTCCGAGGTGCAGTTCGCCATCGAGGCCCGCGCGGCACTGGCCGAGGAAGGAACCGGCGCGCGCGTCGTCTCCGCCCCCAGCCTCGAGTGGTTCGCCGAGCAGCCCGCCGAGTACCGCGAGTCGGTGCTCCCCGCGGCGATTCGCGCCCGTGTCTCCGTCGAAGCCGGTCTCGCACTCGGATGGCGCGACCTCATCGGTGACGCCGGCCGCAGCGTGTCGATCGAGCACTTCGGTGCGTCGGCCGACTACGAAACGCTGTACCGCGAGTTCGGCATGACCACGGAACACGTCGTGGCAGCAGCCAAGGACTCGCTCTCCGCTGTCTAGCGGGGTCCGCCGAACAGGCGGGCCCCTCCACGCACCCTCCAGCACCACAAGATTTACGGGAAAGAAGATTCCATGAGTGAGAACATCACCCCCACCGCAGAACTCTCCGCCGTCGGCGTCAGCATCTGGCTCGATGACCTGTCGCGCGAGCGCATCAACTCGGGCGGGCTGCAGAAGCTGATCGCCGAGAAGAACGTCGTCGGCATCACCACCAACCCGACCATCTTCGCCAGCGCCCTCGCCAAGGGCGAGGCATACGACGCGCAAGTCGCCGACCTCGCCGCGAACGGCACGAACGTCATCGACGCGGTCTTCGAGATCACCACCGACGACGTCGCCAGCGCGAGCGACATCTTCCGTGAGGTCTACGACACCACGAACGGATTCGACGGTCGCGTGTCGATCGAGGTCGAACCCGGCCTGGCACACGACGCCAATGGAACGTTCGAAGAGGCCAAGCGCCTGTGGGCCAAGGTCAACCGCCCCAACGCGATGATCAAGATCCCCGCCACCGTCGAGGGCCTCGAAGCGATCGCCGACACCATCGCCGAGGGCATCAGCGTCAACGTGACCCTGATCTTCAGCCTCGAGCGCTACCGCGAGGTCATCAACGCCTACCTGACCGGCCTCGAGCGCGCGAAGGCTGCCGGCCACGACCTGTCGACCATCCACTCCGTCGCCTCGTTCTTCGTCTCTCGCGTCGACAGCGAAATCGACAAGCGCCTGATCGCCATCGGCACCGACGAGGCCACCGCACTGAAGAGCAAGGCGGGCGTCGCCAACGCCCAGCTCGCCTACCAGGCCTTCGAGCAGTCGTTCGCCACCGAGCGTGCAGCCGGCCTCCTTGCCGCGGGCGCCAACAAGCAGCGCCCGCTGTGGGCATCCACCGGTGTCAAGGACCCGTCGTTGCCCGACACGCTCTACGTGACCGAGCTGGCCGTCGCCGACGTCGTGAACACGATGCCGGAGAAGACCCTCGACGCGACGTTCGACCACGCCGTCATCACCGGCGACCGCGTCACCGGCTCGTACGACGAGGCGAACGGCGTACTCGACGCGATCGACGCACTCGGCATCTCGTACGACGAGGTCACCGAGCTGCTCGAACGCGAAGGAGTCGACAAGTTCGTCGTCTCGTGGAACGAGCTGCTCGACACCGTGACCGCGGCCCTCGAGGCTGCCGCCCCCTCGAAGTCCGACGAGAAGGACATCAACTCCGAGCCCGCGTCGATCACCCCGGAGTCCGCCCAGTGACATTCGATGTCGCTGTCAGCGGCGCCGCGGCCGAAGCGGTGGACCGGGTTCTGCCCCAGCTGATCAGCGACATGGTCGCATCGGGAATCACCACGCAGGACGACAGCCTGTGGGGTGCCGATGCGGCCGCCGAGGCCGGAGGACGCCTGGGCTGGATCGAGGCGGTGTCCGTCTCCGCGGGGCTCGTTCCCGACATCATCGCCCTGCGTGACCGGTTGCGCGAGGATGGCGTCAGCCGGATCGTGCTGGCCGGCATGGGAGGATCGTCGCTCGCTCCCGAGCTGATCACCCGCACTGCCGGCGTGCCCCTGACGGTATTGGATGCCACGGACCCCGGCCAGGTGCTGTCGGCACTGGAACACCAGCTCGAGACCACCGCCCTCGTCGTGTCGTCGAAGTCCGGGTCGACCATCGAGACCGACAGCCAGAAGCGCGCATTCGAGCACGCGTTCCGCGAAGCCGGCATCGATCCGATCGAGCGGATCGTGGTCGTCACCGATCCGGGGTCGCCGCTCGACCTCTCCGCGCGCGCCGACGGGTACCGCGTCTTCAACGCCGACCCGAACGTCGGTGGCAGGTACTCGGCACTGACCGCCTTCGGCCTCGTGCCGTCTGGGCTCGCCGGTGTCGACATCCAGCACCTCCTCGACGACGCGGACTCGGTCGCCCTGCGGCTCGCCCTCGACCACGAGGACAACCCCGGCCTCGTGCTGGGTGCGGCCATCGCTGGCCAGCGTCCCCAGCCGTCGGCACTGGGGATCGTCTCCGACGGTACCTACCTGATCGGGTTCGGGGAATGGGTGGAGCAGCTGCTCGCAGAGTCCACCGGCAAGGACGGCCGCGGCATCCTCCCCGTCGTTCTCGAACTGGATGCCCCGGAGCTCTCGGCGAGGGTCGATGACCTCCAGGTCGTGCGCCTCGTGCACGACAAGCGCGCGACCGAGAGCCTTATCGACGGCGAGATCGAGATCAGCGGCACCATCGGCGCCCAGATTCTGGTCTGGGAGTTCGCGACCGCGGTGGCCGGGCGACTGCTCGGCATCAACCCGTTCGACCAACCCGACGTCGAGTCGGCCAAGCTCAGGGCTCGGGCACTGCTCGACGAACGCCCCGAACAGTCGGCTCCCGCCTTCGTCGATGCCGGCCTCGCCGTGCGCGGCACCCCATCGGTCGTCGACGGTACGGACTCGGCAAAAGCCGCGGTCGACCGCCTGCTCGCCGCCGTCGGCCCCGACGGGTACCTCGCGGTGCAGGCATACGTCGATCGCGACGCGATGACCGAACTCGCCGAGCTGCGCTCCCTGCTCGCCGCGCGCCTCGGCCGACCCGTCACCTTCGGGTGGGGGCCACGGTTCCTGCACTCCACCGGCCAGTTCCACAAGGGCGGGCCCGCGACCGGAGCGTTCCTGCAGATCACCGCAGACGCCCCCAGGGACCTCGAGATCCCCGGTCGCCCGTTCACCTTCGGGCAACTCATCCAGGCGCAGGCGGCCGGTGACGCGGGAGTGCTCGCGGACCATGGTCGCCCCGTGCTCACCCTCACCATCACCGACGCGGCGACGACAGGCAGTATCTTCAACACCGTGCAGTGAGAACACCGTGCAGTGACCAGTGACGCCTCCCGTGGGCGGTCACGCACCAGCCAATATCGCAAGGAGAACAATGTCTCCGGTGGAGATCACCCCAGAATTCAACCCGCTGAGACTAGCGACCGACCGGCGGCTCAACCGCATCGCGGGGCCGAGCGGCCTGATCATCTTCGGCGTGACGGGTGACCTGTCGCGCAAGAAGCTGATGCCGGCGGTCTACGACCTCGCCAACCGCGGACTGCTGCCGCCGGGGTTCGCCCTCGTCGGGTTCGCCCGTCGCGACTGGGAGACCCAGGACTTCGAGGAGGTCGTGCACGAGGCCGTCAAGAAGTACGCCAGGACCCCGTACGACGAAGACGTCTGGACGCAGCTCGCCCAGGGCATCCGCTTCGTACAGGGAGAGTTCGACGATGACGAGGCCTTCGCCAACCTCAAGGCCACGGTCGAGGAGCTCGACGAGAACCGGGGAACAATGGGCAACCACGCGTTCTACCTGTCGATCCCGCCGAAGTCGTTCCCGCAGGTCACCGAGCAGCTGCGCCGCTCCGGCCTCGCCGAGCAGAAGGACGGCCAGTGGCGCCGCGTTGTGATCGAGAAGCCGTTCGGCAGCGACCTGAAGACCGCGATCGAACTGAACGACGTCGTCGAGTCGGTGTTCCCGCCCGACTCGGTGTTCCGCATCGACCACTACCTGGGCAAGGAGACGGTGCAGAACATCCTCGCGCTGCGCTTCGCCAACCAGTTGTACGAGCCCCTGTGGAACGCCAACTACGTCGACCACGTGCAGATCACCATGGCCGAGGACATCGGCGTCGGCGGTCGCGCCGGATACTACGACGGCATCGGTGCTGCCCGTGACGTGATCCAGAACCACCTGCTGCAGCTTCTCGCCCTCACCGCGATGGAAGAGCCCGTGTCGTTCGACGCCGGCGACCTCCGTGCCGAGAAGGAGAAGGTGCTGTCGGCGGTGCGCCTGCCAGAGGACCTTTCGACCGCGACCGCCCGCGGGCAGTATTCCGGAGGCTGGCAGGGTGGCGAGAAGGTGCTCGGCTTCCTGGAGGAAGACGGGATGAACCCGGACTCCACTACCGAGACGTTCGCTGCCATGCGACTCGACATCGGCACCCGCCGCTGGGCTGGCGTGCCGTTCTACCTACGTGCCGGAAAGCGGCTCGGCCGACGCGTGACCGAGATCGCCGTGGTCTTCAAGCGCGCACCCCAGCACCTGTTCGCCGCCAGCCAGACCTCCGCACTCGGCCAGAACGCCCTCGTGATCCGGGTACAGCCTGACGAGGGCGTCACCATCCGGTTCGGCTCGAAGGTACCCGGCGCCGGCGTGCAGGTACGCGACGTGACCATGGACTTCGGATACGGCCACGCCTTCACCGAGGCGAGCCCCGAGGCGTACGAGCGGCTGATCCTCGACGTGCTGCTCGGCGACCCTCCCCTGTTCCCCCGCCATCGCGAAGTGGAACTCAGCTGGAAGATCCTCGACCCGATCGAGGAATTCTGGGCCACCCAGGGGCAGCCGGAGCAATACCGGCCAGGAACCTGGGGCCCGGCATCCGCCGACGAACTCCTTGCCCGCGACGGCCGAACCTGGAGGCGCCCATGATCGTCGACCTGCCCAACACCACCACCAGCCAGATCTCGAAGCGGCTCGTGCAGCTGCGCGAGGAGGGCGGCGCAGTCGCCCTCGGCCGCGTGCTGACCCTCATCATCTCGACGAAGATCGACCACGAGGAGGATGCGATCGAGGCGGCCAACGAGGCCTCCCGCGAGCACCCCATGCGCGTGATCGTGATCTCCACCGCGGGATCGGTCGCCGACGACGAAGACACCTGCCTCGATGCGCAGATCCGGGTCGGTGGTGACGCCGGCGCCAGCGAGGTCATCGTACTGAAGGCCTACGGCGACATGGCCGACGACGAGGAGGGGCTCGTCACGGGGCTGCTGCTCCCCGACGCCCCCGTGGTCGCATGGTGGCCGGCCGAGGCACCCGCGGTGGTCTCAGAGTCGCCGCTCGGCCGGATCGCGCAGCGCCGCATCACCGACGCGGCCGCCCAGCCCGACCCGCACGCCTACCTGCGGGGCCTCGCGTCGTCGTATGCGCCCGGCGACACGGACTTCTCGTGGACGCGCCTGACCCTGTGGCGCGCCCAGCTCGCCGCGGTGCTCGACCAGCCGCCGTTCGAGTCCATCTCGGCGGCGGAGGTGCACGGCGCCGAGGTGTCGCCGTCGACGACTCTGCTGGCCGCGTGGTTGCAGCTGCAGCTGCAGCTTCCGGTAATCCATGAGGTCACCCCGCCGGTGACGGGCTCCAGCGGCATCCACGGTGTCAAGCTCGAGCGGGCCTCGGGTGCCATCGAACTGGAACGCACGCAGGCGAGCATCGTGACCCTCGTGCAGCCCGGCCAGCCGACGCACGACATCTCGCTGCCGCGCCGCAGCATGCGCGACTGCCTGGCCGAAGAACTGCGCAGACTCGACCCCGACGACCTGTTCGGCGAGGTCATCACGCAGGGCCTCGACGGGTTCAACCCGGTCGTCACCGTCTCGGACGAGGCGGCAGCATGACCAACGAACGCCGCGTTCTCGTACACAGGGACGCCCAGGAACTGACCGGATCGGTCGCCGCGCGCTTCATCACCAAGATGATCGACATCCTCGACGAGAAGCCGGAGGCGCATGTCGTGCTCACCGGCGGCCGGGTCGGCGTCGGTATCCTCGGGGCGATCAACGAGTCCCACGCCCGCGACTCCATCGACTGGGCCAGGGTTCACGTCTGGTGGGGCGACGAGCGGTGGCTGCCCGTCGGCCACGAGGAACGCAACGACACGCAGGCCGACCTCGCCCTGCTCGACCACGTCGGCATCCCCGCGGCGAACGTGCACCGGTATGGGGCACCCGACGATGCCACCGAGTCGGACGATGGGGCATTGGATGCTGCGGCGGCGCGGTACTCCGACGAGCTCGCCGCGCATGCCGCCGATGGCTCCACCCTCCCCACCTTCGAGATCACGTTCCTCGGCGTCGGACCGGACGGGCACATCGCCTCGCTGTTCCCCGACGCCCCAGGGGTGCGGGAGCAGGCTGCCACGGCGATTGCGGTGCGCAACTCCCCCAAGCCGCCACCGGAGCGGCTCAGCCTGACCCTGCCGGCGATCAATTCGTCGGAGCGCATCTGGCTGGCCATGGCGGGCCCCGATAAGGCGTCGGCCCTCGGCCTCGCCCTCGCGGGGGCGAGCATCATCGAGGTACCGGCGGCGGGCGCCAAGGGCGTGAGGCGCACGGTGTTCTTCGTCGATGAAGAAGCGGCGCAGGAAGTGCCGGACAACCTCATCAGCCAGGAGTACTGACGGCGTCGCCGTCGCCCGGCTCATTCCGACCCGACGACAAAGCACCCGCGCAGCGATCTGCGCGGGTGCTTTTCTGTCGTGTGGGTGGGTTTGTCCCTGCCGCCTCAGTTGGCGAGGCCGCGCCGCGCTCGGAGCGCCCGGAGGGCCTCGTCGAGAAGCTGCGCCGCCTCTTCTTCGGTGCGACGCTCCTTCACGTACGCGAGATGGGTCTTGTATGGCTCCATCTTCGACAGGCTCGGCGGGTTCGCTTTGTCACGACCGGCGGGGAGCCCGGACTGCGGGGAATCGATGGTGGCCGGGATCTCGTCGTCGGGCACGCTGGCGGAGAAATACCGCACCGTCTCGTTGCCCAGCTCGTCCCAGTACGATACGGCGACCCGCTCCGCGTGGAATCCCCTGTCCTGTTCGCCCATCGGTCCGGAACCGACGCGAGACCCCCGAATAGCGCTGCCACCTGATGCCATGTCGAGACCTACCCTGCCGCGTCGAATTTAGTGATGAGCCCGAGAACGATGATGCAGGTGATCCAGAACAGACCGAGGAACACCGTGATGCGATTGAGGTTACGTTCGGCGACTCCCGACGCCCCGAGGTTCGAGGTCACCCCACCGCCGAACATGTCGGAGAGTCCCCCGCCGCGACCGCGGTGCAGGAGGATGAGGAGGGTGAGCAGCAGGCTCGTGATACCGAGCAGAACCTGCAATACAACCTGAAGAATTTCCACAAAAAGCCTTTCGGAACCTTGACGAACGGTGACAAGTATATCCGGGGCGTGCCATACCGGACGATGCCGCTCAGGGGACGCGCCAATCGGTGTCGGCCGAGTGCACGCCTGCGCCAATCGGTGTCGGCCGAGTGCACGCCTGCGCCAGTCGATGGCGTCCGAACACAGGAATGCGCCCCGGGCGCGAAGCCCGGGGCGCATTCCTGGAGTGCTCGCCACTCGGTGAACCGACGACCGGTCGGCCGCCTGGTGACGCGTGCTCAGACCCCGACGTGCTGGTGGAACCTCGAGATGGCCGAGAACTCCTGGATGTCGAGGCTCGCGCCACCAACGAGGGCGCCGTCCACGTTGGGCTGTCGCATGAACCCGGCGATGTTGTTCGCCTTGACGGAACCGCCGTAGAGGATGCGGGTCGCTGCGGCGGCGTCTGCACCGAGGGCTTCAGCGACCACCTCGCGGAGGCGAGCGGCGACCTGCTCCGCCTGCTCCGGGGTGGCTGCCTTGCCCGAACCGATGGCCCAGACGGGTTCGTAGGCCACGACGATGTCAGCGTCGGCCGCGACGTCGGCGAGTGCCGCCGTCAGCTGCGCAACGGGAACGGCACTCGGCCCGTGGGTCTCGAGGTCGTCTGCCGTCTCGCCGACGCAGATGACGGGAACGAGCCCGTGCTTCAGCGCCGCCGCGGTCTTGGCAGCGACCACGTCGTCACCCTCGGCGTGAAGGGTGCGTCGCTCAGAGTGGCCGATGATCACGTACCGGCACTCGAGGGCCTTGAGGAATGCCCCGGAGATCTCGCCGGTGTAGGCGC
Organism: Marisediminicola senii; assembly: GCF_011057645.1. Taxonomy (GTDB): domain Bacteria; phylum Actinomycetota; class Actinomycetes; order Actinomycetales; family Microbacteriaceae; genus Marisediminicola; species Marisediminicola senii. The sequence continues at coordinate 44,209 of NZ_JAALGE010000005.1, read as the reverse complement.
CAGTGTCATGCTGCGAGACATCCTGCGCGCCGTAGGCGATGGGCAGCTTGTCTGCCGACACCAGGGTCTGGACCGAACGGATGTCGGTGAACGGCGGGAACACCGCGACCTCGACGGCGTCGAAGTCGACCGCGGCGTCCTTGAGGCTCCACGCGAGCTTCTGCACGAATGCGATCGCCTGCAGGTGGTCGAGGTTGAGCTTCCAGTTGCCCGCGATGAGGGGCAGCCTCGTACCTGTCGTCGTCATGCTTGCCATCCGAGTACCTCCAGTCCTGGGAGGTGCTTGCCCTCGAGGAACTCGAGACTGGCGCCGCCACCCGTTGAAATATGTCCGAACTGATCGTCGGAGAACCCCAGCGCACGAACTGCTGCCGCCGAGTCACCCCCGCCGACCACGGAGAGGCCGTCGACCTCGGTCAGGGCCTGGGCCACCGTCTTGGTTCCGCCCGAGAACGCGTCGAACTCGAACACGCCCATCGGGCCGTTCCAGAAGACGGTTTTCGAAGAACGGATGACGCCGGCGAACGCCGCGGCCGTGTCTGGTCCGATGTCCAGTCCGATTCCGGCATCGCCGAACTCGGTATTCTCGATCGAGTCGGCCGGGCGAACCACGTGCTCGGCGTCGGCGGCGAAGGTCGACGCCACGACGACGTCGGTGGGAAGCACGATGTCGACACCGCGCTTCGTCGCCTCATCGAGGTAACCGCGCACGGTGTCGAGCTGGTCGTTCTCCAGCAGGCTGGCTCCGACCGCGTGGCCCTGGGCCGCGAGGAAGGTGAACAGCATTCCCCCGCCGATCAGGATGGAATCCACCCTGGGCAGCAGGTGCTCGATGACGCCGAGCTTGTCCGACACCTTGGACCCGCCGAGTACCACCGCGTACGGCTTCTGCGGCGACGCCGTGAGGCGGTCGAGCACGTCGAGTTCGGAGGCGATCAGCAGTCCGGCCGAGCTCGGAAGGATTTCTGCGAGCTCGTAGACGCTGGCCTGCTTGCGGTGCACCACGCCGAACCCGTCGGAGACGAGCACGTCGCCGAGCTCTGCGAGCTGCCCGGCGAACGCGCGGCGCTCGTCTGCCGATTTCGAGGTCTCCCCCGGGGTGAACCGCAGGTTCTCCATCACGGCGACGTCTCCGTCGCCGAGGCTTGCGACCACGGCCTTCGCCGACGGTCCACAGGTGTCTGCGGCGAACGGCACGTCGACACCCAGTAGCTCGGAGAGCCGCGCCGCGACCGGGGCGAGGCTGTACTTCTCGACGACCTCGCCGTCCGGGCGTCCGAGGTGCGAGATCACGACGACGCGAGCCCCGGCGCCGGTGAGGGCGCCGAGGGTGGGCAGCGACGCGCGGATGCGCCCGTCGTCGGTGATCTCGCCGTCCTTCAACGGGACGTTCAGGTCGCAGCGGAGGATGACGGTCTTCCCCGCCAGCGATCCGAGCGATTCGATGGTGCGAAGAGACACCCGATTACCCCGCGGCGCTTAGAGACGCTCGGCTACGTACTCGGTCATGTCGACGAGGCGGTTGGAGTATCCCCACTCGTTGTCGTACCACGACGCGACCTTGACCTGGGTGCCGATGACCTTGGTGAGGCCGGCGTCGAAGATCGAGGAGTGCGGGTCGCCCACGATGTCGCTGGAGACGATGGGGTCTTCGGTGTAGCTGAGGATGCCCTTGAGCTCGCCCTCGGCTGCGGCCTTGTATGCCGCGTTCACCTGCTCGACCGTGACCGTGCTCGAGGTCTCGATCGTGAGGTCGGTTATGGAACCGGTGGGCACGGGGACGCGCAGGGCGTAGCCGTCGAGCTTGCCGACGAGCTCGGGGATGACGAGGCCGAGCGCCTTCGCTGCTCCGGTGCTCGTCGGGATGATGTTCTGCGCCGCGCCACGTGCACGTCGGAGGTCGCTGTGCGGGCCGTCCTGCAGGTTCTGGTCTGCGGTGTACGCGTGGACCGTCGTCATCAGGCCGCGCTCGATACCGAAGTTGTCGAGCAGCACCTTGGCGAGCGGGGCGAGGCAGTTGGTGGTGCACGATGCGTTCGAGACGACGTCGTGTACTGCAGGGTCGTAGATGCCCTCGTTGACGCCGAGGACGATGGTTGCGACGCCGTCTCCGGTGGCGGGAGCCGACACGATGACCTTCTTGGCGCCACCCGCGATGTGCTTGCGCGCGTCGTCGGCCTTGGTGAAGCGTCCGGTCGACTCGATGACGATGTCGACGCCCAGCTCACCCCACGGGAGGTTGGCGGGGTCGCGCTCCTCGAGCACGATGATCGGCTTGCCGTTGACGATGATGCGGTCGCCGTCGAGCTCCACGGTGGCGTCGAGGCGCCCATTGATGGAGTCGTACTTGAGGAGGTGGGCGAGCGACTTGTTGTCGGTGAGGTCGTTGACCGCGACGATTTCGAGGTCGCTGCCCTTGGCAAGCGCCGCGCGGAAGTAGTTGCGGCCGATGCGGCCGAAGCCATTGATGCCGATCTTGACAGTCAAGGGTTCTCCTGTTGCTCAGGCGCCTGAGGGCGCGGGGTGAAGCCGGGTATCACGGGGGAAAACGGTGATGAGATGCGCGGGCATGGCCCGCGCTGGGGAGGTGCCCGGGTCGCCCCGGGCACCCAGCCGCTATGACAGTACCAGCAGGCCGTTCGTCTTGACGCGGGCCGTCTCGAAGCGCTGCGAGACGTTCTCCCAGTCGACGATGTTCCAGAACGCCTTGACGTAGTCGGCGCGCACGTTCTTGTAGTCGAGGTAGTAAGCGTGCTCCCAGACGTCGAGCATCAGCACGGGCACGGTGCCGGCGGCGAAGTTGCTCTGCTGGTCGAAGAACTGCTGCACGATGAGCTGCTGTCCGATGGAGTCCCAGACGAGTACGGACCATCCGGAGCCCTGCACGCCGAGGGCAGCGGCGGTGAAGTGCGCGGTGAACTTGTCGAAGGACCCGAAGTTGTCGTCGATCGCTGCTGCGAGCTCGCCGACCGGCTTGTCGCCGCCGTTGGGCGACAGGTTGGTCCAGAAGATCGAGTGGTTGACGTGGCCGCCGAGGTTGAAGGCGAGGTCTTTCTGCAGCTTGTTGACGTTGGCGAGGTTGCCGGAGTCGCGGGCCTCGGCGAGCTGCGCGAGGGCGGTGTTCGCACCGGTCACGTATGCCTGGTGGTGCTTGCTGTGGTGCAGCTCCATGATGGCACCGCTGATGCTGGGCTCGAGGGCCGCATAGTCGTAGGCGAGGGTTGGGAGGGTGTATTCAGCCATGGGTGATTTCTCCTTGCGTCGATGTGTCCGGAGGCCGAGCATCGGCAAACCGGATGACTGGTCAAGTCTAGTAATCGGAGGCTGCACCTGCTCCCCCGCGTACCCAGAAACCCGTGCGACGCCGCCCACGGACCGCGCTACTCAGGCGTCTTCGTAGTCAGGGGGGAGATTGGCGTCGGTGCCCGCGATCCCGAGTTCGACGGCGCGCTTGTCGGCCATCGCCAGCAGTCGGCGCACCCGGCCGGCGACGGCGTCCTTGGTCATCGGCGGGTCGGCGTGGTGGCCGAGCTCGTCGAGGCTGGAATCCCGGAACCGCAGCCGCAGCTCGCCCGCGTAGCGGAGGTGCTCCGGTACGTCGCCGTCGAGGATCTCGAGGGCGCGTTCGACCCTGGCGCAGGCGGCTACCGCGGCCTGCGCCGAGCGTCGCAGGTTGGCATCGTCGAAGTTGACGAGGCGGTTCGCCGTTGCGCGCACCTCGCGGCGCTGGCGGAGCTCTTCCCAGTTCACGACGGTGGCTTTCGCGCCCATGTGCACGAGCATGGCGCTGATGGCATCGCCGTCGCGGATGACGACGCGGTGCACGCCTCGCACCTCGCGGGCCTTCGCCTGGATCTTGAGCCGGCCGGCGGCCCCGACCAGTGCCATCGCCGACTCGTTGCCCGGGCAGGTGATCTCGAGCGCAGCGGAGCGGCCGGGATCGGTCAGCGACCCGTGGGCGAGGAACGCGCCCCGCCACACTGCCGCGAGCTCGTCGGTGTTGCCGGTGGTGAGCTTGTTGGGCAGGCCGCGAATAGGACGACGGCGAGCGTCGAGCAGCCCGGTCTGCCTGGCTAGGGTCTCGCCACCCTCGAGCACGCGGACGAGGTAGTGGTTGGTGCGACGGAGCCCGGATGCGGTGATCACCGAGATCTCGCTCCGTACGCCGTACAGCTCGGCGAGGTCCTTGCGCACGCGCCGGGCCAGCTGGGCGGTATCGAGCTCGGATTCGACGGCGATGCGCCCGGAGATGAGGTGCAGGCCGCCCGAGAACCTGAGGATCGTGGCCAGCTCTGCCGCCCGCACCGTCGTCTTGGGGACGTCGATCCTGGCCAGCTCGTCTTTGACCTCTGCGGTAAGTGCCACGGTGGGAGGGTCCTTTGTTCGAGTCTCGGCGTTCTGAATTCGTAATGGCGACTGGCGCCTCGCGGCTGCGTCATCGGCCCCGTGGTGTCGCCCGCCTGCGTGGCACGCGTCCTATGGCCGTGCGCGTACGGCACCCGCGACCCGGTGCTCGCGGATCACTCCCGGCCGAGGTCTCGGTGCTTGATGCTCACGGCGACGCCTGGTTGATCCCTGAGTCGCGCGGCCAGTTCTTCTACCACCGCGACCGAGCGGTGCTTTCCACCGGTACAGCCAACGGCGATCGTAGCGTGTCTCTTGTTCTCCCGCTGGTAGCCGGCGAGCACGGGGGCGATCGCCGCCACGTAGTTGGTGACGAATTCGGCCGCTCCCTCCTGCGCCAGCACGAACTCGCTGACCTGCGGGTCGAGCCCGGTGAACGGTCGCAGTTCGCTGTGCCAGAAAGGGTTCGGAAGGAATCGCATGTCGGCGACCATGTCGGCGTCGGAGGGCAGCCCGTACTTGTAGCCGAAGCTGAGCACGGTGATCTGCAGGGCGGCGGTGTCGGCGCCGGCGAAGCTGCCCGCGATCACTGTCGCGAGTTGGTGGATGTTGAGGTCTGACGTGTCGATGATGAGGTCGCTGGCCTCCCGCATGTCGAGCATGCGGGCACGCTCGGCGGTGATGCCATCGAGGATCGTGCCGTCGTCCTGCAGCGGATGGGGACGACGTACCTGCTCGAAGCGACGCACCAGGGCAGCATCCGTCGCCTCAAGGAAGAGCACGCGGAGGCGGGTTCCCTGCCGCAACGACTCGACGATGTCGCGCAGGTCGGAGAACAGCTTGCCCCCGCGCACGTCGACGACGGCCGCGATCTTGGGCAGCGAAGTGCCCGCGCGTTCGACGAGGTCGACCAGCGGGCGGAGCATCTGCGGGGGGAGGTTGTCGACCACATACCAGCCGAGGTCTTCCAGCGCGTTGCCGACGGTCGACCGACCCGCCCCGGACATGCCGGTGACGATCAGGACCTGTTGCTGCTCGCCTGCCATCCGCTCTCTTTCACGCCCCTGGTTCGGAACACCGGGCGGTTGCGCGCCCACGATGCGTTCCATGTGTTGTCATCAAGACTACCGATGCCCGGTGCCGCCCCTACTGCCGCAGTGCCCGGTAGATGACCTCCGAGAGGGCGGGCCCGATGCCCTTGACCTCGGCGATCGCGTCGGGCTGCGCCGCACGGAGCTGCTTCACCGACCCGAAGTGGCGCAACAGCTCACGGATGCGCGACGGGCCGAGCCCCGGGATAGTCGCCAGTTGCGACGTGATGTCGCTGGAGCGCTTCTGCCGCTGGTAGCTGATCGCGAACCGGTGGGCCTCGTCGCGGATGCGCTGGAACAGGAACAGGGCGTCGCTGTTGCGCGGCAGGATCACGGGATAGTCGGAGTCGGGCACCCAGATCTCTTCGAGCCGCTTGGCGATTCCGCACAGCTGAATGTCGGTCACGCCGGCCTCCCGCATCGCCTTCGCCGCCGCGGCGACCTGAGGCTGGCCACCGTCGACGATGAGCAGGTTGGGGCGGTAAGCGAACTTCTTGACGCCGGTGTCGGCGTCGTCCGCCCGCGATGTCTCCTCGCCCACGTTCGCGAGCCTGCGGGAGAGGGTCTGGTAGATCGACTGGGTGTCGTCGGTGGAGTCGGGAATGCTGAACCGGCGGTACTGGTCCTTGCGGGGCAGCCCGTCTTCGAACACGACCATCGACGCGACGATGTTGGTGCCGCTGAGGTGCGACACGTCGTAGCACTCCATCCGCAACGGCGCATCAGGCATACCGAGCGCTTTCTGGATGTCGGAGAGCGCCTGCGAGCGAGCCACGAAGTCGCCGCTGCGGCGGGTCTTGTAGAGCATGAGGGAGTTTTTGGCGTTCGTCGCGACGGTCAACGCGAGGGCGGCTTTCTCGCCACGCTGCGCGGTGCGAATGGACACCCGGCCCGCACCACGCGGGAGTCGGTCGGCGCGGATGCTGCTGAGCAGCAGTTCGAGCGGGGCGGCATCGGCGGGCAGTTCAGGCACGATGACCTCGCGGGGCGGCACGTCGTCTTCGTAGGCGTTCTGCAGCACCGTGTCGACGAGGCCGCCGAGGTCGAGGTCGAGCTCCTTGTCGACCACCCAGCTGCGCACACCGCGGATGCGCCCACCGCGCACCAGGAACTGCTGCACGGCGGCGGCCAGTTCGTCGTGGGCGATGCCGAAGATGTCGACGTCGACGTCGTCGTGCAGCACGACGGTGCTCTTCGACAGCGCGGCCTCGAGTGCGCCGAGCTGGTCGCGGTAGCGGGCTGCCGCCTCGTACTCCTGCTCCTGCGCGGCCTTCTTCATCTTGGCGTTGAGCTCGGCGAGGTAGCGGGAGTCGTTGCCGCCCATGAAGGAGGCGAAGTCGACGGCGACCGACTTGTGCTCTTCTTTGGTGACCCGGCCGACGCACGGGGCGACGCACTTGCCGATCTCGCCGAGCAGGCATGGCCTTCCGGTCTGCTCGGCCCGCTTGTAGGTGGAGTCGGAGCAGCTGCGCATCGGGAACGCCTTGAGCATCTGGTCGACGGTCTCGCGGATCGCCCACACCTTGGTGTACGGACCGAAGTACCGCGCACCGCTGAGGTTCTTGTTGCGGGTGACCAACACCCTGGGCACCGGGTCACCGAGGGTGATCGCGAGGTACGGATAGGTCTTGTCGTCGCGGAACTTGACGTTGAAGGGCGGGTCGAACTCTTTGATCCAGGTGTATTCAAGCTGCAGTGCCTCGAACTCGGTGCCGACGACGGTCCACTCGACTGAGTCGGCGCTGAGCACCATGCGGCGGGTTCGCTCGTGGAGGCTCCGCAGCGGCGCGAAGTAATTGCTCAGCCTCGCGCGGAGGGAGTTGGCCTTGCCGACGTAGAGCACCCGGCCCGTGGCATCCCGGAATCGATACACCCCGGGCTGGGTGGGAATCTCGCCGGCCTTCGGCCGGTAGTGCACTGTGTCGGCCATGCCCGTTACCGCCCGGCCAGGACTTCCTTGAGGAAGGTACCGGTGTGGCTCTTCTTGGATTTGACGAGTTGCTCGGGCGTTCCGGTGCCGATGACCTGGCCGCCGCCCGACCCGCCCTCCGGCCCGAGGTCGATGAGCCAGTCGGAGGACTTGATGACGTCGAGGTTGTGCTCGATGACGATGACCGTGTTGCCCTTGTCGACGAGGCCATTGAGCACCAGTAGCAGCTTGCGCACGTCTTCGAAGTGCAGGCCGGTGGTCGGCTCGTCGAGGACGTAGATGCTGCGGCCGTTCGAGCGCTTCTGCAGCTCGGTGGCGAGCTTGACGCGCTGCGCCTCTCCCCCGGACAGCGTCGTGGCGCTCTGGCCGAGGCGCACGTAGCCGAGGCCGACGTCGACCAGGGTGTTGAGGAAGCGGCTGATCGAGCCGATGGCCTCGAAGAAGTCGGCGGCCTCGCTGATCGGCATGTCGAGCACTTCGGCGATGTTCTTGCCCTTGTAGTGCACGGTGAGGGTGTCGCGGTTGTACCGGGCGCCGTTGCATACCTCGCACACGACGTAGACGTCGGGGAGAAAGTTCATCTCGATCTTGATGGTTCCGTCGCCGGAGCAGTTCTCGCAGCGACCGCCCTTGACGTTGAAGCTGAACCGGCCGGGGAGGTAACCCCGTGCCTTCGCCTCGCCGGTCTCGGCGAACAGGTTGCGGATCTTGTCGAAGACGCCGGTGTAGGTGGCCGGGTTGGAGCGCGGGGTGCGCCCGATCGGGGCCTGGTCGACGTGTACCACCTTGTCGAGGTTGTCGAGGCCGGTGACCCTGGTGTGCTTGCCCGAGATCTGGCGCGCACCGTTGAGCTCGTTGGCGAGCACCTTGTAGAGGATGTCGTTGACGAGCGACGACTTGCCCGATCCGCTGACCCCGGTGACGGCGACGAGCACGCCCAGCGGGAAGTCGACGGTGACGTTGCGGAGGTTATTGGCCCTCGCACCGTGCACGGTAACCATGCGGTCGGGGTCGACGGGGCGGCGGGTCTTCGGTGTCGCGATCGACTTGCGCCCGGAGAGGTAGTCGCCGGTCATCGAGCGGGTGTTGGCGAGCAGGTCGACGTAGGAGCCGGAGTGCACGACCTGGCCGCCGTACTCGCCGGCGCCGGGGCCGATGTCGACGATCCAGTCGGCGGTGCGGATGGTGTCTTCGTCGTGCTCGACGACGATGAGGGTGTTGCCAAGGTTCTTGAGCTTGACGAGCGTCTCGATCAGGCGCCGGTTGTCGCGCTGGTGCAGCCCGATGCTGGGCTCGTCGAGCACGTACAGCACTCCCGTGAGCCCGGAGCCGATCTGGGTGGCGAGGCGGATGCGCTGGGCTTCTCCCCCGCTGAGCGACCCGGCGGAGCGCGACAGGTTGAGGTAGGTCAGGCCGACCTGGATGAGGAAGTCGAGCCGGGCCCTGATCTCGCGGAGCACCGCGGCGGCGATGGCCGCGTCACGATCGGACAGCTCGAGCTGCTGCATGAACTCGAACGCGTTGACGAGGCTGAGTTCGCTGACGTCGGCGATACTGTGATCTTGCACCGTGACCGCCAGCACCTCGGGCTTGAGGCGCTTTCCGTCGCAGACCGGGCACGGGATCTCGCGGAGGTAGCTGGAGTAGCGCTGACGAGCGGCGTCGGTCTCCGCCTCGAGGAACTTGCGCTCGATGTATGGCATGACGCCCTCGAAGCCGGTCGAGTACTTCATCTCGCGGCCGTAGCGGTTCTTCCACCGCACGGTGACCTCGAAGTTGTTGCCGGTGAGGATGGCCTTGCGCACGCTCTCGTCGAGGTCGCGCCACGGGGTCGTGAGGGAGAAGTCGAGGTCGCTGGCGAGGCCCTGCAGCAGGCGCTGGAAGTAGTTGAACAGGCCCTTGCCGGACTGGGTCCACGGCAGGATGACGCCGTCGGCGAGGCTGAGCTCCTCGTCGCCGAGCACCAGCTCTGTGTCGACCGACATGCGGGTACCGAGGCCGGAGCATTCGGGGCAGGCACCGAACGGGGCGTTGAACGAGAACGTGCGCGGCTCGATCTCGGTGAGCTGCACGGGATGGTTGTTCGGACACGACAGCTTCTCGGAGAAGGTGCGGAACGCCGCGTCGCCCTCCTTGTCGATGAAGTTGATCGTGACCAGGCCGTCGGTGAGCCGCAGTGCGGTCTCGAGCGAGTCGGTGAGGCGGGTGAGGATGTCGTCGGCGGCGACGAGGCGGTCGACGACGACGGAGATGTCGTGCTTGACCTGCTTCTTCAGCGTCGGCGGTTCGCTGAGCTGGACGGTCTTGCCGTCGACGATGGCGCGCGAGTAACCGCCGGCCGCGAGTTCGCGGAACAGGTCGACGAACTCGCCCTTCTTCTGGGATACGACGGGGCTGACCACCTGGTAGCGGGTGCCTGCCTCGAGCTCCATGAGCTGGTCGGCGATCTGCTGCACGCTCTGCTTGGCGATGACCTCGCCGCAGATGGCACAGTGGGCGATGCCGATGCGCGCCCAGAGCAGGCGCATGTAGTCGTAGATCTCGGTGATCGTTCCGACGGTCGACCGCGGGTTGCGGTTGGTCGACTTCTGGTCGATCGACACCGCAGGGCTGAGGCCCTCGATGAAGTCGACGTCTGGTCGGTCGACCTGCCCGAGGAACTGGCGGGCGTAGGCCGACAGCGACTCGACGTAGCGACGCTGGCCCTCCGCGAAAATGGTGTCGAAGGCGAGCGACGACTTGCCGGAACCGGACAGCCCGGTAAACACGACGAGCGAGTCGCGGGGGATCTCGAGGTCGACGTTCTGCAGGTTGTGCACGCGCGCACCGCGCACGGCGAGGCGCGACATGTCGGCGGGAACGCTGAGAGTGGACTCGTCGAAGGTCAGTTCAGAAGGAGGCGAAACGGGCTCTACCCGGGAAATAGACACTCTCTATATCCTACGGACGCCACTGACATTGCCCGACCGATCGGGCCATGCCCCACATGCGGCACTCAGGTTGGCTGCCAGTGTCGCCGTCAAACGAGGTGACCCGCCGCTTCCATCTGCCGGAGCTCCTTCTTGAGGTCGGACACCTCGTCGCGCAGCCGCGCCGCGAGCTCGAACTTGAGCTCCTGGGCCGCGAGCAGCATCTGGTCGTTGAGGTCGCGGATGATGGCCGTGAGGTCGCCGGCACCGGCGGAGGCGAGACCCTCCCGCTTGAGGTTGGGCGTGGGTGACCGCTTGCGTCCGTCGCGCTTGGACAGCAGCTCGGCGGTGTCCGCGCCCTCGCGGTTCAGGATGTCGGTGATGTCGGCGATCTTCTTGCGCAGCGGCTGCGGGTCGACGCCTCTCTCGAGGTTGTAGGCGACCTGCTTCTCGCGGCGTCGGTTGGTCTCCTCGATGGCCTTCTTCATCGAGTCGGTGAGCACGTCGGCGTACATGTGCACCGAACCAGACACGTTGCGGGCCGCGCGACCGATGGTCTGGATGAGCGACGTCGAGGAGCGGAGGAAGCCCTCCTTGTCGGCGTCGAGGATCGCGACCAGCGACACCTCGGGCAGGTCGAGCCCCTCACGCAGGAGGTTGATGCCGATGAGCACGTCGTAGACGCCAGCCCGCAGTTCGGTGAGCAACTCGACCCGGCGCAGGGTGTCGACGTCGGAGTGCAGGTAGCGCACGCGCACGCCTGCCTCGCCGAGGTAATCGGTGAGTTCTTCTGCCATCTTCTTGGTCAGGGTCGTGACCAGTACCCTCTCGTCGCGCTTGGTGCGCACCCTGATTTCTTCGAGCAGGTCGTCGATCTGCCCCTTGGACGGCTTGATGACGATCTCGGGGTCGACGAGGCCGGTCGGGCGGATGATCTGTTCGACGACGGAGTCGGTGATGCCCATCTCGTATTTGCCGGGCGTCGCCGACAGGTACACCTTCTGGCCGACCCTGTCGAGGAACTCGTCGAACTTGAGCGGGCGGTTGTCGAGGGCGCTGGGCAGGCGGAAGCCGTGCTCGACGAGGGTGCGCTTGCGGGAGGCGTCGCCCTCGTACATCGCGCCGATCTGCGGGATTGTGACGTGCGACTCGTCAATGACTACAAGGAAGTCGTCGGGGAAGTAGTCGATCAGGCAGTGCGGCGCCTCTCCGGGGGCGCGTTGGTCCATGTGCCTCGAGTAGTTCTCGATGCCGCTGCAGAAGCCGATCTGCTCCATCATCTCGAGGTCGAACGTGGTGCGCATGCGCAGGCGCTGGGCCTCGAGCAGCTTGCCCTCGCGCTCGAGCTGGCCGAGGCGCTCTTCGAGCTCCTGCTTGATCGTGACGATCGCGGCCTGGATGGCGTCGTCGCCGGCGACGTAGTGGGAGCCGGGGAACACCGAGACAGCGTCGAGCTTGCGCACGATGTCTCCGGTGAGTGGGTGGAGGCTGTAGAGCGCCTCGATCTCGTCGCCGAACATCTCGATGCGGATCGCGAGCTCTTCGTACTGCGGGATGATCTCGATGGTGTCGCCGCGCACCCGGAAGTTGCCGCGGGAGAAATCGACGTCGTTGCGCTGGTACTGCATCGACACGAACTTGCGGATGAGCGTGTCGCGGTTGATGCGCGTGCCCACCTGCAGCGCGATCATGGCCTCGAGGTAGCCCTCGGAGCTGCCGAGGCCGTAGATGCACGAGACCGTCGATACGACGACGACGTCGCGCCGGCTGAGCAGCGAGTTGGTGGTGGAGTGCCTGAGCCGCTCGACCTCTTCGTTGATCGAGCTGTCTTTCTCGATGAACGTATCGGTCTGCGGCACGTAGGCCTCTGGCTGGTAGTAGTCGTAGTACGACACGAAGTACTCGACCGCGTTGTTCGGGAGCAGTTCGCGGAACTCGTTGGCGAGCTGCGCCGCGAGGGTCTTGTTGTGCGCGAGTACGAGTGTCGGTCGCTGCACCTGCTCGATGAGCCAGGCGGTGGTCGCGGACTTGCCTGTTCCGGTGGCGCCGAGCAGCACCACGTCGGTCTCGCCCGCGTTGATGCGCTGGGTCAGTTCGGCGATGGCGGCGGGCTGGTCGCCACTCGGGGTGTATTCGCTGATGACCTCGAACGGGCGCACGGAGCGTGTTGGCTGCATGATCCAACTCTAGGCAGCACCACTGACACTGCTGCCCGTGTTTGCCAGCAGCGGAACGGCCATTTGGCGAGGGCGTTTCAGGTGCGGGGCAGGCTCGCCCACAGCTCGTCGACCTGAGCCAGCGTCTGCTCGACGGTGCCGCCGGCGTCGATGGTGACGTCGGCTATCGCCCGTCGCTCGGCGTCGGTCGATTGCGAGTGGATGCGGCGGCGCGCGTCATCCGTCGACATTCCCCTCAGCGTCTCGAGGCGCTCCTGCCGCACCCACTCCGGGGCGTCGACGACCACGATCAGGTCGTACGTGGAGAGCGCGCCGGACTCGACGAGCAGCGGCACGTCGTACACGACGATCGCGTCGGGGTCGACGGCGAATGCGGCATCCATTCGTTCCCGGGACAGCCGGCGGACCTCCGGGTGCACGATGCCGTTGAGGGCGGCACGACGGTCGGGGTCGGCGAAGATGATCGCGCCGAGCGCCGCCCGGTCGAGGGAACCGTCCGGGGCGAGCACGGCCTCGCCGAACGTGTCGACCACGCGCGCGAACCCGGGCGAACCGGGGGCGACGGCCTCACGGGAGAGCTCGTCGGCGTCGACCAGCACCGCACCCAGCTCGACCAGGCGGGATGAGACGGCGGATTTGCCCGCGGCGATGCCGCCGGTGAGTCCGATCAGGTACATGCGGCCATGCTAACCGGGGCGTGCGACCGGGCCTGGCCGGCTGGGCCGCGCTGGCCGGGGCGAGCGCCTGCCGACGATCCCTCTCCGGTAGCTGGCATACGATCGAGGGCAGAAGCTGGAGGTTCGTCACATGCTCGAACTGCTGACCGGAGCCGGGCTCGCCATGGCGGCCGGGTTGAACGCCTACATCCCGCTGCTCGCGCTCGGGCTCGCCGCGCGGTTCCTCGACGTCGTGTCCCTGCCGTCGGCATGGGCGTGGCTGGAGAACGAGTGGGTGCTCGGCACGCTGGGAGTGCTGCTGCTCATCGAGTTCGTCGCCGACAAGATCCCAGCCGTCGATACCGTGAACGACTGGATCCAGACCCTGGTGCGCCCCACCGCCGGTGGGCTGGCCTTCGGGTCGGGGTCGACCGTGGAGACCCTGGCGGTCAGCGACCCGGCCGAGTTCTTCAGCTCGAACGCATGGGTGCCGATCGCGACCGGTGTCGTGATCGCCCTCATCGTGCACCTCGCGAAGATGTCGACCAGGCCACTGCTCAACATGGCGACCGCTGGCGTCGCAGCCCCGGTGGTCAGCGTCGTCGAGGATGTGGCGAGCATCGCGCTCACGGCGCTGGCCGTGATCGTGCCCGTGCTGATCGTGCTGGCCATCCCGGTGGGGATCGTCGGCTTCGTCGTGCTGGTGCGCCGACTGGCCCGCCGCCGCGCCCTCGCGACGTAGGGCGCTCCCCCGCTGTTCGCCCCGCGCGAACGACGAACGGCCGGACCCCGTGAGGGGCCCGGCCGTTGCCGTTACTGCTGGTACTGCTTAGGAGTTGTTCGAGAGCTTCTCGCGCAGGGCAGCGAGTGCCTCGTCGTCTGCCAGCGTGCCGGCGGAGTCAGCGTCGTTCGAGAAGGTGGAACCGGCTGCCGGGGCAACCTCCTTGAGCGGCTCGTTCGCCGACGCGGCGACCTGCAGCTTGTGGGCTTCCCAGCGACCCTGGGCGGCAGCGTAGTCCTGCTCCCACTTCTCGCGCTGGGACTCGAAGCCCTCTTTCCACTCGTTGGTCTCCGGGTCGAAGCCATCGGGGTACTTGTAGTTGCCCTGGTCGTCGTACTCGGTGAGCATTCCGTAGAGGGCCGGGTCGAACTCGGTGCCCTCGGGGTCGACACCCTCGTTGGCCTGCTTGAGGCTCAGCGAGATGCGGCGACGCTCGAGGTCGATGTCGATGACCTTGACGAACACCTCGTCGCCGACCGAGACGACCTGCTCGGCGAGTTCGACGTGCTTTCCCGACAGCTCGGAGATGTGCACGAGGCCCTCGATGCCCTCTGCAACGCGAACGAACGCGCCGAAGGGGACGAGCTTCGTGACCTTGCCCGGTGCAACCTGTCCGATTGCGTGGGTGCGGGCGAATACCTGCCACGGGTCTTCCTGCGTCGCCTTGAGCGACAGGGAGACGCGCTCGCGCTCGAGGTCGACTTCGAGGATCTCGACGGTGACCTCCTGGCCAACCTCGACGACCTCGGATGCGTGCTCGATGTGCTTCCAGCTGAGCTCGGAGACGTGAACGAGTCCGTCGACGCCGCCGAGGTCCACGAACGCACCGAAGTTGACGATCGAGGAGACGACGCCCTTGCGGACCTGGCCCTTGGCCAGGGCGTTGAGGAACGTGGTGCGGCTGGCGGACTGGGTCTGCTCGAGGAGCGCACGGCGCGACAGGACCACGTTGTTGCGGTTCTTGTCGAGCTCGAGGATCTTCGCCTCGATCTCCTGGCCGAGGTACGGCGTGAGGTCGCGCACGCGACGCAGCTCGATGAGAGACGCCGGGAGGAAGCCACGGAGGCCGATGTCGACGATGAGGCCACCCTTGACGACCTCGATGACCGAACCGGTCACGACTCCGTCGGATTCCTTGATCTTCTCGACATCGCCCCACGCACGCTCGTACTGCGCGCGCTTCTTCGACAGGATGAGGCGGCCTTCTTTGTCTTCCTTCTGGAGGACCAGCGCCTCGACGCTGTCGCCGACCTGGACGACCTCGGTGGGGTCGACGTCGTGCTTGATGGAGAGTTCGCGGGAGGGGATGACACCCTCGGTCTTGTAACCGACGTCGAGGAGGACCTCGTCACGGTCGATCTTGACGACGATGCCCTCGATGAGGTCTCCGTCGTTGAAAAACTTCAGCGTCTTTTCGACCGCGGCGAGAAAGTCTTCAGCAGATCCAATGTCGTTGATGGCGACCTGCTTGGGTGCCCTATCGGTCGTTGCGATTGTCATGTAGTAGTGGCTCCTGGTACGGACATAGTTGGGCCAGCGGCGTCTATCAGTGGGATTGCCTCTGGCGAATGAATGATTCTGGTGTCAAGGCTGACAGTCAACCTTAGCTGCCCCGGTAGCGGGCCAGCAACAGTGCCAACAGGGCCGGGGGCGGCGATGTTCCCGATCGCGCCCGGCACGTGTCGTCGTGTTGCGACCGATTCAGCGCTGACGGGGGAAGGCGACACTATAGATGCGTGGACGAGAGAATCAGCAGCCTGCAATCGGAGAACCGAACCTATCCCCCGACGCCGGCCTTCGCCGCCGCAGCGAACGTCGACGAGTCAGCGTTCGACCGTGCGCGGGAGCTCGGCCACGTCGCATTCTGGGAGGAGCAGGCCCGCCGGCTCGCCTGGGACCGGCAGTGGCACACCGCGCACGAGTGGTCGCCCGCCACCGAGGCCGCCGACGGCACCCTGAGCGTTCCCGCGGCGGGGTGGTTCCTCGGTGGGCGCCTCAACGTCGCGGTGAACTGCGTCGACCGGCACGTCGACGCCGGTGACGGCGAGCGAGTGGCGCTGCACTTCGAGGGCGAGCCGGGCGACCGCCGCTCGATCACCTATGCCGAGCTGCAGCGCCAGGTCTCCCGCGCCGCGAACGCGCTTGAGTCGCTCGGCATCGTCGCGGGCGACCGCGTGGTCGTCTACCTGCCGGTCATTCCGGAGACCATCATCATCACCCTCGCCATCGCCCGCATCGGCGCGGTGCACTCCCTCGTCTTCGGCGGGTTCTCGGCCGAGGCGCTGCGCTTTCGCGTGGAAGACACCGGTGCGAAGCTGCTCGTCACCACCGACGGGCAGTTCCGGCGCGGTTCGGCGGTGCCGGTCAAGGGGATCGCGGATGACGCGGTCGACGGCAACCCGGCGGTGGAGACGGTGCTCGTGGTGAAGCGCACGGGCGACCTCACTCCGGAGATCCCGTGGACGGACGGACGCGATGTCTGGTGGCACGAGGTCGTCGACACGGCCTCACCCGAGCATGCCGCGCAGGCGTTCGATGCCGAGCATCCACTCTTCATCATCTACACCTCGGGGACCACGGGTAAGCCGAAGGGGCTCGTGCACACCTCGGGCGGATACCTCACGCAGACGTCGTGGACGCACTGGGCGATGTTCGACTCGAAGCCGGGTGACGTGTACTGGTGTACCGCCGACCTCGCGTGGGTGACCGCGCATACCTACGAGATCTACGGGCCGCTCTCGAACGGCGTGACCCAGGTCATCTACGAGGGAACTCCGAACACCCCGACCCCCACCCGGCACTTCGAGATCATCGAGCGCTACGGCGTGACGACCTACTACACGGCGCCGACGCTGATCCGCACGCTGATGAGCTGGTTTCCCGACGGTGTTCCGGCGCGATTCGACCTCCGCAGCATCCGCCTGCTCGGCACCGTCGGCGAGGCCATCAACCCCGAGGCCTGGGTGTGGTTCCACGAGAACATCGGCGGCGGCACCGCGCCGATCGTCGACACCTGGTGGCAGTCGGAGACGGGGGCCGCGATCGTCGCTCCCCTGCCCGGCGTGACGACCCTGAAGCCCGGCAGCGCCACCCGGTCGCTGCCCGGCCTGTCGGCGAAGGTCGTCGACGGCGATGGCGTCGAGGTGCCGCGGGGCGGCGGCGGGTTCCTCGTCATCGACCAGACCTGGCCCGCGATGGCCCGCACGGTATGGGGCAACCCCGAGCGATACCGCGACGCGTACTGGAGCCGGTTCGCCTCGCACGGCTACTTCCTCGCCGGCGACGGCGCGGCGTACGACGACGACGGGTACATCTGGCTGCTCGGCCGCATCGACGACGTCATCAACGTCTCCGGCCACCGGCTGTCGACGATCGAGATCGAATCGGCGCTGGTGTCGCATCCCGGCATCGCCGAGGCCGCCGTCGTGGGCGTGCCCGACGCGACGACCGGGCAGGCGATCGCCGCGTTCGTGATCCCGTCTCGCAACCGGCCGACCGAGCGATCCACCGCGATCGAAGACCTCGATATCGATGGATGGCGCGGCCTGGGCGCCGAGCTGACCGACGAGTTGCGCGCCCACGTTGCGGTGGCCATCGGTCCCATTGCGAAGCCGCGCACCGTGGTCGTGGTGCCCGACCTGCCGAAGACCAGGTCGGGCAAGATCATGCGCCGGCTGCTTGTCGAGGCCGTATCTGGCGATGTCGCGGGTGACGTGACATCGCTGCAGGACGATTCGGTGCTGCCGCGCATCAGCGCGATCCTGCGCGACTGAGGCACGCGCCCCCGGGTGACCCTGGCGACCGGCATCCACTCGCCTGACCGCCCGGCGTGCCCCGCGCCCGACCGGACGCTATGCGCGCAGGGCCGCCCGCAGCGTGTCGAGCCCGACGCCTCCGATGTCGAGGGCGCGGCGGTGGAACTCGCGCGGGTCGAACGCCGCACCCTGGCTCGCGCGCACATCGTCGCGCAGCTGCTCCCAGATGCGCTGCCCGACCTTGTATGACGGCGCCTGTCCCGGCCAGCCGAAGTACCGGTTGACCTCGAACCGCAGGGACGGCTCGTTCATGTTGACGTTCGCCTTCATGAACTCGAAGGCGTAGTCGAAGTCCCAGCTCCCGGTGCCGTCGAGGCGGGGCTTGCCGAGGTGCACGCCGATGTCGAGCACCACGCGGGCGGCACGCATGCGCTGCCCGTCTAGCATGCCGAGGCGGTCGCCCGGGTCGTCGAGGTAGCCGAGCTCCTGCATGAGGCGCTCGGCATAGAGCGCCCAGCCCTCGGCGTGGCCGGAGGTTCCCGCGAGCTGCCGGCGCCAGGTGTTGAGCTTCGCCCGGTTGTACACGGCCTGCCCGAGTTGCAGGTGATGGCCCGGAATGCCCTCGTGGTAGACCGTGGTGGCCTCGCGCCAGGTGCCGAACTCGGTGACGCCGGGCGGAACCGACCACCACATGCGCCCGGGCCGCGAGAAGTCGTCGCTGGGGCTGGTGTAGTAGATGCCGCCCTCCTGCGTCGGGGCGATGAGGCACTCGAGGTGGGTGAGGGGCTCAGGGATGTCGAAGTGAGTGCCCGCGAGCTCGCGCACCGCGGTGTCGCTGAGCTGCTGCATCCACCGCTGCAGTTCGTCGGTGCCGTGCAACATGCGCGCCGGGTCGGTGTCGAGGATGCGGATGGCGTCGGCGACCGAGCCGCCACCGCTGATCGCGCGCGCGATGGCCTCCTGCTCGTCGGTCATGCGGCGGAGCTCCTCGATGCCCCACTCGTAAGTTTCGTCGAGGTCGATGGTCGCGCCGAGGAATCCGCGCGAGTGCAGCGCGTAGGCGTCGCGTCCGACGGCGTCGTGGTCGGTCGCGGCCGGCATCAGTTCGTCGGCGAGGAATACCGCGAGCGTGCCATAGGCGGCGGTGGATGCAGCGGCGCCCGCCTCGAGGTCGGCGGCGAGCGATCGCGGCACCCCGGTGCCGTCGTCGAGTGTCGGGTCGGCGACGAACCCCGGGAAGAATCCGTCTGCGGCGGCCAGCTTCTCGGCCTGGGCGCGCACCTCGTCCACCTGGCGGCGGGCGGGGGTGGTGCCGCCTCGGATACCGAGGCGCAGGGTCTCGATGTAGCCGTCGATCGCGGTCGGCATCGACCGCAGGCGCCCGGCGATGTCGGACCAGTCGTCGGCGGTGGCGGTGGGCATGAGGTCGAGGATGTCGCGGAGGTTCTGTGCCGGCGACGCGATGACGTTAAGATCGCGCGTGTACAGGCCGGCCTCGCTGCTCTCGACGCTGAGCTGCAGGTCGGCGCGCAGGTCGGCCACGGTGATGCGGTCGACGTCGTCGAGGGGAGCTGCGCCGCCGGCGTCGGCGATGGATGCCGCGGCGTCGAGCTGCGCGATGGTCGCGCGCGCCGCATCCATCATCCGCGCGTGTCCCTCGGGCGACTGGTCGGCGTATTCGTCGTGCCGCCCGGGGATGCCGATCCAGGTGGCGACGGTCGGGTCGAGGTCGGCGAGGGTGGTGACCCACTGTTCGGCGATGGCGTCGACCGCGGAGGGGGTGCGTGCGGTGCCGGGCGCGGGGCCGGTCGTGGCCGGGCCGGTCGCGGCGGCGCCGGTGGGGTCAGGCGCGCTGCCGCGGGGCGCCGTACCGTCTGCGGTGCTCACTCGTCGTCGTCGAGTTCGCGGCCGAGCAGTTCGACGAGGGAGTCGAGCGCGGCGTCTGCCCCGTCGCCCTCGGCGGACAGGGTGACCTCGTCGCCCTGCGACACCCCGAGCGAGAGCACGCCGAGGATGCTCGCGGCGGGAACTCCGCGGCCCCCCGCGTTGGTGACGGTCACCACGACCGGGACCGAGGCTGCGGCCCGGGAGAACACCGCGGCCGGGCGGGCGTGCAGGCCGAGCGCCGAGGCGACGACAACAGAGCGTTCAGGCATGGGATCTCCCGCTGGTCAGGTCGTGCGGAGTGGTCGGTGTGCTGGGGTCGGTGTGCTGGGGTCGATGTGCTGGGGTCGGTACCGCGGCGTCCAGTACTGCGTGATCAGCCGCGTGTGTTGGGTTTCGCGTGTTCATTCTGGCGCACGGCAGCGGGTTTCAGTGCGCGGCGGCATCCCAATTCGCCCCGGTGCCGAGCTGCACGTCGAGCGGAACGGTGAGCGTCGCGGCCGAGCCCATGCGGTGCCGCACGATCGCGCTGACCTCGTCGAGTTCGCCGTCGGCGACCTCGAACACGAGCTCGTCGTGCACCTGCAGCAGCATGCGGGACGCGAGCGACCGGTCGGCGAGATCGGTGGCGATACCCATCATCGCGAACTTCATGATGTCGGCCGCAGAGCCCTGGATCGGCGCGTTCAGCGCGGCGCGCTCGGCGTTGTCGCGCAGCACCCGGTTCGACGAGTTGAGATCGGCGAACGGGCGGCGACGACCGTAGATGGTCTCGGTGTACCCGTCGATCTTGGCCTGCGCCACCACATTGCGCAGGTAGTCGCGCACGGCCCCGAACCTGGCGAAATAGTCGGTCATCAGCTGCTTCGCCTCGTTGGTCTCGATGCGCAGCTGCTTCGACAGCCCGAAGGCGCTGAGGCCGTAGGCCAGCCCGTACGACATCGCCTTGACCTTGTTGCGCATCGCGGGGGTCACGTCAGCCGGCTGCACGCCGAAGATGCGCGCACCGACGAACCGGTGCAGGTCCTCCCCCTCGTTGAAGGCCGTGATCAGCCCGGCGTCACCCGAGAGGTGCGCCATGATGCGCATCTCGATCTGCGAGTAGTCGGCGGTGAGCAGGGTGCTGAAGCCCTCTCCGTATTCGAACGCGGTGCGGATCTCGCGGCCCACCTCGGTGCGAATGGGGATGTTCTGCAGGTTCGGGTCGGTCGACGAGATGCGCCCGGTGCTCGTGCCGGTCTGCTCGTAGCGCGTGTGGATGCGGTGGTCCGGCTCGACCGCGCGCTCGAGGGTCTCGATGATCTGGCGCAGCTTGCTGGCGTCGCGGTGCTTGAGCAGGAGGTCGAGGAAGGGGTGTGGGTTCTGCTCCTGTAGGTCGGCGAGGGAGGCGGCATCCGTCGAGAATCCGGTCTTGTTCGCGCGCGTCTTGGGCATCTGCAGTTCGTCGAACAACACCTGCTGCAGCTGCTTGGGCGACCCCAGGTTGACCTCGCGGCCGATGACCGCGAATGCCTTCTCGGCGAGGTCGGCGGCGGATGCTGCGAGCTCGCCAGACAGGCGGGAGAGCACGGTCTCGTTCACGGTGACCCCGGTGAGCTCCATCGTGGCGAGCACGGGAACCATGGGCAATTCGATGGTGTCGAGTACCCGGCGGGAGCTCTCGTCGAGCTTGTCGGCGAGGTAGTCGGCGACCTGCAGCAGGTACCACGCCTCGGTGGCGATGCTGATCTCGTCGGTGTCTGGAACGAGCTGGTTGGGGTCGGGCGTAGGCAGGGTGAGGCCGAGGAAGTCGTAGACCTGCTTGACGAGATCCTGCGCGCCGGAGCCCGGCTTGAGCAGCCACGCGGCGATGCGGGTGTCGAATGCGATGCCGCCCATCTCGATGCCGACCCCGCGGAGGGCCTTGATGTCGGCCTTGGAGTCGTAGCAGATCTTGGGGGCGTCGCCGGCGAGCCACTCCTCGAGTGCGGTGTAGTCGGGGCGGCCAGGCGCCCACGGTACCCACGCGGAGTCGGTCTGCGATGCGATGCCGAAGCCCGTGATGCCGTCGGCCCCCCGCTCGATGCGGACAGCCAGCGGGGTCTGGCCGTTGGCGGACGCGGTGGCGAGCCAGTGGCCGAGCTCTTCGTCGATGAGGGTGCGGACGCCCGGGATGGCGGCGGCCGCGGCATCCTGCACCGCATCGGCGTCGCCGGAATCGACGGCCGACCCGGACAGGGTGAGCACCCGGTCGAGGAGGGTCTTGAACTGCAGGCGACCGAACACGGCCCGCAGCGCGGTCTCGTCAATGGGGCGACGCTCGAGGTCGGCGGGGGTGGCAGACAGCTCGACATCGCAGATGAGGTGGTTGAGCTTGCGGTTGCGCACGGCGCGGTCTTGCTGCTCGCGGAGCTTGTCGCCGACCACGCCCTTGATCTCGCCCGCGTGCTCGAGCACGCCGTCGAGGCTGCCGTACAGGTTGATCCACTTGACGGCGGTCTTCTCGCCGACCTTGTCGATGCCGATGAGGTTGTCGCTGGTCTCCCCGACGAGGGCGGCGACGTCGGGATACTGGTGCGGTTCGATGCCGTAGCGCTCGAACACGGCGTCGCGGTCGTACCGCTTGAGCTCGGAGACGCCGCGTGCATTGGGGTAGAGCAGGGTGACGTCGTCGTTCACCATCTGGATCGCATCGCGGTCGCCGGAGACGACGAGCACCCGGTAGCCCTGCTCGGCCCCCTGGGTGGCGAGGGTGGCGAGGATGTCGTCGGCCTCGTAGTCCTCCTTGGTGATGGTGGTGATGCCCATCGCGTGGAGTGCCTCTTCGAGCAACGGGATCTGGCCGATGAACTCGGGCGGCGTGACGTCGCGGGTTCCCTTGTACTCCGGGTATTCGCGCGTGCGGAACGAGTAGCGGGAGATGTCGAATGCGACGCCGAGGTGGGTCGGCTTCTCCTTCTGCAGGAGGTTGATCAGCATGGCGATGAAGCCGTGGATCGCGTTGGTGTGCTGGCCGTCCCTGGTCGAGAAGCTGTCGACAGGGAGGGCGTAGAACGCCCGGAACGCCAGGGAATGACCGTCGATTATGAGCAGAGTAGGCTTTTCGTTGTCCGGCACGGAGCCAGCCTAGCCTCGGGTACCGACAGCCCTGGCCCCGGGTACCGACCGGTCGGGGCTCCGCAGGAAACCGTCACCGCACCGCAAAGGAACCCCATGACCGTCATTCCCGAGAACCTCGACCCCGAGCTGCACGAGCGGCTCATCTCCTCCGGTGGGGGTGCCCTGTCGCAGAAGATGGGGATCGAGTTCATCGAGCTGTCGGCCGAGCGGTCGGTCGCGACGATGCCCGTGGACGGCAACACCCAGGTGGTGGGGATCCTGCACGGGGGTGCCCACGTGGTGCTCGGGGAATCGCTCGGCTCGATCTCGTCAGCGATTCACGCGGGTCCCGGACGGATCGCCGTCGGTATCGAGATCAACGCCAGTCACAGCCGGTCCGTGGCATCCGGAACCGTCACCGCGACCTGCACCGCACTCAACCTGGGCCGCACGCTCGCGACGCACGAGATCGTGATCCGGGATGAGGCCGGCCGCCGGCTCTCGACCGTGCGCATGACCAACTTCTTGAAGGACAGCTAGCTCCGGCGCCCTACCAGCGCTGCACAGCGCTTCTTCGCCTGTTACTTCTTGGCGCTGAGCTGGTCGACGATCGACTGGGCGACGTCGTGCATGGTGAGGCGCCGGTCCATCGATGCCTTCTGGATCCAGCGGAACGCCTCGGGCTCGGTGAAGCCCATCTTCTCGTTGAGCAGGCCCTTGGCCCGGTCGACGAGCTTGCGGGTCTCGAAGCGCTCGACGAGGTCGGCGACCTCGGCCTCGAGGGTGATGATCTGGGTGTAGCGGCTGAGCGCGATCTCGATCGCGGGCAGCAGGTCGTTCGGCGTGAACGGCTTGACGACGTAGGCGAGGGCGCCCGCTTCGCTCGCCCGCTCGACCAGTTCCTTCTGGCTGAACGCGGTGAGCAGCACGACCGGCGCGATGTGCGCCTTGGTGAGGCGCTCTGCGGCGGAGATGCCGTCGAGGAGGGGCATCTTGACGTCCATGATGACCAGGTCGGGGCGGAGCTCGGTGGCGAGTGCCACGGCGGTCTCGCCGTCACCGGCCTCCCCCACCACCTCGAAGCCGTTGTCGCGGAGGGTCTCGACGATGTCGAGCCTGATCAGCGACTCGTCTTCGGCTACGACGACGCGACGGGGTGCTGGTTGGGTTTCCTGGTCTGCCACGCGACAAAGCCTACGGTATTCTGAACGGCGTTACTGTGCGCCGGTGTGGCGGAATGGCAGACGCGGAGCACTCAAAATGCTTTGCTCGAGAGGGCGTGTGGGTTCGAGTCCCACCACCGGCACAGTTCGGCATCCACTCCAGACCCGGAATCCCGCCGAGCGCCACCGCTTATACGGCGACGATCAATCGGAGGATTTCGCATGACCCCACACCTGTTCGGTTTGGACTTCCTGGACGCGGAGTGGCTCATCACCTGGTTCGGTCCGTTCGTACTCCTCGGCGTCGCCGCCATCGTGTTCGTCGAGACCGCGCTCATCGTGCTCAGCTTCCTGCCCGGCGATTCGCTGCTGTTCACCGTGGGCCTCCTCACGGCCACCGGGTTCATCCCCTACCCGATCCTGGTGACCTGCATCATCATCTTCATCGCCGCGTTCGCCGGCGACCAGGTGGCCTACTTCATCGGTCGCAAGGCCGGACCGGCGGTGTTCGCCAAGGAGAAGAGCCGCCTGTTCAACCCGAGCAATGTCGATCGCACCAACGAGTTCTTCGTGAAGTACGGCGGCAAGGCCGTGATCATCGCGCGCTTCCTCCCCGTGTTCCGTGCCTTCGTGCCCGTCGCCGCGGGCATCGGCAAGATGAAGTACCGCACCTTCATCACGTTCAACGCCATCGGCGCGTTCGCCTGGGGCGTCGGCCTCACGCTCATCGGGTACTTCCTCGGGCAGATCCAGTTCGTTCAGGACTACGCGGAGTACATCATCATCGGCATCGTGCTGCTGTCGGGCGTGCCCATCCTCCTCGAGCTGAGCAAGGCCGCCCGGTCGAACTTCGGCGCGAAGGGCAAGGCGGCACGCCTCGCCGCCGCCGCGCAGGTGGAGAACAGCATCCCCGAGGAGCTCAAGGACCAGCGCCCGTAACGGCGACGCTTCCCGCGAGCTCCAGAACGACCGAAGAGGGCCACACCGCGATCGCGGTGTGGCCCTCTTTCCGTGCCGTGGGCTGTGGGCCCTCGGCTGCCCTGCTCCCCGTTCGCGCTACTCGCCCGTGGGGTCGGCGTAGGCGGGCGCGACGGCGTTGCGGGCGTCGCCGACCTTGTGCACGCGCAGGTCGTTCGTGGAGCCCGCGATTCCAGGAGGGGACCCGGAGATGACGACGACCTTGTCCCCGACCTCGGCCAGGCCGTTGTCGAGGAGTACGTCGTCGACCTGGATGTACATCGCGTCGGTGTGCGTGACCCGCTCGCCGAGGAACGCCTCGATGCCCCAGGTCAGGGCCATGCGGCGGCGGATGGCGGCGTCTGGCGTGAACGCCTTCATCGGGATGCGGAAGCGCAGCCGCGACATACGGCGCGCCGAGTCACCGGACTCGGTGAAGACGCACACGTAGCGGGCTTCGACGAAGTCGGCGACCTCGGCCGCGGCAAGGGTGATCGCCCCGCCCTGGGTGCGCGGCTTGGTGCCGAGCTCGGGGATGCGCTCCAGGCCGTGCTCCTCGGTGGAGGTGACGATGCGGGCCATGGTCTGCACCGTGATCACCGGGTAGTCGCCGACGCTGGTCTCGCCGCTCAGCATGACCGCGTCTGCGCCGTCGAGCACCGCGTTGGCGACGTCGGAGGTCTCCGCGCGGGTCGGGATCGGGCTCGAGATCATCGATTCGAGCATCTGCGTCGCGACGATGACGGGCTTCGCCATGCGACGGGACAGCTCGATGGCGCGCTTCTGCACGATCGGCACCGCCTCGAGCGGCAGCTCGACCCCGAGGTCGCCGCGGGCGACCATGATGCCGTCGAACGCGTCGATGATGGCCTCGAGGTTGTCGACCGCCTGCGGCTTCTCGATCTTGGCGATGACGGGGACCTTGCGGCCCTCTTCCTCCATGATCTCGTGCACGCGCACGATGTCGTCGGCGCTGCGGACGAACGACAGGGCGATGTAGTCGGCGCCGAGCTTGAGGCCCCAGCGCAGGTCGTCTTCGTCTTTCTCCGACAGTGCGGGAACGTTGACGGCGACACCGGGCAGGTTGATGCCCTTGTTGTTCGATACATTGCCGGCGACGACGACCTCGGTGGTGACCGACACGGCGTCACTCGAGAGAACGCGGAGCTTGACCTTGCCATCGTCGATGAGCAGCGGGTCGCCCGGCTGGACGTCGGCGGGAAGGCCCTTGAACGTGGTGCCGCAGATCTCCTTGCTGCCGAGGATCTCGTCGGTGGTGATGGTGAAGATGTCGCCCACCGAGAGGTGGTGCGGTCCGTCGGCGAACTTGCCGAGTCGGATCTTCGGTCCCTGCAGGTCGACCAGCACGGCGACCGCGCGGCCGGAATCCTCTGCTGCCTTGCGCACGTTGGTGTAGACCGCTTCGTGCACGCTGTAGTCGCCGTGGCTGAGGTTCATCCTCGCGACATCCACCCCCGCGTCGATGATCGCGCGGAGGTTCTCATAGCTGGATGTTGCCGGCCCGAGGGTTGCGACTATTTTTGCGCGTCTCATGGCGCTCCTTGTCCTGGTGTGATGATCGGGAGTTGGTGGGCACGGATCAGAACGCGATGGCGTGATCCGTTGGTCTGATGGGTGCTGGCAGTTCGGTGTCACCCTCGAGATAACGATCGACGGCGGCGGCCGCGGCGCGACCTTCTGCAATTGCCCAGACTATGAGGGATTGGCCACGGCCCGCGTCACCGGCGACGAACACGCCGGCCTCGCTGGTCTGGTAGTCGTCGGCCCGCTCGACGGTTCCGCGTTCGACAGGCAGCGCGAGCTGGTCGCGCAGGGTGTCGCCCTCGGTGCCCGTGAAGCCCAGCGCCAGCAGTACGAGGTCGGCCGGGATCTCGCGCTCGGTTCCCGCCTTGGGTACCCGTCGCCCGTCGATGTATTCCGTCTCGGCCACGCGGATGGCGCGCACCTCTCCGACGTCGTTGCCGAGGAACTCGACCGTCGACGCGAGGTACATGCGCTCCCCGCCTTCCTCGTGGGCGCTGGAGACCTCGAACAGGTTCGGCGACATCGGCCACGGCTGCGCGTCGGTGCGTTCGCTCGGCGGCTGCTTGCCGATCGCGAGGTTGGTGACCGACAGCGCCTTCTGGCGGTGCGCGGTGCCGATGCAGTCGGCACCGGTGTCACCACCTCCGAGCACGACGACGTGCTTGCCGTCGGCGGTGAGCTGGTCGACGATCGAGTCGCCCGCGCCGACCCGGTTCTGCTGTACAAGGTATTCCATGGCGTAGTGGACCCCGGAGAGGTCACGGCCGGGGATCGGCAGGTCGCGGGGCTCGAGGGCCCCGGTCGCGACGATGACCGCGTCGTAGCGCGACCGCAGGTCGGGCCAGGAGATGTCGACGCCGATGTTGACGCCGGCACGGAAGCGGGTGCCCTCTGCCTGCATCTGGCGCAGCCGCGACTCGAGGTGCTTCTTCTCCATCTTGAAGTCGGGGATGCCGTAGCGCAGCAGTCCACCGATCCGGTCGTCACGTTCGAACACGGCGACGGTGTGGCCGGCGCGCGTGAGCTGCTGGGCGGCGGCGAGGCCGGCCGGTCCGGATCCGACGACCGCGACGGTCTTGCCGGTCAGGCGCTCCGGGGGGTGCGGGTCGACCCAGTCGTTGGCCCAGGCCTGGTCGATGATCGAGAGCTCGACCTGCTTGATCGTCACGGCGGGCTGGTTGATGGCCAGCACGCAGGAGCTCTCGCACGGTGCAGGGCACAGTCGGCCGGTGAACTCCGGGAAGTTGTTGGTGGCGTGCAGGCGCTCGATGGCCTGGCGTCCCTCCCCGCGCCAGGTGAGGTCGTTCCACTCCGGGATCAGGTTGCCGAGCGGGCAGCCCTGGTGGCAGAACGGGATGCCGCAGTCCATGCAGCGCCCGGCCTGCGCGCGGACGGTTGCGGTGTCGCCCTGCTCGTAGACCTCTTTCCAGTCCATCAGGCGGAGGGGAACCGGTCGCCGCGGCGGCAGTTCCCTCTCGCGCGTCTTCAAGAATCCTCGGGGATCAGCCACCGGTTACCTCCATGATGCGTCCCCAGACGACGTCGCCGTCGGGGTCGAGACCCTCCTGGACGGCGGTCGCCCTGGTCTCGAGTACTGCCGCGTAGTCGCGCGGCAGTACCTTGACGAACTCGGTCAACGCCTGCTCGAAGTCGTCGAGCATGCGCGCGGCCAAGGCGGAGTCCGTCTCCGTGCGGTGCTTCTCGAGCACGTCGCGCAGGATCTCGGCGTCGGCGCTTCCCAGCGGGTGCAGTTCGAGCTCGCCGCTGGCCAGCGCCTGGGCGTTGACCCGCTCGGTGCGCAGCTTGTGCACGTAGGCGGTGCCGCCGGACATGCCGGCTCCGAGGTTGCGCCCGGTGGCCCCGAGGATGACCGCCAGGCCACCCGTCATGTATTCCAGTGCATGGTCGCCCACGCCCTCGACGACGGCGGTCGCCCCGGAGTTGCGCACCAGGAACCTCTCGCCGACGATGCCGCGGATGAACATGCTGCCCTGCGTCGCCCCGTAGCCGATGACGTTGCCCGCGATGACGTTGCGTTCGGCCGGGAACACGCTGCGGCGGTCGGGGCGCACGACGATCTGGCCGCCGGAGAGCCCCTTGCCCACGTAGTCGTTGCTGTCGCCCTCGAGGCGCAGGGTGATGCCCGCGGGCAGGAACGCACCGAGTGACTGCCCGGCCGACCCGGAGAGGGTGATCGTGATGGTGCCGGTCGGCAAGCCGTTGGCGCCGTGCCGCATGGTGACCTCGTGGCCGAGCATGGTGCCGACGGCCCGTTCGGTGTTGCGGATGGGCAGCGAGATGGAGACGGGCGTGCCGTGCTCGAGCGCTTCGGCGCTGCGCTTGATCAGCTCGACGTCGAAGTGCGACTCGAGCTCGTGGTCCTGAGACACCAGGTTGAGGCGCGGTTCGTCGTCGGCGAACTCCGGTCCGATGAGGATCGGCGACAGGTCGAGCCCGTCGGCCTTCCAGTGCTCGATGGCACGGTCGACCTGCAGGATCTCCTTGTGGCCGATCGCCTCGTCGAGGGAACGGAATCCGAGCTTGGCGAGGTACTCGCGCACCTCCTGCGCCAGGAACTCGAAGAAGTTGACCACGAACTCCGGCTTACCGGTGAAGCGGGCACGCAGTTCGGGGTTCTGGGTCGCAACGCCGACCGGGCAGGTGTCGAGGTGGCAGACCCGCATCATGATGCAGCCGGAGACGACGAGCGGCGCGGTCGCAAAACCGAATTCCTCCGCCCCGAGGAGCGCCGCGACGATGACGTCGCGCCCCGTCTTCATCTGGCCGTCGACCTGCACGACCACGCGGTCGCGCATGCCGTTGAGCATCAGGGTCTGCTGCGTCTCTGCGAGGCCGAGTTCCCACGGCGTGCCGGCGTGCTTCAGCGAGTTGAGTGGGCTGGCTCCGGTTCCGCCGTCATGGCCGGATACCAGCACCACGTCGGCGAGGGCCTTGGTGACGCCGGCGGCCACGGCCCCGATGCCCTTCTGGCTGACGAGCTTGACGTGGATGCGGGCGCTGGGGTTGGCGCGCTTGAGGTCGAAGATGAGCTGCTTGAGGTCTTCGATCGAGTAGATGTCGTGGTGCGGCGGCGGGCTGATCAGCCCGACACCAGCGGTCGCATGCCGGGTACGTGCGATCCACGGATACACCTTGTTCGGGGGCAGCTGGCCGCCCTCGCCGGGCTTCGCGCCCTGCGCCATCTTGATCTGGATGTCCTCGGCGTGCGTCAGGTACATGCTGGTGACGCCGAACCGGCCGGATGCGACCTGCTTGATCGCGCTGCGCCTGGCGGGGTCGAGGAGGCGATCCTCGTCTTCCCCACCCTCGCCGGTGTTGCTGCGGCCGCCGATGCTGTTCATCGCGATCGCAAGCGTCTCGTGGGCCTCCGCACTGATCGACCCGTAGCTCATGGCACCGGTCGAGAACCTCTTGACGATGTCGGAGACGGGCTCCACCTCGTCGAGGGGAACCGGGCGCCTGAGGCCCTCCTGGAGGGTCAACAGGCCCCTCAGGGTCATGAGGTGCTCGGACTGCTCGTCGACGAGCCGCGTGTAGTCGCGGAAGATGTCGTAGCGGCGCGCGCGGGTGGAGTGCTGCAGGCGGAACACCGTGTCGGGGTTGAACAGGTGGGGCGGCCCGTCGCGCCTCCACTGGTACTCGCCTCCGACGGCGAGGCGTTCGTGGGCGTTGGTCGGTCCGACCTCCGGGTACGCGGCGCGGTGTCGTGCTGCGCTCTCCGCGGCGATGACGTCGATACCGACCCCACCGAGCAGGCTCGAGGTGCCGGTGAAGTACTGGTCGACGAATTCCTGGCTGAGGCCGACGGCCTCGAACGCCTGGGCGCCTCCGTAGGAGCCGACGACCGAGATGCCCATCTTGGACATGATCTTGAGCACGCCCTTGCCGAGCGCCTTGATCAGGTTCTTGACGGCCGCCTCGGGGGTGATCCCGGTGAGCATGCCACTGCGCACGAGCTGCTCGGCGCTCTCCATGGCGAGGTAAGGGTTGACTGCCGATGCTCCGTAGCCGATGAGCAGGGCGACGTGGTGCACCTCGCGCACGTCTCCGGCCTCGACGATGATGCCCACCTTCATGCGGTTCTCTTCGCGGATGAGGTGGTGGTGCACGGCGGCGATCATCAGCAGCGACGGTACGGGGGCGAGGTCCTTGGTGGAGTCGCGGTCGGAGAGCACGATGAAGCTCGCGCCGTTCGCGATGGCCGCGTCGACCTCGTCGCACATCGAGGCGATGCGCTTCTGCAGCGCCTGCGGACCGTCGTCGACCCGGTACAGGCCGCGCACCGTGGTGGTGGTGTGGCTGCCGGGGTGCGGGTCGATGTGCTGGATCTTGGCGAGCTCGTCGTTGTCGATCACGGGGAAGTCGAGGATGACCTGCCTGGCGTGCTCTGGTGTCGCGTCGAGCAGGTTGCGCTCGGGGCCGAGGCCGACCGCGAGCGAGGTCACGACCTCCTCGCGGATGGAGTCGAGCGGCGGGTTCGTGACCTGCGCGAACGCCTGGGAGAAGTAGTCGAACAGCAGCCGCGGCCGCGTCGAGAGCACCGCGATGGGGGTGTCGGAGCCCATCGCACCGAGCGGCTCCGCACCCGCGTTGGCCATCGGCAGCAGGAGGATCCGCACCTCTTCTTCGGTGTACCCGAAGGTGCGCTGGCGGCGCACGACCGACGCCGGCGTGTGCACGATGTGCTCGCGCTCCGGCAGGTCCTTCAGGTTGATCCGGCCGGCGTCGAGCCACTCGCCCCACGGTTCGGCAGCGGCGAGCTGACCCTTGATCTCGTCGTCCTCGATGAGGCGACCCTCCGCCGTGTCGACGAGGAACATCTTGCCCGGGCGCAGGCGACCCTTGCGCACCACGCGGCTGGGGTCGATGTCGAGCACGCCGATCTCGCTGGCGAGGATGACGAGGCCGTCGTCGGTCACGAGGTAGCGGCCGGGGCGCAGCCCGTTGCGGTCGAGGGTCGCGCCGACGAGCGTGCCGTCGGTGAAGACGAGGGCGGCCGGGCCGTCCCACGGCTCCATGAGCATGGAGTGGTACTCGTAGAAGTCGCGGCGGGCCGGGTCGATGTCGACCTGGTTCTCGTAGGCCTCAGGCACCATCATCATCATCGCGTGCGGCAGCGAGCGGCCCGCGAGGTCGAGGAGCTCGACCACCTCGTCGAAGGAGGCGGAGTCACTCGCTCCCGCCGTGTTGATGGGGAGGATCGGGCCCATGTCGCCGAGGAGCTCGGATTCGAGCTGTGACTGGCGGGCACGCATCCAGTTTCGGTTGCCCTGCACCGTGTTGATCTCGCCGTTGTGCGCGACCATGCGGAACGGCTGGGCGAGCGGCCACGACGGGAACGTGTTGGTCGAGTAACGCGAGTGCACCAGCGCGAGGCGGCTGGCGAAGCGCTCATCGGACAGGTCGGGGTAGAACGGCTCGAGCTGCAGCGTGGTGACCATGCCCTTGTAGACGATGGTGCGGCTGGAGAGCGAGGGGAAGTAGGCCTCCTGGGTGCGCTCGGCGCGCTTGCGGAGGCGGTACGCCTGCCGGTCGAGGGCGATGCCCTCGAGGGGACGGCCGGAGTCGCCGGTTCTGGTGCTGGAGACGAACAGCTGCTCGAACGCGGGCATGGCGCCGCGGGCGAGCTTGCCGACCTCGGCGGGGCGCACGGGAACCTCGCGCCACCCGAGAATGGTCAGGCTCTCCTCGGCGGCGATGGCCTCGATGGCGGTCTTCGTGGCGGCGCGTTCCTCGTCGTCGGTGGGCAGGAACGCGGTACCGACGGCGTAGCGTCCTGCCGCGGGCAGCTCGAACGGTACGACGGCGCGGAAGAACGCGTCGGGGACCTGCGTGATGATGCCCGCGCCGTCTCCGGTGCCGGCGTCGGAGCCGATGGCACCGCGGTGCTCGAGGTTGCGGAGGGCGCCGAGAGCGGCATCGATGATGTCGTGCCCCGCGGTGCCGCGGAGCGTGGCGACCATGGCGAGGCCACAGGCGTCGCGCTCGTTGCGGGGGTCATAGAGGCCAGCGGCCGGTGGGGTGGTGCCGAAGCGGGAAAAGGGTGGCTTAAGAGCCATCGAGAACCGTCCTCACGAAGGTGTGGGATGTGGGACGTCACTGGCCCTGGGACTGCGCCCTCCCGGGAGTGACGCACTGGGTGGGTGGGAATCGATCAGGCGTGTAGCGCCATTCCCACCCTATTATTTCGCTCCCGCCCCGCTTGTGGCGGAAACCTGTTGCGGCGCCGATCCGGTGTCCTCTGCGGCGTCGCTGCCGTCATCATCGGTGTCCGAATAAGTGCCTTCGGAGTCTACCCCAGTGGACTGTGCCCACTCCTTACCCGGCAGGTAGACACTCGGCTCGAGCCCAGGGTGGCGGCGGTGCTGGAGATAGATGATCGCGAGGCCGACGAGCACCGCGACGATGGAGGCCCAGACGTTGACGCGGAGGCCGAGGATGATCTCGCTCGGGTCGATGCGGATGGACTCGAACACCGAGCGGCCGACGCCGTACCAGACGAGGTAGAGGCCGAGCGCCCTGCCCCACTGCAGCCGGAAGTGGCGGTCGGCGGCGAGGATGACGATGACCCCGGCGACGTTCCAGACGATCTCGTAGAGGAAGGTGGGGTGGAACAGCGTGCCCTCTGGCAGCCCGATCGGCAGTGCGGGGTTGGGAGAGTCGATCTCGAGCCCCCACGGCAGGTCGGTGGGGAGCCCGTAGAGCTCCTGGTTGAACCAGTTGCCGAGACGGCCGAATGCCTGCGCGAGCAGGAGCCCGGGCGCGAGGGCGTCGGCGAAGCTCCAGAATCGCAGGCCAACGAGGCGGCAACCGATCCAGGTGCCGATCGCGCCGCCGATGAGCGCACCGAAGATCGCGATTCCGCCATCCCAGATGCGGATGACGGCCCAGGGGTCGGCCCCCTCGAAGAAGTAGTCGTCCGGATGGGTGAGCACGTGGTAGATCCGCGCCCCGACGATACCGAGCAGCACAGACCAGAGGGCGACGTCGAGCACGATGCCGGGCTCCGCGCCGCGCGCGGTGAGGCGGTGGTGGGTGAGCAGCGCTGCGGCGAGGATGCCGATCATGATGCAGATGGCGTAGGCGTGGACGCTCAGCACGATGTCGGGGAACCACGTGAGTCCCAGGTTCTGCACGGCCTGGCCGAGGTCGAACGAGAACAACACCCGCCAGTCGGCACTCGGGCTGGGAATACTCATGGGAGCGAACACGTGACTGGTCGCCTTTCTGCTGGGGTTGCTGCGAACTGCTGCGGGGTACGACGCGGGCGGGGCACGCCTGTGGCGCGCCCGGGGCGCCGACGGCTAGGTCAGAGCCTAGTGCCGGCGGCGAGGCTGGCCGCGGTCGACGCGACGCCGCGCACTCCCCCGTCGCGCAGGGCCGAAACCAGTGCCGAGCCGACGATGGCGCCGTCGGCGTAGCCGAGCACTTCGCGTACCTGGTCGGCGGAGGAGATGCCGAGCCCGACGCAGGCGCTCGTGCTGCCCACGGCGCGCAGCCGGGCGACCAGCGCCTTGGCGGCGATGTCGACGTCCTGCCGTGCCCCGGTGATGCCCATGGTGGAGACCGCGTAGACGAACCCGCGGCTGTGCTCGACGGCGGAGCGCAGGCGATCCTCGGTCGACGACGGCGCCGAGAGGAAGATGCGGTCGAGGCCGGTGCGCTCGGATGCGGCGAGCCACGCGGCTGCCTCATCGACGATCAGGTCCGGCGTGATCATGCCGGCACCGCCCGCGGTGACCATGTCGTCGGCGAACCGCTCCGTGCCGTATTGCACGACCGGGTTCCAGTAGCTCATGAAGACGACGGGGACCTCGACGCGCGAGGTGATCGCGGCCATCACCTCGAAGCCGTGGCGCAGCTTGAAGCCGCCGGCGAGGGACTGCTGGGTGGCGTGCTGGATGATCGGGCCGTCCATGACGGGGTCGGAGTACGGCAAGCCGAGCTCGATGACGTCGACGCCGTTCTCCGCGAGGGCGACGGCCGCCTCGATGCTCGTGTCGATATCGGGGAAGCCGGCGGGCAGGTAGCCGATGAGGGCGCCGCTGCCGGCGGCGGTGCGGGCGGCGATGGCGCGCTCGACCGAGCTCCCGGTGACGGTGCTCACGCGAGGTCTCCGCTGGCGCCGGATTCGTCCGGCACGTCGCCGACGGCTTCGGCGGCTAGCTGCTCGGTGTCGAGGATGTCGAAGTACTTGCCCGCGGTCTCCATGTCCTTGTCACCGCGGCCGCTGAGGTTCACGAGGATGACGGCATCCGGCCCCAGGGTCTTTCCGAGCTCCAGCGTTCCGGCGAGGGCGTGGGCGGATTCGATGGCGGGGATGATGCCCTCGGTGCGGGCGAGCAGGCGCAGTGCGCTCATCGCCTCGTCGTCGGTCACGGGCAGGTAGGTAGCGCGCCCGATGTCGGACAACCAGGCGTGCTCGGGTCCGACGCCCGGGTAGTCGAGTCCCGCGGAGATGGAGTGCGAGTCGACGGTCTGGCCATCGTCGTCCTGCAGCATGTAGGTGCGTGCGCCGTGCAGCACGCCGGGGCGCCCCTTGGTAATGGTGGCGGCGTGCTTGAGGGTGTTTGCACCCTCGCCCGCTGCCTCGTAGCCGATGAGGGCGACGCCGGGGTCGTCGAGGAACGCGTGGAAGATTCCCATGGCGTTGGATCCGCCACCGACGCAGGCGGTGACGGCGTCGGGCAGGCTTCCGGTGAGGGCGAGCACCTGTTCGCGGGCCTCTTCGCCGATGACCTTGTGGAAGTCGCGCACCATCGCGGGGAACGGGTGCGGGCCGGCGACGGTGCCGAGCAGGTAGTGCGTCGAGTCGACGTTGGCGACCCAGTCGCGGTAGGCCTCGTTGATGGCGTCCTTGAGGGTGCGGGAGCCGGCGGTGACGGGAACCACGGTCGCGCCGAGCAGGCGCATCCTGGCGACGTTGAGGGCCTGGCGCTCGGTGTCGACCTCGCCCATATAGACCAGGCACTCCATGCCGAAGAGCGCGGCCGCGGTTGCGGTGGCCACGCCGTGCTGGCCGGCGCCGGTCTCGGCGATGAGGCGGGTCTTGCCGAGCCCCCGGGCGAGCAGCGCCTGGCCGAGCACGTTGTTGATCTTGTGCGAACCGGTGTGGTTGAGGTCTTCACGCTTGAGCAGGATACGGGCGCCGCCGGCATGTTCGGCGAAGCGGGTGACCTCGGTGATGATCGACGGCCGGCCGGTGTAGGTCTTGTGCAGCTCGGCGAGCTCCCGCTGGAACTCCGGGTCGGCTTTCGCAGTTTGGTAGGCCGCGTCGAGCTCGTCGAGCGCCTGGATGATGGATTCCGGAACGAACCGGCCTCCGTACTCACCGAAATAGGGACCGACTTCGTTGCGCAACAGGGTCATGAGATGTCCAGGAATCTTTCTAGGGTGTCGATGGGGTCACCGGTGACGAGGGCCTCGCCGACGAGCACGATGTCGGCTCCGGCGTGACGATAGTGTGCAACATCCTCTGCTGTGAGAACGGCGGATTCCGCCACCCGGATGACGCCGGAGGGGATCTGGTCGGCGAGGGTGCCGAACAGGTCGCGGTCGAGTTCGAACGTCGAGAGGTCGCGCGCGTTGACGCCGATGAGGCCGGCGCCGAGGTCGACCGCCCTGGCCACCTCATCGGCGTTGTGGGTCTCGACGAGGGCAGCCATGCCGAGGTCGAGCGCGAGGGCATAGAGCTCCGCGATGGTGGGCTGGTCGAGTGCAGCCACGATGAGCAGCACGAAGTCGGCACCCGCGGCGCGGGCTTCGAACACCTGGTAGGGATCGGAGATGAAGTCCTTGCGCAGCACCGGCAGGGAGACCACGTCGCGCACGGCTTCGAGGTCGGCGAGCGAGCCACCGAACCGGCGCTGCTCGGTCAGCACACTGATGGCGCTGGCGCCGCCGGTCTCGTACGCCGCCGCGAGCACGGCGGGATCGGGGATCTCGGCGAGGGTACCGCGCGATGGGCTCGCGCGCTTGATCTCGGCGATGATCTTGACGCGCTCGGCCGGGGCGAGAAGGTCGAGCACATCGAGGGCGGGAGGCGCGGCCAGCGCGGCCGCCTCGACGTCGGCGAGCGGTAGGAGCTCACGACGCGCGTGGGCGTCGGCGAGGGAGCCGGCGGTCAGATCGGCGAGCACGGACTAGTGGGACTTGCCGAAGGACTTGTCGCCGGTGACGCCGTAGCCCATGCGGGCGAGGACGTTGCCGACGAGGAGTCCGATCAGCACGAACCCCGCGGAGGCCCAGACGAGCCACGCGATGGAGAAGAAGAAGGCGATCGTGCCGACGGAGAACGCCACCAGCATGATTACGATTGCGGTCCATGCGGCGGGCGAATTGCCGTGGCCTGGCTCTGAGTTGTCGGCGCTCATGACGCTCCTGTAAGTCGGGACGGGCAGGCTTTTCAGTCTAGCGGGCGGTTGGGTCGGAGCCGTCGCTCAACGCGTCCCAGTCGGCGACGGCGTCGGGCGGGGAGTCGCTCGCGCGGGCGCCGGTGCGGGGTTCGACGGCCGCTTGCCCCGCCGCGCCTCGTGCGGACCGAGACGGGTCGACGGTGTCGGACCCGGTGTCGCCGTCGGCGTGGTCGAAGCGCACGGCCTGGTACTTGCGGGCCGAGTCCGGCCAGCGGGGGGAGGTCACGACGATGAGGATGCCGAGAATCACGGCACCGACGCCGAGCGCGATGGCGATGAATGGCCACGGGGTGGCGGTTGTGCTGTCGACGAGGGCGGCAACGGATTCCGCTCCGGAGATACCGGTGGCCTCGGAGACGGCCCCGGCAGAGGCCGAGACGGGGTTCGTGGTGGCGAGCACCGCGGTCAGCGTGACGGTCGCTCCGAGTAGCACTTGGAGTATGCCGAGAATGATGCGGAAGAGGCGGCCGGCGATCGACAGCGCGCCCACCAGGGCCAGCGACGACAGTCCGAGGGCGGCGAGGCTACCCGCGGCGATGTCTCCCCCGACGGCGAAGCTGCCGCCGCCGAGCTCGTCGGCGACGAGGGTCACGGTGAACCATTGCTGCGTCCACGAGATGAGGGTGAGGCCCCCGAGAGCGATACCCGCGATCAGGGCGATGGACTTGAGGCGTGCGCCGCTCACTCAGGTCACCCGCCGCATGGCGTTGGCGACCGCGATCGCGCGGAGCGGTGCAGCCGCCTTGTCGTGGGTCTCCCGGCCCTCGGCGACGGGGTCGGAGTCGGCGACGAGCCCGGCGCCGGCCTGCACGCGCGCGACGCCGCGGGAGATCGTGGTGGTGCGGATGGCGATCGCCAGGTCGAGGTCGCCGGCGAAGCCGAAGTACCCGACCACGCCGCCGTACACACCCCGCTGCGCGACCTCGAGCTCGTCGATGATCTGGAGGGCACGGGGTTTCGGGGCACCAGACAGGGTGCCGGCCGGGAAGGTCGCGGTGAAGACATCCATCGACGACGCCTCCGGCCGCAGGTCGCCCTCGACCGAGGAGACCAGGTGCATGATGTGGCTGAATCGCTCGACCTGCATGAATTCGGTCACCTCGACCGAGCCAGGCGCGCACACCTTGAGCAGGTCGTTGCGGGCGAGGTCGACGAGCATGAGGTGCTCGGCGCGTTCCTTGGGGTCGTTCTCGAGCGTGTCGGCGAGGCCCTGGTCCTCTTCGGGCGTCGCGCCGCGTGGTTTGGAGCCCGCGATGGGATGCATCGACACCCGGTCGTTCTCGACCTTGACGAGCGCTTCGGGCGACGAGCCGACGATCCAGTACGGCTCTCCCCCCGGCTCGTGCAGCGACAGCAGGTACATGTACGGGCTGGGGTTGAGCGTGCGCAGCACCCGGTAGACGTCGATCGGGTGGGCGGTGATCTCGTGGTCGAACCGCTGCGAGATGACCACCTGGAACACGTCGCCGTCGATGATGTACTGCTTCGACCGTTCGACGGCGGCGTGGTATTCCTCCTGCCGGATGCGCGGGGTCGGCGACGGCATGGTGGTGAGGTCGACGTCGGCGAGCCACGCCTCGGTGGGGGCGGCGAGCTTCGCCTGCATGGCGTCGAGGCGGGCCTGCGCCTGCTCCCAGAGAAGGTCGGGGGTGGATGCCTCTGCCCCGTCGTTCAGCGTCGTGGCGATGAGCAGCACCGAACCGGTGCGGTGGTCGACGACGACCAGCTCGGAGACGAAGCTCATGGCCTGGCCGGGGATCGCGAAGTCGGCGGGCGGCACGTCGGGAAGGCGTTCGATCTGCCGGATCGCCTCCCAGCCGATGAATCCGACCAGCCCCCCGGTGAGCGGCGGGTGACCCTCGATGTGCGGGGTGCCCCAGCGCGCGTAGAGGTGGGCGATGGCCTCGAGGGGTGCGGTCGGCCACGCGTCGCCGAGCGCGCGGGCCTCGGAGAGTCCGTAGTCGAGCCAGACGGCGGCATCCACGTCCTGGGTCAATACGCCGAAGCTCGAGACGCCGATGAACGAGAAGCGCGTCCACATGCCGCCCGGCTCCGCGGACTCGAGCAGGAAGGTGCCGGGTTCGCCCGCCGCGAGCTTGCGGTAGATGCCCATCGGGGTCTCCCCGTCGGCGAATACCTCGCGGATGACGGGGACGACGCGGTGCCCGTCGAGGAGCGTGTCGAACTGCTCGCGGGTCGTGGTGTCGTTCATGCGGTCGCCACACCGTCTGGCTGCGCAGCCGGGGCCAGGCCGACCACCGGGGTGAGCGGGTCGACGTCGAAGCAGGCGTGCGCTCCGGTGTGGCAGGCGGCGCCGATCTGGTCGACGGAGACCAGCAGCGCGTCGGAGTCGCAGTCGAGCGCGGCATCCTTCACGTACTGGGCGTGGCCGGAGGTGTCACCCTTGCGCCAGAATTCCTGCCTGGATCGCGACCAGAACGTCACGCGGCCCTCGGTGAGGGTCCGGCGCATGGCCTCGGCGTTCATGTAGCCGACCATGAGCACCTCGCGGGTGTCCCACTGCTGGATTACGGCAGGGAGCAGTCCGTTGCCGTCGAAGCTCGCCCGCGCGAGCACACTGTCGATGTCGGTCTGCAGTTCTGGCATGGTGGCGTTCTCTTGTCTCGTGGTGCGTTATCTCGTGGTGAGGCCCGCCGCGGCGAGCTCCCGCTTGATGTCGCCGACGGTGAGGTCGGCGTCGTGGAAGACCGACGCCGCGAGCACGGCGTCGGCGCCGGCCTGGATGGCGGGTGCGAAGTGGCTCACGTCACCCGCCCCGCCCGAGGCGATGACGGGCACGCTGCTGACCTCGCGCATGGCGCGGATCAGTTCGAGGTCGAAGCCGTTGCGGGTGCCGTCGGCATCGATCGAGTTGACGAGCAGCTCGCCTGCGCCGCGCTCGATGGCCTCGCGCGCCCAGGCGATGGCGTCGATGTCGGTGGCGGTGCGACCGCCGTGGGTGGTGACCACCCAGCCGCTGTCCGTGCCGCCCGCGCGCTTGACGTCGAGCGACAGCACGAGTGCCTGCGACCCGAACCGGTCGGCGATCTCGCTGAGCAGTGCGGGGCGCGCGATTGCGGCGCTGTTCACGCCGACCTTGTCTGCGCCGTGCGCCTGCAGCTTCGCGACGTGCTCGACCGATCGCACGCCGCCGCCGACGGTGAGCGGGATGAACACCTGCTCAGCGGTGGCGGTCACGACGTCGTACATGGTGTCGCGCTCGTCGACGGTCGCGGTCACGTCGAGGAAGGTGATCTCGTCTGCGCCCTGCTCGTAGTAGCGGGCGGCGAGTTCGACCGGGTCGCCGGCATCACGGAGGTTGAGGAAGTTGACGCCCTTGACGACGCGCCCCGCGGCGACGTCGAGGCACGGGATGATTCGGACGGCGAGCGACACGGTCAGATCCTCGCGGCGTGGATCGAGCTGACCAGTATCGCCTTCGCGCCGAGCGCGTACAGCTGGTCCATGATCTGGTTGGTGTCGACCCGCAGCACCATCACGCGCACGGCGACCCATTCCGGGTCGCGCAGGGGCGAGACGGTCGGCGACTCGAGGCCGGGGGTGATGGTGGATGCCTCGTCGACGAGCCGCGCCGGCAGGTCGTAGTCCATGATCACGTACTGGCGTGCGACGAGCACGCCCTGGAGGCGGCGTAGCAGGGTGTCGATGCCTGGCGTACCGGTTCCGGAGCTGATGAGCACGGCCGTCGAGTCGAGGATCACCGGACCGAATATCTCGAGGCCCTGGGCGCGCAACGTCGAGCCGGTCTCGACCACGTCGGCGACGGCGTCGGCCACACCGAGCTTGACCGCCGACTCGACGGCGCCGTCGAGGCGCACGAGCTCTGCGGTGACCCCGTTGCGGGCGAGGAACCCGCCCACGAGGCCGGGGTAGCTGGTGGCGACGCGGATGCCCTCGAGGTCGGTGAGCTCGGAGAAGCGCCCGGCGGGACCGGCGAAGCGGAACGTCGAGTCGCCGAAATCGAGGCTGGTGATCTCCTGCGCGGTGGAGCCGGAGTCGATCAGCAGGTCGCGCCCGGTGATGCCGACGTCGAGCGCGCCGGATCCGACGTAGGTGGCGATGTCCCGCGGGCGGAGGTAGAAGAACTCGACGCCATTGCGCGGGTCGGCCGCGTTGAGGGCGCGCGGGTCGCGGCGCCCGGTGTAGCCGGCCTCGACGAGCATGTCGGCGGCGATCTCGGAGAGGGAGCCCTTGTTGGGCACTGCGATACGCAGCATGGTTGCTCTTTACTCTCGCGCGCCTCGGGCGGCGAGGTGGTCGGTACCCGGAACGGGTGATGGGTGGTGCCGGTACTGCGGCAGTGCTGGCTGCTAGAGGTGCCGGTAGATGTCGGCGGGCTCGAGGCCCTTCGCGATCATCATCACCTGCAGGTGGTAGATCAGCTGCGAGATCTCCTCGGCCGCCTCGTCGGTCGACTGGTATTCGGCGGCCATCCACACTTCGGCGGCCTCCTCGACGATCTTCTTGCCGATGGAATGCACCCCGGCGTCGAGCTCGCGGACGGTGCCGGATCCCTCGGGTCGGGTGTTGGCCTTGTGGGTCAGCTCCGCAAAGAGGTCGTCGAACGTTTTCACAGGCTCAAGGGTACTGTGCGGCGCCGGGGGTCTGGTGCGGGCCGGGCGCGGGTCCGGCGCGAGGCTCCCGTGGGGCGGCGGGTCCCGGGGCGGCGGCGTGCCGCGCGCCCCGGAATGACCTGCTCGTGGCTAGCTGACGCCCATCAGGTCGATCACGAAGATCAGGGTGCGCCCGCTGAGGCGGTGGCCACTTCCCGCGGGGCCGTAGGCGAGGGCCGGGGGCACGATCAGCTGGCGGCGTCCGCCGACCTTCATGCCGGGGATGCCCTCCTGCCAGCCCGCGATGAGCTGCTTCAGTGGAAAGTTCACCGACTGGCCGCGGCTCCACGAGGAGTCGAATTCCTCGCCGGACTCGAAGTCCACTCCGAGGTAGTGCACGTCGACGGTCGCGCCTGCGGTGGCGGCCTCGCCGGTTCCCTCTTCGATGTCGATGGTCACGAGCTCGGTCGGCTCGCCGCCGTCGTATGGTTCAACTTCTGGTTTCGTCTTGTCAGTCATACGACCATCCAAGCAGACCGAGGGAGGGCTCAACGCTGTGCTGACCGGGTCTTGTCAGTCATACGACCATCCAAGCAGACCGAGGGAGGGCTCAACGCTGTGCTGACCGGGTCTTGTTAGTCATACGACCATCCAAGCAGACCGAGGGAGGGCAGGCAGGCAGGGTGGATGCTGCGCTCAGTGCGAGTGCGCAGACGCCGCCGACCTCAGGATCTCGATCGCGGTGGCCGGGTTATCGGCGTGGAACACCGACGAGCCAGCCACGAACGTGTCCGCCCCGGACTCCGCCGCCGTGACGACCGTCTCTTCGGTGATGCCGCCGTCGACCTGCAGCCAGACGTCGAGCCCCGACGCCGCGATCGCGGAGCGCATGGCCCCGAGCTTGGGCATCGTCGATTCCATGAACGACTGGCCGCCGAATCCGGGCTCCACCGTCATGACGAGCACCTGGTCGAACTCGGCCAGCAGCTCGAGGTATGGCTCCACCGGGGTGTCCGGCTTGAGCGCGATGCCCGCGCGGGCTCCGATCGATCGCAGCCGACGGGCCAGCGCGACGGGGTCGGCCGCCGCCTCGGCATGGAATGTCACCGAGAACGCCCCGGCCTCGGCGTACCCGGGTGCCCACCGGTCGGGGTCGTCGATCATCAGATGGATGTCGAGCGGGCGCGGGGTCACCTGCTGCAGGCGCTCGACCATCGTGAGGCCGAACGTCAGGTTGGGTACGAAGTGGTTGTCCATGATGTCGACGTGCACGAGGTCCGCCGACGCTATGCGCTGCAGCTCGCTCTCGAAGTTCGCGAAGTCGGCGGCGAGGATGCTGGGATTGATGCGAACGACCATGGATCGAGCCTAGCCAGCCCTGCCGGCGTGGCCGGGCTGGTCGCTCTGCTGGCCGGCCTTCTGCAGCAGGCAGATGAACATGGCATCCGTGCCGTGGCGATGCGGCCACAGCTGCACGTGCCCGCTCGTGGTGCCGAGGTCGAGGGGCGCGACCGTGACCTGCTGCAGCACCGCGGCGGTGTCGAGCCGAGACACCTCGCCGTCGGAGCGCCCGATGAGCTGGTCGACGATGAGCCTGCTCTCGGCGAGGTGCGGGGAGCACGTGACGTAGGCGACGATCCCGCCGGGCTTCAGGGCGGCGACGGCGGAGGCCAGCAGGGCGGCCTGCAGCACCTGCAGCGACGCGACGTCGGACGGCTGCTTGCGCCAGCGCGCCTCCGGGCGGCGACGCAGGGCACCGAGGCCCGTGCACGGCGCGTCGACGAGGATGCGGTCGAACCGTTCGGGCATCGCTTCGCCGATCTTCGTGCCGTCGAGCACCGTGACCTCGGGGGCGTCGGGCAGTGCGGAGAGCGACGAGCGCACGAGCTCCGCCCTGGCCGGTACGACCTCGTTCGCGACCAGGGTGGCGCCGGCGATGGATGCCTCCGCCGCGAGCAGCGCGGCCTTGCCGCCGGGGCCCGCACACATGTCGAGCCACGCCTCCCCCGGCGTCGCCGGCCGTGCCCGGCTGACGGCGAGCGCGGCGAGCTGAGAGCCTTCGTCCTGCACGCGTGCCCTGCCGGTGCGGACGACGGGCCACCTGCCTGGGTCGCCTCCCTCGCTGACCACGCCGATCGGTGAGTACTCAGCGGACCGGCTGCGGGGCAGGTCGTCGGCGGTGGAGAGCCCCGGAAGGGCGACCAGGCTGACCCGCGGTGCGACGTTGTCGGCGGCGAGGAGGTCTTCGAGTTCGACCTCGCGCCCCTCGGCGGCCAGCGACCGCCGGAACGCCCGGACGATCCACACCGGATGCGAATACTCGCTCGCGAGGCGTTCGTCGTCGCTGCGCGGGGTCGACATGACACGGTCGTGCCAGTCGGCGGGGTCGGTGCGGGTGATGGTGCGCAGCACGCCGTTGACGAACCCGGTCGCGGAACGCGACCCCACCTCGCGGGCGAGGGATACCGCCTCGTCGACCGCGGCGTGCTGGGCGGTGCGCATGGAGAGCAGCTGGTGGCAGGCGATGCGCAGCACGTCGAGGATCGGCGCGTCGATCTTGCTCGTGTCGCGGCCGGCCGCGATCGCGATGACCTGGTCGTAGTAGCCCTGCATGCGCAGGGTGCCGTAGGTGAGCTCCGTGGCGAGGCCCGCGTCGGCACCGTTCAGCCCGGCTCGTTCGAGGCGCACCGGGAGCAGCAGGTTGGCGTAGGCGTCGGATTCGCGCACCGCCTCCATGACCTCCCAGGCGACGCGCCTGGGAGGTTGCACGGTGCTGCGCTCGGCGGCGCGGTCGGGCGCGGCGGGGCCGCGGCCGCCGGCTCTCGGTGGGGTGTTGCGGGTGTCGCTCATCCTGCGATTGTCCCAGCCCCGGCGGGCCTGCCCCTCCACCAGTCCGGGGCGGCCCTCGGCTTCTTGCCCGCCGGTTGCA